>JAOPTX010000049.1:0-89280 GCA_051532055.1 Fibrobacterales bacterium | reverse complement strand
AAATGCAAAATGAAGAGCTCCGTAGTGCCCATACCGAGATAGCTCGGTCACGGGAACGCTATTTTGAACTCTATGACCTCGCCCCCGTAGGATATATCACTATTAATGCAGAGGGTCTTATTACCGAGGCGAACCTTACCTTCGCTACTATGATCGGAATAACCAGACAAGAACTGCTCAACAAAGCCATTACACAATTTATTTACTCAGAAGACCAAGATACCTATTATCTTAATAAACAGAAACTCACGAGTAACAATACACTCAATTTTCAAGAACTCAGATTAGTTACAAAAGATGGAATGTGTATATGGGTTCGTATTGATGCCACAGTAGAAGAGGAATCTAACGCCCTTCAACGATGTAACATCACACTGAGTGATATTACCCAACACAAAAAGACTGAGGAAGCGCTTCAAAATGCTCTTAAATTACAATCATTAGGTATTCTTGCAGGAGGTATTGCCCATGATTTCAACAACCTCCTTTCGGGTATTTTTGGATTTCTACAACTTGCCCTCTCCCACAATAAAGACGACAAAGTTGGTAGCTATCTTACGAAAGCATTAAACCCTATAGAACGAACAAAAGCTCTTACCCAGCAACTCATCACCTTCTCAAAAGGCGGTGGCCCCATTAAAAAATCAAACTCTTTATTCCCGTTCATTCAAGAAACCATAGCATTTAATCTGAGTGGTTCTAATATATCATGTCATTATTATGTGCCTGAAGACCTATGGATGTGCAGCTTTGACCAAAATCAAATAGGCCAAGTCATTGATAACCTCATCATTAATGCGACACAAGCCATGCCCGATGGCGGTGAGGTTGTCGTTACCGCAGCCAACACGATTATTCAAGAAAATGAACACGTAGTGCTAATGCCAGGGAAGTATATTAAGCTTTCTATGAGCGACCACGGTATTGGCATCCCCCCTGATACGCTTGCCAAAATTTTTGATCCTTTTTTTACCACCAAGTCTTGTGGCCATGGCCTTGGTCTCGCAATGTGTTATTCAATTGTGATTCGTCATAATGGTACTATTGAGGTAGATTCGAAAGTTAATGAAGGTACTACCTTTCATGTATATTTACCTGTGCTTGAGGAGCCTTAGGGTTACTCAACCTAAAATTCACCCTTCCCAAACAGGAACATCACGCCCCCCAGCCCAAAACAACGCATTCAGCATCATCCGTTTAAAAAAATCATTCCCATACATTGCATCCGCATGTCCAAGAGCCGTATAAAAGCTCCGCCCCGGATTAAGCTCACGATACCACGTCATAGGATGAAACCCCATTGCATCATTACCCGCATCGTATTTAGACTCATCATATTCTAAAAGCAACGTAAAGTCACTATTGGGCACTCCTTGGAAATTATAACACTCTTCTCGTATCCAAATCGTATCAGCAATATGATCAGTAGCGGGATGTGCTTCTCCCAAAGGAATCAAATTTGTTTCCTGCATATTATCAGGATGACTCTTAAACCGTGTCCCAACAAGTTCAGTATAATAATCCCAATCATACTCCGTATCAGTCGCCGCATGATTACCCACAAAGCCTTTGTCTGATTCAATAAACCGTTTCAGCGCATCTTCCTGATTTCCATTCAGCACATCCTTCGTAGTATTTAAAAAATACACTACATCAATAGTATCAAGAAAAGTATCGTTAAACACCGACGCATCCTTAGTATCATGAACCACAAAATCATATGTAGACGCTAAAGTATGTACCATTGATACACCAGTACCAATAGAACCATGCTCCCAGCCCTCTGTTTTATGAAACAACAACACACGTAACGGTCCAACCGTCTCAGCCTCAGATGATGAACTCGCGATAGAACTACTCGAAACCGTTGAGGACGATACTGCAACCACTGAAGAAGAGACACTCATAGAAGAGCTCATAACACTACTCTCACCTCCACCCGATGAAGAACTCACCATCACTTCACTCGAACTCACAGTATCGTGATTCGAACTCATTTGTGATGATTCACCCAGAGAAGAAGAAGAAGAAGAAGAAGAAGAAGTCCTTTCACTTGAGCTACTCATAAAACTACTTGAATGACTCATTCCACCGAGGCTTCCTTCAGAACAGAGTGCGTCATCACCCTCACTCGACCCCTCAACTTGAGAACTCTCATTCTGGGCCCCTATCTCACCCATAGGTTCAGTACAGTGAAACAAACTAACGATGAGTGGTATATAAAGAATTTTTCTGATAATCATGTGCGCCCTTCTTGATCTGAGCATAACATAAGTATTTTGGGGCAGAACACAACACATACGAGAGCTCAGCCGCAAATTGTGTTGATTATTACAAACCACTACACTCAACAGACGAATTCCTGACTTGAAAAAGGATTTGAATAGCCTAGTGTTACCCACTAGAATTACTAACTTTAATAACCATCTATACCTGATCAACCGAGTAGCACTATGCCAACCCCTCTTCAATGTATTGAAAAAAAAACATCTCCAACACACACAGCAACCATTATTTGGCTTCACGGCCTTGGTGATAGCGGCTTTGGGCATGAACCTATTGCAGAAGAGATGAACGTAGACCCAGCACTTGGCATTAAATTCATATTCCCCCACGCACCGCAACTGCCCGTTACTATAAATGGCGGTATGGTTATGCCGGCATGGTACGACATATTAGAAGCAAATCTTGGTAGAAAAATAGATGAAGCAGGAATTGAAGAATCAAGTCAACAAATTTCAGACATTATTCAAGATGAAATAGAAAGTGGTATTTCAGCAGACCGCATTATCCTTGCCGGGTTTTCTCAAGGTGGGGCTGTAGCACTCCATACCGCTCTAAAATACCCTGTTAAACTGGGTGGTATCATTGCAATGTCTACATATCTTGGCGTTTCCTCAGTACTCAACCTCTCGACATCAGCAATAAATAAGAATGTGCCTATATATTGGGGACACGGAAGCCAAGACCCTATTGTCCCTCTTCGGCTTGCTAAAGAGTCAATTGATGCTATTACAAAAGGTGGATATTCCGTAACTCTTACTGAATTCCCAATGGAACACAGCATTCATCCTCACGAAATTGAAGAAGTGAAACAGTATATCATAAGTCAACTCACGTAGCTTCACCGATTTATTGCAAATACTTACCACCGTTAATTTCATAACTCATGAAATAGTGTGCTTAAACTCGAAACACTTTTTAGTAGAACGCAAAGTAAACAAACGCATTACATTAAGATATTTAGTGAGCAGCGTCATTGTAAATATTTAGTAACAGTGAAACCTTATCACTTAAAAAGCCATACTTAAAACATCCAGTCATAACTCGTTAATTTGTAACAAGATAAACAGAATTCACACCTCACCCCATCTCAATCCCTTATCTATAAAGCTATAATGACCTACAAGTTTTATGTAAATCTTTATTACATCACTATCATTTTTAAAAGTTTTAGCTATTTTAGGATGGTACTTAATTGATTCTATGTAAAATTAAAAGAAACAATTTAGTGCAATTGGTAAAAACTTCTTTGCTTAAAAAGAATTAAGCAGAACTTTTTACTACTGTTTAGAAGCTGTAAAATTCTCTTACTTTTCTTGGGGAAGAAATTAAGAGTTTATTACTGGGGTAACTACAGCGAGAGGGCAAAACTATCTTTTGAACATTCTGGGTGATAGCCTTTTGTTTCTCTCGTATTGTAAAACACTATGTATTGGAGATACAATTTATGATAAAAACACCTAAACTTTGGGCTCAGGTCTTATCAATTCCTTTGTTCCTAACAATTAACTCGTTAGCGGCAGCCACTTTTTCACCGGCTGATTTACAATTTTCGCTTATTCCTAGTGACCAAACTGAAGTACAAACTTCGGTCCTCACCAATGGAAGCGCAGTACCTATTTCCTATTCGGTACGCAGTACCTCTATAGTTAATAGACCTGTGGTAACATCTACTATAACAAACTTTGCCCAATCTACTCCTGTACCACAAGCAATGCTTACACACCAAGCACAGAACTCAACAAATTTTGTTCCTGGTGAAGTAATTGTCGCAATACAGGAACCCCTTGGAGTCTCGTCATTCTCAGCACTATCGACCTACCCCGTCGCTTTTGATGGACTGTCTATTGATCACATAAAAACAATTGTGCCTCCCCAAGTAAAAAATGAAGTCATATCCCTCCTCTCCTCTACCCAGCAAAAAATATTAGTACTTACCCTCTCCGAAGAGACTATAGAAGCGGTTACAGAAGCCGTTGCATCTCTTAATAACGACCCAGAAATACTCTATGCAGAACCGAACTGGATCATCTCTGCACAAGGTATACCAAATGATACTGATTTTAGTAATCAATGGGGACTCAATAACACCGGACAAACGGGTGGTATTGCTGATTCTGATATCGATATGCCCGAAGCATGGGACTACACAACTGGTGAGCGTACTACTGTAGTCGCAATTATTGATAGTGGTATTGATTATGACCACCCTGAGCTTGCTGATAATCTTTGGACAAACCCAAATGAAATACCAAACAATGGTATTGATGATGACCTAAACGGCTATATTGACGATGTTCATGGCTGGAACTTTATCGATGATACAAACGATGCCCGTGATGACTACAACCATGGCTCTAATGTTGCCGGCATCATAGCCGCAAAAGGAGACAACAATGACGGTATTACTGGTATTGCCTGGAATACACAGCTCGTCTCTCTTAAATTTCTTGATGCTACAGGAAACGGTAATTCAATAGGCGCACTTCAAGCAATCTATTATGCTATCAATAACAATATCCCTATTATAAACAATAGTTGGGGTGGTACTTCTTACAGTCAAATGCTGAAAGACGCAATTGATGGTAGTGATGCACTTTTTATCTGTGCAGCTGGTAACTCTGGTCAAAACTCAGATGATAATCCAGTATACCCTGCCGCATACACTTCCGATAACATTATTTCTGTTGGTTCATCAACACACCTCGACTGGATTGCTAACCACTCCAATTATGGTGCTATCAGCGTAGACCTAATGGCTCCTGGTGAGAGTATTTATACAACTTCACGTAACGATGCCTACCAAAATGCACATGGTACTTCTGTTGCTGCGCCATTTGTTTCAGGTGTTGCTGCACTTATTTATTCATTAAACCCATCTATCACTGCAGTGCAAATGAAAAACCTCATTCTCGACAATACAGACCCTGTTGGACACTTCTTTGGAAAATCTGTTACCGGTGGACGCCTCAATGCATTGAATGCAGTAAGTAAAGCTACTCCAACGTGGTTTACTGTTACTGACAATGGCAACGGTACTATTATTCCTGGCGGATCAGTTGAATTCACTGTTTCTGTAGACCCATCAACACTTGAAGCTGGAATATGGGAAGTTGAGATCGAAGTCGAAACCAGCGACCCCGCATCCCCAGTTGTTACGTTACCGGTTACCTTAAATATTGGCACATGCGGTACATTAACTACCGTCCCCAGTACTCTTACCTTCCCATTAACGTGGATTGGTAATACTGCTACTGAATCTATTGAATTACACAATACCTGTAATAGTGATGTTTCAATCCATAGCATTACTTCAACACTTGGTGAAGTAATGCCTAACTTAAGTGCTCCTCTCACCGTACCAGCCTTTGGAAGCCTTACTCTCCCCGCTACATTTAGCCCTATTGCAGCAGGCATTCAAGTGGGACAACTCATTATTGAGAGTCAAGCAACTCCAAGTACTCTTACAATAGACGTACAGACCAACGCTGACAATGGCCCCATTCTTACCTTCTCTAATCCAGATATAACAGAAAACCTCATTGAAGGTGAAGCTCGTGTAGTACCCTTTATCGTTACCAATACAGGACAACAACCTCTTGAATTTACGCTTATAGCAAGCGAAGCATGGATCATTGTTCCAACATCTCTGTATACTGTTGCCCCTGGCGCATCAACGACCATCAACATCACTCTTGATGCAGGAACACTCAATGGAGGTACTTATAGCTCTGATATAGAGTTTCTACATAATGGTGTCGGTACATCACCCTTACCACTTCCTACAACAATTGTTATTGAAGCCGACAATTTTGCGTATGTAACTCCTTCAGTTATTGACTTTGGTGATATCAGTGGTCCAGTAAATGAAACATTTACTCCTGAGCCATCGGTTGGTGCCCTCAGTCACAGTGGTTCTTATACTGTAGGTGACCTCGATAATGATGGCGATCCTGATTATGTTCTCGGTTCAATGGTCAATGCCTCACCGGTAACGTCAAATCTCGTATGGCTCAATAATGCAGATGTGTGTAACACACCATTTAATCATCAAATTATCGCTCAGGGAACTATAGCACAAGAACAATACGACGCTCTTGAAATGGGTGACCTTGATGGCGATGGTGATATGGACTTAGTTGCATCAGTAAGTATTGCAGGGTCAACGTCAGAATTACTTTGGTTCGAAAATAATGGTTCCCAATCATTTACTCGGCACAGCATTGTACAAGGATTGTTCGCTAAAGAAATAAGCATCCTCGATTTTGATTCCGATGGTGCTATGGATATTATCCTCACGGACATTACCAGTAACTCTATTGTGTTACTCACTAATAGTGGTAACGAAATATTTTCCCTAAATCTTCTCATTTCATTAATGCATTCAACAATCCACACAATTAAACATCTTGATATTAACAACGATGGCCAAATGGATTTTGCAGGAATAATCTATAATACCAATACAAGCCTCTTTGAATTTGTTTCATATCTCAATACAGGGTATCTTAATAATATAAGTGCAAGTTATGATTATACCGTTTACGAATCATTTTCTGGCACCGCACCAACAATCTCAGTTGGCCATATCAATGGTGACAATCTTCCTGATGTTGTTCTTGTGGGCGAATTTGACCATATCAAAGGATATACCAGTCTTGCAGGAAGCTTTACCCCTTTTACAGTGCCTCACGCCGGATTATCTGGTCAAGTTATTATTTCTGACCTGAATAATGATGGTGAAACTGACTTATTATCTGTGGTTAACGATCTAGTAACAGGGCCAACCCTCTCGATTCTCTACAAATCGGGATCAACATATTTAGCACCAGTTCCTATCTATACCGGAACAATGGCTCATATGGTTGCCTTAGATTTTAACAGAGATGCTGATATTGATATTGCAGCATATGACACTGACAACAATGAGATGATTCTTGTACACAGTAATCGTTCAATTACAAGAGAAGTTGCAATTGAAAATACTGGTGGGTATCAAACTGAAATTTTTGGTATCGGTATTGATGCACCATTTGAAATAGATGCAAACCAACAGTCAATCATACCAAGGCTTACAATAATACCGGCGCATACAAAACTCTGTTTCGACATTGCTCATACTGGAAACAATGATTATGTAACCGGAGGTATTCGTTTTCAAACAAATGCTCTCAATGGTCAAGAGCAAACGGCATCGTTTATAGCGGGGGTTTCTCCCTATGCAGATATAGCACCAGGTAAACGGGTCAGTGCCAGCTCAGAAGAAGGCCAACACTATTCAAATTTTGTTAATGATTTAAATGGTAATACACGCTGGTCTTCTGATTTCACAAATAATCAGTCAATAACAATCGATCTATTAGGCTCATATGATATTAACCAGGTTCAATTCAATTGGGAAGCGGCCTCAGGGAAACACTACCAAATTCAAGTAAAATATGCTGGGGATAACAGTACATGGCATATTGCAAAAGAAGAATTCAATGGTGATGGTGGCTGGGATTCTCATAATGTTAATCTCAGTAATGTAACTCAAGTTAAAATGCAGGGTATTACAAGAAATACCGAATATGGCTATTCACTTTGGGCATTTAAAATTTGGGGAACCGGAAACAACAGCTCAACACCTATGCTCACGTACATTGATGTTACTCCAACAATATCTACAATACGTGCAAACGAAACGGCTCAATTTACTGCCGAAGGTCTTGATCAAAACAGAGATCCATTTGCTGCACCTATTACATGGTCAGTGAGCGGTTCAGCAACGATTACTCAAAATGGACTGGTAACTCCTTCAACACGTGGCTACTATGTAGTAACTGCACGTAGTGGTTCTGTTACACAAACAGCTGAATTATTTGTCGCTGAATCACCGGCCCTAGATCACATAGTAGTCTCCCCTTCTAATCAAATAATTATGGAAGGAGAAACAGTACAATATAGTGCTATAGGATACGATCAATTTGGTAATACCTTACCCATTGCACCTCTATGGAGTGCTGATGGTGGATCGATCGATGCAGCAGCTCTCTACAGCGGTTCTACTCCAGGGGCTTTCACTATTACTGCAACAGTAAATAGTATTATTGCTACCGCATCAGTTACGGTAAATGCAGCTCCAGAAATTGCCATTATCATCATTGCCCCTCTCAATGCAACAATTATGGAGGGGGCAACACTTCAATACAGCGCAACAGGAATTGACCAATATGGCGACGCTATTGCAGTCAACCCTACATGGACAACTACTGGGGGTTCTATTGACGCTGCAGCTCTTTACACTGGTTCAGTTCCGGGCGCTTTCACCGTTACTGCTACTGAAAATGGTATTACAGCATCAGTACCAATCACTATTAATGATGCACCACGACTAGATATCATCAACATTACACCACTTAATGAAACTATCATGGAAGGTGCAACGCTCCTATACAGCGCAACAGGAATTGATCAATATGGCGACGCTATTGCAGTCAATCCTACTTGGACAACTACTGGTGGATCAATTGATGCTGCAGCCCTTTACACAGGTTCGACTCCAGGGGTATTCACCGTTACTGCTACTGAAAGTGGTGTGATTGCGACTACATCAATCACCATTAATGATGCACCACGAGTGGACGTTATTAATATTTCCCCACTTGATGAAACAATCATGGAGGGTGCTACTCTTCAATACAGTGTAATAGGAATTGATCAATACGGAAATCCTATAGCGCTTAATCCTACATGGACTTCAACTGGTGGTTCTATTGATGCCACAGGACTCTATACAGGATCTACTCCAGGAGTATTCACCGTTACCGCTACTGAAAATGGTGTTACGGCTTCAACACCTATCACCATTAATGATGCACCTGCGGTGAGTATCCTTACTATTACTCCTCTCAATGAAACAATCATGGAAGGTGCAACCCTTCAATACAGTGCAACAGGAATTGATCAATACGGAAACCCAATAGCAGTTAATCCTACATGGACTACTGATGGTGGATCTATCAATGCCGCAGGACTCTATACTGGTTCAGCTCCAGGAGCATTCACTGTTACCGGTACTGAAAACGGTGTTATTACTTCCACATCAATTACTATTAACGACGCACCAAGACTTGATAGAATTGTAGTATCTCCACTAAATGATATCATTATGGAAGGTACCACTCTTCAATATAGCGCTGTTGGCTTTGATCAGTACGGTACAGCAATGGGTGCTATCAGCCCTACTTGGACTACTAATGGTGGAACCATTTCTACAACAGGTCTCTATACTGGCAGCTTAGCTGGCGCCTACATTGTTACAGCGAATCTCAGTGGTATTACCGCCTCTACAGGCATTACCGTTACCGATGCTCCAATGCTCGTTAGAATTGAGCTTGCTCCTATTAATCAAACTATTGGTGAAGGAACAACTCTTCAATATAGTGCTGTTGGATATGACCAATTTGGTAATCTCATTGCCTTTACTCCAGTTTGGAGTACTGATGGTGGATCTATTGCATCTTCAGGGCTTTACACGGCATCAGTAGATGGCGCATTTACAGTTACTGCAACCTCAAACGGCGTATCTGAATCAACATCAATTACGGTAACAGCAGCACCAACACTTGCTTCTATTACCGTTACCCCAGACAATCGAACAGTTACCGTCGGTGGCAATCAACAATATGCTGCAACAGGTACTGACCAATATGGTAATAGCATCGCTATTCCATCACTTACATGGAGTGTACTGGGCAGTGCAGGAACAATTAATCAATCAGGACGTTTTACTGCAACGGCAGCATCAAATGCATCACGTATCGTTGCAAGCTCTGGTTCAGTAACAGGATATGTTTCGGTAACGACTGTCGCACTTCCAAGTGATGTCGCATTACACAAACCAGCTTCTGCTTCAACGAATGAATCGGGTCACTCTGCTTCAGAAGCCAATGATGGAAATGACATTTCACGATGGTCTTCAGCCTTCCAAAACAACCAATACCTACAAATTAACCTTCAAGGCCTCTTTAATATCACTACTTCAAAAATCAAGTGGGAAACAGCTGCTGCTCGCTCTTACCGCATAGAAGTATCTGAAAATGGCAGTAACTGGACAACAGCCTATTCAACTGCTTATGGAAATGGTGGAACAGATAACCACACCTTGAACAGAGAAAAAGTGGGCTACATTCGCATGTATGGCGTAACGCGTACTACAGAATGGGGATTTTCAATACACACATTTGAAGTTATGGGAACACCCTATGTCAATGACCCACCAGTCTTGACCTCTATTCAAGTAACTCCAGCAACAAGTGATGTTAAAATTGGCGAGACACAACAGTTTACTGCTACAGCATTTGACCAATTTAATGATCCGTACCTCGCGATCATCGATTGGAATGCAGCGAGTGGTTCAATTTCTACAACCGGTCTCTATACCCCATCAACCGAAGGGCCTACAACAGTCACTGCTTCTGCAGAAGGTATTTCTGAGTCAGTCACTGTAACCGTCTTAGCAGCTCCACAAATCACTTCTATTGTAGTAAACCCTACTGCTACTACCATTGATCAGTATCAAACTGAACAATTTAATGCTGAAGCATTTGACCAATATGGTGAGTCTATTATAGCGGTCATTGATTGGTCAACGACCTTAGGTACTATCGATGCATCAGGAACCTATACCAGTTCTATACCAGGTACTGGTATCGTTACTGCAACTTCGGGTACAATAACTACCGATGCCGATGTTACGGTTATAGAGTTACCCATACTCTCAAGTGCATTAGTAACCCCAACGGTTGCTTCAATTGATTTTGAAGGGACTCAGCAACTACACGTTCAAGGATTCGATCAATTTGGTAACCCGATAAATGCAGCCTTTACTTGGAGTGCTACAATTGGTACTATCGGCCTTGATGGTTACTATTATGGTTCCACTGCAGGAATTGCAACCATTACCGCTTCTGCTCCCAATAGTCCAGTCTCAGCAACCGCAACAATCACTGTTGCTGATGCACCGGTACTTACTACAGCAGTGGTTTCTCCTAATGGTGTGAGTCTCCCCTTTGGCGCTTCAGAGCAGTTCTTTGTTGAAGGCTTCGATCAATATGGTAACCCTATAAACGCTTCGTTTACGTGGAGTACTTCTATTGGTACTATTACTGCTACTGGCCTCTTTGTAGGTACTCAAGAAGGTATTGCAACAATTACTGCTACTTCTGGTGCAGTAACCGCATCAGTAACTGCAACCGTGGCTGAGCAGCCTGTTCTTACTTCTGCTGTGGTCACCCCTGACAATTCAGCGATTCCCTATGGTGGAACTATCCAATTTGCAGTAGAAGGGTTTGACCAATTTGGTAATTCAATTCCTGCCGCTTATACCTGGAGTACTTCTATTGGGTCAATTTCACCTGTGGGACTTTTTACTGGTTCACAAGGCGGTATTGCAACTATTACTGCTACCTCTGGTTCTGTAACCACATCAGTAACTGCAACCGTTGCAGCACAACCCGTAATCACATCTGCTGTAATCACACCGGGTAACACTACTATCCCATTCGGTGGCACAGTGCAATTTATGGTTCAAGGGTATGATCAGTTCGGTAACACCATTCCAGAAAACTTTACATGGAGTGCAGACATCGGTTCAATATCTACTAGTGGCCTCTATTCTGGTTCTGCAGAAGGTTCTGCAACAATCTCTGCAACTGCAGGCGCTGTTACTGCGACTGTTACTGTTATTGTATCAGCACAACCGACCCTTTCGACTATTGTTGTTACTCCAGATGTTGTCACTATGGCTTTTGGAGGCACGCAGCAATTTACTGTTGAAGGATTTGATCAATTCGGTAATTTAATTCCAGCGACTTATACATGGAGTGCAGATATTGGTACCATAACACCAGCAGGGCTATACAGTGGTTCTGTTGAAGGAAGTGCTACTATCACAGCGACTTCGGGTACTATTACTGGTACTGCTTCTGTAACAGTTTCAGCACAGCCAGTATTAACCATTGCGGTTATCACTCCAAGTACTGTTACACTAGCATTTGGAGATGATGTACAGTTTACTGTTGAAGGATTTGACCAATTTGGTAATCCAATTCCAGCAACCTATACTTGGGCCGCATCTAAAGGAACTATTGATAACAATGGCTTCTTTACCGGCTCAGAAGAAGGCGTTGCAACTATCACTGCAAGTTCAAGTGGCGTTGTAGCAATAGCAACAGCAACCGTATCTGAAGAACCAGTAGTTACAACTATTACTCTTACCCCTACTACTGCAACACTTTCTATTGGCCAAGATCTCCAGTTCAACGCAACAGCGACTGACCAGTTTGGTGATCCGATTGCTACTACATTCAGATGGGGTGTTGTTGGTACAGCCGGAACTATTGATATTAACGGATTATTTTCTGCAATCAGTGCTTCTAGTGGTACAATCATTTCTGTCTCATCAGCTTCAGTAGTTACCACTGCAAATGTGGTAATTTACGACAACCCGATCCTCACATCTATCACACTCACACCAGTAGTCGTTACTCTTGACATTGGTGATCAACAGCTATATACTGCAATTGGTTACGACCAATTTGGTGATGTTATCGCCGCTCCTTTTACTTGGAGTATCATCGGCTCGGGTGGAACAATCAACACCTCTGGTAGGTTTGTAGCCACTGCAGCGTCTCAAAATACCAAAGTAATGGTTACTTCAGGTTCTGTTACCGCACAAGCTACAGTGAGAGTGAATGCTGTCCCTGTTGATGTTGCCCTTAATAAAAGTGCAACAGCTTCATCAACAGAATCAGGATACCCTGCTCGTTATGCCAATGACGGTAACAGCACATCACGATGGTCTTCATCATTTTCAGATCCACAATGGCTCGAAATTGACCTGAATGGCCAGTTTGACCTGAGTAGTGTCAGACTGAAATGGGAAACAGCAGCTGCCGCTCAATATCAAATACTGGTATCAGCAGATAAAAGCACCTGGAGAGTTGCATATACTGTAACAAATGGTAATGGTGGCAATGATAATTTTTCAATTAATGAACAAGATGTCCGCTATGTACGCATGCGTGGCACAAAACGTACCACTCAATGGGGTTATTCACTCTTTAACTTTGAAGTATACGGCGTAGACCACATCAGTGATCCTCCTTACCTCGTTGCTATGGACCTTACTCCTAAAAACGTATCAATTGTTGCGGGTCAAACCCAACTATACCTCGCTACTGGACTTGACCAATATGGTGATAACTATGATGTTACCCCTACTTGGAGTGTTAATGGTTCTGCGACTATCGTTAATGGTACATTATCTGCAACTGATGCCGGTATTTATACGGTAACAGCTACTCAAGGTACGGGTGCAAATCTTGTAGAGGCAACAACCTTTATTACGGTTACTGAAGCTCCTCGCCTCGCAGAAATAGCAGTTACCCCTAGTAACCCAACAATCATGGCTGGAGAAACTCAACAGTTTTCAGTGAGAGGTATCGATCAGTTTGGTGATGCCTTCCCAGTGAATCCAACATGGAGCACCGGTACAGGAGCTACTATTAATAATGGTCTCTTTACCTCAAATATCGGTGGTACCTATATCGTTGAAGCAATTGATGGTGCAATTACAGGGTCTACTTCTATTACAGTACTCGCTGCACCAGCTCTTAACACTATAATGGTTACTCCTAACAACCAGATAATTATGGTTGGAGAATCACTACAGTTTAGTGCTACGGGTGAAGATCAGTATGGTGACCCAATTGCTACAAACCCTATCTGGTCTACAGCGAGTGGAGCGGCAGTTAATGGTGGACTCTTTATTCCAAGCCAAGCGGGTATTTACGTAGTCACCGCAACTGATGGTTCTGTAAGTAATTTTGCAAGTATTGAAGTTCTTGCGGCTCCTGCATTACATTCTATTGATGTTACACCTAATAACCAAATAATTATGGTTGGTGAGTCGCTACAATTCAGTGCTACTGGTGAAGATCAATATGGAAATACTTTCCCAGTTGCAGCGACATGGTCTACAACAAGTGGCGCAGTGGTTAATACTGGACTTTTTATACCAAGTCAAGCGGGTATTTACGTAGTCACCGCAACTGATGGTTCTGTAAGTAATTTTGCAAGTATTGAAGTTCTTGCGGCTCCTGCATTACATTCCATTGATGTTACACCTAATAACCAAATAATTATGGTTGGTGAGTCACTACAATTCAGTGCTGCTGGTGAAGATCAATATGGAAATACTTTTCCGATTACAGCTGCATGGTCAACAAATAGCGGAGCGGTAGTTAACGGCGGACTCTTTATTCCAAGCCAAGCGGGTATCTACACTGTAACTGCAGCTGATGGTTCTGTCAGTGGGTTTGCAACTATTGAAGTAACTGCAGCACCCGCATTACATTCCATTGATGTTACACCTAATAACCAAATAATCAAGGTCGGTGAATCGCTACAATTCAGTGCTGCTGGTGAAGACCAGTATGGAAATACTTTTCCGGTTGCTGCAACATGGTCAACTAACAGTGGGGCAGTGGTTAACGGTGGGCTCTTTATTCCAAGCCAAGCGGGTATCTTCACTGTCACTGCAGCTGATGGCTCTGTGAGTGGACTTGCAACTATTGAAGTACTCGCGGCACCTACCCTCTTTGAAATAACTATTACTCCACAAAATAGTTTTATCAATGCAAATGAAACTCAGCAGTTTTCTGTGACTGGTATAGACCAATATGGTAATGGCTACCCAGTAGTTCCTACTTGGGAAACTTCTACTGATGCATCAATTACAACAAATGGTTTGTTTACTTCTGCTATTGCTTCAGTCTATGTGGTAAGAGCAACTGATGGTGCAGTTACTGCTACCACTAATATAACGGTCATTGAACTACCTCGTGTAGATATTGTAACCGTTGATCACAAAGAGGTCGAACAAGGGCAATCAATTGCACTGACCTACTCTGCTGTGGATCAATTTGGTAACGCTATCACTCCTGCATCAGTAACGTACGCAGTAAATGGCGGCGGTACTGTCAGTGGCAATACCTTTACTGCTACAGCAGCTGGAACATGGAATATCACAGTTACTGCCGACGGTGTTGTAGGAACTAACACGGTAACCGTTACCAATCTTCCTTCAATGGTTAAAAATGGTGACTTCAGTAACGGCAAGAATGATTGGAAATTCTCACTCTATGGTGGATATGCAACATGGTCAATCAATAATGGTCGAACCTACTTTGATATCTCAAATGGTGGATCTGCTGACTGGAACATTCAGTTTGAACAACAAGGATTTAACCTAAAACAAGGTAAAAGCTACATCTTCAGATTTGATGCAAAAGCTACAGGTAGTCGCACTATAAGTGCACAAGTTGAAAAGTCTACTAACCCTTGGACCAACTATGGTTCAATACCAAAAACCAGCCTTACAACTACTATGACAACCTATGAATACCCATTTGTAATGCCAGCCAATGATGCCAATGCACGTATCGTATTCAATGTTGGTACCTATGGAAATGATATAACTCTCGACAATATTGAGCTTATAGAGCTTCCATAACCGTCAGAGTATCATCGAATATTTAAGGCAGGGTTCTCCCCTGCCTTTTTTTGTGCCCTTCCTCCAATTTACATTAGCGTGATTACCTGATATAGATTAATTCTCATGCACCGGTCACACACTACTCTTAAGGTACCCTAGAGCACATCTCATTCTTTAAGACACCCTTTAGACTTTTATGGACAGGATTATACTTGGCTCTAATAATTAGACTGATCTTTATGGAACCTATACGGTTTTCGCACAACAACTGAGCACCTATCACTCAATACAAAAAGAGCCCGATCAATAGATCGGGCTCTTTTTGTATTTGTAAACAGTGTTACATAATTACCAGTTCAGCATGGAGCGCACCAGCTTTTTTGATAGACTGAAAGATGGCAATCACATCACGAGGTGTGACCCCAAGAGAGTTGAGTGCAGTAGCAAGTTCACCGACATTACTTACCGCATCGAGAACTTTCATCTCATACTTATCTTCCTGTAATTGAGTCTTTTCTTGAATAATACTGGTGGTTTTACCTTGTGTGAGGGCATTAGGCTGTGATACCTGCTCAGTTGCCCGAATATTAATATTGATATTTGCATGAGAAACAGCTATTGTTGAAATTTGCACATTTGCACCGGCAACAATGGTACCCGTTTTTTCGTTGAGAATAACCTTTGCTTTTGCCGAAATTGAGAATGTCACATTTTCAGCCTGAGCGATAAAGCCCATAACATTATCACGGAAATTCTTGGGAACTGATATTTCAACAGTTGCCGCGTCAATTGTCTTAGCCGCCCCATTAAAGGTTCTATTAAGAGCTGCAGTCATTGCTACTGCAGAAGAGAAATCAGGAGCACTGAGTGACCACTGAAGTGCACTTTTATTTAGATTTGCCACAGGGGGCTCTACTTTAATAATTGCCCCTCCCGAAATACGTGCAGCCAGGACGTGATTTCGTGCAAGTCTACGTCTGTTTTTAGAATCCCTCACTGATAATCCCCCGACACTCACCGCTCCTTGTGCTAAGGCGTATACGTTTCTGTTCGGACCTTGGAGTGGAGTCATCAGTAAAGTTCCCCCTTCAAGTGAGCGAGCATCACCCATTGATGAAAGAGTAACATCAATTTTTAGCCCCCGCTTCATAAAAGGTTCTAATTCAGAAGTCACCATTACTGCAGCAACATTTCTGAGCCGCAGAGTTTCATCCGGCACCTCGACACCAAGATTACGAAGCATATTAACCACAGACTTTATGGTAAATGATGAACGCGATCCATCGCCCGTACCATCTAAACCAACAACCAGTCCGTATCCCACAAGCTGTGTAGCCTCAAGACCATTTATCTGTGCCACATCTTTTATACGTGCCGCATGAAGTGCTGATACACAACAGAGTCCTACTAATAATCCTTTAATACCTTTCATTGTATACTCCTTAATCCTTTAAAATAACCAGTTGAATAGGCGTGAAATTACTCCAGGCTCTGATGCATCCTGATTAACCCCTTCACCTGAATAACTAATTTCCGCATCGGCAATTTTATTTGAATAAATAAAATTATCAGAGGTGATGTCTTCTGGTCTAATAATACCTGAAAGTTGAATAGTCTCTGTTTCACTATTTATCGTCACCTTCTTTGCCCCTTCTATGAGCAAATTTCCATTATCAAGTACTTCTGTAATTTTGGTAGAAAGAGTCGCCTTTAATTCACCTTGACGTGAGGTCTCCCCTTTACCATCATACTTAGAGCCTGTTTCATGTTCAAACCCAAACCCCGGAATAAAATCGAGAATTCCTGATCCCACTCTATTATCAAGATTGAGTTCATTGGATTCATCGGCACTGGTTCGTGTATCATTACTTGCCTGAGCATTTTCAATAATGACCACTGTGACTACATCACCAACGCGTTTCCCTTTTTTATCACTATACAGTGATAATGACCAATTATTTCGATTGGCAAATCCCTGTACCATGAGCAGTGTTACAATCAGTAAAATTTTACCCATCTGTTCCTCCCTAATTCAAAACCCAAACAGATCCATCGTCGCCAACGGTGCCGCGAATCATTTTTTTTGATTTTACATTTTGAACGCGAACCACATCGCCGCTCCGTCCATTTTCTCTCGCTATCGCTGTTGTATATATGACTCCGGTACCTAATCTTGTTTTAAGCCGGGTTTTTACACCGCGCTTAACCAAGAACGGTTCATCAATAAAACTATAATACATCATTCTTTCACGATTAAGACTCCGCTTCATTGTTTTGCCTACCACTTCATCGAATGAGTGCACGAGGGGTCTATTAATATGAGTCGTCTCCACATTACGTAACTCTAAATCTGCTACGGAGACCGAAGAGCCTCGTTTAATAAAATGTGTCGCAAAAACAACATCTTCAAATACCGCAATAGTAGCTTTAACCCGAATACGCTTATGAATTGCACCTTTGTGTATAATTTCAAGGTAGAGAAGTTCTCGACCCCTAACATCAAAACGCTCACCGGTATCTATCTTTAGGTACCAGTCTGCCTTAGGCACTGCAGTTGTTTTAGGAATAGCCTGAAACGTCACTTCATAGAGTGTGTTCGCTTTATATTTTTTCTCGATAAATGCTTTCAGGGTATCTTCTAAAAAGGCACTGCTCAAATAGTCAGCCTCACGCTCTACCACAACCGATCCTTCATTATAAAAATGAATTTCATTTAGAGGAACCACAGGATTAATAAAAAATTGTTTGATAGTACCTGTTCTCATCGTGGATACTCGACCCGGTTTACCATTAGTGCCCACTTCAACAGTCGCGAGTTGTTCAACCTGTATAGCATCGCCCGTTATTTCTGCAATATCAGTGAGCATGATTGTAGTGCCATCAACAATTACCCGATCCTGAAATCGAATAGTCACCTCTGCTTCAGTCACTACTGAAATAAGAAGTACAAAAAGAAGCGCACTACAAAGCTTGTTCATATATTACCGTTTCAGTTGATTTGCTGTTTGAAGCATTGTATCGGCAGTTTGAATTGACTTCGAACTAATTTCATAGGCCCGCTGTGCCTTGATCATATCAACCATCTCTTCGACCAATTGTACATTTGATCCCTCGAGCCATTGTTGGCGAACCATTCCCATTTCATTTTCACCAGGATTACCAATAAGTGCAGGTCCTGATGCATCAGTAGCTCTATAAAGGTTACCCCCAAGAGCTTCAAGCCCTCCAGGATTCACAAATTTTGCAAGTTCCATTTGACCAATCTCTTCATCGACACCAGAATCGTCAACTGAAACAGTCACCTGACCCTCTTTGGTGATTGTAAAAATACCATTCGCTTCCGTAGGAATATTAATTGACGGTTCAACGAGATACCCATCAGCATTAGTTAAATATCCATCACTGGTTACTGAAAAGGCCCCCGTTCGTGAGTAACCAATGTCACCATTGGGCATACGAATCTGGAAAAACCCTTCTCCCTGTATCGCTAAGTCAGTTGGATTACCGGTGTTAGCGAGTGCACCTTGAATAAACAACTTTTTATTTGCCACACTACGTACCCCAAGCCCCACCTGTAAACTCGTTGGTTTTTTAAGACCATCTGAAGTTTCTCCACCAGGGCTAATGATATTTTGATATACCAGATCTTCAAATTCAAGCTTTGACTTTTTGAACCCTGTAGTATTAACATTGGCAAGATTATTGGCAATGTTATCTACATAGAGCTGATTTGCTTTCATTCCAGAAGCCGCTGTATAGAGTGATCGTATCATACTAAATTCCCTTGGTTACCTTAAACTTTGCCCACTTGATTTACCGCTTTATCGAGTGTAGAATCAATTGAAGTAATACTGGTTTTATTGGTTTCATATTGTCTTTGATGACGAATCATAGCCACCATACTATCAACGACATTCACATTTGACCCTTCGAGGACCCCTTGTAGAATATCCGGATGTTCTATAAGCTTTTCCTGTACATCGGGGTCTTCTAGAGTAAAATAAGAGTTTCCCTCTCGGGTAAGACCTTGCCTATTTTCAAATTCAACAATTTTAAGCTCAGCGACCTCTTTCTCATTGATATATACTTTACCAGCAGGGTCAATAACCATGGTCCCTTGCCCCAAGTGAATTGGATCATTTGATCTACTGAGAACTTTATCACCATTAAGAGTTACAAGGTTACCCAGTGCATTTCTTGTAAATGCACCATTCCGAGTATATCGAGTGCCTTGAGCAGTCTCTACTGTAAAAAAACCTTTATCTTTAATAGCAAGGTCAAAGGGGTCTTGAGTGTGGATAAAATTACCTTGCTCATGATCAACATAGCTTTCAACCAATTTAGAGTCCTCATCTTGATGGAGGAGATATTCATCATTGCGTTTAAGGTCAACCTGTGATGCATTGATGAGAAATGACTTTTTAAAGCCAGTAGAGTTTGCATTCGCTAAATTGTGCGAAACCGTGTCTACCTTGTTTTGCAAGATTGACATACTTCTCGATGCTGTAAAGAGTCCATTAACCATTTTTTCCTCGAAGTCTAACACTTACGTTAAAAGCAAGCACTATGCCAAAAAAACTTAAAGCAAAAATTGATGTTTAGGGCGAAAAAAGGGCTAATGTCTCATTAGCAAAATGCCGATAGGCACTTTTTACCGATAAAATGAGGTGTTGTGGAGGAAAGAATTGCCCCGATTAGAGAAAAAAAGGGATATTAACCCGCGACACCTTCTTCTTCTTCAGCAAGAATCTCTTCGATCTGTTCAGAAAAAAGCATGGTCCGTGAAGCAACTTCTGCCTTCTCTGACGCTTCTTTTTTCTTTTGCTGAACCTCTTTCTCCATAAACTCAATGAGATTATCACGATCAAGCTCAGGAATTTCTGTAATGAAAGGGTTGTTATGTGACTCTTTTGCAAAACGCTCATGATCTTCAATAAAATCATCAATGGAGTCTCGTTCCATTTCGGCATAATACTCTTCTGCTGTCGCAGTATTTGAACCATATGTTACCACATAGGTAAAGGTCAAAATGAGTATTAATATGAAAGCAAGAAGTGAGACAACTGTGAGAAGAATGACCATTTGTTACTCGAAGGAATAATTTTGAATAAATATAGCTGTCTCTACCGCAATTTATTATGACGTAAAGATTTTTTTTACAAGGTTAAGGCCTTATTTGCAGTTCCCTACCCCTATGACCCATCTTAAGTATAGGCGATTACATTCTCAAATGTGATACGTTCATTGGGGCTCAATAAAGAAAGCAGTCTATTTATTGCAGCCTCCCCCTCCCCTACAATACTCTTAGAAAAGTCATTTACATACGTTGCAATGTGCGCATCTACAACAGCCTGATCATCAATTTGTGCTTTGTCCCTTATAAAGGCATTAGCAACACCCAGCTTTGCCTCTGCATAGAGAATGCTTTTCACTATCCAGTGGTCAATCTCTTGAGCTTCAGATATCAGCTCTTTTTTAAGGGCTATCCCACCCAATGGAATGGGAAGTTTGGTCGATTCCTCCCAAAATGCTCCCAGGTCAACCAATTGGCTCAAGCCATCATTCTCATACGTAAAGCGACTTTCATGAATAACAACTCCCTGTTGCTGCCTGTGAGTCAAAAGTTTCTTGTAAAGGATATCAAAAAACTCATATTCAATGAGTGGTGCTATCGTATAATTGGCACTATACCAGAAATGAAACAAAGCAGCCGCTGTCGTCTCTTTCCCCGGAAGGATTACCGGTATATTAGGATCAAATGGTGTATCACTCCCTTTCAAAAGAAGTGGACCACAACCATAGCCCATAGCCCCACCAGAATAAAGAAGTTTATAGTGATTCATTACTGAAGGGAGAGCGCCATATGAAAATTTTAAAAGGTCAATTTCACCACACCTTGCTTTTTCATTTAGTGTTTGAACATCATGAAATACCACGTCAAAGGTATAAGGACACCCTTTAAGTCGATTATTGATCAAAGCCTCAAATATAAACGTATCATTCGGGCATGGAGAGATACCTAAAGTAATTTTTTTATGCAACATAGGTCTGAAATACCTCTCCCAGTGCAGTCAGTGCGCCATCAATATCCCAAGAAGAAAGATCCCGGGTTGTGGCCCGATTTGAAATGGCACGTATTTGAAGTGCAGGGAGCGCAAAGCGTTCTGCAAACATATAGCACGCAGCCCCTTCCATAGATTCAATCGCTCCATTCCACATATTTTGACGGTCAAGACCGGTCTGTTCGGTTCCGGTGCAACAATGAACGGTCACCCCTTTCACGGTCTTAATAGCTTTATGACTATATTTCAAAAGAAGTTCACTATCAGCCTCGTAGAACTGATCGTCTTGTAATCCCATCTGAGACAGTGAGAGAAAACCCTTTTGAGACTCAGCACCGAGATCGCCAAAACAGTCACGTTCCACAACCACCACTTCACCAATAGATAATCCTGAATCAGGATACGCCCCCGCAATTCCCACTTGAATAATTTCGGTAATTGAGTGTTCTTGACAAAGCATACTTAAGCTGAGTACTGTTTCAACAGCACCAATACCAGTGATTGCAAATAAGGTATCCCCTACTATAAGTTCACCTGAACACTGTAGAAGTTCTTCATCCCCGTGTGACGGTAAGACCGCCGACAATTCTTTTATTGTTGCAGCGCAAATCACTCTTTTTGACGATTCTTCCATTGTTTATCTAATAAATTGATGGTATACTACAAATATATTAAATCAACTCACCCATGGCGAGCAAAAGAACTGGTATGGAAGAAGACTCAACATATAGCTTTATATATACGTTTTATTTTGATGATGGTGAAAAGCACCACTTTAAGATTACCATATTAAAAGAAGATACCAGTCTTATAGTACCACCACGAACTGAATTCCCTGCATGGACCGAGCTCAACAATTGTAAATGCCCCAATTGCCCTCTTGATGATAAAGAAGTAAGTCATTGCCCAATGGCGGTGAGTATTATAGATGTTGTAGAAACATTCAACGATGTCTTCTCGTATGAAGAAGTATCGGTTACTGTTACAACCCCCGATCGAACGTATATGAAAAAAGCAGGACTCCAAGAAGGTCTCAGTTCTATTATGGGCCTCTATATGGCGACCAGCGGGTGCCCCAACCTAAAAAAAATGCGGCCCATGGCTGCACATCACCTCCCCTTTGCATCTCTTGATGACACCATTTACCGGGTCCTCTCTATGTATGCCTTAGCCCAGTTATTAAAAAACCGAAAGAACAACACCTTTAATAGTGACTTTTCAGAACTCAAAGAGCTCTATGAAAATATTGGCATCGTCAACACGCAATTTTGCGAACGACTCCGTGGGATGCTTAAAAAAGATGCTAATGTCAATGCAGTGGTAATACTCAACAACTTTGCGGAGTTTGTGCCATTCTCAATCAGTGAAGATATGCTTGAAGACTTAGAGAAACTCTTTAATGACTTCCTTGAATAGACCGAGTAAATCACCCGCAATCTATCCATTCAAAATCTATTTTAATTTATTTTTAACTTTAGGCCGAAAAAGGTTTACAGTTATGCCAGGGTAATATATATTTGACCTCACAGCGCGGGATGGAGCAGTCAGGTAGCTCGTTGGGCTCATAACCCAAAGGCCACAGGTTCAAATCCTGTTCCCGCTATAAAACAAAAAAAGCCACTCAATAGAGTGGCTTTTTTTGTTTTATCCGCTGTTTCCGTATGCAAGCATGGGAACAGGTTCATATAAGCACGACCACACGGGAGCGATTATCACTCGACACCCATGGCGAGCCCGAAGGGTGAATATTTTCACTTTCTTTCACCACCGTCCATTCTTATTGTAATTCTTTTCTTTTTCCTTTAGACGTCCCTATTTCTTAGAAATCATAGCGACCGCAAGGTCAAAAGAAAATTCTTTATACTCAAACGGAATAACCATTGCCATGACATCTTTGGCATCTGAGATGGTATGCTTCCTACCGGTAATGACTGAGGGGAGTGAAATTTGAACATCTAGGTTTTCCAAATATTTTTTTGCATACCCTGCAATAATGTTAGCAAGCTCACCTATTGCATCAGTTAAATGTTCATCAAGTTCCGTCACTGGCTCCCCTACAAATTCAGAGACGACATCAAAGGCACATTCCTGTGGAAAACTGAGGGAGACTGCTCCTCGTGCTTCACCTGAGAGTCCAATAATTCCTGAAATATCATGAGTAGTATGTGAATTATCTTTGAGGTGCAACTTACCTGGTTTAATTGTGGTGTGTATCATCGTCTCGAAAGTGTATATCGTTGCTTTTATAAATGGGTTTACATGCTCTACATTAACCATACTGCCACACTGTTTAACATTCTATCAAAACTATTATCCTATTATTATGTTAAAGATGTTTCCAAATAGTTGATATACGCTTAAAAACATCAGTATCTGAAGTCTTAAAGCCATATATTGAGGTCAGTAATGAATACCCCATCAAGAAATGAAAGAAATCTTTAAAAGAGGTGCCTCGAGACTCCTAAAAAACCACAATTTGGCTATTTTTTAACGACACCATCATAAGGAGAATACCGTGCTACGAGTTATATTACCTCTGGTATGTGCAGGAATGGTTTATGCGCAATCCGCATCACCATCTGTGACGTTTGATAATGGGCAAAATCAAAACACTACTGCAAACACCGAAGTACCAACCCTTCCAAAATTTGAGCCAGGTTTTGCAACACAACAAGACCTCGAGAAAGTAGCTCAGTTTATTGCAGAGCACCCTGAAACATATTCTGATGCCACTGCTGCAAAAAATGCATTTGTTGAAGCCGGTATCACCGACCTTGCTGCTGCTAAACTTGCATACATCAAGTTCAGAGAAGCATACGACAAGATGCAAGCGAAAAAAGAGCGAGAAGAAAAACGAATCGCTGCTGCTCAAAAACAATCAAGTAACTCCTATGACCCCTATGCTCCTAATAAGAGTGTAGCGGAGCCTCTCTCATCAAGCTCTGTATCTACAGAAAGACAATCGTCGGCGACTCAAGTACCGGTAATTGCGCAGACTGGAGATAATACAGAAGGTACTCCAGCACCATCAAGCAGTGCAAGTGAAACTGTAGCAGAGACTCCAACCGCAGCAGAAGGGACAGAAAATGCAACGGCAGAACCAGAAAAAGAAAGTCAACCGGGCTTCAGTTTTAGTAACAATCTTTCAATGGCATTTGTTACAACAGAAGATGGCTTTGAACAACCAAGAATTTCGTGGATGCCTGAAA
This sequence comes from Fibrobacterales bacterium, assembly GCA_051532055.1. Lineage (GTDB taxonomy): Bacteria > Fibrobacterota > Fibrobacteria > Fibrobacterales > JAOPTW01 > JAOPTW01. The sequence continues at coordinate 64,186 of JAOPTX010000049.1, read as the reverse complement.
TTGGTATAGGAAATTTTGGAATTAAATTTGATATATCATTCTTTTTACGTAATGGCTCTCCATCAAAACAAGGGTGGGAGTATGATAATAACACCAAACGGATCCATACCATCTATGATAAAATTTATTATATCCGATACAATCAACCCGGTGATATGTTTTATATCAAAGCGGGTGCCATTGAAGGTATCACCATGGATCCTGCAGGACTTCTTACTTCAAACTGGGGTAATGTTGCTCAATACCCAGGAAAAAAACTCCTCGGTATCCATTTACAACTCAACAAGCTCCTCGGTCCTGTATCACTCAATGTTGAAGCGGCAACAAGCTCTGTAGAAGAATGGCAAAATAGTGGTGGTGGAGTACTCGCATCTCGCGCCTCATTTACCCCACTAGGCTTTCTATCAGTCCCTATTATTAAAGACTTTAGATTAGGGGGAACCTTTGTTGGAGACTTTGATCAATATGCAGGACTTAAAGATAGTGACCAAGATGGCTGTCCTAATAAAGTAGACGATCAAGACGAAGATGCATCAGTCTGTATACAACATCCAAACTCTATTAAAGAGAATATCTTGTTCCCAGAATACTGGAGTGATATCTTAAAAGATCAATTTGTTGACGAATATAAAGCAAAAGATACCCGTCAGTCTGACTCTCTCAAAGGTGAATTTGCTGAGGATCAATTTAGACTCATAGCCTTTGATGCTTTTTTACCCGTACTATCCACTTCAATTCTATCGTTAGACCTCTATAGTGAATTTGCTTCAACTTTTTGGGCTGAGGATCAAGCCTTCTCTCAAAATTATGGTATTGTTCCTTTGGGAAGTAGGCTCCACTTTGGTATTATCGATTTTGGACTTGAATATCGATTCTTTCATGGGAGCTTTAATGCGGGTCATTTTGATTCAAATTACGAAATTCAACGGGTTCGCCAAAATGATGAGACGAATCAATTCGAAACCAAAGAGACAACTTACTGGTCAGAAGACCTCGGTAAAAGACATGGTATATTTGGATCAGTTGATGTTGACCTTGGTGTTGTCGCAATATTAGGCGGAAATTATCAGCACCTGATTAGTGATAAAAAAGGGGAAAAACACGATCGATCATACAGAGCCCACCTTTCACTTGGTGAGTCAATTACTCAGTTTATCCCAAAGGTTCAGTCTGCATCAATATTCTTCCAGAAAAAACGGGTTGGACAAGACAAAGGGCATGATGGTACTTGGCCTCGGGACGGGTTCATTCAACTTTCTCAGTATACCTCTTGGGGATATCAAATGGGCTTTGATATGAACGGCATGAACCTGCAGGTGAGCAGTACCTTTACCTACAAATATGAAGGTGCCGTACTCGTTTCAGAAAACCAGTTTAGAGCCGAAACACTCATAAGCTTTTAGTAGCTCATTTCATATGTTATTTAAGGCCGGTTATCTATCGGCCTTTTTTATTTATCTCCCTCATTATCTGAATGCAATTTTCTCAAAACAATTAAAAGTCATTCCTTTTTCTTCACCAAAATGGTAGAGTATTAATCAGGAGACAATGATGAAACTGACGGAATTACTCTTTAAAAAAGACGGTGTACATAAAACTATTGAGAATGTAATCTCAACCGGTGAACTCCTTGAGGAGATCATTAAAATCAAACAGGCTCGTACTACCACTATAGAAATTGCAGAGAAAAAGCTTTTTGAGACCCAAAGAAAATTACGGGATTCAATAGATAAAGAGAAGAGTCAACAGCTACAATGTGAAGACCAGTCGCTCATTTTCCTTAAAAATGATGAGAAGAAAAAAGCCTTTGCACTCCTACGAACGTCAATGAAACATGAAAAACAATCAATCACCCTTCTTGGCCAACTTCAAAAAGTTACTCAAAACATCGCGGATATTGGAATAGATATTCAAGCACTTAAAGATGAAGTGTACGAGCTTCATAACGCCCAAAACCTACTCCAAAAAGAGAAACAATCAACGATTACTGTCCCTGATCTCACGAGTGCTATAGAGAACTACAAGTCGCCCTTTACATCAACCACAGCAAGAAAAATTGATGAACTCATACATCAACTTGAGCTCAGTTTTTCCCAGGAACATCACAGTATCGAGACCCAGCTTCACTACGATGAAGTAGAAGCGTATATAGAGTCTATTCGGGCAAAAATTTCCTAATATTTTTTCATACCCACTTAAAGAACCATTGATTCCTTTAAGTGGGTACTATTGAAATTTAATTCGCTGGTTCGATTTTTATCCAATCGAGATTCATTCCATCACCATCAAACACCACCGCCACTTTATAGTTCTTCGTTTGACTTACAGTAAAGTTCGCTGAAATACCATCATTAAAGGTTTCATATTTACTACCCGTACCAAAATTCCACGTTGAATAATAGAGAATAGTGGTTAAAATTTCTTGATCATCAAGCCTGAGTATTATCCCTTTATTCCCATTAGACCATGAAGCATAACGCATACGTAATTGATAGGTCCCGGCCTGCAATGGGACATCATACCAATCAATCCAAGCTCGATCAGTAACATACCCCACATACGACGGGACCGTCCCTGCGACTTGTAGACCACTACTCATTACTGTATTATTTTCGGCCTCTAAGAGTTTTGTAGCGCCACTTCCTCCACTCCCTCCATCATCGTCACCAGGAGTATACCCGTTATCAGTATAGGTAATATGGACGTTATCAACCATATATGAAAAAGGACCTCCTTGATTGTTATAAATATTAAACGGTACGACCATGTTCTTTAAATCAATTCCGGTAAAATCAGAAAGAGATATTCCAATTTCTTGCCAAGTATCATCTGCAACAAAACCATAATCTCGGAGCCAGGCCCATGCACTTTGATGCCCAGGTTGCCCATCGGGTGCTCCCCACTCGACTTTAACCCCTAGATCTGGATTACTACTCCGTGCCCAAAACCGCAGGACTGCACCTGACATATAATTCAAATCAACCGGAGTATCATATCGAATTGACAATCCCCCTTTATCTGAACAGTTTGCAAGCAGAGCATTAGATCCCTGCAACTCATTCGATTTTACCGAAATTAAACAATCCCACCACTGATACAGTTTCCCTCCATTGTTTGCAATATCATCATCAAGGGCCCCATCATCAGTAAAAATATTATATCCGTCTATATTTATCTCAACTGGTATGAAATTCCATTTCTGTTCTGTAGCGTAATTATCATTGACCCCTTGGTTTGTAACTCTACACCCATTTACTTCGACACTCGTCCCTCTATCCTCTGGGGCAGAGTTCCACCCTTCAACACCATCGAGGTCCAGGCACGTACCGGAGTTAGATACTGGTTGCACCCTAAAATAGCCATTCTCTGCATAATTAATATACCACTTTTGATTGAGTGCCCCCTGCCATGACCACTGATGTACATTGGGGCCACTATAATTTGATACATCAAGATATTTATTTGAATGTGCGTTACGCAAGATGAACCGGCCATTCTTCAAATAATTAACGATCCAATTTTGTGAATTTGAACCATTACAATCCCATTGTATAATATTTGCTCCATTTGAGGTAGATGGACCTTGAATCCCAATGCAATAGTGTGATCGGTTATTAACCAGACGATAAATACCCGGAATAATTTCTGTACGCGTATAGGCAATAACAAGCTCCCACTCTTGCCATGTAGATAAATTACACGAGCGAGTCTGCACATTGTCACCAGCATTACTCCCCAAGGGCTGTACACAACGACTGTTATCATATTGTGATTGAATTTGATAAAACCCCGGTGTAGATCCTGGTTCTATTCTCCACCTTTGGGCACTCCCCCCTGCAGAAGTTCCCCACTGCTGGACATTGTTTGAAGCACCTGCATTTTGTAAATCAATTACCTTTCCCGAAACAATACTTTTAAGCTCCCATCTACCATTACCCAGTTGTGTAGCTTGCCACTGTTGTGCTTGAGAAAAATTACAGTCCCATTGTTGGATATTTACCCCATTAGCAGTACCTTGTGCAGTAACATCCATGCACTTCCCTGTTCGTTTATTAACAAATTGATACGCTGTTTCTAAGATCCCATGATAGGTAGGGTCTTCAGGGGCTGCAGCTGCAGCACTCGAAACGGTAAACGCCGTATATCCCGTACTAGATGAGACAGCTGGTGGTTCACAATTTAGAATAATATTGGTATAGGCTTCAACAATGCCATCATCACCACAATCCATTGAATACGTTACCAAGTGGTTGACATTAGCGCCATTAGTCGGATTATTCAGAATCGAATTTATTGTTGTTTCAATATCATCGGGCGATGTAGTAATAGTTTCGGCACAATTGGTTATATCACCTGCTTTTGTTTTGGTAATACGTGCATCGAGATCTGCCCAGGTTGTCCCATTATTACACTCTGCACCCGCTATTGAGATTACGGGAGGATTTGTTAATAGCTGTGGAGGCACTCCTTCTAAGACCAAATCATCATTGGATGCGGGCACAGAAGTAACACTGTAACTCCCCAACCGCTCTAATATCAATTGATCTGCAATGGCTTGTACTACCATGACTGGATTCCCACAACCAGCTATTTGTTCCTCGGTCTGAGTTGCCTCATAAGCAAAATTGAGTTTCATGACGTTACTCACAACCTCTGAGTTATATTCTATCACTTGTTTACCATCAGCACAGGTTTCGTAATGTTTTGTTGGGTCACTTTTACACGAATAAGTCGCCCAATGAAATCCTCCCGAAGTATTTAATGTCGTCGGTGAATTTGTTTCATCATCAATGAATATAGAGCCCGAAATAGTATCTTTTTGATCGTTTTGTGCAAAATACATTGTTGCCGATGTGGTAGCAACAAACACATAATTACCATACCCCGCTTCGTATTTGGTGTTGGTTTCTCTATTTTTCCATCCCTTAAGTACTCCAATATAAGGTCCTTCTCTATGTTGATTTGATACGAATGTCTCATCATCATAAAATATTTTCCGGCCCGTTAACTGCAATTGATTAGTATTTTCAAATATCGTGAGCACTTGAATCGTTTTAGAGGTACGAGGAAAATTATTGGTCACATTCAACGCGGTAACATCAACATTACCTGTAAAATAGAACACCATGTTATTACTTAAAATTTCGTGTGCATCCTTTACATCTTCATCGGCCCACTTTGCACCCTGACTTTCGGTTGTTTTGTCAAATTGAAGTACTGTATACCCCTGAAATAATCCAGGAGGGTTTTCTGCAATATCATTGAGTATTTTTGCAGTAATTACCTTACACTCAGTTGCGGTATACTTCACATTGGTAGAGCTATTTTTAGTATCGATACAGGTTGCAAAATACTCATGAGCATTCGCACTAATTTGTGTAGTATTAATAATGACACTATCAGGGTCAGCCGCATCTGCAAAATCTTTCAATTCACCACTATAGGTACCCGTAGAGATATCAAGACCATCTCCACAGACGTCAAATTCTACTGATTGAAATTTAAACTCAGAGGTGGGTTTATTGTTACCATCTAAATCATAGAGGCCACAATCAGGATAGCTGGCACTCATAGCCTTACCCTTCATATACACATCTCCTCCAATTTCAAAATGGCCATGAAAATTATTCTGAGCTCCACCAATTGCCATATTGAAGGTATTTACAAAGTTGCCCTCAACCCTCAGTCTCCCATTCCAACAAAAAACCCCATTATTCACAAAGTCACCTTTTATTACGACATCGGCATAACTACAATCTATTTTAGCGCCATTAAAAAAGGCATAATTAAATGTCCCCGATAGACAGTTAGATTGACCAACCGATTCAAAGCCTGATACATTGTATCCAATATTTTTAATTTGTCTGCTTCCATTTGCACCATAAGCATCAATATTGAAGAGGAACTCATAAGTGTTATCATTCACTTTTTTGAATGATACTATCTTCATATTGGCCCCAATCTGACTTCCAATAATCGTACTTGCATCAACAGCTGCGGTATTACCAGCCGATTGATAGTTTAACATATACTGGATCACTCCCACAACGTCAGCTGGCTTATGGGTCAACCAACTCTCTGTCTGTGCAATAGCGTTTTTCATACTGAGCTCAGCAGTTTGAGCGAGTATCCTACTGCCACTTCGTTGATTTTCAGTGGTGAGGTAATTATACACCGTAGTAGTTGCGATCGTCGCAAGGAGAATTATGGATAACACCAATATGATCGAAAACCCATTTTCATTTCTATTTACTTTTTGATTACTCATCATCCTTACTCCTATAACCCATTATTGGGTGTAGCGACAATTCTGCTGTATTGTCGCGTTACTCCATCGATAGTAACACCGAGGAGGATTTTAAAACCTTTCACATATTTTTTTGAGTCTGTAGCAATTGCATTAGTTTGCCAGTTGTATGAACCAGTATTGGATTCAAAAAATGATACATCAGAGAGTGTCATCGCTATATCTGTGGGGAGCCCTGGCATTGTAAAGGTAAAGTAGAGTTGCGGTTTTGCCATAACATCTTCTGAAGGAATAAACGTAAATATTCGTTGATGCGTTGCACTGCCCGTCCCTGGATAAAAACTTTTAATATAAGTACCCGGCACCAAAGTATTATCATTTTTAACTAATCGTATTGCTAACCTATCAGTTCCCTTTGAGAAACTTTGATAAAAGCTGTCATTAAACGATGTGTTCATATTTAAACTATAGGTTCTTCCTGCTCGAAGTTGCGTTGCAGGACAAACATCGACTAAGAAAGTATTTCTTAAAAACCCCGAAATAACCACGGTAGAATTATTAGCATTGAGTACTTGTGTTACATTATCATCAACGGTAATAGCACCAGTCTGTATTCCTACTGTTTGAAAAATAGGATTTGCAATAGATGTTGGATTGACATTAAGCCCTGGATCGACTTTAAAGGTTGATACGTTTTCTGCAATAATCATTCTTTGAGCCCCACCAGTCACTGTCCCCAATATACTGAATGATTGCATTGTCCTAAAAAGTGTTCCATTATCAACTCCATATGAAACATCCTCAATATGAGTCGCTTCCCCATCTGAATCTTGTATCGTTGTCTTATACTGTAATTTATCAAAAGACGTATTTGCACTGTTATTATTATCACTGTTGTTATTCAGAATATATGAGGATGAATCATGAGGGTTATTTAACAAATTAATATAGGTAGGATCAACCACACTCATCATACCACTTTCGAGGTTCATCTTGTTTCCCATTCTCTCAATATCTTCTACCACATACATAAATGCTTCACCCACCCCTTGTAGTGCATCTATTTTATTCCGAGACGATTTACTAAATGTCACACTATCGAGAAAAATTCTACCTGCAAGAGTAGCTATTATGGCCGTTATAAAAAGATAGACCATCAACTCAACTAATGTAAATCCTCTACTATTCATCGTTAGTTTACCGTAATATTAAAAGTAAGTGAATGGGGGGTTACCCCTGTTTGCCACTGAGACTCAACACGTATATCATGAGTTTTTATTATGGTGTTCCCCAACTGGTCAGTCTCAGAAATAGTATTTTCTATACTATACTGCACTCTCACATTTTTAATGACTGACGCCCCTTCTCCTGTTACTATCGTTTGAGTAAAATTTCGTATCCCAGGATTTTCTGCAGTTGCGCCGACAATAGCGGGCGCTCCAACCAACCGTAACGAATCCATAACTTCTTGTGCTGCAACCATTGCAAAATTTCGTCCTTCAAGATTTGATAATACCTTACGGTTGCCCAACTGCATAATATGGAGTGCACTAAAAGTAAGTGAAAGTAAAAACAAGGCAATAAGAACCTCTATGAGGCCCGCACCCTTTTGCCTTTTATCTTCTGGTACCGTTATCATTGCCACCCTCCACCGCTATTCTTAAAGAGAAGTGGGCGTACATCAAGTCCATTCTTAACCACAGCCATCTGAAGTCCTCCTCCCCCTTGCTGGCTAATAGTAACACATCCTTGAGGCAAAGGGCTTCCAATAGTATTAACCACAGATATACAGGAACCATTCTGCCAAGCATTAACATTTACGTTACATATGGGGCACCCGTTACATCCAGCAGCAAAAATGAGTGAGCTATTATTAGTTCCCAATATGTTTGTTTCTACTACCTTATTCATATCACATGACGTACTATCGTGTAACCGATAGGTGTTACTTCCTGTGGTATAGCTTATAGAGTAGTTTTTCATGGCGTCTTCTTTGGTTTTAGCAGTCACATATTTTAGGAAACTCCAAAACTGAGTACCGCCCGACTCTACATTAGCATTGTCGATACTCCCTTTAAAAGAAACCGTAGCCATTGAAGCGATAATTCCAATGATCGCTATCACCGCTATGAGTTCCAATAAAGTGAATCCATTTTTTTTCATCATCACGCCGTCGCCTCTGAATCATCATTTAATATAAATTAATTTTTACATTAAAATTTGAATACATAATAAAAGCCAATCCACCTCAAATTATAGCCTTAAAAAGCTCTAAAAACCACTTTTCTGATGGTTTCATTAGGACTATATCACTCTTTTGGATACATTATACTTATGGCGACTGTATCCATATACAACTATCTAAATTATAGGGACTACCTAAGGGACTACTATAATTTGAATAAACGTGTTAACAAAAAATTTTCTTATCGCTATTTTTTGCATAAAGCGGGGATACAGTCGCCAGTTTTTTATCAACAAATCATTCAAGGCAAACGTAACCTTACCCAAAGCACTCGTGAAAAATTTCTTCAGGTAATGAAGCTGGGACGCGATGAGGCGACCTACTTTAAATACCTTATTGAATTTAACCAAGGGAAAACGAGTAGTGATAAACAGAAAGCATATCAGCAGCTCCTCAAAATGGGTCATTTTGTTGACCCAACTATTCTTGGTAAAGATTTTTATGCCTTTTATAAGCAGTGGTATAATGAGTCAATTCGGGAACTCATCTGTATCCTTCCTTTTACCAGTTATAGCGCCCTTGCTAAAACGCTCACTCCCCATATCACCCCTAAACAGGCAGAAAACTCAGTTGCCCTTCTTCTGAAATTGGGACTTATTGAGCAAAATGGCACACAATTTACCCTCGTCGATGAAATCATCAGGAGTGGCCCTGATGTCCATTCCATGTCGATTCGAGCCCACAATAAGAAAATGCTCGAATTAGGCGCGCAATCAATTGATCGTGATGGCACTCATATTCGCAATATTTCGGGAATTACCATGGGTGTATCCCGTGAAGCCTATGAAAAAATTAATGAAGAGTTGGAGTATCTCTATCAAAAAATTTCAGGGATAATCGATAGTGATACAAACCCAGACCGCTTATATCACCTCAATACCACGTTATTTCCTCTATCTCAAACAATAAAACCTACCGAGCAGGGTGACACATGATACGGAAACTTATTATCCCCGGCTTACTCCTCTTTGGACTAGTAATCATTTTGAGTCTTGTTATGATTTCTATTCAAAAACCTACAAATCAGCTTTCTGGTGGTTCAATCACCGGAAATGAAATAACGGCAGAACCAGAACCCCTAAAACTATTGGTCCCCGATACTCTGCCCTATAACGCAATTTTAATTGATTCACTTCCTGATAGTGAGGACTCACTAGCAAATTAATCATCATATACAGTACTCCACCCATACTCCTACGATTTTGCTATTTTTAGGCTCAAACAGCCTCAATTATGGTTTTTCTTTGAAACATTATTTTATCTGCTTCTTTCTACTCTTTTCATTATTAGCCACTGATGTCTATAGTCGATCTATTACCGTAAATTCTCCAACTCTCTCTCGTACCTTAAAAAAAGCTAAGGACATTAAAAACGAAGTTTCAGACAGTATACAGGGAGTAATTGAAGAGCCCCCCACTCCCCCAAAATCAATTACGGTAACGGTTAAGGGCTCGCCTAAACATCTCAATGAACCGATATCTTTAACGTTTACAGCCCAAGACAGTGCCCACTGCATGGAGATATTAGATGTAAGTACATCCGACTCACTATCAAACCCAAATGATACGCTCCACAATACTCTAAGTCTAGCGACCGATACAACAATAATCAATTCTACAAATTCAGACACAACTCTTTCTCAACCTCTTCTTGATTCAACATTGGCACTGAGTACCTTATCAAAAGACTCCACTAACGATAGCACTATTGCCGTTACTCAAAGCACTCCCTCTCTTACTCCAGTGCAACCTACAGATTCATTAGTAATGACCGATTCAACCAACAATTTTTTAAAGATTGGGGATTCTCTATCACATCAAGACTCTCTTGCTTCCGCCCTAAGGGACTCAATTCCCAATACTCAATTACAGATACAAAGCCACCTTCCTCAAGATTCTATCGCCTTGATAGCTACTTGTCAAAAAATTCTCGGCATTGAACCAATTCCCCTTATCTCAGACTCATTAGCACAATATCTTTTCTCATCAGCTTTTACCACTGACCCTAAAAGTCCAGCACATGCAGCACGCGTTCATAGTATGTTGTATCCTATTGAATATGAATACCATGGCCATAAAGCTGAGGTACGTAGTGGTGCAACAATACTGGGAGTTACCGGATTTAAAATGATGAATGGTCACACACTATCATACACTCACTACCCCCTAAAGCTTGCAGGAATTTGGGCACGTTCCGATTTCAATTATGATCCTTCAACCCTTAATCTGAACAATGAGAATGGTCTCCTCACTCCAGACCCCGTAATTACCCTATCCGATACGCCCGTCGTTAAAGTAAACTGGCTCAGAGGCCCTGCTTCGAGTAGTCATTTTGACATTGAATTTCAGCGTCAAGTGACTGACTCCATCATTTTTCAACTCTATGGTCGTTCCAACGCAACTGATTCTTCGGCAAGTTGGAATTATGCCAATCAGACCCACCAATTTTACCTTGCAACAATGCAACGAGACTCTGTATCAATCCCTTTCTCAGGCCGTAATCTCAAGATAGACAATCAACTTTTTTCACCGGCCCTCACCTTTTTCTTACCGAACCTTCAATTTAAGGCCTATGCAAATCTACTGTATGAGTCGAGCGATGACGCTCCAAGTATCATGCCTGAAATAGATACACTTACCAGTAATCGCTATCTTCCTTCAAGTTATTCAGCCTACCATTATTCAACTAAAACGCGAGAAACCCGCCTTGGAACTGCCTTGCAAACAAATCAATTTTCTAGTCGAATCTATTCAGAGTTCTCATATACCGATTTAATACACTCATATGAACTTCCCGATGTTCTCAATTCAACCTATATTCTCCCTGAAAGCAACAATATTAAGCGATACCCCTCCGATACCCTTGAATACTACCGAGACTCATTAGGGTATGATGATTTTCAACAAAACACTTCGACAGAACAAACGTTCTATTCAATAAGTGGCAGTATCGAGCCGCACCACCACTACCTCCCTTCTCTCCATTATGAAGGAGAGTATCGTTTGGTTGATAACTATATACCACAACCCTCTATTCGACTCAATGTACCAGATAAACTGAGTCAGTATAGTGAACTTACTTATCTTGAACACACCCTCGACCTATTCCAAAGAATCACCCAACGCATCCAGGCAGGGTATTCTCGCTCGGTATCTCAAGGTTCTACCCACTATGCCCCAGCACTCACCTATGACCTCACGGTTGTTAATACCCCCATAGAACCCTTTGCAACCTTTCACGGTTTTTACCAGAGATATGATAAAGTTCCTGATGTGAGCCAAAAATATTTTTACAATAGTGCCCGCCTTAAATATCCTAACGCAAAACTCATCGCCGAAGAGATCCAAGTTGCTTCAAGTCGTGTTGACCTAACGGCATTCGATATTAAACTGAGCGGTGGTTTGCGCGGTGAATTTGTCCGTAACTACATTGGCTCATCGGTGTGGGATGCAGACAATTTGGATACAACAATTACCACGTCAATCAAATATGATGAAAACTTTCTCATCGTAAAAGACACAGTCTATGATGATTCTGGTGTTGTAGTATTGAACTCTGACAGTTCTGCTCAAGTAGTCACGGCTTATGATTCATTATTCACTGAAACAGCTCACGATTCTCTCGTTTTTTCGCAAAAAAATTATAAGTATGCCGAAACAGTTATTGCCCATATCGGTGCGGGCTTTGCTCTTGGCAACTGGACATTCTATCTTGAACGTCAGTGGCAGCTTTCAAATTCTCTCTCTGGAGCAAACCTTAAAACAACAATTAATAATCTATACCGGCGCAACTACAAAGGTTCAATCATCTGGTCTGATGTATTGGTCAACGATAAGCTCGGCATCCAAATAAAATGGGAGTGGGAGTGGTTTGGGGGGCGGCATACTTGGGCTCGGTCAAAGACCACACAAGCTGAGAAAGAATTTTTGGGCCACTATCTCGTCAATGATTTTGAAACAAGACTCAAAATATCAGATTTCCAGATCTATATTCGGATCGACAACATGAATCACTCAATATATAACACTGATGTCGGCTATAGCCCCTGGGGAGTCACCTTCAAATACGGTGTTCAGTGGAACTTTAAAGGTTAAAATATTACATAAAAAAGGCTTCTCAAGCGAGAAGCCTTTTTTATGTAAATCACAGTACTCTTATGAATACTTTCTGAGTACTTAAAAATTACCTATTTTGACATTGCCGCATAGACTTGTGCATACATGTAGATCTGCTTAAGCATTGATGCAAATCCATTTGCGCGAGTCGCAGAAAGAGCTACGGTTAAACCAATCTCTTGAAAAAATGCAGGATCAGTCCCAAGAATGTCCTTTGGAGATTGTCCATTATACAATCGATGTGCAAGTGAAGCGAGTCCACGAACGATAAGCGGTGATTCGCCACCGGAATCAGTATCAATAAAGAGTTTCAAAAATCCATCTTCAAATTTAGGGATAAGAAACAAACGGGTTGCGCACCCTTTAACCAAGAATTTTTCTTCTTTGAGGGACTCATCAATTGCTTCATGACTCCGTGCCAAACCAATCACATGTTTCCATTTGTGATCATTATCGGGAAGGGCATCAAACTCATTCTTTATCTCTTCTTGGATTTCAGGTATTGTTCTCATTGTAGATCTCAGTGTTTTTTGTTAAAGGTAGTAAAATAGTAACAGAGCCCTATACCCATGCATTGCCTAGAGCTCAGATAGAGTTAAAAGTTCGATGTTGATATAATTCCCCTCTAAATAATCCCCTCTCCCGCATAGAAAGGTCTTTTTTTACACAATAGAGGAGTGATAGATTACCTTTCATACAACCCCCACACCCATGGCACCTATGAGTTACCCCAAGGACATTAAACCCAAACTCCAAAATCTTCTCGACTCAGTTCCCAGCCTCGACTGTACTGGTTGTTGGGGGGATTGTTGTGTCTGCCCTACCATGACACTCGTTGAATTTATCAACATGATGCTGCACGGTAAAGAGCTTTTTGGTGAAGAGGGACTCCGTAACTACATCCTAAAACCACGGATTGAACACACCATATATGTCGGTAATAGTCATTGCCGGTTTCAAAATATGGACCATGGACGCTGTGAAATTTATCCTGGTCGAGCCCTCGCTTGTCGCCTTCATGGGCATGATGCACTCAGAGTTTTTGAGTCTAAAGAAATGGTCTTTTGTGACCGCAATCCTGATGTCCACAAAAACCTCACCAATAATAAGCTGGAAGGTATGCTCACCGTAATAAGAGAGCTTGCAGACAAAGCTAACATTGATTATAGTGAACCCTATTTTATGATGAGCCTCAATCTAGAAGGATGGATCGACTTCTATTACCAGCCTGAACTGAGTGAACGCAGGCCTCAGCTATTAAACATGTATCAGTTTATGCGCGAAAATTTAGAACTCCCCGTGCTTGATAAAGCTCCAAAACACACAACTCTTGCTGGTAAACTAAAAACAATAGATACATTCTTTACTGCACTCAATGGTGGCGATGCGACTCTGTTGGTCTCCCTTCTCAACTCACTCATTTCAGACTTTCCCTCATCAGGATCTTATTTTATTGATGAAGCAAAGCAATATAAAAAAGTGATAACAGAACAGTTTCCAGAACTTTCTGAATGATCAGAATATCATTTACTCTACAACTTCCCAAACACAATTGAAAGCTCTAAAGTTCCTACACATATAAATTGCCTATTCCGGCCTGTTTTGACTCTACATACTAAAAATTATATACCAATACAAAGGTCGTGCTAGACTACTGTATTTCCTTACGTATTTTCGGTATACTATTAATCTATCATCTTATGAGAAGGTTGTTGTTATGAATATTCATTGGTCAAATCAGATTATTACCACGGCGATTCTATTAGGAGTTGCAGCACTTACCGTAAAATCCAGTGAACATAAACCTACTATTACTTATCTGCATAATTCCGCTCTCAATGTCTACTCCTTTGAGAACAACCGCTCCGATCCATTCCCCAGCCGCTGTGACTGTGGTATTGCGCGTCGCTGTTCAGCTCCCTGTCGGGATTCAGAGCATCTCTAATAACTCATAGAGGGTCAACACAAACCACAGTAAAAGGGACTATTGTATATAGCCCCTTTTTTTATTTATTGTTTATGATTTATGATGGTTTATATTGGGTAGCTCCCGGGGCGCCGGCCCCAGACGCGGCCTACCTTTTGGATGGTCAAAAGGTGGTGTATGAGAGTGCTGATATGATGTAATATGTGCGCTTTGCGCATGGGAAGGTTAATTTCGGGCGCAGGACTCCTTAAAAAATCCTGTGCCAGCAGCTTTCGCGCGAAGCGCTTTATATCCACGAAGGGTACGAGATGAATAATTGTTCATCACTCTTCCCCTTATCAATCACCTAGGTGGACAGCCCTTTGGTCGGGTCTGAGGTGAAACCCCGGGAATTATGCTAAAAAAACCAAGTAGAAATCAAAAACAACAAAAGCCATACCTTTCAGGTATGGCTTTTGTAAAAAGAAGAAATGAAAAAACTACTTACCCTCAAGGGCACATTTTTTAACTGCTTCAGCAACTGCCTCTGCAACACCTGGATCAAAGGGACCAGGAAGTACTTTATCGGCAGTCGGCTCTGTCACACACGCTGCAATTGCATACGCTGCCTCAATCTTCATTCTTGGAGTAATACGCGTTGCTTGCGCATCAAGTGCTCCTCTAAAGATTCCAGGGAATGCAAGAACATTATTGACCTGATTAGGAAAGTCAGAACGACCAGTACCAACTACTACTGCACCACCCGCTTTAGCAAGGTCAGGCATAATCTCTGGTACAGGATTAGACATAGCGAAAATAATTGGGTCTTTTTTCATAGAGACAATATTCTCGAGTGTGAGTAAGTTTGGCTTACTCACCCCAATAAAGATATCAGCTTCACCCAACGCCTCTATCATAGATCCACAAAAATTCCCTTGATTGGTCAACTCGAGGAGTTCAATTTTTGCACTATTTAAATCATTGCGGCACTCAGCTATAACTCCTTTAGAGTCACAGACAACCACATCTTTCAGAGGCTCAAGCCCTGTTTTATCTTTAAAGTCACTACAAAGAAGAAGCTTAGCAATTGCGGTACCCGCTGCTCCCGCTCCTACAATAACTGCTTTCATGTCACCCAGCTTCTTGCCGGTAACTTTTGATGCATTAATTAATCCAGCTAACACTACAATAGCAGTACCATGCTGATCATCATGAAAAACCGGGATACCAATATCTTGAAGGGCATCTTCAATCTTAAAACAATTTGGTGCAGCAATATCTTCGAGGTTAATTCCACCAAATGTTGGAGCTATAGCTTTGCATATCGCAATAATTTCATCAGGATCTGTGGTATTCAGACAAAGGGGCCATGCATCAATATCAGCAAATTTCTTCATAAGAAGGGCTTTTCCCTCCATAACCGGAAGCGCTGCTTCAGGGCCAATATTTCCTAAGCCAAGTACAGCAGTACCGTCTGAAACAATAGCAACCGAGTTGCCTTTACAGGTAAGAGTTCTCGCAAGAGAAGGGTCTTTAGCGATCTCTCGGCATGGTTCTGCCACACCAGGGGTGTAGGCAATAGAAAGGTCATCAGCGTTCTCTACTGGTAGCTTAGAGTCCATAGTAATTTTGCCGCGCATTTCTTTATGCACTGCGAGCGATCTTTGATAGTAATCAGAAATAATTAACCCCTTTTAAAATGGCCATTTCTGTAATGGGCGTACGAAACTTTTTTTAAGGTCAAACCATCGTCCTCGAAAATCACGGGCTTTGACAATTCGTTTTGATGCTTCAAGAGAAACCCAAAACTCAGCCTTTTTCCCATCTTCACGAGTCACAATAACTTTTTGAGTACGAATGCCTTGGAGGCGAAAGTACTCTTCCTCAAACTGTATTTCTGTGAAATATACTTTTTCTGAAAAGAGTCCATGGACTAAAGGGTCTAATAAGTACAATTTTTTACTACTTATTTTCAACTCTGCCATATATCTTACAATCCAAAAAAGAGCCTCTTCGGTGAAAAGCTCCTTATAGAGTAAGGAGTGCGTCGTATCTCGATTCAAATAATTTTTAATATACAATTGTGGTATGGAATCATTTTTGTTCAAATCATAAAACTCATTCGATATATTATCACTCCGCAGTGAGACCTGCCGAATGAGTTCTATACGCGTAGTATCGAGATAACAGTATCCTGTTGATTGTTCAAGATAATCAATTCCATTAAGAGTAAAGCTTTCAAAGAGCGAATAGCGGAGTACTTTCGTATTAAAAAGTTTTTTATACGTCTCTGTATTTTTAAGATAAGGCGATACTTGAGCAAACTCTGAGTCAAAATCAATTATTGATGTGGAAACAGACATGCGTACACTTTCTTTTTTACCCTGCACCACTTTAGTAGTAGTATAATGATCAAAAGCAAAGAGAGAATCTGAGTGTATAAAGAAAAGGTTTTTAGCTTGAATTGGTAAAGCGGTCAATAAAACGAACAATAACCACAAAAAAACACCACAAGATGTGTGTTTAATATCACCACTTTTAAAAGAGTAAATCGAGTTCACCATAATTGTGATACTCAACTTACTCTTTAATACCAAACTCGTTCATCAAACGATCGGCTAGTTTATCCTGAAACTCTTCCGAATCATAATACCCGCTAGCAATTCTCTCTTTTACTGCATCAATGCGGTCTTGGCGAACCTCAGGGGTTGCTTCGACACGTGCTTTTGCATTTTGAACTTCAGAGTCCTCATTTGAGAGTTTTTTAGCATCATCGGAAATTGTTACAGAATCACTCTTAGCTTTAGCTTGATTTGGTTTGTCTACAGGTTTCGCCCCAGCTGCTTTTTTAAGCGACTCGACTCCTCCTGACTGTATTGCCACATCTGTGATTCTCATAAGTCCTTCCTCCTTATCTATATAATCGACATAATTAAGGTTTACTTTAACTTTTTCTTCAACTACCGCTTTAAAGAGTCAAATATTTTCAAATTCTTTACATTTAATATAGAATTTGAGCCATCAGTTGAGGATTTAAACCACAAAAGCGCTCAAATTACACAATTCCAAGACTTAAATGGTATCAGCCATACTAAACATCGGCATATACATTGCAATCATAATAAACCCAATCGCCAAGCCCATTACCACAATAATAATCGGTTCAATCATCGAAGTAAGGTTCTCAACCGCAGCATCAACCTCTTCATCATAAAAATCTGATACTTTTGTAAGCATATCAGGAAGACCGCCCGTTTTCTCACCAACGCTAATCATCTGAATAACCATAGGTGGAAAAATACCGGTATCACGGAGGGGATCTGCAATGGTGTTACCGCCTGAAATAGATTCAAGAGTTCGATTTACGCCAATCTCTAACACTCGATTTCCAGATGTTTTAGAAGTCACTTTTAGAGCATCTATTATAGAAACACCGCAATTAAGCAAAGTACCAAGAGTCCGAGTAAACCGTGCAATGGCTGACTTTCTTTCTAAATTACCCAAAACTGGTGCATTAAGCTTTAAGTTATCAATGACATACCGTCCATTATCTGTTTTATAATAGCGAATAAGTGCAATTGCTAGGGCTGCTACAGCTGCCAGAATAAAGAGCGCATTGTTTTGTACAAAATTACTAATCCCGAGAACTACCTGTGTTGGCATCGGTAGGGCCTTCCCTGAACCATCATACATCCCAGCAAAAATTGGTACAACCTTCCAAAGCATTATAAAAATCACCCCAACTGCTACAAAAGTGACAATAGCTGGATACGTCATGGCCCCTTTAATCTTCCGTTTAAGCCTTTCTGCTGATTCCTGATAATCCGCAAGGCGTTTCAATATAACATCAAGAATACCACCGGCTTCTCCAGCTGCAACCATATTACAATACAGGTCATTAAATGTTTTGGGATGCTGCGAAAGGGCATCTGCAAGAGTTGATCCCCCTTGTATTCTCCCGGTTACTTTTTTGAGTACCTCTTTTAAAAAGACATTCTCAGACTGTTCAGTGAGAATATCGAGACACTGAATAAGAGGGAGCCCAGCAGAAGTCATTGCAGAAAACTGTCTAGTAAAACGAGCCACATCTTCTTTCTTAATACCTGAGCCAATAGTGATATTAAACTCGATAGGTTTCTTTTTTAATGAGTTAACCCTCAAGCGCTTTTTACGTATTAATGATTGAGCTGCTGCTTTATTTGCCGCCTCAAATTCACCAAAAACCTCTTTGCCTTGTGAGTTTACTGCTTTATAGATCCAGGTTGCCATATGTTAAAACCTATGTAATAGTTGTTGAAGTTGATCTGCATTATTTGTTTTATTAAAAGCGACATCCTCACTAATAACACCCGATTTCACCATTTCAGCGAGACGCATGTTCATGGTATTCATGCCATATTTTTGACTTGTTTCCATGGTACTCTCTAATTGATGCACTTTATCATCTCGTATAAGTGCACTTACTGCATGAGTAGCGGTCAATATTTCATACGCCAAAGCACGACCACCATCGGCCGTTGGTACCAGTTGCTGACAAATCACCCCCTGAAGTACAAAGGACAACTGTGTTCGCACAGTCTGTTGCTCATCACTCCCAAATGAATTGACAATTCGACTAATAGTCTGTGCCGCTGAGTTCGTATGCAGTGTCGCAAATGTTAAATGACCAGTCTCAGCTATAGTAAGTGCTGAACGAATAGTCTCGATATCTCGCATTTCTCCAATGAGCACTACATCAGGGTCTTGTCTAAGGGCGTATTTAAGCGCTCCAGAAAAGGATTCGGTATCAGCGTTTACTTCACGTTGATTCACAATACAGTTTTTATGTTTGTGCACAAATTCTATGGGGTCCTCTATGGTGAGAATATGCCCATGGGTCGTTTCATTTATATGATCGATCATGGAAGAAAGTGTGGTAGATTTCCCAGAGCCTGTTGCCCCTACCACCAAAATAAGTCCACTTGGCCTTGTCGCCAATTCTAAAACGGTGTCGGGGAGCCCTAATTCTTCAAAGGGGACTACTTCATAAGGAATAATCCTGATTGCTGCTGCTGCACACCCCCTCTGCATGTATATATTCGCTCTAAAACGAGCAAGATCTTTGACACCAAATGAAAAATCTGCCTCATTTTTTTCTTCAAAAGTCTTTCGTTGAGCCTCATTCATCACACTGAATATCAATTTAGTAACGGATTCTGCACTAAGTTTTTCATCTCCCACAGGTTCTAGTCTACCAGATTTCCTAATCATTGGCGCAGTTCCCACGGTCAAATGGAGGTCAGACCCCTCTTCTTTGGCCAAATGTTCTAGTAATTCGCGAATATTCATCAATTTTAAATCCTTTACTCTTTTGAGAAATATAAAAAGTGAATAGTTAAAAGTTGGAACTCTCACCCATTTTTTTTCAATATTATAGTACAAACCCAATTATACCTTATCACCTATTATCCGATATATTTGGTAACTTTTCACGCCATTACTGTAATCAAATAGAGCCATAGAACAAAATTATTGTTTTTTTAGGTGAATTTAGTACATTTGTTTGCAAAATAGAGGGGTGGCCGAGTGGTTGAAGGCGCACGCTTGGAAAGCGTGTGAACGCAAGTTTCGTGGGTTCGAATCCCATCCCCTCTGTATTTATTACAGGCGATAAAGCTATAGGAGCTATAAATGGCAAACAAATCAGTTTCACTGAACGATATTTATACAAATGAAACATGTGATGGTTCAGTTTTTAAAGCTGTAGTAATGATGTCTCAAGAGGCACGTTACATAAACGAACAATCAAAAGTGGGTAACATTGAACTAACAATGAAACCAACAACAATTGCAATGCACAAATTCAACGAAAACAAATTGATCGTTGATGAAATTGCACCAGAAGAAGTAGTTGAAGAGGTTCAATTTTTCTCACCAGAAGAAGAGATGCCTGCTGAAACTGATACTGATATTTTTGCTGAAACTGTTTCTGAGCTCGACAATGCTGGTGAGAAGTCAGATGAGCCTGCTACTGACCTGTAAGAAGAAGTAGTTTCACATATGCGGTCTTTTGCGCTGGGTCTACTCATTGCTGTTCTTTCAGTATCAACACTGTTTGGCCTCGAACTTGAAGAAGTTGAAGCGCCCAAAGACCAACTCTTAAAAGACTCTCTTGAGTACGCTGAAAAACTACGTCAAGATACGACACAATCAAAGGGAATGCAGGATACACTTTCTGCAGACACCCTTGATTATCAAGCAGTGAGCCTCAGCTATAATCATCAAGAAAAAACATTCAGTCTTGTTGAAAAAGCACTCCTCACCTATCGCGGTGCAAAGCTTAACGCAGACACTATATTTTTCAATAATAAAACAATGCTTCTCAATGCCTATGGTGACCCTGAAATTACTGAAGGCCCTACTGACAAGCTTCATGGCTACCGCATGCGATACAACATTAAAAAACGTATTGGCCAAATTTACTATGGCACAACCTTTAGAGATGATCAATTTGTAAATGGCATGAGTATTCGACGACTGCCCGATGGACGTCTCCAAGTCTCTCGGGGTGATTTCTCTTCCTGTACCAACATCCACCATCAGCACTATTATTTTTATACTCGAAAGTTTTCTACGAAACCAAATGAAAAAATTGTTGCAGCTCCTGTGGTTATGAATATTCAAGATGTCCCCGTTGCAGTGCTCCCTCTTATGGTCAGTCCAATCTCTAAAGAGGCGAGTAGTGGGCTACTTATTCCAACACCAGGTGGTGACCAAGCTAATGGATTATTTTTAAAGGGACTTGGATTCTATTGGGCTATTAATGAATACATGGACTTAACTGCAAAAACTGATATACTTGAAGGCCCCGATGGTACGTTCCCCACAAATGTTATAAATATGGCGTATAACTATATGCTTCTTGATCACATTGAAGGAGGAGTTAATGCTATGTGGAACTTCAAAACATCCTCCGGTGCCACTTATCCCTATGAGCTCACAGGTTGGAATTTGGGTTTTAAGCATGCTCACTATTTAACTCCTGACAAAAAAATGGAACTCAAGGGCTCTGGAAGCTTTGCATCATCACCTTCAGCACGTGCTGAGACTGCCTTAGACCATGAAGCCAAACTTGACCAAAAAGCGAACGCCCACATGACCTTTCGAAAAGTCTTTAAAAACAAATCGACACTCAGTATTACTGCACTGCAGAACAAATCACTCTATCCAGACAAACCCAACACCACTGCTCGAACTCTACCAGAAATTAAATATTCCATTAATGGAAACTTTTATGAGGCCGATGAAGATGACCTCCTCGACACGCTCTACGAAGAGAAATGGTATGAAAAATTGAGATACTCTTACTCGATTAATGCTATCTACGATCAAAAGCTCAAAGAAGAGTTGGATCTTGATACTAGTTACGTCAGTGATTCTCTCGCAATTGACACGCTGACTATAGAGACTGACACCATAGGACTCGGGTATGTTCACTCATTTAATCTTAATTATTCAGGAAAAATATTTGATGTCGTTAACATTACTCCATCATTTAAATATGATGGGTACTGGTCTGCATTTAGCTATGACAACCCTCATGACTCACTCAATCGAACCTATAGTTTTAACAACAATGTTTCAAAGGGGGAGTTCGGTGATTACTATTCCAAATACAGCACCAGCCTCACCGCAAATACTAAGCTCTATGGTATATGGAAACCTGAATTTGGACGATTTGTTGGGATCCGACATATTCTCGACCCTTCAATAGGCGTCTCTTTTCATCCAAGGCTTGATACAAACTACACCTTTGTCTCAAATAAAGCAGCTCGTGGCCCTCTCTATCAAAATAGACGATACAGCATTAACCTCGGACTCAAAAATGACTTTGACATGAAATACCTCAGTGTTAAAGAAAGTCAATTTCAACAAAGTAGCGTTGCTGATGATACTGATGAAACTGAGTCTAACTATGAAGAAAAAGAACGCAAAATATTAACAACCTCAACCAATACCTCCTATAACTTTGCTGCTGATTCACTGCACTGGAGTGATATTAGTAGTAGTGTGGGGCTTCAGATAACTGAGAGTAAGGCATTTAGAGTCACTCTAAGGCACTCTGTGTATGACTCATCCTCTACTACCCCTAATGCTGCGCGATTGCCATACCTCACGTCAATGGCCTTCAGTTTTAATAAATCATTTAGCTGGAGTGGAAACTTCAATGATGGCTTTACCTCCAAGAAATATGTCTATACCGCAGCACCTTGGGATGCCCGGTTCTCATACAGTTATAGCTACAAACGCAGCCGAAGCAGTTTAAATTCGCCCTGGAAGGAAAACATTAGCCATAGCCTCTCAGGTTTTTCACTCAATATTAGACCAACAAGAGACTGGAACGTAAATTATACCAATAACTATGATTTTAAGAATGCAGAATTCGCCCGTCACCAATTTAGACTTTCCCGGAACCTCCACCGGTGGCAACTTGACTTTACCTGGACTCCTGTTGGACCTTCAGAGGGATGGTCTCTTAAAATATGGCTCAAAGATATGACTGACCTAAAATATGAGGCATCAAACAAAGATGTCCGCTCACCCGATGTATGGAACGCACTGAAATGATAATTCTTGCCTCACAATCACCACGCCGTAAAGAGATTCTCACTCAAATAGATATTCCTTATGAAGCCATTGCTTCAAACAGTGATGAAACAATTCCCCCAAATGTCCCTTACACCGAAGTTCCCGCCCTCTTGGCTGAACGTAAAGCACTCTCGGTGAGTGAGCTCAACCCAGGCCGTTTGGTCTTTGCTTTTGATACTCTGGTCTTTCTCGATGAGATCCCATTGAGTAAACCGTCAAATAAAGAAGAAGCGTACACAATGCTCTCTGGCCTTTCAGATAGAGATCATGAAGTTATTACTGGTATTGCCGTTGCAAAAAATGGTACAATAATTGAGAAAGATCGGGAAATAACCCGAGTTTTCTTTAAAAAGCTTATGAGTGAAGAGATTGATAACTATATTATAACCAAAGAGCCGAACGACAAGGCTGGTTCCTATGGTATTCAAGGCAAAGGTGCAGCATTTGTTAAAAGAGTCGAAGGGTGCTATTATAATGTAGTAGGCTTACCCGTATATAAAACCCTTTCGCTACATAGTAAATTTTCGGAGTTGATGCATGGATGATAAAATTGATACTACTGAGTTAGATGCGAATTCAAAAAATGACGCAAATGAAAAGATTGGTCAGTTTCTAAAAAAGAAACGTACCGCGTTAAAAATCGATCTTTCTGAATTGAGTAGAGAGAGTAAAATTAACATGGATTACCTCAGGTCTATTGAGGGCGATCGATTTGATGAGCTCCCCGGTGAAGCCTACACGCGTGCCTATCTTAAAACTCTCGCAAAAAAATATGGTATTGATACTGATACAATACTCAATAAATATGCTCTGCTCATTGGTTCGCCCATCAAGCAGGCAACAACAGCGGCTTCAATTAAAGCTACTGAAAACTCACGTGTTGAAGTACATAGTTCACCTGATGGGTCGTCAGGGTCAGGAAAACAAATTCTCGTTATAGTCATTATTATTATGACTCTGGGAATAGTTATCTACAACTTTACTAAAGAGTCTCGAGTGAATGGTGAACCAGCATCACTTCCCGTAATGCAATCAGGGTCCTCAACTGCTACTCTTGATTCTGCTAATAATTCAAGTGCTACTGATTCAATACAATCAACAGATACTCACCCTTCGACTGACAGTATTAACGTTGAAGCGCCCAAAAAAAACAATGAGAATACAGCACGTGCCCCCGTGACTGTTCCTGATAAAGTCACTGAACCTGTTGTTACCCCAGCTGAAACTGTTGTTGAGAAGCCGAAGAAACCTGTCTATACTCGCATCTCTTTCAGTGTTACCAAAGACAGTTCATGGGCTGCTGTAAGAACACCTCAAGGAAAAACTTGGGCAAAGACAATCCGTCCCAACGCTAAACGAACGGTGACCCGAGTTGATACCTCATTTGTTGAAATTGGAGAAATTAAATTCCTCAAAATGCAATTGAACGATACAGTAACTCCCCTCACTCGCAAAATGTTTCAATCAATTAATGGACATAGGCAAATAAAAATTTATAATGGAGCGATAGTAGAGTAATATGGGACTACTTCTCTTTTTTGGTCTGTTACTGTTTATTGTAGTATTGCTTGGCTTTACTATGATCACAATTAATGACTTTGAAAAAAAAGTTGATTACCTCGTAGACAACCTAACCCATCGCTACAAATTCAATCCCGAAACTAGTGAAAAATTTATTGATGAGGATGGTGTACCGTCAACGTCCTCTCCTAACACTGATGCCTAACAGATAAAAAGGTTAAAAATCTATTATGACACGTAAAACAGAAATCACCCGTAAAACAAGTGAGACGGATATCCGTCTTGTTATGAATTTTGATGAATATACCCGTGGATCAATCTCAACGGGTTCTGGCTTCCTCGACCATATGCTTGATATATTTCAAGTCCATTCTGGGATTGCTTTAGAGTTATATTGTGATGGTGATACTCATATTGATATGCACCATTCAGCAGAAGATATTGCCATCTGCTTTGGAAACGCGCTCAATGAATGTGTGGGTGACAAAAAGGGTATTGAACGCTATGGTTTCTATTATGTCCCTATGGATGAAGCGTTAGCCCGTTCAGTTGTTGACTTTGCTGGTAGAATCGGGTTTAGTTATTCTGTACCCCTTAACCGTGCAGACATAGGGAATATTGATACAGAGCTCTTTAAGCACTTCTTCTCAACTATCGCAGAAAGTGCAAAAATGAATGTACATATCGATCTTATCCGTGGTGAAAATACCCACCATTGTCTTGAAGCGGTATTTAAATCATTTGCTCGTGCTGTAGCCATGGCTATAGGTCCAGGCCGCAATAAGGATATCGTACCATCGAGTAAGGGAAGCCTCACTGATTAACATCCTTTAAATACAATATCTATAAAAAAAGCATGATNNATCATGCTTTTTTTATAGATATACCTGTTCTATCTTCATACAGAGTTTATTTTCGTTGTCTACTAGGAGACCAAGCGAAATGACTCTATATAATAGACAAGTTATTTTCGTTCTTCTTGCATCTCTTTGAATTTTTCAACATAGAAACGAGCAATTTCTTCTTTATCTTCAGGAGTAAGCTTGTCTTCTAATGCTTTCTGCATCTCGTTATGTTTAATACAAGCTTCTTTCTCATCTTTTGGAGCGTTATCGCTTAATACGACCTCTAGGCATTCAAGAGTTTTTATAGCAGAATCTTTAGCATTATCAAGATCTGATGAGCATGAGAGTATAAAAAGTGAGGCAGATACTATTGCTACGGTTACGACCTTAGATATCATTGCGGTATAATGGATCATGGTACCCTATGTGTTAGAGATGGATTGTATAGAATATATCTTAAAAATGATAAAATGTAAGTCTATTTTTTTATGTAATTTTAAAAATTACTTTCCCATAAGCGCTATCTCACATCAATATCCTAAGGGACCATTAAAAATGAGTAAAAACCCTAATTTTTGATGACTTTGAATAGGGTATGAATGAGTGGGGAGATTTCTTTAAATCGTTCCTTCAGCACTTTTTTAAAGTCTTTGTGATTATTCACTTCAGAAAAATCAGTAGGGATTCTCATCTCAACACCACTGACCCCCGACACAGCGAGGGCTCGAATAAAGCCTGCACTCTCCCATGCAACAAGTTCTGCACCATATTTTTCAGAAAGCATCTCTCGATCCTGACTGTTCCATACATCACAATCTCCCGAAACAATCGTTCCTTTAGATACTCGTAAGTTGATATCACGTAATCCTTGTTCTATCTCATTCACAAGGGAGGCTGGATAAGAAAACCGCGGTGAATCACCTACAATTCCTCCGATTGATGGCTTAAAATCCCATTCGTAAACCTGATCAATAAGCCATAGAGGTTGGTCATAAATACCACTTTTAAGTGCACCTGCAGACCCAATGAGAATTGCTCGTGACGCATGGGTAAGGGCAATTACGCGTGTTGTCTGAGCAGCGCATTGTGCTTTGCCTTGACCCGTAAAAGTGACATATACGGTGTCTGTACCCTCTATATCAAGAGTATACAGATTATCAAGACCACTAATGCTCTTGCAAGGAATCAGATTTGGAAACATAGAATCCATTTCTAACTTAAAGGGGAAAAACAGTACACTCGTCATAAAACCGTAAGGCTAAAACCGTTCATTTATAAATGTATTAATAAGCAAAACTCCCCACAATGTTTTGTTGAAATCCACTGATTAATACTACATTTCTCAGAAACAATTCCTCATCTCACGGTATGTTTCAACAACTCTTACTCATTATCACGCTACTACTCATCACTCATTTATGGAGCGAGTCAACCTATACCCCCTTGGGAAAACCTTACCCTCTGAGCTCTAGTTACCTAGAAAATCGAGGAAGCCGCTATCATGCCGGATTTGATTTCCCCACTGATGATACTGTGGGCATTGTAATTCGAGCCCCTGAGCATGGATTTGTCAGCCGTATAAAAATATCACCCTTCGGATATGGCAAAGCCCTCTATTTTCAGAGTGACACTATTCTCTATGTTTTTGCACACCTCGATGGATTTGCGGGAACTATTCAGAAAAAGGTCCGCCTCTACCAAAACAGTATCCAGAGTAATGATATTGACTGGAGACCCAAAAAAAGGACGGTTCGTTTTAAAAAGGGAGAGATTATTGCCTATTCTGGATCAACAGGTATCGGCATACCCCACCTCCATTTTGAAACCCGTACGGGCTCACCTCAAACTATTTCTCCAGCGCCCTTTGTTCAAGTTATTGATACCGTCCCACCAGATATAGCTCACGCAGCCATCATCTATGATGATGGGTCAATACAACGTTTTGATAACATAGGACAAATATTCCAGCTCCCCTCACCAATTCAGCAGAGAGCTCTCTCAAAGATATTGCTCTACATTACTGATTTTGCTGATGGCGTTAAAGAGAATCCTATGTCAATTGCAAAGCTATCACTCCATTGTAATGATACTCTCATTTATCAAAAATCCTATCAAGCGGCACGCTATGGCACCATGTCAGAAATTCGCCATGAACTCCTCTGGTCCATTGAAGACTCCCTGTCGCCTCAAGGTGATTGGCACAATCTCGGTTCAAAAACACAGCACACAACCCACTTCAGTCAATCTCCAATCACATGTACTCAATCTAATGATACACTCACCGCAATTGTAGAAGACTTTTTACACAACCAATCTACAGTGTACCTAACCTTTTCACAATCAAAAGAATACTCAAGGCCATCGAATGTACCGCTGTCTCCTTGGGGAAACCAAGACTCAACACTCTTTACCTATATGGGCTTCCCCTACCTCGCTTTACATAATAACACCATTATTACCTCCCGCCAACAACATAGTACTGCACTAGATACACTCAATAGGAACCTCATTTCAATTCCTTCGCTCCTTGTAGATGATTCAACTCTGTCACAAATCACCATTACCCCCCAAGGAAAAAAACCTCGAACGGTATCACTTGTAGAATTGAAGCAGTCAAAACACTATCGTACCCAACGGCCCCATTGGCAGTTAGAGCTCACTCCTGAAGTTGATGCAGTACTCACAATGGAATTTAATGAACAATTAAGAACCCTTACCCTGCATCCCAAAGGGCTTCCTATAAAAAAGAAAATTAATGTATGTGTATCAGGGAACGGCTCTGATTCCTCATGGATATTACAATATCTCACCGAGACTAAACGTGAATGGTCAACCTTTAGCAGGATTACACGAAAGAGTAATCAACTCTGTACCCAAATTAATGAACTGCGAGATATTCGCATTGTACAAGATACAACCCCACCAGTGGTTAAAGGTTATGAGACTGTTTCTTGCAAAAAATATGAACAGTGTCACTCCAAACTATTGCTCTACCTTACAAAAGACCTGAGTGGTTTTTCGAGTGGTAATCAGATTGCGGCGACCATTGATGGAGAATGGGTTCCCCACTACTATGACAATGAAGAAGAGCACATAGCAATAGAGCTTCCTGATATGTCAGGAAGCTCAAAAAATACTGTGGCGGTCACCTTTACGGATGATGCCTCCAATAAGAAAATATGGAATAGACTTATTACTGTGCATCCATAGTTGATTGAATTTTTTCTTTAAGAGTATCAGGTTGAAAAGGCTTTACCACATAGTTAGAGGCGCCCGTTTGAATTGCTTCGATAATTCTGCTCTTTTCCGATTCTGATGTCACCATGATTACAGGAATATGTTTCGTCGTGTCCGATGACTTAATATTTTTGAGACAATCTATTCCATTCATATTAGGCATATTCCAATCCAGAAGCACTAATTCAAATGTTGGATTTTTAATAAGTATATCGAGTGCAACTTGTCCATCCTCTGCCTCAGTCACATCATCAAATCCAATAGATTTTAAGGTGTTTTTCTGAATTCTGCGCATTGTAGATGAGTCGTCAACAAGTAATATTTTCATTCCAATACCTAAAACAAAGTGTTATAAGTTGGAGTATACCAAACCTTTCAAAGAGAAGTCAAATATTTTTTGAAATTTTAGCCAAAACGCCCGCTAAATGACTCTCTCTCACCTTTCCTGAACCAGGAAAGTCTACTCCTTGGCCTACTAATTGGGCACTTTTTAATGTATACCCTAATTGAGCGCAACACCCACTCACCACTCCTTTAAGCGTTTGAGATGAGATTGAACTATTATTAGTAGATATAAAGAGAGTCCCATTATCCGTTAAAAGGTGCAATGACATCTCAGCAATAAAATCGAGAGACTTTTTTGCAGAAAAGGTTTTACCTTTAAAGCGTGAGAATGAAGGCGGATCCATCACAACCAGGTCAAACGTTGTACCATTCTTCTTCAATAATTCAAGGTACTCAATAACATCTGCACGAACAAAACTCTCTGTGTCACCATCAAAACCGTTGAGATGGTAGTTCTCCTTACCTGCATCGAGAATCTTTTGACTAATATCGACATTCACTGTTTTGGTTGCTCCAAAATATTTAGCATACGCTCCAAATGAGCAGGTATACGCGAAGCCATTAAGAAGAGTTTTCCCTGCCATATCTTCAGTTGCAAGCAACCTATTGGCTCGCATATCAAGAAACAGCCCATTATTTATTGCATCATTTACATGGATATGAAAGGAGACACCATTTTCTATTACTGTTGTGTGCGGGTCATCCCCCTTTAACACCGTTACCGGTGCCTCTTCCAGTGAAAGTCCATCAGACCAACAGCGCATTTTTATAATAAAATAGTCAGCATCTACCTCATCGAGAAACCGCTTCCCAATATATTCTGCGCGTTTTGCAAGTGATTCATCAAAAATTTGTAATACATAGTGTCGATTAAATCGATCAAGAGTAATTCCAGGTAACCCGTCACCAACACCATTAATAAGTCGATACACATTCCCATCAATCTGAGCTCTTTTTTTCTCTGCATCTGCTATTAGGTCAGGAATCCTATGCACGGGAACTGCGTCATCACTTTTTCTATTTTTCAAAAGATACCTCATAGATAATAGGCCACAATTTTCCGGTTATATAATAAGTATCACTCTGTGGATTGTAGGCAATACCATTGAGTACATCAATGGGTTGTCCTTGCGCTCGTGCTATTGTCGTAGCATCTGCAACAAGTGAGCTCATATCGTATTTTTTTTGTACCCGACCAGTCAAGGGATCTATAACAATAATTTCATTTCGCTGCCAGATATTAGCATAAATTAATCCATGACTAAATTCCAGTTCATTAATGCGAGTAATCGGAGTAAAGCCATCAAGAACCGCAATACTTTTTACTCGAATCAGGGTTTGGGGATTCAAATAATAGAGAGTATTACTTCCATCACTCGTTATAAGTTCCGTCCCATTTGTGGTACACCCCCAACCTTCTGTTATTGGATACTCTCTTACCTCCACAACATCCAGCTTCAATGAATAGGTAATTATGGTACGCTCTTTCCAACTCAATTGATACAGGTACTTCCCTATTTTGCAAAGCCCTTCGGCAAAAAGATTTGCTTCATTCTTAACTTTTTTAATAACACCCCCATCTGCCAAGGAGACCATTCGAACGTCAGAGGCACCATACAGTCCGGTACTTTCATATAATTTACCCGACTCATAGAGCAAACCTTGAGTAAATGCCTGAGGGTCATGAGGGAATTTATTGACTATTTTCCAATCACCAGCCAATAAAGTAGTGAAACATTGTAAAATAAAGCCGATAATTAGAGGTAGAGTGGTATATCTTTTAATCATAAAGTGTTGAATAAGGAGTTATGGTGGTAAAGATAACAATAATTTTGGGTCTGCTGGTACATCTTTGTAGTGCCCAGAGTACCAGCCATATTCAACAGAGAACTTTTTATGATGATGGCAATCGTAGCGAGAACTATTGGGTACTCAAAAGTCACCTCGATAGAAAAGATGGTTTCTACCAAAAATGGGATAGTACGGGGTTTCTTTGGATTGAAGCCTATTATAATAATGGACTGAGAGACAGTACATTCACCTATTTTTACCCCAATGGGGTTATGGCTGAACGCATTCATTATAAAAATAATTTAAAAGATGGGCTGTATTCATATTGGAGCAAAGAAGGACTCTTGCAAAAAGAAATTCACTATTCAAGAGGCGATAGGCATGGACTCTACCGAGAGTGGTATAATAATGGTACCGTAAAAAAAGTAATCCACTATAAACAGAGTCAATTTGAGGGCCTCTATAGAACCCTCTATCAAAATGGTAACAAAAAGAAGGAACTTATTTATAAAAATGGTGTTCCTGATGGGATTGTACGCTTATGGGATCAAAAAGGTAATCTCATTGAAAAAATGCACTACAGCGAAGGAAAGCGTAATGGTGAACACCTTATCTGGAATGCTACCGGTCATATAAAAAAACAGACTGAGTATAAAAATGATAAAAAGCATGGCACCTATCAAACATTTTATGTCTCAACAAAAAAACATGCCTCTATTGAATACTTTGAAAACATGTACAACGGTTCATATAAATTGTGGGATAAAAATGGACGGCTCGTATCATTAATGCATTATTCCATGGGGCAATGTGTTAGTGGTTGTGAATAATCAATCTTTCAATTTAAATGATCCCCCCCCCCTACTCAATCCATCATATTTATTATTTAAAACACTCCCGATACAACGAACCGATGGTAAGTTATTGACCCCAAAACCATAGTGCAATACTAGGGAGAGCTCTCTTGAAGAAAACTTTTATACACCAGTGCCCTTCAGCTCTCAAAAGAAAATAGTATCTTTTACAGGCTCACTGTAAGCAAAAAGGGTATGATCTATGAATCGCAATTTACGTACACTCCTCATTTTTTTCCTGGTTTTTATTTCAGGATGTTCAATGATACGTCAATTTCTGGTAACCTATGAGACCGACCTCCCCAAAGTATATGATACCGAAGAGAGTTTTAAATCCTGGTACTCAGAAGAAAGTGGTGATAGCCTCTATTATAAAACTATTGAACCAATATTTGCACAACGATGTGTATCGTGTCATGGGTGCTATGAAGCCCCTTGTCAATTAAATATGCAAACCTATTCTGGCGTGAGAAGAGGATATAATCCGACTCCCATTTATAACATGGATCGCTATGCCGCAATGCCAATCACCCAAATGAATGACATTTACCCTCATGAAAAATGGCGGAGTATTGGTTTTCAACCCGTAGTCAATCATGCTGTTGAAGCAATGCAATCGGGAAACATAGCTGAATGGAATGCCTCACTTATGAAAGAGTTCCTTGAAAACAGTACCAAGACAAACAAAGTAGGATTTCACCTTACCGAGCAACTACAAAGGACTAATCGAAGATATGCACGTTCAAATAAATACCAGTGTGTTGCAACCGACGAGCAGTTTAATGAGTTTTATAACACCAAAGAAAATAACCCTTGGGATGTGATCACCACCGCCACCTATTTTAAAAACCATAAAGGAACTGACAGTATTGCCCATGGTGCGTCAATGCCTTTTGCCCTACCAAGTCTCGATAGTACTGAACTCGAAGCAATTAACACCTGGCTTGCAGCAGGCGCTCCGAGTCCTACTCCTCAAGAAGAGCGGGAACGACGCATTGTTACCAACCCAGAAGTTTTGGCACAGTGGGAGGACTTCCTCAATCGCCCTTCAGCTCAAGCACATCATATTGCGCGATTTATTTATGAGCACAGCTTTACCGCCTATTATCATTTTACCGAAAACCCTGGAGAGTATTTTAAATTAACTCGATTCGCACCGCTCGACAATGGGACCCTTGGAGAGCTCGTAACTGAACTTCCTTATCAGACAGGTATCAATCAACCAGACATTACCTACCTCTTTAAAAAAGTAGTTGAAATACCCGTCCATAAAAAAATGATAGTATGGAAGGTAGATAGCACAAAACTCGCGCGTATTGACGATA
Organism: Fibrobacterales bacterium; assembly: GCA_051532055.1. Lineage (GTDB taxonomy): Bacteria > Fibrobacterota > Fibrobacteria > Fibrobacterales > JAOPTW01 > JAOPTW01. Next base: position 31,127 of record JAOPTX010000049.1, on the reverse strand, counting down.
TTTTTGATACAAGCTGGGACGCTGATGTTATTCATGAACCGGTATATGAAAGTAACAATCCTTTTGAATATTTTTCAGTGATACCCGCCAAAGCCCGGTATCAATTTATGATCGAAAATTCAGATATTATTATTGGTGCAATGATTCAAGGTGGTGTTTGTGTTGGCTCAGGAGCTACCTACGCTATAAAAGACCACTTTTGGATATGGTTTTTAAATCCAGAATCAGATGTATCGGTGCTCGACCCCCAGCTGGGTCTCCCCAACTGGAAAGCTCATGGAACGGGTCGCAATCAAGATTCTCTCGCCCTCAATACACCAGCACAATTTAAAGAGCTCTCATCAGTTTGGAGTGCTATTGAAGGTGTCGGCGAAAATATTGTTGATGGAAAAGCTGCACTCTCATACTTAAAGAACACACACTCATATAAAGGTACCTTGGCTCGTGCCTATGAATCTCGCTTAAGACGATTTTTACGTTCTAAGAACCGTACAGGACTTTCAGTTTCTGACCTTTGGGACGGTGTAACCCCTGGGGATTCTACTGTAATAAATCAAAATGCATGGCTCAATATCACTCGTCATGAGCGTAATTCTTCTCTCCAATATGGACCTGAGGGCGGTACGCCCGGTAGTGTCTGGGTTCTCAGTTTTGTAAATTTTGAACGTCTCTACTATAACCTTGTTGCCAATTACCTCCCTAATGGCGACCTTGCTATGAAGGTGAGCTCATTTAGAATTATGTCGTATGTCCGTCTTGAAGCAGAAGATCTAGCACTCTCCTTTTTACCAAAAAACGCCCGGAAAGAGCTACGGAAACAATACACAAAAGGTCTTGGCTGGGTCCTCTATGATAAGGTTCATGGCATGGAGAGCCTTGCCTCTATCAACAATACAGCCCCGCGTAGTTCAGGTGATTCAACCCTTATTAACCACTACAAACGCATTGCAGTATCGACTCCCAAAAAAGCAGCAGACTCTCTACAGCAACTATTTATTCAAAAAGGGAGTACCTATTTACAACCAGTAATAGAGTATACCCTCTTGGATGATACTTTGAGCTCTCAGGTAGATAACTGGGAGCACAGTGCTCAAAAAGCTCTGACAGAAAAAACATTTTCCCAAAATCAATTTGCCCTCCCTCAGTATGCTCCTAACAATACGCTTATTAAAATAACTGATGACGCAGGAAAGTCATATCTCTATAGTTTGGTAAATAATAAGAGCTATCGCTCAAATCTTGTTGTGAGCACAGACACAAAAACAGTTGACCCTATACACCATTCCCTCAGTCTCTATCGAGGTGTTGTGGGGGCATATCCAAATGTATTTCTTGAAATCCCACAGAATGAACTCGACCAATCTCTTACCATTCTCTCAGGAATAAACACAGAGCAAAAGTGGAAAGCTTATATTAAAAAGTATGGTATCGCGAGAAATAGTGGGAAATTCTGGCCATTCTATGATTGGATACACCAGTATAAGAATACCATCCAGCCAGGTATTGATCCTGTGATTCACACAGGATACCTCGACTTAGGTCAGTATGACTTCTTTTGAAAATGGAATATCATAGCTGAGCCCCTCCCCCTTAAATAGGCATTAAACTCTTTGCTGCGACGATAGGGGTTATCAAGCCCTTCTGGTTTATGAGGGGTATAATTTTTGTGTACCTATCGTACTGATCCTACTATAGCTGACGCCATTACAAATGAAACAAATGGCGCTCTCTGGACTTTCTGTGCTCTCTATTTAGAGAGCGAAACTACTCTATCACTCCATTAACCATTTTGAATTGGTTAACTACATTAAAAGCATTACAAAACTGTAATAGATTTGATATTTATTTTACAATAGAACGTATTAAAAGTATCTACATAACACACCTTGGGAGGGGAAGTATGTTTCAAGACTCAGATAGCCATCGCTCACGGCTCGACCATTCATCTTTAGAAAATACTGATGCATTCTACTCTGGAACAAGTTCACATAGATCGGGCGGAGGTGGAGGAGGAGGCGGAATGTCATCATCGAGTCCTGCTGCTTCTTCTCCAAAGAGTAGTGAAAGTCAAAACACAGACCAATCAGCTGAGAATACTCCAGAAAATTCAGTAGAGGAAGAACCTCCTGAAGAAGTACAGGAACTCCTTGTTACCCTCAGTAATCCAATTATTACCGATGCTGATACCATCAGTATTTATGACACTACCGACCTCAAAGTAGAGGTTGCTTTTCTCACCGACCGCCATCCAAGTGAAATCACCTTTACTCTCACTGCAGATTTTAATGGGGTTATCGAAACAAGTTCACCATTAGTTGGTACTATTCACAATGGTATTGCAAAAGTTACTGCTGAAATTTTTCAGCATATGGGTTTCTATTTTGAAAAAAACAAAAGCAAAGGAGACGTGATCCAGTATAGTTTTACCGCTGAGTGTATGCAAGATGACTCAATCATAACCAGCCCCCTGTTAGAGCTCCCCAAAGTGCTTTATAATAATAGCGTGATCGAAATCCCGAGTAGCATATTTACTCCTGGGTGTGCAGTCCCTTCTTTCGATGGTGAAAATATTTTATTGGACGCCCTCTGCGGGAGCATCCGTTATCTAGACTCATGGCCTGATAAAGAGTTAACGGTCTATGCTCATAGTGCAGAGACAACTGACAATTCAAAAGACTATTCTCTCTCTGAGTTACGTGCCCAAGGTGTACTCGCTCTGCTTACAGGCGATACTACCCTTTGGAAAAAGGTTACCGATTCAGAGAGTAATTCTACTGTCTATGAAACCATTTTAAATACATTGCATAGTAACCATAATTGGGATACCAATATTGATTCTCAAGATGGCAGTGCAAAAACGGCATTGATTCGCTTTCAACAAGGCTTTAATCAACGGTACTCTACTTCTATACAGGAGTCAGGAGAACTCAATAGCGACACGTGGAATGCCTTTCTCACCATAATCCGCAGTTATATATTTGATGGCGCTGATTGTAAAGAGGAGCGTACTGTCGTTCGCGTAAGCTCTGATACTCAAGGATTTTTTCCTTGTAGTTCCCTCTTCCCCAAAGACTCCATTTCCCTTTTTGGCTTAAAATCAGAGGATGATACGAGAGTCGAAATACATTTTCACGATTCTCCCAATCCTCCTCAACTTCCAGCTGCAAGCCCAGAAATGGATCAGTCAGCAGTGACTACCTATGACGCTACTCTCACCCAATTAACATTACTTGAAGTTAAAGGAGCAGTGTTAAGTAATTGGGATATTTCGGGTGAAGACGAAAATGAAGATGAAGCTGAATACAAAAGTGAAACTGCTGAAGCGATCCCTTTATGGACTGTTGAAGAAGATGATGATAACGACGAGAATGAAGCTCAGTATGATACAAAAGAAGCGTCTCCAATAGCGCAATGGACCGTTGAAAATGACGATGATGATGACGATGACACAATACTCTAACCCTTTCCAATCTACATAAGGAATAATCACTATGCCCCATACAAAACTCAGTCACCGAGACCGTGTACTCAATATAAAGTACGCCAACAAAAGATCTGAAAATGCGACTATTTTTGGTTGTGATATTCAAGTGCGCGTAAAAAAAACAAAAGGAAAAGGGGAGGAACCCGAAGTAACATGGAGCTATAGCACAGAAAACTGTCCAGAACACCTAAAAGATACTGTGACAGAAAAAGCCAAATTTAAAGATGATATTTCTGCCCCAAAGAACGACAAAGATTATCATTTTAAACGATTTGTTATGGCTCCCATTAATAATGTTACCTATCACCTTAAGGCAGCATACCCTGGCCAAGAAGCGGTAGCAATTAAAAATGTTACCGCCAAACAACGATATTACCTCAACCTCGATATTACAACAGAGGATAACGATTTTAATAAGGCAATCTACTCAAAAGTCAACTCAGCTCTGTCAAAAGTAAAAGATTATTTTGCTCCTGCAGGCATAGAGGTTCTCCCTGGAAGTAAAAAGGTTAAAGAAAAGACCCTCACCAAAGGGGTACAAGAAGTAGAAAAAGGAACGGTCATTGAAAAAATGATGTGTCGCTCTCAAGCGACTGTTACCGTAAAGAAAAAAGAATGGTACAACGTATTTAAAAAGTATCGGTTTGTTATTAAAAAGGTAAATGCCACTACCTTCGAATTTAAGAAGCTCGGTGTTAAAACAGAAGTCTATAATGAGCCCGCAAGTTGTGACACCCTCGAGTCTTTTAATGACGAAAAATTACTTGATATGTTTACCATTGTTGATGGTTATAAAATGCGCCTCTTTTTACCCGAATCTGAAAGAGCCACTCAATTTAGACTCGGAGATGCCATAACGTACAACGGTGAAAAAGTGGGCGGTTTAAAAGAGCTCTATATTGGGGATAAGCACCTCAAAGGTCGTGATCAACAAATTGGGCCATCATTCGCTGCTGCATGGGAATTTGAGTCAGATAACGCCATAATACTCGACCTCAGGAACGCCATCTATTATCCCGATAATAACCCTGATGGTGTTGCTGATGGTTCTGAATTCAATGTAGATGTAGAGGTGCACCGTTTTGAGTTTGGTAAGGAGCTTGGTGGCTGGAATAATGGTGGTATGAATATTTTATGCGCTACCGATGATGCTATGGAAGGTATTGCTGCAACTATTGCACACGAATTAGGTCATGGGCTCAATATGGTAAGTCCGAGTGCCACAACCTATCATACGGGTCAAGGTGGCCAAGGTGAACATTGTACATTTGGCACCACCTATGATGAAGCAAAAGACTTACGATCACCAACCAATGCTACCACCGATATATGTGTTATGCACTGGTCTACGGGCCAATGGAAACAGATGAAATCATTCTGCCCTGAATGTACTATGTATTTAAGTAAAAAAGAGCTGAGCTAGCAGCTCTTAATACCAACGTCGACGAGATTTAGACTCGTCGATACAAATATTACAGAGGGTCTTGAGGTTAGACATAACAAGTTTTCCACCTTTTGATGGAGACTTAATATAGACTACTTTAACCGTGACACCCTCTTCTTCAATTTCGATACGTCCACAATTGCCACACTTTTTACGCTCACGTGCAAGCACTTTTTCTTCAAGCTTTTCGGGAATCGTGTGACGGTGAAACATAGAAGTATTTGGTTTATTTTCTGCGTCCTCATCTTCTACAGGAGTGACGATCTCCATAACAGCCTCAGGCATTTTTTTCGCCTCTTCAGTCGCTTTTTCCCATGATCCAAATACTTTGCTATAGAGAAAAGTAGGAAATAATGTAGAATGCTCTTTCCACTCACTCTCTTCAGGCATTTTACCCAGATCCATCCATACTCTGATAAGCTCAACAAGAAGAGTCTCGTAGGTCGCTTCTTGACGATGTTTTTTCTTTTTCTTTACTTTATCAGGAAAACTTGTTACACCAGCAGCAATCAAACCTTTTTTCCAAGAGCCAAAAGTACGCGCAACTTCTTTACAATCCATGCCTTCAGCGTGATAGCTAAATTGACGTTTTTGAAAATACTCAAAATTGTACTGTGCAGCTACTCGCTTGATTTCTGCAAGAACTTCACCTTTTGTAGGCTTTTTTTCAATCTCTGTATTGGATTCGGTCTCTGGTTTTGATTCGACTTCAGCCTTCGTTTCGATCTCTATTTTTGATTCGATCTCTGGCTTCGTTTCGATCTCTGATTTAATTTCACTGTCTGATTTTTTTTCGATCTCTGACATCGAGTCTCCGTAAGAAAGGCCAAATATACCTACTTCTAGAGGGGAATCAAGGTCGCCCCCCTTCTTACTTGTGTTCTTAGGGGAAAATTTACGTTCTACTCAGTACCCATCCATCTAATCGATCTGTTATATTTAATCAGGTGCATTTTTACTATACCCACTATTCAAGGCTGACAAATTGCCCCTAACACCCTACATTTGCTTATTATCCCCTATACTATGAGAGAATACATGAAAATTTTATCCTATATCACCCTAATCTGTATCAGTTCGATCCTCTTTATTGGATGTGGAGCAGTAACCCATTTTAAAAACCCAAACTACACCTACACCCCAAACTCAACTAAGCCTATCGGCTTTAAGCCTATTGCCCCCTTTGAAATAATCTCTATTGATTTCGAGCATTTCACAGATGATTTTGACTTAAAAGGAAAACAGGGGACCCCAAAAAAGCTTGCAGCTGACACCCTCAATAAGTTTTTTAATGCAGCACTCAAAAAATACATGGATACACACCCTGTTATAGACTTAAGTAACGTCTTTAACAAGACTGTTCCAACAAAAACAATGAGTGAAACGAGTCCTAAACAAAATTTTAGATTTAGCTTTGCAGTCCCTAAAAAAGGAAGTACTCCAGAGCTCGAAAACACTTACTTACTCTCTGTTAAAAATTTGAAATTTGGATTTGTTGTTACTACCTATTACAATGGTACCACTATGAGTACTTCTCGTGAGTTTGTATTAGAGTATGACTACCTTATTTATGACTGCGCTACATCTGAAACCGTTACTTTTGGGAAAACGAAAAGCTCCCAAAGTGCTAGTTTTTATGTTGACCGAAATGATTGGCAACAACTCGTATATTACTCATTAAAAAAGATATTGAATAATGCTCCCTTTAACAATGTCGGGCACTAACAAATAATAGAACAACATAAATAACAGGTATCTGATTTACTCTGATACCTGCTTAAAATCAAGGCGTGTCCAACGGCCTTTAGCCCAATCAGGTGTTCCATCATCCATCAATACATCGCCATTTGAGTTACTATTAAACTCGATAAAAAGCGTGCCCCCTTTATTAATGGAGACCCCTTTCCACGTATGGGTATATGGAGTAAATCCTCCTGAAGATGTTGGATTGGTAAAACTCCCCCTATCCATTCCATCCACTAAAATTGCATAAGTGGGCTCACCATCATTTTCAAGTAGCGTTGTTATAGTGATATCATATGTTCCACTCTCTCCAGTAAATGTTGCTGAAGCAGCTGCAACACCATTGGGATATTCATCAGGATCAACTGCTATGGCACTGTTATTATCCTCTTCAAAATACGGAACATACCCAGTCGCGGTTACGGCAGTAAAATCAGTCAAGGGATAGAGAGTTAGGTCTCCTCCTGTGGAAGGCTTCTGTAGGTTTTCTCCCTGCTGCCATACCCGCACATAATCAACCTCCATACGAGCAGGCAAAGTGCTGTCATCAATTGCTCCTCCCCAACCACCCATAGCGATATTAATGAGCCAATAAAATTCTTTATCAAAGGGCCAACTGTTCCAGCCCTTGCCTTCGTTTTTAAAAGTATAATACTGGACTCCATCAACATATCCTCGAATCTCATCGGGGGTCCACTCCATACCAAAGGTATGAAATTCTGTTGTAAGGTTATCTATCTCCGAATGGGCCTCAATGGCGTTTCCTTTTGAATGAACATAAGTATCACAGTGAATGGTAAAATTGACCCGCCGCGGATCTTTTCCCAAAAACTCTACGATATCAATCTCTCCCGATTTAGGCCAGCTCCCATATGATTCAGTGTCTGACATAGCCCATATAGCTGGCCAGGTACCATTTCCCCCCGGCATTTTTGCTCGAGCTTCAAATTTACCGTAGAGCCATTTTTGTTTATGACGAGAATTCAATCTCCCCGAAGTAATTTCTCCATTAGCCTCTGACCGTGCCTCAATCACTAAATGCCCGTCTTCGACCCATATGTTTGAGCCAGGTGTATCATGCCCTTTGACATACCGTTGCGACTCATTATTCACCCATCCCGCTCGATGTTCTTCAGTATTCCAATTATTATCATTCAGTGCAGACCCCGAAAAATCGTCCTCCCACACCAGTGTCCAACCTCCAGGAAGGGTATAATAATCAAGATCTTCAAACCCCGATTGTTGCGATGAAGAGAGCATGCTGACACTTGACCCATCTTTTGTAGGCTCTGAGCTTGATCCTTTTTCTATCGCACTTGATACTTTCCCGGCTTGATCACCAGGAGTGCTAGAAGAAGAAACCTTACTCTGCGAACTGCTTTGCTGAGCTATGGATGATATGGGTCCCACAACCGATGATACATTTATATGTGAATTTGATGATGCCACTACTGGCTGTCTCACATCTACTGATGTATCTTTCACACATCCAGAAAGTCCCAAATGTGTTAACGTTAATGCTGCAGTAACAAAGACTGCATTTGATGTTAAAACTGATGAAAATGCCCTCAATTCTTACCCCTAAGAATAGAGTGTATTCAGAGTGCCTATAGGGGAGCATTGAATACACTACGATTATTGTGTACTGAGACAACTTACACTATAAGATGGTGATTAACAAATTATTTTTTGGATTTTTTTGGGTCTCTTGGATAATTTAAGTATACCTATGCTTTTTGAAGCCTTGCAATAACACATTTTGAGGTATTTGACCTTAAAAACATAGTGAATTTCTTGTTAAATACCCCAAACAACTATAAATATGAAGACAATATTCCTATCCTTATGGACAGAATTTACCCCTATAATGGATTCTTAATGAAAGCACTTGTTACCGCCACAATTCTATCTGGATTGGCTTTACTCTCATCATGTGATCGTTCTTCTGCAACAAATCCTGCTGCCCCTGTAGCCGAAGTAGAACAACCTCTTAGTCCTGCGCAATTATATGGTGCTCGAATTACAAGCTCCCTAGAGACATTACCCCTCTGTTCACCAGAATTAACCGCACTCCTATTTTATGTGCAATCCGAAGGAACTCTTCAGTATTGTGATGGCGAAAAATACATTGTTATTTCACTGAAAAGTGAGCAAGGCACACCAATACCTAATACACAGCCAGAACCCGCTTCATACAATGGCGTAACCATATATTCTGGTGATGCTGCACCATTAAATGCTATTGGTATTCAACATGACCTGTTCTTTAATCTTGCAACGGGCGATGTCTATGAAAAGGGTGAGTCAGCATGGGCAATTAGCTTTAACACCGTTGGGCCAAAGGGAACGTCAGGTGAGTCTGGTGTAGATGGTGATGATGGTGATGATGGAGAACAAGGTATTCAAGGCAGTAAAGGAGAGCGTGGACTTTCAGGTTTGAATGGGAGTAACTGCACTGTTTCAGAGACAACCGATTCAGTTTCAGTCTCTTGTGACAATGGTACTTCGGTTGATTTTGGTAAGGGCGTTGATGGGAATGACGGTGATACAGGTTCACAAGGGCCCCAGGGTGACAAAGGTGATAGAGGTGAGAAAGGCGTCAAAGGCGATGATGGAACATCATGCTCTATTGAAAGTCGTACTACCAGCAAGTGGGTTGTGTGTACTGATGGAACCGAAGTAAAAGTTCCTGAACCCGATCAAAACCCGGGTTCAACAATACATACTGGTAATCAAGAACCTGAGGCTGCCGATGGTGAGAATGGTGATACCTATATTGAATATGCAGCTGGTCATACTATCTACTGGGAAAAAAGTAATGACACCTGGGCCGTAACTTCTTTGGTAGATAACCTCTATGATAATTTTGTCTATTCACTTTCTATGATGGGCGTTGATGAGCCTGACAACTCAGTTACTGACACAACGTATATTGAAACTGACAGTTTTGTTCGATGGGTTAAATTAAGTACACCAATCAATGGATGGGCAATAAAACATGACCCCGATTCAGCATACTTGCAAGACAATTCACAATTTTATGCAACCCAATACAATAACAACATCTTTGCATACAAGCTTATTGTTGCTCAAGCTCCATTAAATACAATTGACACGCTCTATTTCTTAGAACAGCAAGCCAATCCTAATAATTATGACATTAAAAGCTATTACACCACAGAACAATCATACAATAATGATTCGCTTTTTATTTATAACAAAAATCAATGGCATCATTCTTTAATTGAAAATTTAAAACAAGGTGATACCTGTGATTTTGCAATTGATAGAGATAAATATCGTTACAGTAAAATTGAAGCATCAATACTTGCCTGTTTTAACTATGGCCCCTCTGGTCAACTGTGGACGAAGATTGCCCTTATATCATCTTCGATTTAGACATTATCATAATCATGCTTATTCTACTTAATTATTAATAGCAGATTTAGAAAGGGTATTTCAAATAATGGGGTACCCTTTCTCATTGCTAGAGCTATTCTAGAACGTCATTGATATAAGACTTGTTCTCACCCCTAGCGCCCCTGTTCGATCGAAATATAATGATGTCTCCCCTGCTGTCACTTTTTCATCAGCAAAGAGTGTGTAGCCCAATACAGGCCCTGAAGCAAGAACAAAAAGAGAACTCCCCACAACGAAATAGGCAGAGTCCGTCAACTCTATATTATTTATAGCTTGAATATAGTAGAACATCCCTACAGTTGAGATTAGAGTCCCTAAAGTTGTTGCAATTATAGAACTTCTTTTTCCCTGCATATGCCCTACAATATGAGTTCCCGCTATGAGACCTAGCTCAATTCCCAGAGCTGAACCAATAATAGTCCCTCCTGGAATACATATAAAATCATCGTCACCACAACTTTCATTGAACGCAGATCCAAATACACCACCAGCAATTCCAATAAGCACTCCCCCTGTAAGAGCTCCACCAAATAATTGTGCAGTTTCACCAACACTAAATTGAGCGTCGGTATAGGTATTAATATCATTAACACTGCTATGTACATAGGTTGTACCAAAAAATAAAAGGCATATCATGAGGGTTTTCATATTTTTTCCAAATGTGTGTTGGTCTACAAATTAAACGTTTAGAACAATTGAACAGTAACCCAGGAATTAAAAATTATTACAATTCAAGTAATAAGCTATACAATCAATGTAATCAGAACTGATACCCAATACCTGCTCCAGCATTGAGCATGAGTAGTGCATCTGTTTCAGAACGGGCAGCACTCATACCTGCATCAACCCAAATACGAAAGTGCTGCCCCATTTTAGCATGGAGTCCTACCATCACTTTAGCGCCAATAGTTTTTGTGAGATATTTAATTTCAGTTCCCGAAGAATGATAATCATCTCTTTCTCGTTTTATCGCTCTAGTAAAATACGGTACACTCGCAAATCCACCAAGTTGAATATAGGGAACTAAATATCTATTGTCATATCCTACGACAATGCCCCCTTCACTCGATATAAAGTTCCCGTACTTTGAAAAACCGACACCACCCCCACCATACAACCCCAAATGATTATTTGTAGGATTATATTGATATAACACAGAAACTCCCCCCATCATTCTACTTAATGGAATTGTATCATTGGGATTTATGATACCCGCAAAAGCGGACACTTTTAATTCAGTGCTATCAGTAAGTCCTTGACTATACGAAACCTGATGTATTTCGACGGCGGGCCCAAAAATCTCGGTAGCTACATGATTTTCAATTTCAATTTCTTGAGCACCTTTATCAAGGATCCCCGGTGTTACATGGCTCGCAAGTGTAGTAGATGGTGTTGCAACACTAAAGGAACATCCTGAGATGATAAGGGCAGCAGAAATACTAAATACTGATAAGAGTCGTTTTAAATACATATTATGGCTTCTTTAGATTGAGTGTGTCATGTATTAAACGAGTATTTTATGTGAAGTGTTACCCTAAATAATAAAAATACACTCCAACTATTTTATATATTTACCTCACACCAAACAAATCGGATACTCCATGACTAATGTAGAAATCACTAAAGAACCTATTGAACTCTATAAATTATTGAAGTTTGAAAACCTCGTGGAGAGTGGTGGCGCAGCAAAACACGTTATATCTGAAGGGCTTGTGACCTTAAATGGCACTATTGAAACCCAAAAAAGAAAGAAAATCCTAAATGGTGATGTTATTGAGTATGATGGCAACACCCTCAAAGTGGTACTTGTTTCAGAATAGAGAAGGGCACTTTTCTAGCATATTCAATTAAACAATGGTATACTCGTTAAAAGAGGTATCCATGTCACTCCTATCTGCAGCACTACTGATTTTTCTGGTTATTGACCCATTTGGTAATATTCCTGTTTTCCTCAGTTCCCTAAAAAATACCGCACCAGAGAGACGAAAATTCGTCATTATTCGGGAACTCCTCATAGCGCTCGCCATCCTCCTTGGCTTTCTCTTTTTTGGGAAGTATATCCTACAACTCTTACAAGTCTCCCCTTCTTCACTCGGTATCGGTGGAGCAATTGTACTCATAATCATAGCGCTCCGCATGATTTTTCAAGGGAGTGATTCCATTATGACTGGCATAGAAGATGGTGAACCCCTCATTGTACCTCTCGCTATCCCCCTTATTGCGGGCCCCTCTACCATGACACTCCTCACCGTATTTATCGCCCGTGAACCGGAACGCTGGGATATATGGCTCATAGCTCTTCTTACTGCATGGTTTGTAGCGGGGATTATTCTCGTATTTGCTCAAAACCTCTTCGACCGATTCGGTAGCAAGCTCCTCGTGGCCATTGAGCGACTCATAGGGCTCTTATTAGTGACTGTCGCTGTTGAGATGTTTGTTAGTGAATTAAAAGTGATTGCAGACACCTTTTAAGACGTTATAAGTATTTTTTCCGACTCTTTTCTATTAATACCACTCTTCCTGTACATTGCTTCGTATGCCTCATCAAAATAAGGAAGAAGTATTTCGAGTACCGATTCAAAATTTCTGTTTGCTAAAGAACTTAGAACAATACTTTGATCACTCACACTAAACCGTTTGGCAATGAATTGAAATTGATCAATGAGCTGTTCAGATGAAAGGCTCGTGTATTCGCTCATAAGCCGCGCCACCCTCTCCTGTATCGGTACATCGACCCAACATACCTCTCCACGATCATAACACTGTGTAAAACCCTTTGGAATGGTAATGGAACCAAGATGTTCAGGTTCCCACTCTACATAGACTGGTTTATCCAAATCGAATTGCTGTACTAACAAAAAGAGGTCAAGTTGAAACTGTTCATTTGTTGGCTGACACTGAGACAGTCCGCCAAATACTGAGCCACGGTGTTGAGCCAATTGATGGAGAGAAACAACTTGTTCACCTGCTTTCGCACGTAATTCAAGCTGTCCACTTTTACCGGATCCTGTTAAACCAACTAATACTTTGAGATTGGGAATAGCATAGTTATGTGAGTGAATACCTTTCAACACTCCCTGCATTCCACCCTCAAGTATAAAAACATCAATAGAGTGTTGTTCTAGATAGTGTGCGAGTGCATGCTCCCTCACTCCTCCAACCTCACTAATCACTAACACCTTCTGCACCAAATGACGAGCGAGATAGTTCTGTAGCACATCAATTTTTGGAGACAAGAGTTGAGACCTTAAATCAGGTGTTGTACACTTTTTAATATCTTCTTTAGTCACATTGAAGACATAACAAAAGCTATTAGGAATAGAGACTTTTTTCTGAGCGCGCTCATGACGCATATCAACAATCAAAACTGATTCATCATTGACAGATTGGGAAAGGTCATTCAGAGAGATAGATATCATAGTAAAAACCTAAACAAAAAAGGACCCTGCTTCTTAATGATGCAGGGTCCTATAATTACAATGAGTCCAGCCTAAAATCTCTGTTATATGGTAAAATCCATATCGTGTCATCGTAAGGTTAAATATAAACTAGTCGCTTACTCTTGTCTAGAAGTTTTTTGTAAATAATCAAGTTTCATTCCACTCTCTTTAAGTGACTTGCCCGGTACTTTTTTATACCCATACCAGTTAATGGTTTTACCATTATACCAACGAGTTCGTTGATATGAACCAGTCACCGTTATACCACCTTTGAGAATTTCTTCTTCTTGAAGGTATTGTGACCGTCCAACTTCAGGCATTAACAGAGCAGTCTTTGGCTCAATGCCATCAATTACTTTTTTCCCTTGTGGGTCGGGTAACATTCCCCTTTTTAATTTTATTTGACTGATACTTCCACGGGTTCGTACCGGCACAAATGGGATCCAATTAAACGGTATTGGAGACATCAAAGAATAGGTTAAATCAGCCGATGATTCCGCTTCTCGTTCTGGTAAAGTAAATTGTGAAGCATAACTATGCCCAGAGAGTGAACCACCCATGTTATTTGAAATAACTTCTTCAACACCCCAAGCCATATTTGCCATCTCGTCACGCTTGAAAGTCACTTGCTCAATTGCTGCACTATCTTCAACTTTATGAATCGAAGGAAAGAGTACCAGGCCATCAATATGTTCATCAGGATTATCATTATACATTGAGAAAAGGTCCCAGTCTTTACCCGCGTTACCCGTAATTTTATTAGGAACATAACTATACTCTCCAAAAGTATCTTTAATTAAAGCACTTTTCACTCTACAGACTGAACCATAAGAAACATCAAGAGGAGTTACTAACCAGTCATTACTATAAAGGGCACTGAACTCGGACACAACTAATTTTGCAATATCAGTTTGATCAGCCGAAATATTAATAAAGTCTACAGACTCATCTTCGATTTCCCACCATCTATCTGAAGGCATTCCAGGGTAAGTTAATTTGGTAGGAAGGTATTCTTTAATCTGAGATGGTGATTTTAATCGTGATCGGTGTTCACGAAAGTCAAAGTTGTACCATTCTAAATTACCACTAAAATATTCTTTGGCCACTATAGAGCTATTTTGATCTATTGTAAACTCGGCTTGATATTCTAATCTATCAGCAACCCAATTATTGTACTGATCAAGGTACCCACCATAGAGACCTTCAAACCATTCTATAAAGAGAGCGACACTGTCATCATCAAGCAGTAGATCAATCAATCGCTCATCAGCTTCTTTGATAGCATGATAGAGAGCAACACCATCGAGAAGATCACTACCAAAGCAGAAAAGCATCTCTTCATAGCCATCAATTGCTTCAAGACTTTCAGAATCTATTACAACAGTAAAATAATCGAGGAGCTGTGCTTTAAGTACGCCATTTGACCCGATGAGTTTGAGAAACTGTGTTCCCGCTTCAATCCCCTCAAACGTTCCAAGAACCGGTTTCACTGCTTCGATTCGAGCTTCAGGAGGTTCGTTTTTGAAATTAAATGGCTTGCCACCATCACTCAAGGAGAGTGATTTCATTTCATGAGAAATTTTCACGGTTACTGCAGTTCCACAATCATTACCATAGAACTCACCAAACTGTTGTTGTCGCCCCATCATCCATAAGGGATCATACAACTCAGCACGAAGAGCCTCATCCATTGTCTCAGTTGCGGTTAAGCCTTCAATTCTATTGAAAGCTCTAAATTGTTCACACCTATTATTTATCATACTAACCCCTGCATTGCTTTGCCAAGAATATTTTTAGCTGATTTTGAAACTTTCATCCCGCTCACTTCTTTGAGAGAGAGTGTGCCCTGTTCGAAGTTAGAACTATTATCTGACTCCATCTCAATATTCATACCAGGAAGTACTTGACTCAGTGCAAGACGACTCCCTATATGACCTCTCGTGTCATACACATCGTGTGGCTGTACCAAGCGCACTTGCGCCATTTCTAAGGCACTAGTCACCACACCGACCATTTGTCGGTGGGTCCAATACTCACCGTTATCGTGAGGAGGTACCGCAAGAAGCAATGTTTGAGGTGCCGCTGCATCAGGTTGATCCACATGCAGAGCAACCCCTGTTGTATGCGATTCTTGAGGCAGTACCTCTATCCATTCATCTACCACAAGTGCGACCGTAGCACCATTATTACCAATGTTCTCTGCATTAATAGCATTCAATACTACAAAACTGAGATCCTGTTCATCAGTATCAAGGCTCCGAGTTAGCTCTCCGCCAAACCATTGATTATTTTCAGGAAACTGAATGGGAGACACTGTAAGAGCAGTACCTTTGGTATGAAAGTGAAGGAGTGACATTTGATTGATATTCATCATATGATTGCGTACTTTTGAAACTGACGATAACCAACTCTCCATTTGGAGCATTCCAGCCGAACCTGACTTTCTATTTGTAAAGGTCTGTGTAGGATAAAAGGTATTGATATGGCCAGTAGTATACTGGAGATACATATCACTCGCCCCTGCAGTAACCAATTGTGCAAATCTATTCGCTGCTTCGACAATTGTACCATCGGGAGTTGTAACTAACGTGACAAATACATTCTCAATGTTTTCTAGCTCAGCTGAAGATCTCCCCTCTATTCGAATGAAGTTCATTACTTTATTTAAGCGAGCATTCAATTCAGAGCGATCAACAGAAAGTGTCATGCTCCTATCCTCACTCACCACGTTATCAAATTGCGAAGCGACCAAAGCCTTGCTCTTTTCCATGAGTGTCGCAATTTTTCTCAGAGTAAATGTTTGCTTTAAGACTGTAGCAGTTGTCGGCGCATCAGACACGAGCAACACGATTGATTCAGGGAAAACACCCTTGGCATAGGCCTTAACTGCCTTGCTGAGAAACTCAACCAATCCTCCATCTGAATTAAGAGAGAGAACAAAGTCTATCGGTTCTACGCCTAGCTCTGCGAGTGTGAGTGTGTTATGAATAACCTCTATATCCCCTTCAACATCGAGTTGTTCACGAGAATATTCAACAATAAGAGTACTGGGCTCAGGTAATTGTTGTGCACAAAAACGATTGAGCTGTGGATTGATTAAGCCCTTGAGGGATACTGTCCCCCACTCACCACTTATTGAATCTTGCGAATAATCACTGTCAGATAAAAGTGGAAGATGTATCAACGTCTTATGATGAACGGGAACGCCATTTACGGGAGTTTTAGTAAAGCCAATTTCAGGCAAAGGCTTTCCTTGACCAATAGCATTGACCACTGCAGCCGCCTCGATATGATTTCCTTTCACAATATGATAGACCCCTTCAGTAACCGTAAGATCTGTAACGGCATCGAGGAGATCATCAAGATCGTACAATGCAGCCGCAAAGTTTGTAAAATGCTCACTCGGTACTTCATCAATTCTTGGATCATAATTATTAAGACCAAGGGCCGGAAGGGCCCATTCTGGCCAATCACCTACCTGATACCCATGAAATTTTTTCTCTCTAAATTTGAGAACAAGCTCCATGCCATTGACCACTTGCAACTCTTTTTCTCCTTCACTGATACCATTTTCAGGATTAACTGGAGTGGCATATGGAAAGGCGCGTCGTAAGGAATAGATGTAGTAATCCATATTTACATTATGTAAAAAACGCTCTATCCTAAATCCTAAATACGCGGCCACATCCTGCCCTTGGCGCATTGCTTCCACGAGATGCATTGCTTTCCGCACTCGTCTCGAATTGAGGTTTACCGCAGAAAGGTTATTATCTTTTGCACTGCTCCGCTTGCTCAAATTGTAGCCTGATTTTAATACACCAGCAACAACAGCATGATCATGAGAAGGTGCATGTATTAATTCGTTCGCTTCATTGTGTGACACCACAACCGGTGCCTGTTTAATATTGTGTGACACTTTTTTAGGTTTATAGTCATCAGGCAGCACTGATTCTGTGCGTCCCTTTGACTGAGTAAGTTTTTCAATGATACCATAATGAGTGACCCCTACTCGATAGCCACCCTTGGAAGAAATCATATCTAGCTTTTTATTAACGAAGCCTAATCGCCATGCATCTATTCGATGAGCAGACAAATCTACTTGCTCTGCAAATAGATTTTTAAGTTCTGGAATAGATGTTGATCCGATCTCTGCAAGATACACCTTATACTTACCTATTCGCTCCTTGGCCATAATAAGTGACTGCCATCCGTAGTCTTCAGATTGTGTGAGCAGTTCAACCATTGTTTTTTTGTTCAACAATGTAAACCATTGTGATTTTTGAGCTTCAGGATCTTTTATAAAATTATCAACCCGAGCAAAGAGTACTCCCCACGTTCGTGTAAAATCATCATACACAATAGATCCATCACTATGAGTGACCCGACTCTTTGGTAGCCAACCAAAGCTCTGCATTACTTGATACGCTTCACGCTTATACATTTGTAATAATGAATGACGCGCCATAAAAAAGAGCAGCGAACTTACTATGGGAGTACCACCGAGTTTTTGGGCATCTTTATTTGCGACATGCTTCTCGTATTTCTGATTTTTATTATTTGACTGAGTACCTTTTTTTGCCTTCCCCGATAAAAACCCTCCAAACCTGTCAGATGTTGCTCCACCGTATTTTACGGTACTTTTTTCATCATACAGTTCAAGATTCATTAAATAGTCTGGATCATCAATGAACTGAGAAAACCATTCGAAATAATTATTTCCGTCTGAAAGCTCAAGTGCATTTTTCAATTCATCATGAGAGACAATATTACCTGTATATTCCTCAACCGTATCGAGATACCGTAAATTGAGGGCCCGTGATTTACTCAAACAATATTCAAATCTATTTTGAAGCGCCTCTTGATCAATGTGGCTGTTCTTTGGAAAACTTGTTCTAAAACTTTCTAGGTCAAATAAACCACTTAAGGTTTGGGCAAGAGCATCCGCATTGAGCTCATCATCTTCTTGAAAATTAACCAATTCCTTTAGGGCATGACTAAACGGTTCAGTATCAATTCTATTACCCGCATTAATTGCCGTTCGAATATTAAATTTTTGTGATACGGGGTTATTATTGAGCATCCCCATGTAATAGCTGTGAGGCGCCTTACTTTTCTCCATGTCTTTTTTAGATGGAACGGTTGCGTGAGCAGTTGCTTTAAATGATTCGTACAATGATTCAATAAAAGAGAACCCTTTGACCATCGGGCTTTTACTTCCCCCACCATCGAAATCTGGATTAAAGGAACTAAAGTCAGTCATAGGTAACACACCATACGGCTGACGTTCAATACGAATTCCCGGTAGCCACCCCCGTGCAATAACATACTTTTGATAAAATGATTTAGCCGAATTGATGAGGATTGGGTCTGTAACCGTACCCCAAAAATCAAACAAAAATGATCCTACGGTTAGATCGCTCATCAAACCATTCATCGCCTTGGACCGTTCAATAGTGCGGTTATCACCCCCTTTAAATCCGTTACACATACCAGGACTGAGTCCTAATGCTTTTTCGAATCTTTCTTGGTCACTCCCCGTAACGGGTACAGCTTTTTGATTACCGGTGATATACGGAAGTATTATTCCGTCAAATACCTCATCACTATGATCATCACTATCGCTGACTCCAGTTTTTTGGCTCTTTCTATTATTCGTTGGTGTTCCTGGCTCAGTAAATCCAAGCTGATCTACAACATCACTCTGACCTTCTATAAGGTGCTCAAGTATCGATTGCTGAGAGTGATCCGCTGCCTGTTCTCCAATAACGACCAACCGAGGAATTTCTCCTCCCAACTGTTTCCAAAGTTCATTAGAGATAGGAAGGGTAACTCCCATCCCAACAGATTCTGCCTTAGTATAATCAGTCATCCAACTCGCTTCAACAGCGGGAGTAGTTTTCCTATTATCACCTTCCTTTGGAAAGTATTCAGCCAAATTTTCTTCAGTAATCGAGACCTTGTTACCCGGTATAGAAAGTATCATTACACCATTGCTATCGAGCACGTGGACCACATACCGCTCTGGCATAGCTTCGTAAATCATATGAGGCAACCATCCCTCTTCTTGTTCCTTAATACTGTTAAAAGGAAAGAGACTCACCGCACTGTATTTATCGTCAACAGGTGTATCTTGAATAGTTTCTAAATTTTTTACCATGCGTTGCGCACCATTAAACAAAATCACATAGAGGTCGCCTTCTTCTTTTAGTGCCTCCATGATCTCTGCTTCGAAACCAGTAAGCAAGGCCCAAAGCGGGGACTCCATATTCTCACGTCCCGTAATTTCTGTCCGAACTCCAGAGGTACTCGTAGCATTTTGAATAAGTCGACTCAGCTCTGGAGTCATACTGTACAGTCCCATCTTCTTTATAGTATCACTCAACCGTATAGAGCTGTGAGCAGTAGATTCAGCAGTTCTGTGACTTTGGGCAATCTGCTTCAATCGTTTTTTTACATTTTGCAGGAGTTCGCTTTTAAAGCCTTTCCACACTTCGCTTATTTCTCCATAATAACCTGACATACAAGGACTTGAGACAAAAGAAAAACCATCTGAGCTCTCTACAATAGTACGCATTGCATCGACAGGGACTGATTCCATACGTGATAGTATTGAATCCATTGCACCAGTGGCAGTTTCACAGCCAATGATCTCTTTTTTCAATTCACTCCAGTGAGCTTTTGGTGTAGAGCTTTTAAGTCCATCATGGTTATAGAGTTTCTTAATCAGGTGCTGTGCACGTGCACTCCCCGTAACTTTACTTAACTGAGCAAATGCATTTTTAAGAACTTTTTTACGACGCTCATCATTCACCCCTCTATTATCTAAGGCATACACTGTAGCCCAATATTTTTTACCAGCACGAATCTCATCCTGAGAGTACAGACCGGCTTTTTTGTGCACAGAGATTGAATCAGGGTAGATACGTACCCGTAACTCTTTGTTACTCGAACGTATACGGCCACGTACCAATGATGTAGAGGTACGGAATTTTGTCTCAACCCTAACAGGGAGATAGAGTACTGGTTTATCAAATGAAAAGCCTGTTTCGGTATCTGGATGTAAACTCATTATTCACCCCCTTCTAATAGTTCTTCTGCTGTAAATACATATATGATTGGTTTATTAAGGTGACTTTTGGCGATTTCGGCAGAGCGTTCGTTATTTGAATGTGCCTTAAATCCTTCTGAATCAAAGTTAAATTCCCCTGGGCGCTCTTGCAGGGCAAATGCCCACTTCTCATTCTCTTTTACGAGATCTTTTGAATCGATATCAAAGCCAAACCAGCTGATGCCACCAGGGAGTGTACCCGTAAAACTTGGTAAGAATCGTTCTTGATGACGATCGCCAATAGATTCAGAACCATTTGACTCATACCCTTTCATGGCGTATACTAACGTATTTGGGTATTTTTCTAGAAGTCTACTTTTAATGAGTAATACCGTACGTCCTGAAGTGTTATTCCGTCCATGAGCCCCAAGACCTTTTGTCGTTGATGCAGTGAGTAATTCTTCTTTATACGCATTAATCAAATGAGGTTGTGCGGTAAATTTCTGAGTTGGAGTACCAGAACCAAAACCAATAGCCGTAGCATTTGATACATCCGTATGTAAGGGATTATGTGCAATACCAAAATTTCGAGACATTCTGAACCGATTCATAGAACCTGTTGGTGACGGTTGACTCATATTTGGAGAAATTGGTGGCGGAGGTGCAAACAAATGCATTCCTGCCACAGCAGGGAGAACCATGTTATAAAGATTGGTATTAACATTCTCAATAATTACCCCCTCTACAATCCCTTTTCTAATTTCTACCCGTACTGCCTGAATGAGTTCGTCTTTAGGGAGCCCCTGTAGATTAACCTGAGGTGTCGCAATGACTTGTTCCATTTGAAGCTCACCTCCAATGTAAATTTCACAATCATACATTTCAGGAAGTGGGTCGGTATGACCGCCCCCATTACGAAATTCAAGTTCAATTTCACGCTGTGCTATTGATCGATGATTAAACTCTACTTCTAGTTCAAATGCTTCTTTATCGTACCCTTTATCTCTGAGCCATTGAATACGCTCTCTACGAAGCCTCTGCTCTTTTAAACCTCGTCTATACCCGTTACTTCTCCCATGGGTATCAATTTTGTCACTCCATTCATCAAGAGGAGTAACATCAGCACTCTCTTCAAGCTGTACTGTTCCCTGTTTATCCCAAAAAGTCAAAAAATAACTCCCCCGCATATCGGTCGGATATTCACGCCATAGCAGTTCTCTTCCCATTTCATGATTGAGCCCTACCAAATAGGATTCAATAAACGGCTTATTAGTTTGCAATAGAAGTACCGTATTATCAGGGAGTGTCTCGATGCCCGGCAACAAATAATCGGAACTTTGTTCTAAAAGATAATTAACTGCCGGAATTTTAAATGTTGGCGCTGCCATAGTATTTTTCTGAATACTCTGTTCAAGCAGAGATGCATTTACATTCAATACATTGTCTGTGATTGGCTTCAGTGATTCAGCACTGAGGAGTTTATTTTTAATTGACACCAAGGCACCTAAATTAATGGGTGCTTTAAATTCTTTTGGTTTTATGGATTCAAAAAGTGTTTCCATTCCCCGGCCATAATTCAAAATATTTTGTAGTGAGGCCAGTTTTTTAGCCTTATTAATAATGAGTTTAGGGTCAAGCTTTGCCAAAGTAACTTCTGAAGTGAGCACCAAAGACGTTCCATATTTATATGCCACACCAGTATTTGCAAAATTTTGTTTAAAAAAGGTTTTATTCAGCCCTAAGATCAAGGATGTACCATCCCCAGGAACCGTGAGTGTCTTGACATTGTTCATGAGGAGCTCAATCGCAATATCATATTTTTTTCTTACAGTCAGTACAGAGTTAATGGTAACGGTTTCTATGTTTGTTTTATTTAAAAAATACACCACACCAAATGTTTTTAACAATTCACAATAAAAAGAACGATCTATTTTTGCCTCTTCCTGAACCGTCGATGTAGAAATATATACAGAAGTCTCTCTCTTATTCGAAGACACTTTTGTAGCATTTAGTGATTTATTATACAAAGCCTCATGACTGAGGGCATAATTAATAGACGAAAAGTCACCCGATATTTCACCAATTATAGTTTCAAATTGTTCACGTAATCTCATGAGTAAATCGTTACTCATTTGAGGACCCATAGCACGAAAAACATCATACCCACTACTCTGCGAAGCAGTACCTGAAGCACGATCTTGCACATCAGGGTTCTTAAAATCTATTACTCGTTTCGAAGATTTAGAATAGGTTATTCCTACTTGAACAATAAAATCTTTTAAAAGAGCATCATTATCCAAAAAGAAGAGTCCTCGGTTTTTAATCTCGGAAACTAATGCCCCAATGGTATGAATTCCTCCAACCCCTTCGCTATTCCTAACATTAAAGAACCCACTCCACTGTGCATCGCGAACCGACTTCCACAATCCCCTCCTATCAAAGGAGACTCCAGTAACTCGTAATCCACCCAATATACAGGTTAATGACCTCTGAGCAATACGAGCATTCACCACTCGTACAATATTAGTGTAGTGTGCATACTTTTCAGCTTTTAATCTACTTAAGGCTGAAGCACCTCGAAGCCCTCTATACCGAAACGTAAAGAGGTCTAAATATGCAGCAACTCGAGCATCACCACTCGCTTTGTACATTCGTGATATTTTTACTGATAAATGGTCAAGTTGATTTCCTGAAGTCGCAGCCATGCCGAATACATAGGGAGCCGAATTGGTCATTGACTGTAACTTAACGTCATATGCTTTTTTCATTTCAGTAGCTGATGCACTCTGCTCTAGCGTCGTATCTATCTCACGGGGCGCAACAAAGATATCTCCATAACTTCCCGCAGCACCTTCGGAGCTCCTTTTTAATTGGGTATTAAGACGATGCCTAAACACCCGATCACCTAATACATTTGGTACCGTCGAATTTTTAAAAACATTGACCTCTGAAAGGGTTTCCATGTTCCCAGCAAATCCAACCATCTCGGCAATTTCAGCCCTATTAATTGTGGACGAATTTAATTCAAGTAAATTAAAGCGTTTCTCGTGGAGTGTATCTTGAATTAATGACGCGGCACGAAGCCCTTTTTTATATTCATTCTGTTCATAGATTGACCCCACCACTTTCCAGGCGTTCTCCATCAAGACTTCTTGATTTTTTTGAATTGAAGATGTCCCCACCCCTGCCGCAGCACGATACGCTCTATTGTGATTTAATTGAGTAAACCAAAGAGGGTTTTCAGCGCGGTCACAGTAATACTGGCCATAGGCCGGAGGTAGAACCATGGGGACTTCATTTTCATCATCTTCAAGGGCATTGAGATCCCGAGCATTCTCGGTAATGGTCCTCAATTTACTTTTTTCTAAATGTGCATCATCAAAATCAGAAACAGCGATCCCACTGGGTCCCGACTTGCTTATTGGCGCCAGTGCAGCCCCCACTCTAAAATCGGGATCTAAGGACGTTCTATTAAGCGTCGATGGAATAATATCTCTAATTTGTAACGCATCTGGATTTGAGGTAACCGTCTGAAATCCCTTCGGAGCATCTCCTCCATTTGGAGCCCCCAGTTTTTCACACAGGGTTTCAAAATCACCCTCACTATCAATAGTAAAACTCCATGCTTGATACACCGGTAGCTGCAAATTGCTCACCACTTGTCCTGTCCATGAGAATTGGGTCGCAGGGATCGACTGCAATGCATCACCTGTGTTTGGCCCACCAAGTCCAGCGATACGGCCTCGTTCATAGGTAGGGACTAAGAAACACCGAAAATTTTTGAATTCAATGGTTCTAAAATTGATGGGCATAATGAGGCGACATTGTCCCTTCAATGGGTTCTCTTTCAAAAAAGATCTAAAATCGGGATCAACCGAATCTCCTTCTTTTTTAACCGGTAAATCATTAATATGTACATGTGCCCAACGCCACGCATCATTCAAATCAGGAAGCTTCACTTCCTCATTAATTTCTAATACATTGGCTCCATTAATGAGACGTTCTGTAAATGGAGCATACTCACCTTCTTCGAGGCATACTAATGTGAGCCACGGAGTTATACTATCGGCTGGCCCTAACGCTGCTGGTGATGTCGGTTCTGGTGAATAACGCCATAAGAAATCTTCATCGTGAAACTCAATGAACGGCATGTACTCTTTGGGGAAGTCCGCTGTCGCATGAGCAGGCCATGTTCGTACTATTTGTCGAGGGTTAATTGCCGTAACTTCACCAGCACCAAGCATCGGAATTGCTCGATCATATTCTAATGTGCTCTTGCCACCCGCGACTGTATCACGTCCAATTTCTGTCGAAACTTCGATGCGCGCATGGGTCTCATTCCCTTCTGGGGCAATGATATCTTCTGCCATACCTTCACGGTACCATGAGTTAAAATTATAGACACTATTATCCGTTGACATGGGTACCTCTATTGGCTACAACTGCGAGCTCACCTGCAAGCATTGGTTCATTTTCTACTAATTGATCAATTAAGGCATGAGCCTCTGTAAAGCTCAATCCTTGCATTTCTGTAAGGGAGAGATCTTCCGAAAGTACAATATCGAATTGTTCACGTGGTGGATCCGTATAAAAGTCTTCATTCAATACTTGGAGTCTCGCCTCTTGTACTCGATCGGTACGAGCTACCGCAATACCTTCTACCATCTGAGCAACCTCAAACGGTGTAAAAATGTCTGCTTCTAAGTGTAAGCCAGCACTATTCCCTTGTGGATCACCTCGATGGGTATATTCTTTTATTTCATAGGTTTGATGTACTACAACCTGTTCATCCTCGAACACCCCGTTCCAGTTACCTTTTGCACTAAAGCCAGAGGTATACTTCTTGAAATCTGCAGCACTGAGACGGTCTTTCATCCCTTGTTTACCCGATAAATCTTTAAAGAGTGTCGATGGGAAACTGTTATTAAGTTTTTTAGTATTTGCTTTTATATCACCGATTGAAACTTCAGAAAAAGTAAAACGCTTAAAATCTATCGGTTTGGCATTACCAAAACAGTCAAGCTTTTCGGCAAAGGGTATTGCTTCTTGGTTAAAGGTCACATCACCATTAGGCGCAAGGTAAAGCACACCTTCAATTCCGTGATCACGATAGGAGACATCTTCATCTCTCCCTGCGGTAATACTCCAATTTGAAGAGCGCTGGAGCTCCTCATCAAGAAGGGGTTGTAAGGCAATCTGTTGTAGTGGTTCTTTATTCTCATCACCCCATGTGACCGATACCTTAGCCGTAACAGAGCCAAGCCAACCAAGACTCACTCGTACTTTTCCGTAAATATGCCAGGGAGTCGGCCCAGAGAGTTCACCGGTGAGGGATACATCAAAGAGACTAAAACCCCATACTTTAACAGATACTCCACAACTGAAATCTGCCATAAACGCAAAAGGATCAAACTGAAAGAGGGTATTAAAGCCAAGATGCCCAGAAACGTTTGCTCCTGCTTTTTTGTAACTGAGTGAAGCAAGTGCACCGAGCTGCACTGTATTCGAAGTCACCGCAAAGTAACTCTCAAGCATCACCTTAGGGTTTTGTTTATAAAACACAATAGTCATGCGACGCATTTCAGGAATATCTAAATAGGTCGGTACGGTATAACTCGGATGAAAACCACCTGCTGATATAACAAACCCTTTTTTATTACCCCAACTGAGGCGGACACACAGGTCTCCAAAGAGCTCAAAAGTGAGTAACTTAGAATTAAAGAGAGATGCATCAAATGAGAGCATTCCCTTGTCAAAGTCTATCATACCAAGAAAAGCAGCATTAAGTGTCAGAAGTGGCCGATCTTTATTGGGGATCGCTGTTCTCACGACCCCTAAGATTGCCAAACGCACTGGATCGGGAACTTCAACGAGTATCCCTGCGTCAAGGGTCAATAGCGCTGGATTTGACCACTCTATTTTAGCGAGAGGCCCTACTACAAATTGTCCCGCCTTAGCTGGAAAATAGTTCTGCAGATTATTGACCACCGTAGAGAGGCTTTCAGTTTTTAGGTCCGGAAATGCAAAGGTATCAAGACTTCCTGATCGTACAGCCCCTCGGAGTGCTTCTACATTCATAGTGCGGTTAAAACCGATGAGTCCACCGACTCCTTTGAGGTAGAAATTGAGACCCAGTGGTATTCCGGTTGGAAATACCGAACTAATTAATATAACAAACGATGCTTTACCATCAATTGTTTCGAGTACCCCGACTGCTGTGATATCGAGTTTATTAAACAGGTTGAGGGCAAGCGCCCCCACATACTTATCACCTTCTTTCGAGAGATATCCTGCCCCCGTCACTGTGGGTGAGTCAATCTTTATACCATAGCCCGTTGGGCCCAAAAGCTCGGTTCTCA
This sequence comes from Fibrobacterales bacterium, assembly GCA_051532055.1. Taxonomy (GTDB): domain Bacteria; phylum Fibrobacterota; class Fibrobacteria; order Fibrobacterales; family JAOPTW01; genus JAOPTW01. Next base: position 4,189 of record JAOPTX010000049.1, on the reverse strand, counting down.
TCCCGATATCAACAAATTTATCTAAGCCGATACTATCGAGGGAAATATTTTTCCATGAATACCCCAAGGAAGTATTAGTTGTTTCAAGACCTTCTGTCTCGCTCCCATCCTCATCGTCTATATTATAATCAACCGTGAGCTGTATCCCTGGCCCGTCAACCGAAAGAGCAATCGGGCCTATATTCGTTTGAATACCTTTTAATCGAGCCTGTATTCCAATACTCTTAGAGATAGTTTTAAGATCATTTGGATCAGCAGCTGTTTGTGGGTCTTCTTTAACTTCTCCCGTTACCTTTGAAAGCGCTATCCCACCTATAGTAAGACCATGTCCAAAGCCCGCACCTACAGGGACCGTTCCTTCTTCTAAACTTTTGGTGGTTTCATACTGTTCTTCGGGAGGTTTTTTCTTGTCTGCATTAGGTTTCTTTTTCCAATGAACCTTAACCCCATCAACTTTATAAGCAAATGATTCCCCCCACCCTAGGGCAAAGTTTTTGATAGAGATTGCTTCAGGAATTTTATCACCGATTAAAGGAATACCGTTCCAATCAGGGTTTATATGTAATCCACAATCAATGAGGAACGACTCATCAACATAGCGTATTCCAAATTTTTTCATTTGTATTTCGGCATCATTCCAAAAGAGTGGTATATTGAGGTCCCATGGGCTCTCAATATCAACTTCTTTTATCGTAATAGAGTTACTATCGAGTTCAAGTTCTGGTCGATACTCTAATGCAAATTTTTTGAAATTAAATCCACCCACAGAATAGATATCTTCAAATCCCACATAGATAACATTAGAGTCCCCCGTTATACTTTGAGATAATGTCAGTTTTGTACCATTCCTCAGAGGCAGTGCATAGGTCACTTTATTTTTAGTGTACCCAATTGTTATCTCACTCGTATGAGTTGTAGCAAAGTCTTGAACATCTGAAATAAAATCATTGACCCAAACGACACTATCATTGAGAAATTCTACAAACCCATTATCATCTTCATCCAGTGAGAGCATCGATACCATAAAGTCTCTAAACTTTGCGATACCGGGTCCTATTTTTTCAGCATACTCAATGATATTAGGGGCAATTTCCACCTTTATTGTCGGTGTACTTGAAAAGTTAAGCTTGAGAGAAGAATTAAATTTTTCACTATTGATAGTAAGCCCGGAATCACGAGTCTCTAAGTTCTTTAAGACATAGGTAAATTGACAATTTTCATTATCGATAGTATTGCTCTCGGGCCCCCCAATCACTCCCATATCATCATTACCCGTATGATTATAGAGGGTTATAAGTGGCTGGGCTACAAACTCATTGCCTCGAAATTTTAATTTCACCGAGTTGTGACTACTCGTATCGGGATCAGTATCGTGATACGCGAGGTTTTTGATAGATATTGAGCCTGTTCCTGTAAAGGTCCATGCCGAAACCCCTGTTTCACCCGCCGCACCAATCGCGCCATCAAGCTTACTTGACTCAATCGATTGTAGTGATGACGCTAAAGTAGCCCTGTGCTTTAGGTCCCGTATAACCTTAAATTCTGCGGCATCTTTTAAGGCTGCTTCTTTTAGGAATTTACCTAATTCTGTCTTAATACTCGCTAAAACTGGCTTACTTGGCATAACACCTCCAAAATAGTCTAAAAAACTAAACTCAAGCATAGGAATATACTTTAAGAGAGTATGGAAGTGATTACCCAGTCATAATTTTACACTGTTTAACATTTCGCTTACATAAAGAAAGCGATTTTAATGACATTTGTAAAAACCATGATACAGTACGCCTACTTTAAAGCCAAGAATGAACGGTTCCCCAATACTTACTACTAAAGAGGTGACCTCTCACAGGAGTTACACTGAATGCACCTCGTATTGTGCCAAACCGCAGTAGTACTTTTCTTTTTACTCATCATGGGATGCAGTGAACCTGACCGATCCTCATTTTTAGACAATGATCGTGACTCAGTACACTCAAGCCAAGACACTACCTCTTCGCTCAGTGTAACGGTTTCAAGCTCATCGACACAACACTCCTCAAGCAGTACCAACAGCTCTTCAAGTATCTATATCAAACCCCCTCAGCCCGTTGATTTTAATACTCTTTTTGATAATCAAACCATCCCCCTCTTTAATATCATTATATCCGATAAAAACCTCTCGATGCTCGATGCAGACCCCAAAGCAGAAGAGTATGTATCTGGCTCCTTAGAATATGGCAACGAATTATATACTGATATAGAAGTGCGATATAAAGGAAGTGTCGGCTCATGGCTTTACGAAAACACAATACACACCGCAGCACGACAAGATGGCATACCTTGTACCGATAAAGTTACAACTATCAACGACTCTATCATTACCTACCTTCGTCCAAAAATCTGTTTAAAATTGGGGTTAAAACTAAAGTTTAACACCACAGCACAATCGGACCAACGTTTTAAGGGGTTAAAAAAACTGCAACTCCACTCCCTCAACAATGACCCCTCACAAATGCGAGAACAGCTTGGCTATTGGATGTATAGAGAAATGGGGGTCCGTGCACCACGGACATCATATGCACGTGTTCAAATAAACAGTGAGGATCTCGGACTCTTTTTAGTAGTAGAAAATATCGATGGTATATTTACCCGACAGCACTTCACCAGTGGTGAAGGCAATGTGTATAAACAAATTATGCCAGTGACCATAGACAACAAACCACAAAGTGCCAGTAAATACATTGCGACCCTCAGAACGAATGAAAATGACAATCCCTCAGCGTTACTTATGACTGAGTTTGCACAAGACCTACAGGCCGCCAATGACTCAACAATTACTCAGGTTATTCGCAAATGGATCGATGTAGAAGAGATTATAGCCAATATGCTTGTGACACGAGTACTGGACAACTGGGATAGCCCTTGGTGCCTTATGAGTTTTGCCGGCACGAATGGTAAAAACTATTTTTGGTACGAAGACCCCACACGAAAAAAGTTCACCCTAATCCCCTGGGATCTCGACAATATTCTTCATGCACACCCACTGTTTGATGATTTTTTTGAAAAATATAAATATGATGATGTGGGGGTACCCATGGCACCCCTCCCTCTAACTGACGCTCCTGCAGCCTGTTCTTCATTACGTAAAAACCAACAATGCAATGCATTAATGCGGGGCTTAACTCTTTTCGAAAAAGAGTACCTCGCTCAACTTGAAATATTTAGACAGGACGTTTATCCACAATTAGCACAGAAGCTTGATGAATGGCAATCGCTTATTACTCCGATCACCCTTGAAATGAACGATATCTTTGGAGACCCAACAGATTGGCCCAATACCATGTCGGGTAATTACGGCTCTATAAATAAATCCTATTGGCTAGAGCATGTAGAAATTGTACGAAAGCAAATTATGAAAAATAGTGATGCCATAATGGTATATGGCAAATAGAACACATTTTACGGGGCTTCGTATTACAAGCCCCTCTTGTATTAGTCGGCTTCAGATTTAAGTGCCACGCCTAAATCAAAGGTATGTGAATCAAAGGTAAAAGGAATAACCATTGATTGCACATCTTTTGAATCCGAAACACTATGCCCCTCACCAGTTATAACTGAAGGAAGAGATATTTGAATATTAAATTCTGTAAGATCTTTCTTTGCATAGCCAGCGATAATATTAGCTAACTCACCTATAGCATCCGTCACATCATCATCAAGTTCCGCCATCTCTTCACCAACAAATTTACTCACGATTTCAAGAGCCGCTGCTTTGGGGAAGCTTAAAGATATCGCTCCTCGTGCCCCACCAGATAACCCAATAATGCCAGAAATATCATGCCCTGTCTGTGCCTTATCTTTCAAAACTATTTTGCCCGGAACAATTTTGATACCAATCATTGTCGAAAACGATTCTATAGTAGCCTTTATAAACGGATTGATATGTTCAACTTTTACCATGGGTTCATTCCTTGTACAACAATTTCATAAGTTCTAAGTATCCTATTTTTTTTTATGGAAGTCGAGTAAAAATATTCAAAATTTCACCTTAATATTTAGTCCATTACTCTTATGACATATTATCATAATTGTTGCGATACCATTGCGCATATATTTTAGACCATCCCACGATAGTAAGCATCTTTTTTAAAAAATTTTGGTTTTAATTCAAGATATCGTGGTAATTATCATTTAAACGCACTATAATAAA
>JAOPTX010000048.1:0-36896 GCA_051532055.1 Fibrobacterales bacterium | reverse complement strand
CAGGTAGTGACGTACTTAAAGTTAAGCGCATGCTTTGCTTGGGTTAATCGGAGAAAAAAATGCCAAGAGCTAAGAATAGAGTCGCGTCACGCGCCAGAAGAAAGAAAATATTAAAATCTGCAAGAGGATACTACGGTCGTCGTAAAAGTAACCTCAAGCTTGCTATTGAAGCAGTACAACGTGCTGGTCAATATGCATATGAGCACAGAAAAGATAAGAAAGGTGACTTCCGTTCATTATGGATCACTCGTATTAATGCAGCTGCCCGTATCAACGGTGTTAGCTACTCTAATCTTATCAATCTTCTCAATAAAGCTGATATCGATTTAAATCGTAAGGTACTTGCTGACCTTGCAATGAACGATGCTGCTGCATTTGCAGAAGTTGTAAAGACTGCTAAAGCTGCTGCTTAAGTAATCGCTCAAAACTTTTGAAACGCAATAGGTTCTACCTATTGCGTTTTTTTGGTTTTATTAAAGTATAAATGTTTGTTTTAAAAATACTTTGATGAATTGTAACTTTGGGAGGGATTAATGCAACAGACAGAAATCCTTATCATTATCCCAATTTTAAAATCAATTTTCTAACTTTAACGCTGAAATTTAAAGGTTTTAGCCAATTATGGCTATATAACAATGCAGAGGAGTAGGTTTTGGGCGTACAAGAAATCACCCAGGAAATCCTTGATCAGTTTAATACTGATATTGAACAGTCAAATGGTTCTGTTCAGGAATTAAAAGTTAAGTACTTAGGTAAAAAAGGCCTGGTTACTGGTTTAATGAAACAGATGGGGGGGCTTTCTCAAGAGGAGCGCCCTGTGTTTGGTCAAGCAGTAAACATACTCCGAAAAGAGATAGAGGTGAAAGTAGAAACACTTCTAGAAGAAGAAGAGAAGAGAAAGCTTTCTGAGAGTTTGAACAAAGGATATGAAGACATCTCTAAACAAGCCTATGGAATAGAACCAGGAAGTTCTCACCCTGTTACGCTAGTTCGCGATCAAATTATTGATTTCTTTTTTGGGATGGGATTCAGCGTTCAAGCGGGCCGTGAAATTGAGACTGATTTCTATAATTTTGAAGCGCTTAACATTCCAGAAGATCATCCCGCACGTGATATGCAGGATACTTTTTATATCGATAGTGAAGTAGTATTAAGAACTCAAACATCGGGGATTCAGATTCATGTAATGGAAGAATCACAACCTCCTCTAAAAATAATTGCCCCTGGGTACGTGTATCGAAAAGATATGGATGCATCTCATGCGCCAATGTTTTCTCAAGTTGAAGGACTCGTCGTCGACAAAGATATTTCTTTTGCACATCTTAAGGGCACGCTCTTTTTATGGGCACAAAGTATGTTTGGTAAAGATGTAAATATTCGTTTCCGTCCTTCCTATTTCCCGTTTACAGAACCTTCTGCTGAGATGGATGTCTCATGTGTATTTTGTAGTGGCAAAGGGTGCCGTGTGTGTAAAGGGTGTGGCTGGATAGAGATTGGTGGATGTGGTAGTGTTAATCCTGCAGTTCTCGAAAAAGTAAATATTGATTCAGAAGAGTATACCGGTTTTGCATTTGGATTTGGTATTGAGCGTATGACAATGCTCAAATATCAAATTCCTGAGATTGGGCTTTTAACCGCAAATGATAACCGATTCTTAAAGCAGTGGTAGGGTAGATAAATGTTAGCAAGTTTAAGCTGGTTACAGCGTTACGTAGACCTTAGTGAAATAGCTCCTGAAAAAATTGAAGCTGCATTAACCTCTCTTGGTCTTGAAGTTGAAGGATTAGAAAATACAGGTGAAGCATATAGTGATTTGATTGTGGGTAAAGTACGTGAACGTACACAACACCCTGATGCAGATAAACTTTCTGTCACCAAACTTTTTGATGGTACCAACGAAATTCAAGTGGTTTGTGGTGCTCCTAATGTAGATGCGGGACAGACTGTCGTATTTGCTCCAGTAGGGTCAAAGCTTCCAACAGAAGACGGTGCTAAGCCTTTTAAAATTAAAAAAGCCAAGATTCGTGGTGTTGAATCACTGGGTATGATCTGTGCTGAAGATGAAATTGGGCTCGGTGAGAGTCATGATGGTATCATGGTGTTAGATGAAAACCTTGAAGCGGGAACAAAAATCAATAGTTTACCCGGTTTTTACGATGTCATATTTGAGGTAAACGTTACTCCTAATAGACCTGATGCATTAAGTCACATTGGTATTGCTCGTGAGCTTGCGGCATACTTTGGTAAAGAACTTACTATGCCTGAGTTTGAATTGGTTGAGTCATCGGAGTCTATAGAAGGTAAAGTTACTATTGAGGTTGAAGAAGAGTGTGGTTGTACCAAGTATACTGGTAGAATTATTAAAGGAGTCTCCGTTGGCGAAAGTCCATCATGGCTCAAACGCTTTTTACTGACAGTGGGGATAACCCCAATCAATAATGTTGTTGATGTGACTAACTTTATTCTCATGAAAACAGGTCAACCGCTTCATGCTTTTGATTATGATTCACTAAAAACAAAAAATATTATCGTTCGAAATGCTAATGAAGGTGAAAAGCTCACTACTCTTGACCATGTTGAACGTGAACTTATCGAAACTGATATGATTATCTGTGATGGCGAAGAACCAATCTGCCTTGGTGGTGTGATGGGTGGAGAGTCAACAGAAATTTCAGGTACTACAAAAGATGTCTTTTTAGAAGTGGCTTATTTTACACCTTCAGTTGTAAGAAAACAAGCACGCAGACTTTCGATACATTCTGATGCATCACATCGTTTTGAACGTGGTGTTAGTCCGTTTCAGCAAGAAGCGATATCAGAACTTTCGGCTGCTATGATTGCCGATGTGTGTGGAGGGGAAGTTCTTAAAGGAAGTATTGTTGATACTGCTCCCGATCATAAAAGTGGACAAGACACTGTATCTATAAGAATGTCTCGTATAAAACGAATTCTTGGTATTGAAGTCCCCAAAGATCGTGTTATCTCTCTAATGGAAGGTATTGGTCTACAAAAAATTGCTGACTCCGATGATAGTGTGAGTTTTCTTATTCCTGGATATCGTCCTGATCTTCAACAAGAAGTTGATCTTATTGAAGAAGTCGTTCAGAAAGTTGGATTTGATGATATACCAACAATTTTCCCCAGTTTTGAATTGGCACTCAATGAACTTCCCAAAAATGAACGTGTTAGTCGTGCAAGTCGTGCAGCACTTTCTGCTTCTGGATTAAGTGAAGGACTCTCTCTTCGGTTTGATTCGGTTAAAAATATTGAAAAGGTTTTTCCAGAAGGTGACCCACGCACTAATGTAGTCGCCCTCAAAAACCCTATAAGTGAAGAGCTCGGAGTGATGCAGACGTCACTTATTCCAACGATGCTCAATGCTGTTGCACAGAATGAAAAGAATCATGAGAAAGCAGTGAGATTGTTCGAAATTTCCAAAGCGTTTTTTGACAATTCAGAAGCACGAAGCGATAGAGATCCAGGTACCACAGAGAAAGAAATAATCTCTGGTGTTATTGCGGGTGACTTCGATTATACTTCAGTTCCGGATAAACCAGCGCAAGCATCATTTTTGGACCTTAAAGGAATTGTTGAAAATTTATTTTCGCAACTCCATATTGATATATCCATCGTACGCTCTGATAGAGAATCGTATCTGCACCCCCATAAGCAAGCTGATGTATATCTTGGGGATAGGCTTTTGGGTTCATTCGGTGAGTTACACCCGGCTGTTCAGAAAGCATTTGATATTAAAATGAGTGCTGTTGTATTTGAGTTTGATTTTGACCCTATAATAGATACAGGCTTAGAAGTGAGAACTTTTAAACCATTCTTTAAAGGGGGTAAGATGACTCGTGAGATTTCTATGCAGGTAGATCTTAAACTTGATCATCAGGCCATTTTAGATAAAGTATCGGGCATTAGAGCGAAGAACCTTGTGTCAGTGGACTTGAAAAGCATTTATACTGGAGAAGGAGTCCCAGAAGGCAAAAAAGCAGTACTGTATCAGTTTAGCTATCAGAGTAATGATACCTTAACCGACAAAGAGGTTAATAAAGCACAAGAACGTATTGCGCAAAAACTTTCTGAAGACCCAGATATAGAATACCGTTAAAAATGTAGAGCATCTTTTTAAATAATTTTATTCTAGCAGACTGTCCAGAAGGGTAGTCTGCTTTTTTATAGCCACTTTTGGAGAATTTCTTTGAGTGCGTCTGGATTAAGGGGCTTAGAAATAAAATCATCCATCCCAGCTTCATGGCAAGCGAGTCTATCGTGTTCCATTGCATTTGCAGTCATGGCAACGATAGGAATATGCGAGAACTGACGATACTCTTTACTGGTACGGATTGCTACTGTAGCGGTGATACCATCCATTTCAGGCATTTGAAGGTCCATTAAAATAAGGTCATAGTTTTTATTGGACAAAGAATCGAGAGCTTTTTTACCATCAGCTGCTACATCAATGGTATATCCGAGCTTTTGAATAAGAGCTGTTGCAAGCATAGCATTGATGTCGTTATCTTCGGCGAGCAAAATAGTACATTCGTGGGGTGATTTGTGGATTATTTGTATGCTACTCTCTTGAGTTTCATCTGTAGAAGGTGTGCCGCGTTGTTCCTCTTCAGAGGGTAAAGTAAGGGGGAGGTAAAATGTAAAGGTTGATCCTTCTCCTAATATGCTTGATACAACAATATCACCATCCATAAGATTAGAGAGTTGCTTAGATATAGTGAGCCCGAGTCCAGTGCCGCCAAATTTACGAGTAGTAGAACCATCTGCTTGGGTAAACTTATCAAAGAGTGTGTCAATTCTGTCATTGGGGATACCGATTCCAGTATCAGAAATGGCAAAAAGGAGTTGTTGATTTGATAGAGTAACCAAAAGAGTGACTTCCCCATTTTCAGTAAATTTAATTGCATTGCCCATAAGGTTATTGATTATTTGTCGTACCCGGGTTTCATCGGCAATGATCTCATTGGGGACATCATTAGCAATGGAGAACGTTATTTCTATGGGTTTACGGGTAGATTGGAGGGTGAAAAAGCGTTGGAGTTCTGTTAGGAGGGCTCGTATACTGAAAGTGATAGGTTCTAATTCAATTTTGCCTGCTTCTACTTTGGAGAAGTCAAGTATGTCGTTTATAATGGCCAATAGTGATGTACCACTTGACTGGAGTGCCTCGACATACTCCCGTTGGCTATCAGATAATTCAGTATCCATAAGAAGGTGAGTCATACCTATAACGCCATTCATTGGAGTTCTGATTTCATGAGACATGTTTGCAAGAAATTCACTTTTTGCAACACTAGCCTCACCTGCTTCAGCAGCCATCTCAGTAGCATAGGCAGTCTGTTGTTCTAATGCGTCGTTGACACTTTGTATCTCTTCTTCTCTTCTAATTCGGTCACTAATGTCCATACATGAAAGTAAATAGCTGGGGTGCTGATTGTAGTCTATTTCTTGAATACTGCAGAGAACAGGTATTTCAACTTGATCAGAGGAGAGGATTCGGCCTTCGACTTGGGAATGAGGATAGTTGCTGAAATCGTTGATGACCCCCATGAGGGTATCACTGAGATACGTATTTGCGTGCATTCTCTCCATTTCTTCCTTGGGGACAGTGGTCAGTATTTCCGCTTGGTTATTCGCGTGTATAATAGCATGAGAGTGTCTATCAATAATCATAATTCCGACCGCAAGAGAATCGAAAATTTTATTGAGATTTTCTGACTGTTGTTGGTCTGCTTCTCTAAGGGCGATCACATCGTTTTTTACGAGTTCGAAGGTCTCGTCAAGCTGATGCAGCGGATTATCTGGAGAGAGGTGATGAATTCCATCCTTTTCATTTTGCTCCCAGAGCAATTTCCCAAAAAAGAAATTTGTTTCATCGATATCTCGTTGAGTGACTGAGAATACCGTATCATAGTCATCTGCTATAGGTTTAAATGAGTTGATACGATCAAAGGCTTCGGAGATTGTTGTACAGAATTCGAGGTTATGGTGCACAATAGTGGCAAAAATTTTGAGGAGTATCTTTGTCTTAAGGTTTGCACCGCATATATAAGTAATCATTGGAGAACAGTTATATTTGAGAAACATGGCCTCCAGAGTTTTGCCATATTTTTGCCGTGCTTCTATCGTTGATGAACCCATTTCAGAATAATCAACGATACGATAGTACTGTTTTCCTGTGAACCCCCCTTCACTGAATACGGTATCTAATGTTTGTGCAGCGTTCTGGGTATCTATAAGGGTACCATTACCTGATAATTTAGAGTAAAAAAGAGTTCCTGGTATTATACCACTGGTATAAGAGAACGTATTTTGGGGATTCGTGTACTGCCAATTTTCATTAAACAAGATATCTGCATAATCGATGCGATAAGAACCACTGCTTTTTGTGTGTTTGAGTCGTTCAAGTGCGTAGCAAATAGACTTTTCATAGGTAGGGGCAGCATAAAAATGTAAAGGAATGCTAAATGCTTTGAAGGTGGCCTGGGCTATAGCTCTGGTCCAGAAAGGGGATCGGCAGAGAATGAGATTAGAAGAGTCATCGATGTGATCGATGATATAATTCTTTTGGATAGAGAGCTCATATTTATTAATGCGTCCACTGAGATAAGAGAAATCTCGGATCTCTATATAGGGCTTTACAACCTGAGTCTCTTTAATAAACCGTTCAAGGAGTTCATAGTAGCGGGCCATATTAACATCCGCGAGATTACCTCTATTTTGAATATAGAGAATAGAGTCACCAATTTTACGAATATTAAAGAAATAGTTTTCCCCAATAGCGACCTGTTTATATTCAGGAAGTTCTGTTATCGTAAGACCACTTACCGGACATGTGCTATATGCGGGTAGTTCTGGTGTTATGTCAAACTGCGTAATCTCTTCAGTAATGTTTTTCATACAGTTATAAATGGCCTTTTAGGGCCAAATTAAGTGTGTTCCTATTGATTGTAAGACAGATTGGGCAAATAATCAAGTAAATTGAATTAGGTCATGAATTGAATAAGAAATTGAATCGTGTAAATAATTTTGAGCTTACTAAAAAAAGCCCACAAATCGTATGACGCTTAATATCTTTACTATATAAGAGAATGTAAATGGAAATTTACGTGACAATTGTTCCGTAATATCTATCTTAGTAAAAGGAAATTCTCCTGAGGCTTTGTTTGTGTCAACAGCTAACAATCTCCTCTGAGGGTTTCCTTTTTTGTTTATGCACTGCAATCCGCAGTGTATACTATTTTTCAAATACCTCACGCAAAGACTAAAGTAAAAGCTCAAGTAATACTGTAAGTTGATCAAAAAAGGTATGCGCATAAGCATGTTCAGTACTTTTTTTTTGCCCTATTGCCTCAAAGGGTCAAAGGGGGTTAAATTGCGCTTTCTGTTAAATAAGAAGTAATTTCGCTAACGCCTCCACCATGTGAAAAAAGAGCTAAAGGTAATTTTTTTTTAAAAACTAAAAAAAACTATTGCATTCGTTTTTTCAATACCGTATCATGTATAAGTTGACACAAACAAAGTTCAAAACCCTTAGGAGGATTCAATGAACGTTAAAACACTAATTAAAACAGCAGCTCTTACAGCAATGGTAGGTGTAGGAACAATTCACGCAGCAGATGCATCAATGGGTGGTCAAATTCCGTTGAACTCATCAGTAATCATTTACCCTGAACGTCTTCTTGACTTTTCAGCAGATGCGACTCTTCTGAAAATGGCAGAAGTTGTTGTTACAAATAACGCACCTGGTTTTAGAATTAATGTTTCTTTTGATGCAGCAGCAGTTGCATTTAGCGGTACAAATATTTTAACAGATTTAGCACTTGATACTGATGGATCTGTCGGGTGGGGAGCTGGTCTCTTTAACTCAAATGGTGGAGTCATGGATGCTGCTACAGGTGGGATCGCGGCTGGTGGTGCATGTGGCGCAGCAGTAGAGCTTGTGATCACGGCAGCAGCAGATGTGAATGGTGGACTTACTGGTTGTGTAAAAGCAGCAGGTGCAGCGGCAGGTAACTATGTAGACCTTGCAACTTCACCTATTATTCTCGAAGGTGCTGCAAATGCTTTTGCTGCTCAAACATCTCCAACTACAAATGCGAGTATTGAGCTTCAAGGAAGTTGGGTTGCGGGTACTGATGTGACTACAGCAGCACTACTTGCGGGTACATATAGTGCAACAATGACTGTTACACTTGAAAGTAGCTACTAAGAAAAATTATTAATAAAAGGGCGTAAGGATCTTACGCCCTTAATTGGATTTATGATTAACAATACACACAATCGACATGTAAATATGTTTAAAAAAGTAATAATTACTTTTTTTTGTGTTTTATTGGGTGCAGTTTTTGGAGCTGATACGGTAACGTGTCGAGGCAATTACTTTCTTGATATTGAAAGCAATGTAACGAAAAGAGATATACTGTATTGTTTTGTTGATAGTGATGCAACGAATGGATTTGAATTGATTTTTGATTTTGATAATGCAGAGATGGTACATGCAGGAGCTGCTACAATTAAGACCTATTCTAATATGTATGTACAGGTACCTTCAACATCAGAATTAGCGACAGGACTCTCAATTTCTGCTGAAGAAGAAATAGGTATAGATAGCATACAGTCAGGCAGTGATTTCGTGTTTAAGACTACGGGTTCAATAACTTCAGGGACCACATCAGGCTTGTTGGTGAAAATAGTAGCAACGTGGAGTAAAGAAGCCTCATTGATGGCGGGTTTTTATAAAGATAATGTAAGTGTAAGTGTAAGTGCACAACCGTAAAAGGAGATAGTATAGTATGGTAAAACAGTTTGGTTTGAAATTGGTACTTGTAGGATTGGTAGGTTTGATCACCTCAGTGGCTCATGCAAGAAGTGGTGGTGTTGGTGGCTTTATGATGTACCCCACTATTATGGTACTTAATTCAAATAACGGTGAATATACAGCCAAAACAAATTTAAGCTACCCAAAAGAAAATGGTACGAGCCCTGTTCCTATTGAAATTGAAGTGTATGAAAGAACTGTTGATGAAAACGGAATGGTGCGACTCAGTAAAGAGCCGACTCAAGATTATGTTGCCTATCCTGCACAGGTAGTTTTAATGCCTGGTGAAAATAAAAATGTACATATACAGTGGGTAGGCAAGAACTTACCAGAAATAGAGAAGCAATATGTGGTTGCAGCTCAGCAGGTTCCAGTGAAAGGGTTAGAGCAAAACTCTGATCCAACCAAACCTACAGGGTCAATAACAGCTGTAGTTCGCTACGAGGCAATTCTCGTTTTAACGAATGAAAATTTTAAACCTGAAATAAATACTCTTTCCTTTAAAGAGATAAAAGTTGAAGGAAAAAAAGTGGTGGAAGTAATTTTGGAAAATACGGGAAGAGCCTCCCAAAAACTTGAGAAAATGAGGTTTAAGGTATTGGACCATTTAAACCGGTCTAAGATCATTCAGCCGGATATTATAAATGTGGATAGAGTACGCAATGGAATTACGGCAGGTGGTAAACGTAAAGTAAGCTTTGCTGTCGCTAAGGATTATGACGTATTAAAGATTAAATCTGTGAGCGCGGTATTTGATATTCGATAATTAATAACAGTATATATATAAGGGCACGAGAGATCTCGTGCTTTTTTGTTATGGTAAATAAAGTGAAATGATAGTATAATCTTAATAACCACAAAAAATTTAAATTAATAATGTTTCTAAAATATCCTAAAAAAATAAGACTAATGAGATCAATGGTATTGATGGTTTTAGTCCTGTTTTTAAGAGGTTATTCACAAGACGCTACTCCAACTCCACAGTATAATGATAGCTTCACAGGAAAACGCTGGGTTCTGGTCTTTGAAAAGCATCAATTTGGCCTTTTTAATTTTTCGTGGGATACCTTTCAACAAGATTATGTATTTGAAAAACATATTAAAGATTTGATGTACAAAACGCCAATTAAGCGGTTTCTCCCGGCTTCAAGAATTAATACGAATCTCTTTATTGGGGATTTGTATCAATCTGGTTTTACCGTCTATTTTGCGGAGCGAAAAGGGATTTGCTTTGTGCAACATAAAGACCCAATGGAAGGGGCTCGGATTCGACGAGAATTGAAAGGCTTGCCTTTTACAAAAGTGTGGGATGATGTAGAAAATGTGTTTGGTGAACTTGATCCTAAAAAATTTGAGTATGGAGCATATCCCAAGAAAAAAATTGAGAAAAATGCAGTACTTCCTTATGACCCATCAGTTTCTCTGGCTACTACAGCAGTAGATAGTGCGACGCTTAAAAAACTATTTAAAGAAATTAATCGTATGAGTGATCGTATGAATAAACTTGAGAAAGATATTAAAACACAATCGTTGCTACAGTATCATCAGATTGGTGATGAGAGTTTAATTGATCAGAATCAGAAAGTGACAACTTTAAAAGAGTATGGTGGAATTGAAAATAAAGACTCTCAAAATTTTGATACTGCAGCAGCCCCTATAAATAATGTAGGTAAATCCCCCTTAGAGAACCTAGGAGAAACCAGTGAAACATCCGACTTGAGTAGAGAAGAGATGTATCGATTGGCATTTGGTATTGAGGGGCCTGAAATTCCTGACAAATATCAGTGTGAATTGATTATTAATGGAAAAAAACGAGGGACTATTTGGTATTACCATAAAGAAAAAAAAGTATCATCAGAGGGCCTTTTGCCAATCTTAGAAAAGCAGTTTGTAAAAGACTCTCTCGATCACCTTACTAATATTATTGTAGATGGGAAGATATCCATTGATGATTTAAAAGGAAAGAAAATTCTTGTACAGGCGCAATTTGAAGGAGGCATGTGTTATATGCAGTTTCCTTTTGAGTGGTTTAAGGAAGAGTTTGAAAGCCGATCAGTACATTCGTCTGCAACAGCATATAGTGCCTCAGCATTTTCAGGATACATCAATACTCGAGGAAGACAGCGTTTTAAAATGTATGACTATAAAAAGCCTTGTGGCGCTCTTTGTAGAGATGAATTAATTTTACAGAGTACTATGATAGAAAATCCACTGAGTTTAAATTTTGATGGAATGGTGAATCTGTTTTCTTTTGTTACAGAAGTAAATGCGACCTATTATGAAGGGGACACCGATCCTTTTCGGATCACAACAGTACGATTAGTAAAGGATTTAAGAAATTGGGCAGTACGGTTAACTCTCGGTGACTTAAGCTCAAGTGGCGGCGGCGGTGGCGGTGCATTGTTTGGTTTTGGTGCCGAAAAAGTTAGGCGTATTACGTCAACAAACAATGCTAAAAAATTAAATGATGTAGAATTCGAATTAAAAAATGCCTCAGAAATCCGGGTGTATGTGAATAAAAAATTGTTGACTGTTACAAATTTATCTTCAGGCGTTCATTCAATAACTGATTTTGATAACATCTCAGAAGAAAATGAAATTCAATTAGAAATAATTGATTTTGCAGGAACCAAGGAGTTTTTAAACTTTAGCTTTTTAGAAGAAGCAGAATTGGTGTCGACTGGTGAAATATTGTGGGGTGGTTCAGTAGGCTTTCGCAGAGAGAGATCTTGGAAGAAGTTTGCTAACAATTTTTCTCCATGGACAGAGAGTACGATAATTAATTCAGATACCCTTGAAAGCGAGCATAGCCCCCATTCTGATTCACTTATTTTTCAAGGGAAATATCGACAGGGTTTTACAAAATGGCTCAAGGGCGATGTAAATGGTCTCGTATCTCTTGAAGGTGATCATAACTTGAGTGCCAGCCTTTATTTACTGCATGGAGGTTTTACATATAATGTTGTATTGGGTGAGCAAAGCGATATGGGAATACTCGGTTGGTATACCGAAGCAGGTGTCTCTGGAACATTTGATAGAATAGATACTGAAAAAGATGCCGCTATTAGCTGGAGATTGCGTACAAAATATAGAGACCATTATTTTGGTGATCGTCACACTAAAGAGGCCTTGTTTGGCCCGACATTTTTACAGCTTTCAGGTGGAGTACATGCGGCACTTCCTCAGGCTACTACTATTGGTCTCCAATTAGGATATTATATCAACGAAGATTCAACAGGGCGATTAGATAGAGAATTTAATGAAACAATACTGACCGCTACCTTGGGTAAGTCATGGGGAAATGGTTTTAGTGCAGGGCTCAATATAAATTATAAAAGTGACATGGTGGATGGCTCAGATTTAACTTTGGGTGTCGATGCTCGATACAATTTCAAAGTGGGGCGTCATTCTGTTAGAGTTTCGAATAAGCTCGCTCAAAGGAAACAACCTTTTGCCCCTAAATACAATAGCCAAGGGGACGTGATTAATGAATTTGAAGCACCAACTAAAGAATGGAAGAATACAGGACAGGCCACTTGGGGTTATTCTGAGATGGGCAGGGGAGGATTATATCATGGTCTTGGAGCAGATGCTACTATGACTGATGACTACACTGATGTGGGTGTACAAGGTTCTGGAGGGTCAAATTGGGGGGACCTCCGGTTTGGGTACAGAATTGTAGATCAAAATGGTGAAAATATAAATGTAATCCAGCGTGAGGCATCAATAGACGTGGCGACCGGTATCGCATGGGCTGGTACTTCAATTGCTATAACTAAACCAGTATACGGTAGTTTTGCATTAGTGCGAAACAATAAAAATATGACCTTTAAATCTACGCGTATTAATCCAATGGGTGAGCGAGATGAAGAAGCTGTGGCCTATCCATTATTCCCAGCAGTGATTACGAACATAGGCAATTATCAACAGAGGAATCTATCCCTTGAACCAAATTTACCCTTTGGGTCCGAGCCAATACAAACTCAGTTTGCCATTGAGTCTGGGTATAAAACAGGCTTCGAATTTGTTGTAGGCTCTCAAAATGGTGTAGTGTTACTCGGGACTCTGAAACAAGAATCTGGAACACCTTTTTCACGTCGAGTATTTAGAATATTTGAACTTGATGAAAATAAAGAGATTATAGAAGAAAAAGTACAAACATCATTTACCAATCAAGTAGGACGTTTTCAGGCGACTTGTATTGCGGGGCGTTCATATAAAGTGGAAATTCGTGTTGATGGGTATATATTCGGTGGTGTATTTACCGTACCAGAAGGTGAGAGTGATTTATATGAGGCGGGTGACTTTTGGGTAGTGCAATCAAGTGGTTCCGACCAAAAGGATTATGAAAAAGCCTTCGATGCACTACAGAAAAAGAATAAAGTTGAAGAATAGTAGGATTAACTAAAAATGGGTTTTTAGTTAATCGAGATTTATAATACCCTAAACTGCTTAAATCATAATTTTCCCTAGCCTCAAATTCCAAAAAGTGATACAATAATAAAGAAAACACAGCGTTAATATAGGTGTTATATGGTTACGTTTATAGAGATTGGACTGACAGTTATCGCAATGATTCTTATGCTCCTTGGGGCTATCCTTATCTATTTGGAGTATAAGGATGAAGAGCGAAATCAGAATGTATTAGTAGCGGTTGTAGCCGTTATTGGAATAGCTGCTTTTTTATTGGTTGTAAATAGCGTAGTGCTGGTTCTCAATAGAGATGCAGTTGAGGTTGCGAAAGTTGACCAAGAGGAACTGAACACCCTTAAAAGCAAAAATATTGTACTCACCAATCAATTGAAGAGGGCCCTAACTCTTAAAGACATTAATGATATCTTTGGTGGGCACTTTCCTGGTGTTACGTTAACGAATGAAAACTTGCAAATGGAGCTTCACACTGTTTTTAAAGGGGCGAAAGAGTATCAATATCAACAGGAAGATTGGCGCTATAATCTCTTTTTGCTTGAGTCTCGGCTTGCGACTATTTCTCGAGGATTAATAGATACTCGGGTTGCTCAAGAAGAGAGTGTTGATTTTACAGCTGATATGCTCCATCTCCAAAAAATACTCAAATTCCTCGGCTATTTTAAAGGTGAGCCTGATGGAGATCAGGCCTCTGCATCAGAAGCCTTGAAGGCTTATCAAATGGCAGTGAACAAACAAAAGGGTGGCAACTGGATTAAAAGCGCTTATTATGGGTTATTTGGTAAAGGGACCATTGCACAATTAAAACTTGATTGTACTGCTAAAAAATAGAGATAGATTTCAAATTAAAAAAATCCCAGAGGGTTTACCTCTGGGATTTTTTTGTGGGTAATGCTGAATTTCCTACCAGTTAATTATTTGCTCTGTAGTTGGGTCAAAAGAGGTGAGGTCTTCAGGATTGAAGGGGATAGCCAGCTCATGTGAGAGTACACTCGATTCAATGCCAAATTGAACGCCATTTGCTTCATCATCACCATCACCAATAACATCAAGAGTTCTATTAAAAAATATCGGTTGGGTTGCGCTTATAAAGTCAAGTGTCTCACCATGCCCTTCACTGCGAAGCCATTCTTCATTCAGTGATAAAAAATAGAGGTATTCATTTCTCGTCATTTCAGTTGCACTCATTGTTGGCTTGTAGGCAAATGCTTCATCGAGTTTATTAAGGGCTACAGACTGATTCGTTTCAATGCTCCAGAGTACGAGGTTTAAAAAATTATTTTGACTATTTTCAGGGGCTGTAAGTTCCTTAATAAATGCTTGATGTAAGAGGGAGATAGTGACTTGGTCGATAGCGTATTCAGAACTATTTAATTGGGTAAGGCTGTCGGCTGGTGCAAATGACGCGGTAAATACACCTACTTCATTGGTGAGGTGTGCAGCGGCTTGAAAGGCATACATGTATGCCTTGGGAGTACAGGTATTTTCTTGATCACAGCCAAGAGTGTCTTGGTTCCAAAATGCATCTCTGAATGTTGGGTGATAGGAGCCGCCTGTGGTGACCACGTGCACCCCATATTTAACGGCATTCACCCGGACAATTTGTGGGCCATTGGTGTCCTTAGAATGGGCGAGGTTTTCTGGTGTTTGATAGAATGTGATAATCATTCGACTACCCAATTTCTCCTTGTCTTGTCCATTGAAGTGAACAGAGACATGATTCCCTAGTTCATTAACTTTTTCTCGTTCGTAATAGTAAAAGGTACCTTGATACTCTCTGTTGGCATTTTTCCAATAATTGAGATGAAGAACGAGCTCACCGTCATTGATAGCCTTTACAGTAACTAATGAATGAATGTTCCCATTGGAGGTTTCGTCTTGACGAGTAATGGTGATGGTAAGGGCGCCATCTACCCATGTCAACGCATCAGGGATGTAATAGTTATTTATTTTTTTAATGTATGACTGCACTACTTCTTTGCCTTTTTGAGTAAGTGCGATATATTGTGGTATGCTTTCATAAGCCTTGTACGTTTTGTTTTCAAGGGATGTATTGCTGTTTTTTAAGGCTCCTTGAGAAAGTACTTTGTTGGAGGATGTACCTCCAATCGCAGCGGGGATATCAAAAAGATTTTCTGCCAACTTAGTAAGTTCAGGTTGTTGTATGCTGGCAGTGGTGCTGGCCGATTGTGGTGCAGGTTCAGTTTCTGTTTGAGTAAGGTTACACCCCAAGAGAATTAAAAAGGGGACCGCTGTGAATAGTGGGAGTAGAATTTTCATAAGTATGCCTTTGTTGTGTTGTTTAT
This sequence comes from Fibrobacterales bacterium, assembly GCA_051532055.1. Taxonomy (GTDB): domain Bacteria; phylum Fibrobacterota; class Fibrobacteria; order Fibrobacterales; family JAOPTW01; genus JAOPTW01. The sequence goes on along the minus strand of JAOPTX010000048.1, from coordinate 21,326 downwards.
CTACTCCTAATTCTACATAATTAAATTGCGCGGCATATTGACGATATAAAAGCGATTACAGGTGGTGAATAAAATATGGCTTAATATGTGTTAAAAGGGCTATAATGTGCAATATGTTATGGGTCCAGTATAAATAATGATTACGATTATTGTACTTGTTGAACCGTGCGTATCGAACCGCCAGGATTCCAGTAAATAGTATAGTGACGGTCGTCAATGACTACAATTGCCGTTGTCCCGTTGGGTGAAATTGTTCCGAATGTAGAGGTAGTTTGACCACTTGGTTTTTGGGTATCCCAGGAGAAGTCTCCATAAGTAAAGTCATCACTATCGGTGAGAGGGGTGTCGGGAGTAAGGGTGAAATGAGAGGTGCGGTCAGTGTCGCCGACTGCATTTGGGGTGTATGTTGCACTGATAAAATGGTATCCTTGCGTGATTGAGTTTAATGAAGATGCGGTTGATAGCGTTGCATAGATGGTGTCATTTTGAGTAATTAAAGTATCAATTTCATTAAAAGTCAATGTGCTTGTTATGACGATAATTGAATCTCCCGGATAAAATTCACCATCTATTTTCAGTGGGGTTGTGGTTACTTTTTTCTCGGTTGTGGGAGTGGTTGCGTGCCCTACGAAGTGTGTGGCATAGTTGTTGTTTGGGTTGTCAGGAAAGATAACCATTGTTGCAGATTCTCGCTCAATAGACGTGAGGTTGTTTTTGATTGTGTTAATCATCACTTTTGTCGAATCTAGTATGGGGTTAAGGATAATGCCATCATTGTCTTTGTCGAAATATGCTGTAAATGAAAGAGTGTCTATGGTAGCATTCCAGTCGTGTTCATAGGCTGCATAGATTGGGTTGTCATTGTCGGTATTGAAGTCGTTGTCTGGGCCGGCTCCTAGGTGGTTAAACGTTTCTGTTGTTTTGAGGGGGGTGATTGTGCGGTGAGTAAAGAATGTCGAACTAGTGGCGCTCGTATCACGATCGGGGCTAATAATGCCGTCGCCATCGCCATCGAGGTACTCAATGTATTCAGTGCTGAGTCCAGAGTGGAGCTCTTTTTTGGACCGGAATGCGATGATGGTTTCATTGTCCTTTATAGCATCAAAGGTATAGTGGTCGAGTAGAAGAGTGAGGGTGTCAAATTCATTATAGTTGTCACGTATTTTCCAATGATATACATATACAATGCCTTTGGCTGAATCACTCATGTCTACCAGCAGTGAGTCTGTAGTTTTCGTAAGTAGAGCGATGTTAGGGGGGATTTGAATGCTACGCTGAAGAAAATCAGTTTTTGAGGTGTTCTCAGGCTGTTGTTTGAGGAGTGCCTTTTGTTCTAAGGTAAATGTGGGCGTCGAAGAGTCGAGTCTATTCCAGTTTTGTGTAATGCCAATGTTCTCAGGGAGGCGTTCTCCTATTTGAGCAAGAGTGATGCTGTCTTGGTGTGATATATAGTTGGGGAACTCATCAGCGTTGCCCGCTACCTCTTTGGTGCTGCAGTTCCATAAGCAGAGTGCAATAAAAAATACAACGAAGTGTCTCATGATTTGTCTCGTTTAGATTGAGTAGTTGTTTTTGGAAATACCTGAATGTTGAGTTGCATGACTTGTTCAGGGGTTGTGTCGTCTTGAATAATAGAGAATATTTTTTTGCGAAACTCTTCGGTCTCAGTGAGGATCTTTTTTGCGTTTTTATTACTGACACTCAGAAGTATTGTAGATATATGTCGTTCTTCCGGAGTGAAAAGGTCTATGGCCTCTTTGGCTTGGTCGATCCACTCCTTGTTGATCTCTCTGATGAGTCCTTTGAGTGTGGGAGGGGGCTCAATGACTGTGTAGGTTGTATGGTAGGCGCCCTTTGCATCTTGATAAATCATATTCCACTTACATAGATCTCGGACGCATCGCTTGATGTCATTCACGGGGATAGGTGGTTTGAAAAACTCCGCAAAATCAAAATAATCTCCTTTGAAGTTGTAGGTGTCTATAGCTGTTCTTATGAGGGCATATCGATAATCTTCATAGTATTTACTCTGTTCGGGTTTTATACGAGCAAATGAGCTTCTGCTTCTTCGATACATGATTTTTTTGTAGAGCTCTTGTCTAAGGTCCTTCTTTTTTGCTTGGCCATATTGTGTGAGGAGTAGAAGGAATTCTGCCTCTTGATGTGTAAGATTAAATCCATGAGATATTTTTTCACATGCGTTTACACTCAGTGTCCTTGTTCCCTTTATAACATCATTGAGATACCCAGGGTTGCTAATCCCTGCATCACGAGCAAACTTTCTATATGAGTAGCCTGATATTTTTTCTTTTTTCTGTTCATAAGCATCAAAAAGAAATTCTCGAAAATTGTCGTAGTGGTAGATGTCCATGAGGGGTTCCTACGAAACTGTGGTGAGTTAGTGAGCTATAGTATAGATAAAATAGTAACGAGATAGCGTAAATGATTACAGTATGATTACAAATATCCTTGTATTGTGATTTAAATGAGCAATAATTGAAGGGAATGTTTATTGGGGAAAAGAAATAGGATTACACTATTAGGGATTACGGTATAGTGCTGATAATTAAACAGTTATCCATAAAAGGTTATCTATATTTTTAATACAGCCGTTTTTTGGGAAATCTAGTGGATCAACATAATGAAAGAGATTTAGAGAGCATTACATCGCTGTTTTTTATTGGTGTAGGTGGTGTTGGCATGAGTGCCATCGCTCAGTATGTAAGTGGTATTGGAAAAAAGGTGGCAGGATCTGATAGGCAGTTTATCGGAGTACAAAAAACTACGGTTCAAGAGCAACTCGAAGAGGAAGGGGTTTCTTGTTTTCCTCAAGATGGATCGGGTATTGATGCAGATATAGATGTTGTTGTTATTTCTACGGCAATCGAGAATGATAATACAGAGCTTGTAAAAGCAAAAGCACTTGGTATTACCGTTCTCCATCGATCTGAGATGTTGACACTGATAACGAACAGTAAAAAAACTATCGCACTCTCTGGAACTTCGGGAAAATCAACCACCGCAGGAATGCTCTTTCACGTTATGCGTGAATCTGGCTGGGACCCTTCCTTTATTTCAGGAGCAGGTCTTGTCTCACTTCAAAAAGAGGGTAAAATTGGGAATGCCTTTGCGGGGAGTGGAGAATGGTTGATTATTGAGGCAGATGAGTCAGATGGAACGCTGGTTAATTATACGCCGGAAGTGGGGGTCATTCTTAACTTAGATAAAGATCATAAAGAGATGGATGAGTTGCATGAGATATTTGCAACCTTTAAGAGCAACGTTAAAGATAGGCTGATCGTAAATTTTTCTCACCCATTGGCAAAAGGTTTTTCACAAGATGAGACCTTTGATTTTTGTCATAGTTGCAATACTTGTAAATGTGTGGTTAATGGAAATACGTTCCAGCAAGACGGATTCGAGATATTCTTTAAGGTTAAAGGTGTTGATTTCAAAATCCCAGTGATTGGTCGACATAATATGGAGAATGCTCTTGCGGTCTGTGCAGTTACAGAATATTTAGGCATATCTCTAGAGCAGGTTGCGTGGGCCTTGAGTTCTTATGGTGGAATTTATCGGCGGCATCAGCTTATTGGGGTTAAAGATGGGATTACCATTATCGATGATTATGCGCATAACCCGGCTAAAATTGCAGCATCAATAGAGTCGGCTCAGGGATTGGGTGGTAACGTGTATGCGTGGTTTCAGCCCCATGGATATGGGCCTACAAGGTTTCTTCGCAGTGAATTAGTAAAAGAGATTAGCAGTGCTCTTCGCGGGGGTGACGAAATATGGATGTCAGAAATCTATTATGCAGGTGGAACAGCGGTTAAAGATATCTCGGCGGGTGACCTTATTGATGATATTGTTCTCAAAGGAAAAAAAGCCCGTTTTATTGAAAACCGAGCTCAAGTTGTCACTATTGCACGTAACTGTATAGCCGAAGGTGATGTGTTGTTGTTGATGGGGGCTCGTGATCCATCACTCGCTGAATATGCGTATGAGGTTTATCAAGGGCTATAGGTGTTGAGTGTGATTTAATAAGTTCTGAAGAGAGTATACAATAAGAGCGCTCCCTTTTGGGGAGCGCTCTTATTGTATAAAAATGTGAATGAGTAGTTATAGAGGGAACTGTGCGTTCTTGGGGACGACGATAATACCATCGCTGGTATGACAAAAACGTTCTGTGTCCTTTTCAAGATCATATCCGATTTCATAATCATCAGGGATATCGACGCCCTTCTCAATAATAACATTCCGTATTTTACAATTTTGACCAATTGTAGCTTCAGGGAAGATGACTGCATTCTCGACAGTTGTATTGGTATTTATGACAACATTTTGGCTCAATACCGAGGTGCGTACGGTTGCTCCCGAGATAATACATCCGCCAGATACAACAGAGTCAAGTGCTTGCCCGAGTGGGTCAGTGTCAGTTCCGCCGGCAAAAACAAATTTTGCAGGAGGTGCATTTTCTTGAAGGGTACGGAGTGGCCATTGCTTGTTATATAGATTAAACTCAGGAGTCACTGCACAAATATTAAGATTTGCCTCGTAAAAAGCTTCGATGGTACCGACGTCTTTCCAGTATCCACGGCTCAGTGCTGATTCACCAGGAACGATGTTGGTATTGAAATCATAGACATAGACTGGGTAGTCATTGAAGATGGCAGGAAGGATATCTTTGCCAAAGTCGAAGCCATTATCTCGGTCAACGCAGTTCATAAGTTCGCGTACGAGAAAACGTGAGTTGAAGATGTAATTACCCATGGAGGCAAGGCACCACCCGGGGCGGCCAGGAATCTCTTTTGGATCTTCTGGTTTTTCTTCAAAACCGATCATTCTGCCATCATTATCTACTTGAATCACACCGAAATCCATCGCTTCTTCACGAGGAACAGGTATTGCAGAGATTGTAGCAAGCGCTGCTTTTTGTTGATGATAATCAATCATCTGATTCACATCCATTTTATAGATGTGGTCGCCGCCAAATACTGCTACAAAGTCTGGGTTTTCATCGGTAATGAGATTGATATTTTGATAAATTGCATCAGCCGTTCCCCGGTACCAATTGCCCCCTGTTCTCATTTGAGCTGGTACGAGGTCGACATATTGACCGAGTGAACGGTTAAGTGTCCAGCCACTTGTGATATGTCTGTTGAGTGAATCTGATTTGAATTGGGTAAGAACTTTTATTTTATAGATGCCAGAGTTAATAAAATTGTTTAAAACAAAGTCAATAATACGGTATTTGCCTGCAAAGTGAACAGCAGGCTTCGCCCGGTCACTGGTAAGGGGTTGAAGGCGTGAGCCTTGCCCGCCTGCCATAATCATTGCAAGGACTTTTCTTGTTTGTAAACTGTATGCCACTAGGACTCCCGTCTTTTTCAGTCTTTTTCGCTATGTAAACAATATAAAAAGCACCACCTCTTTTGGTGATGCTTTTTTCTCTTAATACTATTTTAATCTAACTATTCTGTGTAGCCATCAATGCACTTATAACGTTTGATTGGCCGACATTAAATTGAGCGAGAAAAGAGGCGCTGGCCTGTTGCTTTATTTGTAGTGCAGAAAACTTGGTTGCTTCTTCAACCTCGTTCACGCCGACGATTGCAGAGGCTGCTGCTTCATAGTTTGCGCCGCGAGTACTGAGATTATCCCGTGCACCTTGGATGATGGTGAGGTGTGTTTCGATTCGATTGGCATTACGTTCAATTTTAGAAATACCTGAGGCAAGTGGCGTAACGCCGTCAGCAGCAAGTGAATTAAACTCGTTATAGAACGTGAGTGCGGCTGCTTTACCGCCATTCTCCCAACCAGTAACGAGATCTTCAGCATCGCCGGTCTGCATGTTCAGGCCATCAGCTGAGTCATACCGGGCATCTAATACGCCATAGTTATAGGTGTTGTTTGCGTCTTCGTCGACTTGGGCGGTGAATCCATCGGCGCCTGCATCCGTGTCATAGGTGCCTGACATGAGAATGCCACCATCATAGGTGGTGCTATTGATCAGGCTGGTATAGGCGTCTTTTTTGGCTTCGAACTCTTGTGCGAGGTCAGCGCGAATAGACGCATTATCTTCTTCGGATGCTTCAAGGGCAAGCGCCTCCATGTCAAGGAGCATACTTCGAGCAGAGCTGAGGGCATCACTTGCAGTGGTGAGTCGGCTGACATGGTCTTCGAGTGCTCTAGATGTGGCGGCAGAGTTGTCTGCCCGGCGGTTGAGTTTTTGTGCTTTAAAATAATTAAATGAATCATCAGACGGCTTATTGACTCTGAGACCAGATCCTAGCCGTTCAAGGGACTTTCCAATCTCCTTGTTGTACGAATTGATATACCCCGACATAGCACGGGCTGCGTAGGGTATGCTTGTAGATACTTGCATAACCACTCCTTTGGTTTTTCCAGGGAGCATATGCGCTACGATATAGGTAGTGTAAGATGCTCTCCGATCATAAGTTTCTGTCTCCCAGGCTTCCCCACCTGTTGACGGGACAGAAATCCCTCACTATATATATCGGCTCAATACCAGAAAGCTTAAGCTCTTTTTGGTATTTTTCTGAAAAAATGAAGAAAGATAGGTGTTTTGAGCTAAATAGAAGGTTCTATGATGCTTTGACGAGCGTAAATAGAGCACTACAAAGGTCAATATTATGGAGGGCATCTGGTTTTTTTGCTCGTAGGGTAATGGACTCGATTTTTGGGAATTGTTCAAGGCTCAGAGAACAACACTTAACGCAGAGGGTCTCAAGGAGCTTGAATTTTGAGTCAATAATGAATTGTATGAGCAATTCAGAAAGTTTACTATAATCAACAGAGAGGTTAATGTCATCGTGAGTTACGGTCTCTTGGATGTCATAGGTATAGGTGATGTCGAGCAGCAGAAGCTGCTCGGTTGTACGTTCGTGCTCTAGTTCGCCTATAATGCAGTTAAGGCGAACATTTTCAAGCTGGATAGTACCGGTCATTAAAAGGTAAAGAGCACGATGCTGGCTGTGAGTGATAAGCCACTGATTATGCCAAATAATTTAAACTTATCATTTTTATCGTTGTGCTCGTTAATGAGATTATTAATGGGCTCAACAAGGCCTTCACCCTTAATTAGTTCACCACCAATAAGAAACTCAGCATTTTCAGGATCTTTTGTATAGCCTTCCATTAAGGTGTCATACCCAGCTTTTGCGTCATTTGATTGCTTGTAGTAGGTATAAGCTAGGTAACCTGTCCCTGCAGAGACCGCTCCAAGTGCGATAGCCGTATAAAATGGAACATTACTATCCTCGTAGAGCTCATCCATTTGCTCAAAGGAATCTTTAAACTCTTCTTTTTTCTCTTCTTTATTCGCAAGTTCTTTAGAGTCTTTTTTGATGAGCTCATCACTTGTTTCTTTTATAGAAGACTCCTCTTTTGGGTCTTTACTTGTTGTAAAAAGTTCAAGCGCTTCTCTGCTTTTTTCAACATCATCTTTTAAGAAGACTTTCTTGCGGCTTCTATTTTTCAGTCGTTTCTTATGTTTGGCTTCAAATTTTTTCTGAAGTTTTTTTGATTTTGAGTCGGGATCACTATAGGTGAATTTCCCCTTAGATCGGCGGCTTGTTTTGAACTTTTTACCTTGAAAATAGAGATCAACACCGTGGAGAGCTTTGTAATAGCCATCGTCTGTCTCTATGTTCCAATATTTCAGTACCGCAGTTAATTCGTCTGTGTTCTCGAGAAGTTCGTCTTTGTCCACACGGCCTTTTCTAAATCGTCCTGAATAGCTGAATTGAAAGGGTGATTGGTCCATGTCAATTGTGTACTTGTAGGTGCCTCTGCGGTATTTACCAAGTGTGATGTTTTTTGAATCAATTGCGGTATAACGAAGTGTGTATTGTTCCTTCTCTTTTTGAGCAGCCTCTGCTTTGAGTCTTTTTTTCTCAGCTTTTGCTTCTTTCGCTAAACGCCTTTTCTCAAGGGTTCTAAACCCTTCTTTTGCCTTATTTACTTTCTTAAAGAGCTTCTTAAGTTCGGCTTTATATTGTTTCGCCCTCTTATCTTGTTCTATGAGCTCATTCTTAAGGTTTTTCTTCCAGCCTTTCGTTCGCTTGTTGAAATTACTTTTGCTCTCACTTGATCCTTTGGGAGGGTTAGCTGGGTAATCAGCTTCAATTGTTGCTTTAGCCTCTCTGAGTAAATCAGGGAGATCCTTCAGGCTTTTCTCAATATTCCGAGCGAGTATTTTTAATGTGTCATAGTTCGGAGTTTTTGTGAGCTTTTTAAAGAGCGCTTTGTGAGGAGGGACAGGGCTCTCCATCTCTTTCTTACTTATAAGAAGAAGTCCATCCTGAGTAAGAGTATTAGGATTTGGCTTAATAGAGCGGCTCATGGTATAAAAGCCTCTTTTCTTTATTGTTGCAAGAATTGGTTTCGTAGAAATAACTGAAAATTTTACCGGTGTTTTACCTTTAGATTTTCCAGCAACAGAAACTGTTGCACCAGATGGTTCAGAGGTTACTTCGATATAACATATTTTTTCATCTAAAAAATTAAGTGATTTAAATGAACCACCATTTTTAATGTAGAGTAGTTCCTCTTTTTCGACATATGCATATTTTTTGTCAAAATAAACTGTTTCAATATCTTCATCAAATTCGGCATAATCACTCAGGTAAAACTTCTTTTTTACAAAAGTTCTAATATTCATTCCTTTAGGGATTTTGAATTTTGATAGTGTACCTATTGATGAACTTGGTTGCCCTTCAAAAAGTTGATAGGTGAGGGCGTCAGGATCATAAGGGTCTTCGAATTTATGACGGACATAAAACTTTCCCTTTTGGATTTTGCCAGACTTAACCTTTTTTAGTTCACTTGAAAAGGGAGCAGTGATAAACTTGTCTGGTTCACCTGCGTCTACCGCATTAAAGGATTTTATGGTAAAATCATCAGCAAATGCAATGAGTTGAATAATAAGCACGAAAAAGAGCAGTTTCCTGAGCACTGTAAGTTCCTTTTGTCTGTGATACACGAGATTTGATCAAACAATATAATAAATTAGGTCACTATTTGCTAATTGTTTATTGAACGCTATGGGTGTATCATAGGGGGCGGTTTTACTTTGTGAATGAAAAAAAATGCATAGGGTTCAAACAGCATCTAAGGATGTGAAGAAAAGCGGATGAAAATAATATCGAATATTGATACATTGTTTAAAGAATAAAAATTTGTTGTATTCAAAAAGTTGTTTATAGACGCTTAAATAGGGATTGATAATGGCACATATCAGAGTAGGGACTCGTGGGAGCGATCTAGCATTGACTCAATGTACTCAATTAGTGAATCTAATGCGTGAAAGGGAACCCGAACACACATTCGAGCTCAAAATCATCAAAACAATGGGCGATCTTGATAGAACACAGCCATTGCATGCTTTTGGTACGCAAGGAGTATTTGTTAAAGAGCTTGAGATCGCACTTGATGCAGGTGAAATAGATTGTGCAGTACACTCGTTAAAGGATGTGCCTCATGAACTTCCTGAAGGAATGGAGATAGCGGTATATACTCAAAGAGAAAACCCTTTTGATGTATTGATCTCTAATGGTGAAACTCTTGCAGATTTTAAACCAGGAGCGCGTATCGGCACTGGCTCAGTACGTCGTAGAATTATGCTCCAGCAGTTGCGACCTGATTTAGAGTACGTTGAAATTCGGGGTAATATTGAGACAAGAGTCAATGCGGTATTAGGTGGCGACGTCGATGGTGTTATCCTTGCAGCGGCAGGTTTGAACCGTGTGGGTAGGTTTGATGTTGTTACACAACAGTTTGCCGTCAATGAAATGATTCCTTCTATTGGACAAGGAGTTCTTGGAGTAGAAGTACGATCAAATGATGCTGAAACTAAGCGAATTGTCGGCTCAGTTGATCATAGAGAGTCTCGGATTGCGATGCAAATTGAACGACGGTTTATGGAGGAAATTGGTGGTGGATGTAAGGCTCCAATGGCAGCATTTGCTGTGGCCAACGAGAATAGTGTCGCAGTAGAAGCGATGATTGCAAATCAACAAAATGGAGAAATAGTGCGATTTTCGAAGTCATACCAAGAGTGTACCTCCGAAGCTATTGTTGCCGAAATGGTTACATGGTTTACTGAAGAGTGTGCACTCAGAGGGGTGCCATTGCCAAATGAACTCGATGATCATGCACTTTTAAAGTAGTATGAAACCATTACTATTAAATACCCGTCCTGAAAATCGGGCATCTGAAACAACGCAACGATTTGAAAATGCGGGGTTTAGGGTGCTGGAGTTACCGGCAATAAAGACCGTACCTGTAGAGTGTGATGATGATTTTTTTAAGAATATAGAGGCTGCATCCCATTTGATGTTCAGTTCATCTCAAACGATTCATTTTTTGAAGCGCAGTGTCGTGAACGAAATTCTTGCACTCAATAAGAAGGTGATATCAATAGGGCCTAAAACGTCCCGATCTCTTGTAGAATTTGGTTTCGAAGTTTGTTTTGAGTCACAAGGAAATAATAGGGAACATCTTGGCCTTGAACTCACGAAAATACTGGAACCGGGAAACTCTATATGTCACCTCTGTTCTCATATTACTGAATTGAATCCGGTAGAATTTGAACGTGCGTTTAATATTCCCATCACAAATAGTTATGTGTATACGAGTGTATTACCCGAGAAGTCAAAGAATATATTGCAGAAATACTGTGAGTCGTCGGGGCCTTTTGGATCGGCACTGAGCGAGATTGGGGGCATTGTCTACTTCTCTTCTTCGGCTGTCCGAAATAGCTATGAACTGCTCAAAGATGTAAATCCTGATATTCGGAGTAAATGGAAACATTTTGCTCTTGGTCCGTCAGTATTTAAAGCGTTGAAAGAATACTATGCTGATCGCATATTTATGGCGGAAGAGCCAAATGAGATGAGTCTCATACAATTGATAAAGGAAAAAAGAAATTATGAGTAATTTGTGGAGTCGTGCTAATAGTTGTATACCAGGTGGTGTAAATTCTCCGGTTCGCGCCTTTTCTTCCGTAGGAAGAGACCCTGTGTTTATTGAACGCGCATCTGGCGCCAAAGTATATGATACTGAGGGCAAAGAGTATATCGACTTTGTGGGTTCCTGGGGGCCAATGATTTTAGGGCACTCACACCCCGCTATCGTTGAAGCAGTGCAAAAAGCAGCAGCAAATGGCGTTAGTTTTGGAGCATGCTGTGAGGCGGAAGTTGAATTTGCTGAAGTCCTTGTTTCTCTGCTTCCTTCTGTCGAAATGATTCGTATGGTTAACTCTGGCACCGAGGCAACTATGTCGGCAGTGCGCCTAGCACGAGGATATACGGGGAGAGAAAAGATTGTAAAATTCCGTGGGTGTTATCATGGACATGCGGACTTTTTTCTCATTGAAGCTGGTTCTGGGGCGTTAACCTATGGTACACCAAACTCAGCAGGAGTGACGAAAGGTGCTGCACAGGATACACTTCTTGCAGATTATAATGATTTGGAAAGTGTTGCAGCGCTCTTTGAAGCAAATGAGAATGATATTGCGGCAATTATTCTTGAGCCTATTGCGGGCAATATGGGTGTTGTGGTTCCAGATAAGAGCTTTATTTTAGGCTTACAAGAGCTTTGTCAAAAAAGCGGTACGGTTCTTATTTTTGATGAAGTGATGACTGGCTTTCGTGTGACTGAAACCGGTGCGCAAGGGTACTTTGGAGTTGAACCAGACTTGAGTACTTTTGGTAAAATTATTGGTGGTGGGCTTCCTGTAGGGGCTTATGGCGGTAAAAAAGAGATAATGGAACGAATTAGCCCACTGGGTGATGTTTACCAAGCAGGCACTCTTTCGGGGAATCCTCTTGCTATGCATGCAGGCCTTGCGGCCTTTAAAGAACTAGGAAAGCCTGGGTTCTATGATGATCTCAATGCAAAATCAGATGCATATACAACGGCGCTTAAAAAAGTTATTGCTCCGTATGATATGCAGATCAATTCTATTGCTTCTATGGCAACGCTCTTTTTTACAGATACACCTGTAGTGAGTTATGCACAGGCGGCCGCTTGTGATACTGAGAAATATGGAGCATTCTTTAGAGGGATGATTGATGAAGGAGTTTATTTGGCTCCCTCACAGTTTGAAGCTGGATTTGTCTCGGCGGCACATACTACTGAGGACCTGGACACAGTTGTGCAAAAAGTTGCAAATGTGTTAGCTTCCCTGTAGTGCTTATTTCTTTTAAATGCTTAAGGTGGTTTCAGATGAAACCGCCTTTTTTTTATTCAGATTCAGATGTGACTATCTTTATAAGTCCCTGATTTTTAAAGAAATTAGCCATTTTGAAGTTTAAAAGATATTATCTTTCCCTACAGAGAAAGTTACCTCACAAGGTGAAGGGTTATATGATATTTAAACCTACGATGTTAGGTCTTTTCGCGGTAGTACTGATCATGGTGTCAGGTGCTCATGCGGAGAGTATGCGTTTTAAAATTGCGCGACAATATGAAAAAAATGGTGAATTGGACAAAGCAGTAGCTGAGTATCGAGCTGGACTCCTTGAAGAACCTCGAAATGTGGGTGCCTATCTTGCACTTGCTGGTATAAGTGCACGAAAAAATGATCACCATGCTGCAATTAAACATTATCAAGATGCTCTAAAGATTGAGCCGACTTCAGTCATTGGTTATCTCGGTGCTGCCGGATCATATGAGAAAATAGGTGCGCTGGAAAAAAGTGTCGCCAACTGGAGAAACGTTGCCCAATATGCAAAAGGGGCCACAGCGGAACAGGCTGAGAAGCACGTTGCTCGTATAATGGATATGATTCGTAACAATGAGCAATCGAAAGAGGAAAAGAGTCAACAAACAGGTGCGACAGGTCGCACATTCAATTATAGTAGTGATTATTACAAAAAAGCTCTTCGACTTACCCGTATGGGTAAAGATAAAGAAGCTCTAGCCTACTGGAGAAAGGTTTTGAAAAATCAACCAGGGCATCCTGGTGCATATTACTATGCTGGTGAGAACAGATACAATCTTAAAGATTTTGATAAAGCGGTATTTAATTTCAAACGATCATTTGATTTCCCTGAAAAAGGTTTTAATGCTCACTATTACTTAGGGCGCATGGCAGAAAAGGAAGGCAAGGCACAAGAGGCCATAGATCACTACACTCGATATATCCCATTAACAAAAAAGCAAACGGGGAAAAAACAAGCTCAAAAGAGAATTGACCGTCTCAAGCCGCTGATTGGCAAAAAAGTGGATGATGTGGCAGATCCAGATGAAAAAGAAGAGGATGTTGTTAATGTCGATCCTCAGCAAATACAAGAGATGGAAGAAGGACGCCTTTTTGTAGTACATAATAAAGATATGAAGGGTGCGACCGATCTTCAGCAGGCATGGAAGAATTATAAAGTCGAAAAAAACTTTAATCAAGCGATTGAACGGTTAAAGCAGGTGGGTCTGAAGTATCATTCAAGCCCTAACTATGTTGCAGCTCAGTTCAACCTTATGAACTTATATTATCTTCTTGGTCTACAAGAAAATGCTGAAAATGCCGGTCAGTTATTACTTCGATCTGATAGTAAAGAGCCATACCGTTCAGCAACACATTTTTTACTTGCAAAAATGTATTTCGAGATGGAAGACGGTAAAAAAGCACGGAAACATTTTGACAACGTTCAAACAGGTGGAGTTCTTGGACCTATTGATGCAGAAAAAATAGAACTCTCTGGGAAGCTCGCGCAACTTGAAAATCAAAATAGCGAAGGACTGGCACTACTAGAAAAAGCTATTCTACTTCAGAGTTCACCTTCGAAAAAAGATTCTCTCCGCCTTTCAATTGCCCAAAATTATATCTATGAAGGCAATCATAAAAAAGCAAAAGTTCACTTGAAACAGATCTTAAGCAATTGTAATGATGGGGTTAATCCTGAGATGTGCCGTAAGGCATATTATGAGTTGGCTGACCTCTATTATAAAGATCAAATTTGGAACCTTGCAGAGAAGTACTATGGTGAAGTTGTTGAAAGTTATCCAGATACCGTCAATTCCCCTTGGGGTTTTTATCAATTGGGTAATGTGAAGCGGGCTAAGTCTGAGTACGAAGAAGCGGTGCAGTTTTACAAGAAGGTCTATAACGCCTACCCAAAAAGTTATTGGGCAGAACAAGCTCGTTGGAAAAGAGTTGATACTATTTGGCGCAAAGAGTATGACTTTGCATTGGAGCGATAATAAGTATGATGGATCAGGCTGCAGCACTGCAAACAATGCTTAGAGAACAACTTGCAAAATTCAAACAGGTGAGTACTATCAATAGTGCTCTTCTCAAGACATTGAGTGTGGGAACTGATCTTGATGGTTTTACACTAAAATTGCAGGAAAAAAATACCCTGCTTGATGCTATACAGGCGAGTTCGCAATCTGCTGCACCTCTGATTTCAGAATGGATGCAAGTACGTGATGCAATGAAAGGAACACCAGAATTTACCACGGTTGAACAGTTATTGAGCCAGATCGAAATTGTTGTTGAGAAAATGAAACAGCTTGATGAGGAAATGGTTTCGATTTTTAATCAACACTTGGGAAATGACAAACCGCAAAGTGCCAATGATATTATCAACGCATACCGTGCGATGCGTTGATAGATGAGAGAAATGAGTTAAACGGTATTCAATGAATGAGCAATTAAATCTCCCTCCCGAAATTTCGAATAATCCTGAACTTGAAAAAGTGTTTACTTGGTTTAATGAAACGGTAACCCGTCTTGAAGGGGCGTATCAAAACTTAGTGGGTCGCTTTGAAGAGGTGAGTACTGAACTCGAATCAAAGAATAACCTCCTTAATGAGAAGATTGAAGAGAATACTCTGATTCAAGATAAGCTTGATGGGCTTTTGCACTCTATGAAGCCAGGCGTGTTGATGGTTGACCCGGATTTAAATATCACGGTGTTTAATAAATCAGCTGAAAACATGCTACAAATGAAGTCAGCTGATCTTATCGGTAGAAATGTAAAAGACAGTTTTCCATTGAATAGCGGTATTGTACGGGCAATTATTAGGGCCTATGAAAATAATCATGATGTTGCTGAAGAAGAGAAAACGGTGGACTTTAATGGACTCAATTTTCCTGCAACGTTTAAGGGAAGTGCGGTAATCGATAGCCGAGAAAACCTTATTAGCTTAGTAGTTACCTTTTCAGACTTGAGTAGTCTCAAGCGCATGGAAGAAGAAGTACAACAAGCAAAAACGTTGACCGCTTTGGGAGAACTTGCGGCAACCGTTGCTCATGAAATCCGGAACCCTCTGGGTGCAATTGGCGGGTATGCGGGACTTCTTGCTCGTGATGTTGCTGAAGATGAGGCAAAAAAACGATTGGTTGATAAAATTATTCTTGGGGTGTCGAGTCTGAATAAAATAGTCTCAAGCCTTTTGGTATATACCCGTAAAAGCTCTCTTCATTTAGTGTCTCTTGATATTTGTGAATGGATGGAAGATGTATTGGCGTACGCTGAGATAGAGATTGAGAAAGATGGTAAAAATATCGTCATACAACGAAACTTCCCCAAGGATCCGGTAGAAGTTGAGCTTGATCCAGAAAAATTTCAACAAGTGATGCTTAATCTTCTCTTTAACGCAATTCAGGCAATTGAAGATGATGGAGTACTTGAGGTCTATATTAAAAAGAGAGACCCAGGAGCAGTAGTCTTTTTGAGAGACAATGGTGCAGGTATGGAAGTAGAAGTATTGAAAGAGGTGTTTATTCCTTTTTATACAACGAAAGAACAGGGGACAGGACTTGGTCTCGCTATTGTGAAAAAAATTGTAGAGGCACACGGAGGGACTATCTTTGCAGATAGTGAATTCGGCAAAGGAACAGAATTTTTAATTGAGTTAAAAAAGTAGGAATTATACCATGGCAAAAATATTGGTTGTTGATGACGAAGAACTCATGAGAGATATGGTTATGGAGACGCTCACCCGTGCAGGGTATGAGTGTAAGGACGCAAAAAATGGTCCTGATGCATTAGAGGCTCTTCAGAACTTTGATGCGGGTCTGGTCGTCTCAGATTTTAAAATGCCTGGTATGACAGGGCTTGAGCTTTATAAAGAAGTACGAGAACGGTTTGCTGGTCTTCCCTTTATTATTATGACTGCCTATGGTACTATAGAAACTGCGGTTGAATTGATGCGTATGGGGGCTGTTGATTTTGTTGAAAAGCCCTGTTCGCCAGATATGCTTGAAATGGTTGTTGCGCGAGCATTAGAAAATGCATCACTGAAGGCAGAGAATAAAGAATTAAAAAAACAACTTGCTGGTCGTCATGAATTTATCGGTGGAGCATCCAAAGGATACAATGCAATTGCTCAGATAGTTGAAGAGGTTGCTGATTCCAATGCCACAGTATTGGTAACCGGTGAGAGTGGTGTTGGAAAAGAGGTGTTGGCACGTCTGATTCATGGGAAAAGTTCACGTGCAG
Organism: Fibrobacterales bacterium; assembly: GCA_051532055.1. GTDB lineage: Bacteria > Fibrobacterota > Fibrobacteria > Fibrobacterales > JAOPTW01 > JAOPTW01. The sequence goes on along the minus strand of JAOPTX010000048.1, from coordinate 4,857 downwards.
GTGGGCCATTTGTAAAAATTAATTGTGCAGCTCTTCCTGACACCCTTATAGAAAGTGAATTGTTTGGCCATGAGAAAGGTGCTTTTACGGGGGCGCTCAAAACGCGTAAAGGTAAATTTGAGCAAGGTCATAAAGGAACGCTGCTCTTAGATGAAATTGGTGAGATGCCTCTGAATGCACAGTCAAAATTACTGCGAGTGTTACAAGAGCGAGAAGTCTCTCGATTAGGGTCAGATGAAGAAGTGTCTGTAGATGTTCGGGTGATCTGTACCACAAATCGGGATTTGCAAGAAGAGGTAAAAGCGGGGACTTTCCGTGAAGATCTTTTTTATAGACTTAATGTGATTCCCGTTCATATAATGTCACTGCACGAGCGAAAGGATGACATTGAACTTTTGGTACATCATTTCCTTGAAAAGTTTAATACCGAGTATGGCTACACTGTAGAAGGCATAGAGAGTGACACTCTTACTATGCTCAAAAATTACCCTTGGCCTGGTAATATTCGTCAATTAGAAAATGCGATGGAACGTGCTATGGTATTTACAAAATCGGGTATTGTTACGGATGATAAATTTGACCTCAATATTGATGGAAAAAAAGTATCGGCTTCAGTAGGAGAACAATTTTCTTCAGGAATGACAGTGGCTCAAGCCGAACAGCAGCTAATCCTTAACACCCTCGAAGAATGTAATGGAAATAAGACTAAAGCGAGTGAAATGCTCGACATTAGTATTCGAACGTTACGAAATAAACTTCATGAATATGGTGCATTTGAAGAACATAGAGAACGGGGTAATTAAGAGTACGCTTTGTTTTAAAGGTATTATTCAAATTCTAAAGCGACACTGACATAGTGTGAACCATCGAGATATTGATGGTTTTGAAATGCGTAGTCTATCGAGTAGCCATATAATTCAATTCCACCACCCACTGACCAGCTTTGGTCTGTATGAAAGTTATATCCTCCACGAATCGAAAAGCGGTCATATATCTTAATTTCTTGTGCCAAAACTGCAAAAAAAGGTTCTTCATTGATTTTTTTGAAATCGGTAAATGTCCTGCAGGTTATGATGTGATTGTCCCAAACAGTGTGGCCTAGTGAGACTTGGAGAGTGAGGGGTAGATAGAGTGGGTCTCTATTCATTTTTGATACGACACCAAGGTTTTCAATGGAAAGGTGTATTGCTGTGCGATCGTTATAGGTATAGGACCCATATCCGCTTATGAAGAGTGCATGTGATGAGTAGTCATGAATGGTTTTATAACCATAGTGTACTCTTGTTGCCCATGCGTAGGTGCCTGAATCACTTGCAAGTATTGTTGAAAGGTGCATCATTTTGGCAGTGTAATCACCAAAAGCCCTCCCATCATTATCACGTTGAATGAGTGGCTCATATTCAACATAGTTGTTCGTAACTGCAAGAGAAAATTTTTTAAAAGAGTTACCTATGGTGAGGTGGTGGGAGGTCACGCCGAGTTGGTTGGGAAGAGATGTTGTGGTTGCTGATAGAAAAAACTGAGAGGCTTGACTCAGAGAGAGAGGGGTGCCAGCGGCTTCGGTCGCTGAATTACTCAGTGCTGATCCCGATCCAGCAAGTGCTGCTTCTCGTGGATGTTCTGGGAGCTTTAATTCATCAAAGGAGGCGTCGCCCTGATGTGAAATCAGTGAATACCCTGCAATGATTGGAGTACAATAGAAGAGGAGTGAGAGTAAAAGGGCTCGCACCACTACCTCATGTCTATGATTTCAAGATGAGAAGCGGGGGTAGAAGTAAAGGTTCCCTCAATTACTGATGGATTGCTTTTAAAATTTTTAATAGTGTACCAAGAAGTATTATCGCTCACGTCCATTGTTTTGAGTCGCTTAGGTGAAAAGTCAGTAGGGTCGAGCCACACTTTCATGCCTTTGAGATACGTGATTTGTTTACTGGGGTCAAGGGTAAGAATAAGATAAGAAGTGCCGCCTTCTTTTTTATGGGCAATAGTAAGAGGCGTACATTTTAAATATTTAAAAATGATTTCTGAGGTGTGAAAGCCAGATTCCATATCAATGAGTGATCGAATAAGTACTTGTTTGTGGGCTTTACGGTGTTCCCATATAGTGACGCCATCACTGACCATGTTGAGTTCAGAATGATCAAGAACAAATTTATCTTTTGGGCCTACCAAAAGAGTTCCTGTATATTCTTTTTCCTCTTCAGTAATGTCATACAGTGTTTTGACTTGGAATGAGAGGGAAAAAGTGTTTAGGGTGTTGAAAAAAGCAGATGATTTATCAAGGGCTTGTTGAGCGGTAAGTGATGTTTTTGCTGAAACTGAAAAAACAGCGCAGAGCAGAATAGATATGATAAGGGATTTCAATGGAGCCTCAACTATAGTTTTATGAATAAGATAGTATTTTAGAGCATTTTGGGCAGTAGTCCCTCTCTAGAGAGTTGTTTGAGAGAAAAAAGAGGGACTTTGAATCACAAAAATGTGTTGGTTTTATGGGCTATAACAAAATTGTGCTACAAATATTGTATGTGAACGGTATTGTATCCTAAGTTTCGCAAAAATGGGGGATTGAATAGTGGCACATTTGTTGCGTTAAGAGTAAGTAGTTGTTTAAAAAAAACCGACTGTATTCAAAAGTGCTCTTTAGTTCTGGAGCGTAACTAAATGTTATAGAGTACTGGAATTTAGATTGAGTCATTACTGAATGCATTATTATTAATCGTTTTGCAGGTAAGGGATTCACGCACATTATTTTTTGATTCATCATCTTCTTAATGATAAAATCCTGTCTTTGCTCCTTCCAGACCTTCTCATAATAACCTTCACAACATGAGATTCGGTGTCAAAGACAGGTTTTTTTGTATCTTTTGACCAAATAAAATCATTATTTGAGGATTCCATGATTAAGAAAAGTATTGCGTTTGTTGCAGCGGCAGTTGTTTCACTCTTTGCAGTTGATATGAGTTTTCACGGCGAAATAGAGACCGATGCAGGCGTTAATTTTTATAATAAAAAGTGGAAAGCAAGCTATTCAGCTCTGAATGATATCACACTTATTGGTGATATTAAACTTAATGATGGTGTATCTGTTGCGCTCACCTATCGAAACCTTTTTCAAAAAGGTACTACACCCATATACGATGCTATTGTCAGTGATGGTTATCAAAATAAAAGAGGCATCACTGTTGATTCAATGGGTTATATAATTGATCATACTGAAGATCGTATGGTTGACGTTAATGGTCTTCCTTTACAAGTGCTCCTCTCTTGGGAGTTTACAAAAGGTGGTACCGTGCTAGTGGGTGATTATACTACCAGTGCTGGAACAACAAACTTAAGACGATATGATAATGATATGGCCTTTGCTTCGCTCTATAGGGAACACACATTGCGTGGTGTTGGGGTTAAAGCTTCAGATGGTACTTTTTTTGTGGGTATGGTCGACTCTTTACAAGGTTCACTTGGCGTTAATGCACAGTATGACGTGTCTCTGATTAATAAGCCTCGTACCAAAATGTCGGTAACTCCTGTAATTGATTGGGTGCTTTTTGGTTCTGGAACCGAAACCAGAGTTATTACAGAAGCAACGGGACCTGGTGAGACAAGCGTATTGATTGAGGGTGGTAGATCGAGAAACTGGAATATCGGAGTTGAAGGTGTCTATTCGAGTTATTTTGAGTCTATAGAATACTCGGTGAGTGGTGCCCTTGGGGTTTCTCCTTATAGAGGGCATAATACTATTACTGTTCTTGCAGAGCCTTCAGTTAATGTTGGGGTTTTCACTTTAAGTACTGGTGGTTTTTATGCGGCACTCGCAAAAGAGGCCGAGGCAGCGTATCTACAGACAGACATGCCGGTTCAGTGGTTTCTTTATGCAGAACCATCTATGGAAATTACTTCGAAGATATCTGCAGGGTTGCTTTATGAGTATCATGATACTTCTTTTAAATATGGTGACGATATGACTAATGTGATTCAGCCTACATTATACCTTTACCCGAATGATGTGATGGATTTTTGGCTCACTGCTGGGTATGCATTTGATCAAGACTTCGATGAGAAACTCTTCTCATTTGATATCCAGACGAGCGTACGCTTTTAGAAATAAATTTAAAGCAGATTTTTGTGCCCCACTTTGTGGGGCTTTTTTTGTGCCGGTACTTTTTACAGTCCAATTGCCATAACTGCAGCGCCACTTAAACAGATAGTGTATCCTGCAATAGCATGGGAATACTTTTCTAAAAACCCAAACCGAAGTGAATGTACTCCTTTGTACATCAGCCAAACCATAGTCAGCATAGTACTTAATGTGAAGAACCCAAATACAGAAGCAACGAGTATCACTTGAAGAGTGCCATGACTAAATGCAGGGTACATTAAAATGGGAATCAATGGTTCGCAGGGGCCTAATGCGAAAATGATAAAAAGGACCCATGGGGTAATGGTTGTTGATGTTGTGTGTGAGTGAGTGTGGCGACTTTTCCAGCTTTTTCGAAGACCCCAAGATCCATAGATAAATCCAAAAGAGATAAGCCCCCATGCTGCAAGTTCACCACGAACACTTTCGATGCCAATGAGCGTCTCTACCATGGCGCCGAGTTGAATACCCACAAATCCCAAAAGTACAGAGCTAATCACATGGATAATTCCACAGAGGGTGGCGAGGAATAATGTTTTCTTAAGTGTCCATTGACGTGCCTTTGAAATAAGAACAAAAGGGAGGTAGTGGTCGGGTCCTGCAAAAGTATGTGTTACTGCAATCATGAGTGCAGTCCAATTTATGATTGAAAGTTCCATACAATGTCTCCTAACATTTTCGCGTGAGGGGGTTCCAAAAAAGGTTGTTCACTTCAAATGAAT
>JAOPTX010000047.1:0-96906 GCA_051532055.1 Fibrobacterales bacterium | reverse complement strand
AATCTAAATCAAGTCCTACAAATGGGTACTTAATGGTGAGAGTAAGGCAGCAACACAACAGCCCCTTTATGGGTGGTTACCTGTATAAAGTAGATACCTGGAGAGAGTGAGGCTAATCGCCTTGAGGCAGATTCAGAAAGTACATTTTCTGTAGTGGCACTCCCACCCTGTACTTTCCCTGTAACATCCACAATTCTCAACGTCGCTATACTATTGGTTAAATAAGTTCTTCCTGAGAGCCAATCAGTTATGGACGATGCGGTTATCTCTTGTATATCGGCCGTGCTCTCTCCACCATTTTCATCAAATGTATCTGATGAACTTACAAAATTCTCAATAATACTCGATGACACAGTAGGATCAGTTTCAACACTACTTGATGACATAGTATTTTCTGTAGTGTCAACACTGCTCGATGACACACCATTTTCATTAGTATCACTACTGCTCACATTCGTTTCTTCTGCATCTACTCGTAATGACACCGGTAGGTCCTCTTGGGGCGTATAGCTATCAGTCTGATATATTTGAATTCTATCCAGAGCAAAACCATCTGAACGTCCGATAATCGTCAGCTGATGTTCTCCCTCAGTAAAAGAGTAATCGGGTTCAAAAAAGTTCTCATCGCCATCATCATGCATGAACTCCCAGTTCCAATCCCAAGTAGTATGTGAGAATGACTTCCAGCTCGTGTTACCATCAACCTTCAAAAACATATCGTTCATTTCGGTCATATCATCATTAGGAATATAGTTTCTGATTTTTATACGATACTCTCCAGGGGTACTAATATAAAAGTGATATGTAATACTCGCACTTTCTAGGCTGGGATCAAAGTTCGTTGCATCGGTGCGATACACAATATACCCCTCTCCCGTATACCCTTTTAACGTAGAACCTTGTTGCCACTTACCTGTGAGTTCAGCAGACTCTGCCTCGATCACTACGAGCCCTCCTTCTTCCTTATAGGCACCATTCGAAACGAGTCCTGTTTCGGAAGATTCAGTTGACTCAGAAGAACTCATTTCAGGGGTCGCCTTCAATCTAATACGCACCACCCAATCTTGGCCAGTTGTTGCAGGTGCAGTACCAATGGACTGTGCACTCCCCCCCGCTATTTGAGTTTTCGAACCCTTTTGTAAAGCCCCTCCGGTCCGTGGATTAAACCACCGTATCGTATAAGTACCTACAGGTAGTGTTACCGAAGGAGAGCCACCATTAGGTAAATAGAGTAGGTATTCCTGCCCCTTATTCTTTAGGGCCCAACCATTGTTAATAAACGAATCACCAGGTTTCATACCATCAAAGCCAACATGATCCATCATAAACTGTGCGGCAATAGAGGCAATAGTATAGTACTCTTCGTAATTACGATAATTTTGTTCAGTAATATCAACGCCACCACCTATGTAGAGCTCTGCCCCCGCACCACCTGCCATGATGTTGCCCCAAACAATTCCCTTTCTCCATGTCGTCAGGTCGTTTTTGACTGGACTCGTCCATGGTTCATCGATACTGACCACCCATGGATGCCCTGCTGCTATGGAGCCGTTGCGCAGCTTAAGGGTCTCAGCATGGATATCCGCATCATAATTCCATTGGAGTGACGGCCCAGTAAAGGCACTGTGTCCATAGAGTGGTGGCAATATATGATCATCAGTTGAGGGTCCATTATGTACCACAATATGATCATTGTAATAGGTAAGACCTCTCAGGTAGGTTGAAAACTGTTTTCTTTGAGAATCACTATTCGCTTGGTGGTAGCCACTCCCTTCATCCCAACCGTTTTCTTCACCCACGTTCCACGTAATAGCCAAGTGATAGCCAAAGCGAGCCACCATTTCTCGATAGTAGAGCTTACGGAGGTCTGCAAATCCTGACCGATCGCCACTCTCTTCTATTTCAAAGAATGCTTCATTCTCAGTTTCGGTGAGTACAAAATGTATCATAAGACCCATGCGGTCCATATGCTCAAACACCATATCCCACTGTGCTAACTTAGAGCAGTCGTAGCGATCGAGTTTATTGGTCCCAATCCACGGCCATGCATTTCCCCCATCACCTTCATGATTCATCGTCAAAAAATAGAGTGCATTAACCCCGAGTGAAGAGAGATAATTAACGGCCCCAATGATTCCTTTGCCCTTACCGTTACCCCAAGTAGGGTCTCCCGTATTCCAATCCTTGACATGCCCGGCATATTCTCGAGTACTTGAGGTATTATCAAAGTCCTTAAATTCCAAAAACACCTCAGGGCTATTGGCTCCCGCCTTCATAAAAGGGGCATTACTCCCAGCAAACGTGAGATGATGATCACCCGTATACACCAGCTTTCCTTTGCCCCTAAAGTCAACACCACCACTTTTTTTATCAGTAATAGCGACAGAAAAAGTACCGGTCTCATTATCAAAAAATTTGCCAGAGGTACCTGCCTTTCCTAGAGCAACATCCGAGCCCTTTAAAAAAGTTACCCCATAGGTCCACTCACCGGGTTCGTCTGGTGTAAAACGTACCTGCCAAACTGCACCAGATTGTGCACCACTCTTCCCCGCATCACCATCAGCAGCATAAAAACCGGGAACCACATACTCTTGTTGAGAAGGTCCCGTAAACGTTACATCAAGACGATAGTCACGAAAGGGATTCACAGTACCTGACTCTGAAACGCTCGGTCCTTGAAAAGTCACGGTTGTTTTATGCCACTGCATTGGGCTTGGTGAGACCACCCCTGCCCATGACAAGTGCGCACTCATTGTCACCATAAAAAGAATACTGATTAACCCTCGGATTCTATCACCTAGTATATTCATTGTGCCTCACTGTTGTGTGTAACTAAAAAAGAAACTGCGTTTTTAAAAAGGGTATACCCATCAATCGTTAAAAAAGGAACCTTCGTTTCATTCAACAAAAGTGCCATCCTCAATTCAGGAGCATCACTGCCGTGCATAGCATCTCCTTTACCGTAATAATAGTAGAGTGCTTTTTCAGTACTACCCTCATGGAGAAGTACTACTGTTGCACTTGATGCAGGTATACCAAAACTCATCGTTTGATTTTGAGAGAACAATGTCACCTCAGATACAGAACCGGAGAGGAGCTCCTCTTGAATAGGTTCTTTCACTCGAACTATGCGCTCTTCACTCATTGACAAACCAGTACTATAATCAACATCAAGTCTATCATCGGTCATGCTCATTAAAGGTTGGAGCCACGGTTCCATAACAAGTATTGGTTTTTCGATGGCAGTATACCGAGTACCGAGTACCGTTGATAGTGCTGTAGGGAGGGCAATAATTGCATCCATTTTAGTAAGGAGAGAATCTGATGGCACCGCATCACTTCCAATAGTGGTAACCTGAATGTTAAGTGAGTCAAGGATATCTAAAAAGGGTTGATCGAGTGACGTATCTATCTCCGCCTCCTCTATGATCACTAATACATGGGTAGTGCTGTCTTTTTTGGAAAGAGTATCATTAATCGTATCAGGGTCGGGTATCTCTAGACTATCAGGATCAAGTGTATCTAAGGTATCCTTCAATATTCTAAATTCAGATAAGTCTAATCCATAGTCTTTGCCTCCTTCAATCACAAGAGACCGTAAGACTATTGTATCTGTATCAAGAGCGGCATCATACCATCGTATGTCCCTATACTCTCCTTGGGCAACACTCAGACTCACCCCTTTCTGGGTTGCTGAATCTATCAATACACCATAGGTTGTGCCGGGAATATAAAGTAATCCCCGTCTAACCAATTCACCCTTAAGAGTAATAGTTCCTGGACTTGCAAGTATACCATTAACCGTAACAACTGTACTGTCAGAAAGAGCCAGTCCTTGTACAATAAACAGTTTGCCGCTTATAGTATCGACAGCCTGAACGGTATAGAGGCCCTGAGAGAGCCCGAGACTTTTTGGTACAGAGAAGGTTCCTGTCAATAATGTAGTTGTATAGTACGGCACCTGTTGAGTGTCTAACACAGAATAGTGTTCCGAAACGATACTTACTTTTGAAACTGCCGGCATCCCTGAATCAGTCACTACTGTTCCCTGTATATACTCTTCAGCTAATTCTGGGTTTCCCACTTCGGTAGAACCACCCTCTGAAATAGATTCATCGAGTGAACAACCCATAAGGAGGAGGAGGAGGAGGAACAAAAGTAACGTTGATAAAACCTTAATCATGATGAGTAACATCCTGTGTTAGGGGAAACATTTGAATGTTTGCCTGAACTACACGGTTTGGAACGTCAACATCATTGACCCGTGCTCTAATTTTTTTAAAGGTATCATCAAGAATTTCTTGGATATCCCGATAACACTCATCATCAATTGCGAGGGTAATGCCGCGTACTGTTCGATTTTCTCCCGAGAAACGCTGGAGCGACTCTTTGCCTAGATCGATCATACCCTCATGATACTTTTTAATAATCCCCTTTTTAAGATCACCCGTAACCAAATGTTCAGCCGTTGTCTCCCATTCACCATCAGTGCTTGTGATGAGGTTTAAAGTCTGTAACAGAGAGAGTGACTCTTTTACTTCTTTTTCAGAAATTGTAGGAGTAAACAGGGAGCCAATCTTTTTAAGTGAACCCATACCTTTAATGCGTAACAAAGCCCACAAGGCTGAGTAATACCATTTTGAGTAAAATTCGTATTGTCCCGTTTTCAGAGTCAAAGCATCAACACCCCGAATCATCTGCATAGCTTCATACCAACGCTCTATTTCAACTTCTTTCTTTGCTTTACTAAAATGAAAGAGTGCCTCCATATAGTCAGCTTCTTTACCGGTAAGTTTACACAGAGCGACTACTTTAGGAGCAGCTTCATCTTTTAAATGCCCCTGTAACTTAAATAATTTTATAAGATATGGACCAGAAACATCAAGACTACTCCCCATCATCCGATAGGAGATATATCCATTTTTACTCTTTTTATCAGAATAAAAATCTCGCAGGTATTCACGGTAATCGTTGTAATCAAAGAGTGAAATCATCATATAAATATACCTAGGACTATTCCTACTTCAAATCATTATCAGCAGCATCACCAAAGAACCGTTAACCTTTTAGTTAACATAAGACTGCTTTTTGAGTCATTTGAGGCATTATACTATTTAAATGAGTTATAGTTAGTTATCAAGGAATGGGGAACTCCCCAATCCCAAAATGGTACCGAAAAACAATAAAACACAAAATAAATATCGGTGTGATATCCGTCACACTTTGACATTATCATCTATACGGATCTCCACAAAATAGATACCTTTGCGAAACCCAAAAAACTCAAAGGATCTATAATGAAAAAACAGTTCACCCTTTTATCATCACTCCTCATTCTTCCATTAATGATTGGCTGTACCGAGCTCGTCAGTCATAATGATGAACCAACCAGTGGAACCTATGAAACGGTAGAATCTTCTGAAGCCGTTCAGGTTATTGACCTTGAAAATGAAACACTCGTAGACATGAATTCTACGGTCGCTGCAAAACGTGGACGCTATTTTGAAATCGTACACCTCAAAGGTGAAGTACGTCATTTTGGGTATGATATCACTCAACAACCTCCTGCATATCTCGACTATACCGCAATTGTAGCCAATGCAAAAGTATGGATTGCAGAGTATCCTTTTACTAAGTACCTCAATATTACGACTGATGAGAACGGTCAGTGGGAACTTTACATCCTTAAACGCACCAACAGAGATCTTCAATTCTCTTTTAGCTACGAAAAAGATTTTTACCCTGCCGAAGTTGAAGGCATGGTCTTCCCTGGTGGACTTCCAGAGCGTTGGTCAAAAGCACAAGGACAATCAAACATCTTTACTATCGGTTCAGAAGATATCCTCGATATAGGAATGCAGCTTCCGGATGAACTCTACATGTATTACGCTAAGAGTCAACTTGAAGGGCAAATTGCTGCACTGATAGGTCAAGATTATCCTATTCAAAATATCATGGTTTCGACTGTCGGAAAATCATGGTCAAGTTTATTTGACATGCGCCTCCCTCACGGAGATCCAGGAGCACTCGTTTCTATGGTACCCGCACAAGTAAGCCCTCTTCAAGGTCCTATCTACTTTAACGAAGCAGTACTTCCTGATCCAACATATACTTCAACCTCTGTTGATGGTGGGGTACTTTTTAATAACCTCACACCAGGAATGTATGATTTTACCGCATCTAAAACCGGTGTCACTTACGGAACGGTTTCATTCAACATCAATGCAACTCAAACATTCTACGTTGCATCGCCTCCTCACTCTCTTGAAGGGTCAAATGATTCTGCACCAGGTGAAGATTAATACTCTCTAGTGTAAACGTTATTAGGCCTCCACTAGGAGGCCTTTTTTATTATTCTATTTTTTAGGCCCCACTTTTCACACCGTATCTTTTACAACTCATCAACCGGCCGACATTGTATATTTACCACTACACATTTCCCCATTGACAACACCCATGACAACACCCAACTATCTTTTTAAAGAACACACTCTTATCACCCTGAAGAATTCCCAAGACTCCCTCTCTCTCCCGAGTGATCATCTCACAGACTTTATCAATCATACCCCACTCATCCCCTTTGAGCGCACTGACAACACCCTCTGCTATGTGAGCAGCATCCCTGCTAACACCGACCTTCCAGATATTTATACTGAGGTTCCCCTCTATGAGCTTATAGAAGAGAATCCTGAACAATTTATTGTCGCTGCGTACGCCTATCAACTCGTACATTGGGATCAAAGCCATCGTTTTTGCTCAAAGTGCGGCAGCCCAATGGAGACCTTTGGCACTGAACGAGCCAAGAAATGTACAGGATGTGAACACCTCACCTTTCCTGCTGCCCATCCAGCTGTGGTAGTCCGTGTTATTAAAGGTGACACAATCTTGCTGGTAAAAACGGGACCGTACACGCCCTATGATGGGTATTCGAGTGTTGCAGGTTACTTAAACCAGGGGGAAACCCTTGAAGCATGTGCTGAACGAGAAATAATGGAAGAGACCGGACTTACGGTTAAAAACATGCAGTACTTTGGCTCACAACCTTTTGGCCTGACCAATGCTATTATGATAGCCTATACGGCTGAGTGGGATTCTGGAGCAATTACTATTGATGGTGAAGAAATTGTCGAAGCAGAATGGTACACTCGAGAGACTGTACCAGACTTCATTCCACCTCCACACACCCTTTCCGGGCAACTTATTCGCGAATTTATAAAAACTAAACCTTAATACTGTAACTGCGAAATAACGATTCCATTTTTAAGAAGCTCATTGAGCTTCTTAATCGTTGCTTTTTTCTGTTCAATCTTCTCTCTCTCACCCCAATCCGCAAGTGAAATAATTTTTCGAATGGCCGTTGAGATTGCCACCTTTCGAGCTCCCTCACTCGGGAGTTCTTTAAGAATAGAAACGACAACCTCATACACAGAACTGTGCATATGAGCACCCAGTGCATCGATCAATGCTGATATTTCAGGTCGGTGCGGATAAGCTAATGCGAGGTTCGCCCCACGATTAAAAAGAAATGATATCACCGTAGGATTATGAGTTTGTAGCCCAACTGTAAGAGCAAAGTGTTTATCTATGCGATTAGGAAGCTTATTAATGTGCGCCCCTAAATCTAAGAGGTATGCCGCAGCAGCCGTATCACCTTTTAGCAGTACTTGAATTAAAGGGCGATGCTGTATAGGAGATAACGAATCGACCTTTCCACCATGATTAATGATTTGTGTCGCTCGAGTAAAATGATTGTTGAGTAGACATTCACCCAATGAACTTCCGTTCATACTATCAGGACGCCCCCCCTTTGTCGTTGTACTATTTTCAACATTAACATCAAGAGGAGCTTTCATGAGTTTATCAAAGAGTTGCGCATCAGAATCTTGACAGGCTACATACAATGCGCTCTGCCCCATCCTATTGAGAGAGTTAACTACCACCTCAGTATTAAGATACTGATCTACAGAGTCTATCTCACCACGACTAATATGAGCATGAAATCTATGAATCTGAGTAGCATATGCTATGCGCTCTTTATCTCTTTCAGAGGTCAGTTCTCTGCTCGCACATCCAAGTGCTAATAAGAGGAATACTCCCCCACACAGCCCCAGTATATTTCGTTTCATCTCTTTACCTTAGTTGTTAAAATATGTAAGCACATTCTAGATCTATTAAAAGTAATAGAATCCTAGTTAAACCAGTTGTAATTGTCTGTGACATCCCTCACACTTTAGGCATATTTTATAGAAATTCAACAGTTTTTAAGGCACAAAGGTAAAGTCATAGTTAACATTCACCTCAACTCATACAGCACCCCATCACCAACTATTAGTCAACATTGAGTGACTGTAAATAGGACGTAAGGTTAACCGATCGGTTATTAATATTTAATTTCTTTCGTATATTTTTACGATGAGTTTCTACAGTCTTCACACTCGTTTGTAGCTCTAATGCCATATCTTTATTGCTCTGCCCCAATTTTAGGAGCGAACAAATCTGCATCTCTTTGGTGCTGAGTTGCGATAAATACTTAACGGTATTGACCGTAAAACCATCAAAGAGTGAACTCACTGAATGTTCTAACACATCAACCAGTGTCTTTCCACCCTCATCGGCAATATGCTCCTTCAGTTTATGTATATAGGGAACAATCATAAGAGAGACTGAGCTTATGATTTTTTCACGAATCTGTTTTTTGTCTTTGTCATAGTGCTGTGTAAGTTCAGAAATGGCCCCTTCAAGATTCTGTAATTCACCCTCAAGAATGTTTTGTTCCGACACATCTTGAAATATGATGTAGTATTCAGACTCAGATGATTTTAAAAAAGTAAGTGAAACATGAAGATTGGGTGCTATCATAAACCGATGAGACTGCGTGCGGACAGTTCTTTTTGATTGGCTCACAGCGATAAGATACGGCTCAAGTGCCGTCCCCCCTTCACGCTCATTTATATCACAATACTCTTTGTAGAGGTCATTACTCTCTATAACAGATCCGTTACAGAGCTTTGCTACAGCGACAGGGCACTGTTCTAAATAGAGAGCAGATAGCATACTTTTTCCAATATTATGATGGTACTATAATAATAACTTCGGCCATTTACAGTGAGAGTGATTTTTAGCCTCCGCCATTACTTTTTTTTATTGACCACTCTCTGTACAATAAGTATTTACATTAAAGAGAGAAAGAGGTAGAGATGAATAGTAAGCCCTGTATTTTAATTGTAGAAGATAATCAACAAAACTTGAAGTATCTTGGCGATCTTTTAAGTGAAGAAGGCTACCAGTTGTCCATCGCTACTAATGCCCAACAGACCTACTCTATTTTAAAGGTAATCCAGCCTGACCTGATTCTTCTTGATATCATGCTTCCGCAGACAGATGGCTACCAAATATGCCAGACAATCAAAAAGAACCCACATCTCTCGCATATACCGATACTCTTTAACTCCGCCCTTTTTAGTGTAGAAGATAAAATTAAGGCTTTTAATGCGGGTGCATCAGATTACATCAGTAAACCATTTTATTCCGAAGAGATTCTAAAAAGAATAGAAGTACACCTTAAGTACTCTCAAACTATCTCTCCAACTCAGTCTACGCCTTCTCCTTTCATAAACCTTCATTTGAGTATCAATAACACTCTTTCTGCTATAGAATCCTATTCTCCCCAACTGAATGACCCCATTATGGAGCTGAAGCTGAATGGAATCGCTCAAGAACTCCGTTCAACGCTCAATACCATTAAAATAGGTAGCTAACATACCCATTTAGCACCTATTTTATACTGTTGTAAAAGTATAAAAGGTATCATATCATCTTCTTTAATTACAATAAAGGAGTGAATATGCTTAATAAATATAAACTGGGAACCCGTATAGCTGGTGGATTTGCCGCCCTCATACTTATCATAATGATACTTGGTGGTGTCGCTGTATTTAACATGACTAATGTAGGATACGAAGCTGAAAAACTTGCCTACGAATATGTACCAGAGGTAAAGGTCGCCACATCAATGCGCGGTGCAGTAAACCGAGTGATGTATGAAGCGCGCGGATATGGCTTTACCGAAGAAGATACGTTTTTTAAGAATGCACAAAAAGAGCTCGCATCTCTTGATGCAGACCTGAAAATAGCGCATAAGCTTGCTGGTGAAGCAAAATATTTGGTTAAACTTAAAGGACAAGTTGAAAGAGCAGACAAAGCCAAAACAGCCTATACCAAACACCTCCATACAACACAAGAGACTATTGCACTGCTCAATGAGGAACGTGGACAACTTGACAAGGCTGCAAAACAGTATATGACCAACTGTAATGCATTTCTCGCAGCTCAAACAAGCCGAGTTAAAAATGAGATTAATCAAAACAGTGCAAATCAAATATTACAAGACCGCATAACCAAAATTACTCTCGTTAATGACATAATTGATGTTGGCAATGCAACGCGCCTCTCCGCCTGGCGTTCTCAAGCAGAGAGAGACCCTGCCGTCATAGAAAAAGCACTTCCAAATTTTGACAAGATGAACACCTTGTTCAGCGAACTTCGCCGTTATACTAAATTAAAAAGTGATATAGAGAAAATTAATGAAACAGAAGAAGCTGCGATGGAGTACAAAGAGGCTATGGGTCACTTTTTAATCGCCTGGAAAAAGCTTCAAGAACTAGGTGCTTTAAGAGAAGCTGCCGCTAAAGAACTTATTGATGCAACAAAAACAACAGCCGATGCTGGCCTTAGCCAAACAGACGCTATAGCCAAAGGGACTGATGAGAGCCTATCCAATGCGTCGACTCTCATGCTCATTGGAATTGGAATTGCACTCATCATTGGTATCCTGCTTGCGATCTTTATCACCAAAGGAATCACCGGCCCTATTAATCAAATTATCAATGAACTTACTCAAGGATCAGAACAAGTATCATCGGCTGCAGGTCAAGTATCGAGTTCATCACAATCCATGGCAGAAGGTACTTCTGAACAAGCGTCGAGTACCGAAGAGATATCGAGCACCTTAGAAGAGATATCTTCGATGACCAAACAAAATGCTAACAATGCCACTGAAGCCAAAAACCTTGCAAACGAAACAGGTACCGTAACGGTGAATGGCATTAACGCAATGGAAAAAATGTCTGAGGCAGTAAATGAAATTAAAACATCGAGTGATGAAACTGCAAAAATTGTTAAAAACATCAATGAAATCGCCTTCCAAACAAACCTCCTTGCTCTCAATGCCGCAGTAGAAGCAGCACGCGCTGGTGAAGCCGGTAAAGGGTTTGCGGTTGTTGCAGAAGAAGTGCGTAACCTTGCACAGCGCTCTGCCGAAGCGGCCAATGACACTTCAAACCTGATTGAACAGAGCCAAAAAAATGCTGAAAATGGTGTACAATCTTCAGAAGAGGTACAACAACTCCTCAACAGTATTAATGATTCTGTAGCAAAGGTTGTACAGTTGGTATCAGAAGTCTCTGCAGCGAGTGAAGAGCAGTCACAAGGAATCACCCAAGTGAATGTTGCGGTATCATCAATGGAAAAGGTAGTACAGACTAATGCGGCCACCGCTGAAGAGTCTGCCTCTGCGAGTGAAGAACTCTCAGCACAGGCAGCAGTACTTAACACCATTGTAGAAAATTTAACACTCATCGTTGAAGGCTCCAGTAATCAAATGCAACGTGCTCCACAAAATGCATATAGAACAGCACCGATTGCAGCAATTCCACACCAAGTTCAGAGTAATCACCCTCCAATCCCTAAATCAAAAAAAATGGTTGAGGTCGAACAGGTGATTCCTTTTGATGAACAAGACGAAATGCTGAAAGCATTTTAGGAGCAGATATGAATGGAGAAATGATTTTAGAAACTGAAAAAAAGGTCAACCAAAGCCTTTCAGATAAATACCTTACTTTTAAGTTAGGCGACGAAGAGTATGGTGTCCCCATCCTAATGGTGCAACGCATCATTCAGATGCAACCTATTACTCCCGTACCTAAAACCCCCAGCTATGTGCGGGGGGTTATAAACTTACGGGGTAAGATTATCCCTATTGTTGAGATGCGGAAAAAGTTCCAACTCAACACCACAGAGGATACGGATGTTACCTGTATTGTCGTGGTACAGCTCAGGGTGGGTGATCAAGATATCACCATGGGAACGTTAATTGATGAAGTCTCTGAGGTTGTATTTATCGAAGAAAATCAGATTCAGGATACCCCCAGTTTTGGAACTGGTGTTGACACTGATTTTATAATGGGTGTTGCCAAATTACAGGAACGGGTCATAATGCTTCTGGATATTAATAAAATATTGTCACCGAGTGAGCTCGATGCTCTGAGTGCCATGAATTAAACCAATGCAGAGTGTATAGAGTATAAAAATATGCTTACCCCAATTCAAACTCTATACACTCTCTCTTTATACGTATATTTCAAAGAACACACCTGCAGGTACTCTATGATAATTTTCATTCTTCCCGTAATCTTAACTACAACTGCAGGGCTCCTCTTTATGGTATGGTCGTACCGCAAAAAAAACATTGAGAATAACCAGCGACAATCTCAATTTGACGTACTCTTTACGGCATCCCCCACCATGAGTATTATCGTCAACCGGGATCGTAGGATTGTAAGAGCGAATAGAACCTTTGCTCAATTTACCGGCACCCCTGAAGGAAACCTCATTGGTTTGAGAGGTGGTGAAGCATTCAAGTGCGTCTATGCAACCAGTAGCCAATTGGGTTGTGGATTTGCACCTCAATGTCGAGACTGCGCTACTCGAAAAATTGTTGAGCAGACTTTCGAAAATAGAATATCTCAAAAGCAACAAGAGACCACCCTCTGGATTACGACCACTCACAGTGTTCAAGAGCGTCAACTTAAAATAACGACCCATATTTTACCAAACAAGTCCGAGGAACTAGAGCTTGTCTGTATTGAAGATATTACCACCCAACGAGATATTGAGAATAAAGCTGAAACTTACCTCCTTGATTATGAAGAACTCTATTCGAATCTTCAATCGGGCTTTGCAATACATGAAATGATCTATGACGATGAAGGCCAGCCTACCGATTATCGATTTGTTGATGTAAACCCCGCCTTTGAAAAGATAACGGGACTTAAAGGATCTGATATTATTGGTAAAAGGATCACAGAAGTCCTCCCAAATACCGAACAATATTGGATTGACACCTTTGGTCATATAACCCTCACCAACACGACCTTAAGTTTTTCAAATTTTAGTAGGGAGCTCAACAAATATTTTGATGTATGGGCATACTCTCCCAAAGAGGGTCTTTTTGCTTCTATTTTTACTGACATCTCCGAAATGGTTATGATTAACTCCGAACTCCATACGTTAAAAGAAGGACTTGAGCAGAAAGTTGTAGAACGCACCAAAGAACTTGAAGTCAAAACAGCAGAAGCTTTTGCAGCCAATCATTCAAAAAGTCTTTTTCTGGCAAACATGAGTCATGAGGTTCGTACTCCCATAAACTCTATTGTCGGTTTTACCGATCTTATAGCAAAACATGCTCCAGATCCAAAGATCATGGGTTATATCAACAATATACGACTGGGTAGTAGTGCTCTTACCTCACTCATAGATGATATCCTTGATATTTCAAAAATTGAGATTGGAAAACTCGCTATTACCCCTATACCATGTAGTCTTACACACTTTTTTGACGACCTTGAGGTCATGCTCTTTCACACTATTCAATCGAAAAATATTGATTTTTCAATTACATCAACAACAGTACATCCCGACATTATAAAGATAGATGAACTTCGCCTCCGTCAAATACTCATAAACCTCATTACCAATGCTATAAAATTTACCAATCAAGGTTTCGTAAGTGTTACTGTGACGACTCATTCTTGTAGTGCATCAACCACAACCCTCACCATTGTCATTGCAGATACTGGATGTGGTATTGAAGACAATGATAAGGATTCGGTTTTTGATGTATTTACTAGAACTGAATCCAGTGAATTAAACGAGATAGAAGGTACTGGGCTCGGACTTGCCATTACCAAAAAACTGGTTTCGTTAATGGGAGGAACCCTTTCCTTACAGTCTTCTATCAATGAAGGCTCTACTTTCACCGTAACCCTGCCTAACCTCCCCACCCCTCATATCAATCAACAACACAGTAAATGTGCATCCAGTACAGAGCAGTCTTTAACTGAAGAGATCAATTCCTCAGTTCATGATCCCATTCAGCCCCCTTCAGAGGACCTTATTCAAGACATCATACTTCTTAACCAACAATTACACGAGTGTGAGTCAACAATGCTCCATGAACAATTTGAAGTATTTTCCAGTAAGTGCACCGAAGTAGGAAAGACGCATGAAGCTGAATGGCTTATACAGCTAGGTATGAAACTCACCTCACAGTGTAATAACTATACTATTGGGTCCATTGGGTCTCATTATCGAGAAATTATGACTCACAATATTGCAAATACCACAATGAACTCGGTGCTAAATAAATTATAGCTCTTTATAAAGGGCTATAACCTTATCCTTCTCATATCCTACAACACCTCGTGACGCCAATGACGCAATGGCATCACTACTACACGCATCAATATCTATCTCTGACACCCCAACATCACTCCGATGTAGTGGCGCACCAATAGTGCTGTAGAGTGCATCAAGACCATCGGCGACCTGATTGATAGTCGGATTCATCAATCCAAGAATCCGTTCGCCAAATTGTATGATTCGATTACTATAGAGCGTGCCGAAAATTCGCATCCAATGAGGTGTCACCATTGAGAGTCCTGCACCATGAGCAATATCGTGAATACCACTCAGAGGCATTTCGAGGGCGTGACAGGGTAAAGACATTCCAGGAATACCTACTTGTGTAATTCCGTTCCATCCCATAGTTGCACTCCACATCATTGCTGCTCGTGCATCATAGTCATTGGGATTTTTTTGAATATCTGCTACGGAAGAGATAACTGAATGTACCAGCCCTTCAATTATTCCATCAAGAGGTCTGAGTGCTGCCGCCGTTGTTGTAAAATAGCCTTCGGTGCAATGAGAGATAATATCGGCTGCGGCATAAGCGGTCTGTTTTGAAGAAAGTGAAAAGGTGGTGCTTGGGTCGAGAAATGATACCTTAGGATTGAGCACCCCTTGGGTCACTAAGGGGCGCTTTGCGAGGGTTGTGTCATGAGTCAAGACGGTAATGCCATTCATCTCTGAAGCAGTCGCAGGGAGTGTTTGTATGGCAATGACGGGGATAGTGGTGCCTACCGTTCCTTTGCCCGAATAGAGATCCCAGAGTGGGCCCGTATACTGTACCCCTGCAGAGATTGATTTTGCTTCGTCGATTACTGATCCACCGCCTACTGCAAGAATAAGGTCGAGCTTATGTTCACGAACCAATTGCACTCCTGCCTCCGCATGAAAGAGTCGGGCATTTCCCTGAACCCCACCATGTTCAACAACGGTACATCCCGCTTTGCTCAGTAATGTACTGATAGTATCATAGAGTCCATTCTGCTTAATAGAACCACCACCAAACAAGAGCAATACACGCGATCCATAGGGCGCAATCTCATGGGGAAGCATATCAAAACGGTCTTGACCAAATATAATTTTAGTAGGGTTTTCGTAAATAAAAGGGTTCATAGTGTGCTCTCATTCATAGACTCATCGTTACCAAAGATAGTAAGATTAGTCTATGAGTGTAAGAGCTGAACCCATTGAGCCAGATCGATTCCTATTGAAAGGAAACGATTAACGTTCCTTGAGGAAGCTCTTCTGTAAGTGCGATGTGACTTTGAGCCGTAACACTTTTTTGTAATAGCAATGCACCATGGATCGTAAATACTTTTAGAGTCGTTACACTTGAGGGAACCTGAAACTGAAGCGCGCCCGTGCCAAGGTTATTAACTGCCTGCACTGCTGAAAATTTCTGAGAAACACTTCCGCTATTAAAAAGTGGTGTGGTACTCGAAGAAGATTCGACATCTTCAGAAGATGAATCGTCAATACCATCAGAACTTGATGATAGCGCACTACTTTCTCCTGAACTCACCTCCGTACTACTCAAAACATCCGCACTACTTTCATCTGCAGAAGATTCTGACGAAGACTCTTCTGTCGCAAAACTATACTGCTCTATAGAAGTATCAATTGCATATACCTTCATCCACGCATCACCGAGTGCAGACTCATCGGTCCAGCTCCCGGCGCCATCGCCTTTACCAAAAGAAAGTCCAGAGTCAACATCTTCACCGTTGACCCACTCATAGTTATCAGCTTTTGGAGTTTTCTGACCCAGTACAATAGCATACTCGGTTCCTTCAACCAACCCATCATACTCCATACCCGCATGCATAATCACAAAGAAGTTATCCACTTCTGCTTGTCCAATTGTCCCCTCAACTAATGCGTTCCCTGTTGGCTTACCACCAGAGGTAGCATACAGATCAACCGTCACATCACTTTGATTCCATCCATTTAATCGACGTATTTTAACATCAACACCTGCAAGGATAGTCCCCTTCCCTGCTTTGAAGGTTTGATAGCGAGCAGTCTCATCACCTGAAGCGCCAAACCCATATGATCTTGTTGCTTTGTGGATAATAGGAATAGCAGTTAATTGGGCATTGGGTTTACCAATCATCAACTCAGTTTCACCTGCAGGGAGTTCATGGATATATTCGGTCCCTGCTAAAGTGACATGGAGTTTAAAGGGGCTATCAGTAGTTACCGTTACCACTGCTCCTGCGTCGCTGTTTAATCGGTCTTCGGCAGTGATGGTAACAGTGTTATCACCAAACTTAAAGTTCTCGAGGCCGTGGTGTTCTGCAAGAGTTAAGTCCCAATCAAGTGAGTCGCTCGGACCAAAGGCGTGAAAGCCCATGACGTTTTCGATGAGGCAGGCTATTGGGCCGACACCGGTCCAGCCGACAAAGTCTTTTTTAGATTTAAAGCCAGAATGGGCGCTCTCTTGGTGATAGTTTTCGAATAATGAGTTTGAATCTACGTACACCCAATAGAGATTTTGAATGTGATTAACTGACACCTTCTTCGCAAGATCTTTATGACCCTGTACCTCGAGTCCTTTCACTGTTTCATAGAGGGTTGGAGCCCATACTGCGCCATTCCAATAACCCCCATCTGATTCATACCCTCGTGAACTTTTTGATACTGTAGGAATATGGTGGAGTGTCCAAAATTCTTCTGGATCAACAATATGATCCACCATTTTTTGAGTCTGGTCTTCGTTTGATACACGCGCAATCATTGTCCAAAAAGATGCTGGGGTACGAACGGGGTCGAACTCCCCTTCCCTATCTATATCATAATAAAAGTTATCATTACTATCCCACATCTTATCATTAATAAGTTGAGCGAGTTCAGCGTGTTCTTTTTCAAATTCTGCTTGGCGTTCGGTATTTCCGATCTCACCCGCAATTTTTGCAACGTAAAAAGCATTAAGCGCTTGTTGAGCGGTGATATCTATCCAGCTCGCATCAAGGTGATCACAAACGCCATTTACTATAGCCTCCCCTTCTAAACCTGAACCATGCGTGACCCCAGTGAGAAATAATCTTGGGTTATTGTCCATTCCATTAGCATAAGAGGTAGACCAATACAGTCCGCTATCATGACGTCTATTATCTTTAATCCAATAGAAGTAGTCTGCCAACACATCAAATATTGTTTTATCGGTAACATGTGGACCTGTCATTGGTTTAGTAAAACGAGTTTTATCACCACTAATCTGATAATCAGACCACTCGGCCCATGAAAAGAGTGGCGGGTTTATAGAGCAATTCTCTCTACGCTTTAGAGCTGGATTTGTTTCAGTGCCATCTTTCGGCCAATAGGACTCGGTGCCATCTTCTTTAAGCTCTCGTGAAATCCAGCCATCTGCATATTGATTCATATAGAAGTTTTCGAGGGTAACAATAGACGGAAGTTCACCATTTGAGTACCGACCAAACATCATCATGAAGCTGGTATCCCATTGAAAGATATTAGCATTAAAACCTTCATCCATGAAGTAATCGATGAAAATGGTACCGGGTTGCTTTTGTAATACATTTTTGAATGAGAGCTCAAAAGTCCGATAGTACATATCAATCCAACCTGGGTGCTCATCCATGATTGGTATAGGTACTTTGGTAATATCCGGAGATGACGGACCAGCAAAGGTCGCTACAGGTAAACTGATAATGAATGGTACTAAAATGCTTTTTAGAGTGTGCTTGATTCTATAGTGCATGAATCCCCTCGTAATCTATTTAAATAGAATAGCGTCCCTCGTCTATTCTAATACCCAACTCACTTGTAGTGTCCCAACGTTGGTGCTCTGTACGATATACAGTGTATTAAATGTATATAGAATCAGAGTGCCTATGGGTTACTTTTGATGCATTTTATGCCTATTTCATATTTATAAATGCGGTTTTTGGATCTTAATAGGTGTTTTTGTTGTGAGTGTTGGTTTTTTTAGTGTTTCTACCTTATAAACTATATCTAGGGGAGCTGTTTTGCGAAGGGTTGTTATTGGGGGATTGTTTTTGCGGTGACATTTGTTGACATGAGCGGGCTTCGCGTTGCTTTTTCTTTTCTTTCAATTTAGATAGCTCTCGGGCATCGGCCCGAACGCGACCAGATCTTTTGGGTACCCCAAAGGCTGGACAAAAGGCACTCTGCCGAGAGCTTCATTACAAATGCTTTGTACACCTGAACCAGGTGATACTGCGCTGTACCTCTTATGAAAGTATTGGTTTCTCAATGACTGAGTATAAAATATCATCATGCACCTGGTTGCGTTTTAACCTTATAATTACGTTTGGGGCAATTAATAGGTCATAGGATAATCGTGTTTTGCAAGGTCGCTGTTGTAATGTGGGGTGTGCTTCGCACGGGGTAAAATTGATCCTCGAATTAATGTTTGTTGATACCCTAATTCTAGTTTTGCACACACCTCATAGAATATTGTGCTGTTTTAATATACCCCTCTGCTCGCTCAATATCACGAGTGAAATCCCTTTCTTTAGCGTACACACTTCCTGATTGGGTAGAACTCCAGAAATCAGCGCATCGATAATCTACAATACAGTGATCATTTCCGGCCGGCAATACTGAAAAACCAAATCTATCAGTACCCGGCGTCGATTTTGTCCAACCAGTAGTTGATTTCAAAACTTCTAAGAGTGATTCACCTGCTGGAGCATTTTGCTTAGCAAAATCTATCATTGTTTTCCATTCATCATCAGTAGGAATATGCCAGCCGACTGGGCAGGAACCCTGAAAATCATCGAGTATACTAGTATAATTTGAATTATCCCATAATTGGCTAATATTCATAGCGCTTGACCAAGTATATAATCGTCCGTACTTATCACAATTTTCAACTTGACCACCGTGACATACACTTCTACTGGATGCAAAATTAAGATTTTCAGACATCCAAATTTGAGTACCAATCGCTACTGCGCCATACACCTGATTGTCCCTTTCATCTAATAGTGAATCGACAGTAAAATCACATTCAGCTATATATGAGTTATTATCATCAGCTATAACAGATATACTTGCAAAGCCAATACCAACAGCACTTACTTTCCCACTTGCATCAACTGTAACAACTTTTGTATTTGACGAACGCCATAGTACGTTTCTATTTAATAGGTCCAGTGGTTCCAGTGATGCATCTAGTTGTTCTTCATTACCATTAACCGTCATATGATGTACAATACTTTTATTCAGTGTAATATTCGTAACAGTTTTTTGAACCCAATGAGCATAAAGTACTGTATCAGAATTGACTGTATCATTGTTAAAGTCCCACATTTTCCTGCATGACTCATCGACACACCAATTACCAGAAAACAGATAACTAGTTCTAGTTGGTGTTGTAATGCCTGTTGGAGGTAAAATTGACCCTGTTGCTTTATACTCTATTTTTACGGCAACAGATCCACCATCATTTTTGCTAAATGTTACTGTATTTGTCCTAGAAACCCAATTAGCCGTCAGCGTAATTCCACCAGCAGGCATTTCATATGGTTTTCCAACAGTGTAAGTTACACTTTCCAACCAATGAGAAAAAACATATCCTCTTTTTGCCATCGTTCCCTTATCAAGAACGGCAAATAGTTCTTTTTCTTCATAAAGAGCATTATCAATTGGAACACTCCCGGACGTAATACTAGGGGCAGAATATATTATTCCATAGGTTGGATTTTCAGACCAAACAGCTGTAATTACCAAATCCTTTTCAGGCATAAGAAGTTCATCGCCAATTTCATATTCATTACCATCTTGGTCTATCCATTTATCAAATGAATACCCACTTTTTTTCAATTGAGTTACATCACCCCCAAGTCGCACAGATGATTGATGTTCAATTCCATATTTATCTTGAGGGTATCCAACCTCAGTATCCTTTGCATTGTACGACAATGAGAATACGCGTACAAACTGCCCTGTTATTACACAGTCAGCATCACAAGTGACGGTATTCTCTTCTGAAACTAGATCAATAAATTCACCCCCACTCCAACCTTTGAATACATATCCAGAGTCAGGAGTCGCTTTCACATTTACATCCTGACCTATTATAACGTTCCGATTCAAAGTATTACCTATTGCAAACCTTATAACACCCCCGCTAGAAATAGCAGACAGAGCAATAGATATAGAATCATCTAACTCCATTAGAGAAGAACTAGAAAAATGATCCATAGAAGATTCATCATTGTTCTCAATTATCCTAGAGTTCGAGGAAACAGGTACAATATCTGGTGCCTGATAAGATGAACTACTATTAATTCCACTAAAAACAGGCTTTTCGACAGTTATTGTCACACTATCTTTTACTGTATGGTAGCCATCAAACACACTAACTACAGCAATAAACACACCTTCCTTATTGTAAAAGGATTGACTTTCTTCTGTGAAGTTACCTGTGCCAAAATGATCATAACGATAAACAACTTGATGCGATTCATCATCTAATTGAGGAACAAATTTAATTCTATTACCTATCATCATTACAGTATCACGACCAGCAAAAAAGGAAATAGGAAATAGATCCATTGTTGTTTTAATAGTAGTATCACTTGATAAAAACAGATTTTCATCCATTGAACCTATTAATTGCCCACTTCTATAGCATCGATAACTTAATGTTGTTGCAATGAATTTTTCTATCTGTAACTCAATATTGACTTCACCATTCATCGGCCTTGACAATGATACTTCTTCATTATTTATAGTAGTTGAGTCTAATAGATATTCAACATAGATACTATCAATTTCAATAGATCCAAGAAGAATAGTAAGCTCAAGAGTAACATTTTCAATCTCATCCATATTAATATTTGAATTTTGATCTTTTGATAGATCCGTATTAGATCCAGTGTCTCCAATACATGAGGTTAATGTCACCGATAATAGTGTTAACAGAAAAATGAGTATTTTAAGCTGCATAGTTCACCCCTTGAATTCTATACCAAAGATAGGAAAAATAGTAAACTACTGCAACACACCATAAGTAATATCAATTCCATATGGCAATCTGGTTATTTTAGCCAAAAATGCATCATTTCCAATCAACTTGGACCTAAATTGAATTTAAGTGACATTTGTTGACATAAGGGGGATTTCCTGCATGTCGATAGTATCCACCCTCAAGCGATACTATCGCTCAAATATGAGGGGTCATTATTATACGTGATCCCTTGCTATTTTAAGGGTGGATTAATCATATATCAGTATTACACTACACAGCTTCTGATTCCTCCTCATCTATTGAATTATCACTGGTAGGTTTAACTGTTTTTGGTACTCCGTTACTTTTATTTTTTTGACGAGAATGAGCACTACGAAATTCATCCATAATCTTTTTATCATCGCCAAAAGCAAGGTCAGCATATTCTTTAATGATGACATTAGAATCATTAAGAAGGGTCAGGGCCTTGTCGCGAATCATCCGAGAATCTGAATGCACTCCTTTATTCAGCGTATTTTCTTTATGCAACCGTCCGAGAATTGATACGAGTTCTTTTGCTCTGTACAACTCATCCGCATGTACATTATACTCAAGTAAACCGTCCATTACTGTTTCACCAAGTTTTGCTAATTCAAAGAGATCTTGAATGGTATCACTGATTCTATTACCGCTTGAAATATTTTTAACAATCATCGCTTTTTGCGGGTTGCCTTTACAAACAAGTTTAATGCGTTTGAGTAGGCGCTTGCGCAATTTTTCAGCTTCGGGAAACAATACGTCCCACGAAAGCCCATCCTCCTCAGTAGTATGATGGGTTGCCATATTTGCCTGAGCAGTTCTTGCTGAGGCAATTCTACGATAAAATGTATCGAGGTGCTTATCTTTAAACCCTTCAGCTTTCAGTTGCTCCATTCTTCTATTAATTACCGCTAGGTATCCTTCAGCCTCTTCTAAATAGATATCAATAGAGAAAAGAGGAGCATAATATTTGTCTCTGGTAACAGCACGAATCAACTCAATGTCTTCATTATAAATTTTTTCATATTCCCCCATTTTAAGTGATGAGGTTACTGTTGCTTTTTTTTGATTTTTATTATGGTCTGCCATAATTGTATTCCTTAGTGTTGGCTCATAAACATTAGTCTGCTATTCAACTGAGCCGAATTCAAATACCAGATAGTTAGTACCCATTAAACGACAATTGCCTGACCCATGTAACCACTCATACAATAAAACTTTTAAATTTTTAATTTTTATCTTTTCATAACTTGATGTATTTTAGAAGCAAGAGTTGCTTTAGCCCCTATGTCATTTAAAAGGCACCTATACATTGAGGGTCACTGTTCATTTTTTTTTTGACTGTAGAGTGACTTTGGGTAACAGAGTCCCCTCACTACGAAATATCTTATGGGAACCCCTAAACAATGAGTCGATTTCGCAAAATATCTTAATACTATGGAGGTCCACTTACACATGAGTCTAAAAAACTTGTGACAAGTGAGTATCCACGAGCTAAAGTCGCGGTCCACTAGTGAATTGTGATCAAAAGTTAGTGAAAGATGGGCGTCTACTAGCTAATATCCTCGATCGGATAGTGAATCATGGCCAAAAGTTAGGGAAATGTAGGCGTCCACTAGCTAATATCCACGAGCGACCAGTGAATCAGGCGCAAAAGTTAGTGGAATATGGGCATCCACGAGCTAATATCCATAATCGGATAGTGAATCATGGCCAAAAGTTTGTGAAAGATAGAGGTCCACTAGTTAATTATGCTCAAAGGATAGTTGATATGGTATCCGGCTCGTTAATACCCGAGAACGACGAGTCAATCATGATGCGTTAACTACCCTGAAATTCGTCGGTATCTTTTGAAGTTTAAGTACCTTTAAGTTACTAGTAAAACTGATGGAGATTCCGTGAACAGAGTATTCAATGTAAGTACTTGGTCCTTATTTTTATTAATATGCAGCCTCTTTTTCGGTTGCAGCGAAGTCAGTGAAACGAATGACTCGGCCGAGAATGAAAATGAACTTTCGTTTGAAATCGGAAACGGGAGTAGTGACCTGCTCTTTGATTCAAATACAGTCATTCAGGTTGAAATTACACTCGACTCTAGCGACTGGGACTTTGTGCGAAACCAGGAGCGCGATGTCTGGTCACAATTTGCCCAAGAGGACTGCCTCAATACTCCATGGGACGACCCATACGAATACCGTTCTGGCGAAATATCAGTAAATGGTGTTGTTATTCAAAATGTAGGAATACGCAAAAAAGGTTTTGTCGGTTCGGTGAATGCACAAAAACCGAGCTTAAAGGTTAAGCTCGATGAATATATTGATGACCAGGAGTTAAATGGACTTGATCGACTCACCCTTAACAATAATCTCTCAGATGAATCTCACCTCGCGCAGTGTATAACCTATAGCTTATTTAATAAAGCGGGCGTACCTGCACCACGGTGTAACTTTGCACAGGTCACTGTGAACGGTACCTACCTGGGACTCTACTCTAATATTGAAAGTATTAAAAAACGATTTCTCGCTCAACATTTTTCCGACAATGACGGTCTCCTGTTTGAAGGTACCCAGAGTGATTTCCGAGATGGGTGGACCGGGACATTTGAACAGAAGACCAAAAAGAAAGCTCCTGATATGAGTGCTATTGAGGCGATGATTGATGTTTTAGCAACATCTGATGATTCACTTGTTGCAGCGTTGGACCGGTTAGTAGATATAGATGCATTTTTAACCTTTTGGGGCATGGAGGTGCTCACCAATCATACGGACGGAATGTCATCGGATGTAAACAACTATTATTTCTATATCGACCCAACTTCTGAGAAACTATTTTTTATCCCCTGGGGTGCCGACAAAACAATGATAAGTACCGGTAAATTTTCTGATGAAGGATTACTTGCATTTATGAATGGCATCATCCCCTTTAGGCTCTATTCAAACACTACAACACGTGAACGCTTTGTAGAGGAACTGCAAAAACTTTTAACTGAGGTATGGAACGAATCAGAAATCATTGCCGAGATAGACCGAATGGAAAACCTCCTTGAAGACAGTATAAAAGATGAACCAGAAATAGATAATGCATTTGGTAAAAAAGAGAGTAGTGTATCACCATTCGCATCAGCTATTAAAGACATGAGAACATATGTCAATGCAAGAAGAGAAGCCGTCAATCAGTCTTTAGCTGAACTCCCTGAAAAAGACAAACCTATGGATTTACTTTGTGGAGATGGGAATGAAGGGGACAAAAAAGATGATAGTAAAAATGATGAAGATAAATCATGCACCGAGGGTGAGGTTTATGAAGAGTGGTCCTGTGTAAATGGAGTTTGGGTTGGGCCAAAGGATTAAATTATCTATTCTCACAAGTTCATTCAAGCCCCCTGTTCGCCGAGTGTTCCCAAGCGTAAAATTGAAGCAACATAATAGAATTACCAACATCAGTTAAAAGTGAAATATACTTTTAGACACAGCACACTACTCAATTAAGCTTCATTTGAATTCATACCTTAATCAGGATGTATTTAAAGAACAAATACGACATATGAAAAAATTCTGTATTGCAGCACCACTCTTAATGGTATTCTTTCTCTTAAACTGTAGCCAAAACACCCATAATGATTTGCCAGTAACTATTGAGAATGAAGAGACACCAAATTCTGAAACTTCTTTAAAAGATTCACTTGAATTGAGTTCTTTTGATTCCTCATTGGAAGAAGCAATCTCCCAGGGTACTCCCTATTCAAGTAGTGAACTTCAGTCGAGCAAAATCCAAGAGAATACTTCTTCATTGGAACAAATGAGTCGTTCACATGAAACGATATCGCACAATATCATGCACTCTTCTGCAACAGATGTACATCTTAGTAGCTCTGAATCGAGTCCCCCTATAACAGACCTGCCTATTATACGAGAAGAAAACAAGAATCGTGAAGAGCTCAGTGGCGCAACACTGCTTTCCACTGCTGATTGGCGCGATTCATCCCGATATATATTTCACCCAGATTCACTCTACACCTTTAATCTGTTAATAAAACCTAATGACCTGGATCGTATAGATGCCAACCCGATAGCAGAAGAATATGTACCTGGATCTATTGTATTCCAGGAAGACACCACAAAAAATGTTTTCATACGATACAAAGGCTCGGAGGGCTCCTGGTGGCCCTGTGCAAAGGAAGATGATGCTGATGCTCCAAAGCAGTGTAAGTTATCTATGAAAGTAAAATTTAATACCGATCAATATCCTGATCGCCTCTATTATGGATTAAAAAAGCTGCAGTTTCATTCAATGAATCATGGCCCATCATATATGGGTGAACGTTTTGCGTATTGGGCATACCGAGAAATGGGTGTTCCCGCTTCTCGAACGACTCATGTTAGACTCCTTATTAACGGAAAGCTCGAAGGGCTCTTTTTATTGGTTGAACAAATTGATGGAAGATTTACCCGCTATCACTTTAATGATGATGGTGGTAATATTTACAAACACTACTGGCCACTGAGCAAATCAAATACCTTTTCTGATTTATTAAAAACGAATGAAGTGGAGGATGATCATAGTGTTGTTCAAAATTTTGAAACAGCTCTTAATACCGTCCAAAACAAAGAAGAGTATAAATCATTCATAGATACATGGGGTGATTTAAATATACTGCTCAGGCATGTGGCTACTGCCCAAGCAGTTCTGAGCTACGACACCCCTTTTATGGGTACCTGGGTTAACACACAGACCAATGGGCATAATTCATATTCAGTAGTGTTACCTGAAAGCCAAAAAGTTCTTATGATTCCATGGGATCATGACATGGTTGATGAATACTATCAGCATCTTGGACAAAGTTATTGGCCCGAACTCGATGATGCCTGGTCGGTCAAAGGGTATCCGGGGTGTTCTTTTACTCCCTCAACTCCGTATGAGAAATATTGGTTCTGTTATCCCGACCAATACGCTACAGTATTTGAGGAATTGTATGATAGAGTACAAAGTAAAAGAGCAATGATATTAAACAAATGGAAAGAGATGATCGAACCCGTTGTTGAAGAAATGCAGCAGGAAAAAGTTTTAGAAGCTGGTTATCCTGCAAGCCCTCAAACACTTTCAAGTTGGAAAAAGGCTGTAGCAGACCTTGAAGGGCTGCTCAGTGATCAGGATGCGGTGGTGGATGAGGTTAAGCAGTCGATTGGATTGTAAAACAGTATCAATATCCCACGGTACAACTTCTGCATTTTAAGCAAATGACAACCTTCACTAGGTTTCCTGTCATAAGAAATTATCTGTAGGAGCACTGTTCCATCGTGTAGGGGTACTGTATCGCAGATACCCCCAGCTACATCGCACAACGCTTGGCGAACCTACGCAGGCTTTTTGCACTTCAGTGCATAGAAAAAAAGCTTGCGTGCTTCGGCTGTTGTAGCGAGTAGGTGAGGAGTTTTAGTTACTGTTTCAAAAAAATGAAAATCACCCATAATGAATATGTGCAAAAAGAAACACTTCAATGGAAATGCCTCAATGAATAAAGGTTAAACAACTTATAACCCTTAAACTCATAACTATTTCAAATAGTTTAACAATTATTGAGCACACCTGAAGCCAGTAGCACTAGTTTTGTGTTCAACGCTAGAATATTCTCTGGTAGCTGATTGCAGTTCTTCAAGACCCGATATAAAATCCCCGCCGCGCAGTATTATATATGGAGTAGTTTCTTCAGGTCCAGCAGGGTCTATCGAGGGACTATTTTCATAATAGTCTCTTGCATACCAGTCACTAACAATCTCTTCAGCATTTCCTCCCATGTCATAGAGTCCCCATGGGTTTGGTTTTTTTTGGGCAACTTCAAACATCTTGTACGACATTGCTTCAAAGTATGCATATTCTTCGGCTATTGCATCATCAAACGGGTCATCACCCCAGAAAAAAAGTGTAGTAGTCCCGGCTCTGTAGGCGTATTCCCATTCTGCTTCTGTAGGAAGACGTTTCCCTAGTAGTGAACAAAACCCTTCGGACTGATTTTTAAGAACGTTTACAATGGGGCAGTTATTTTCTTCACAGTCTTGAAATTCGGCAGTACCTCCCGTAACCCGTTCGTACATAATTCTAGTAACTTCAACAGAATCTATACAGAAATCACTGACCGTCACCTCATGAGGTATATTTTCATTAGAAGGCTCTTCTCTTTGATGAGTATCACCCATTATAAACGTACCACCGGTAATTGCCACACAAGGGTCATTTTTCTTATAGTATTGAATCCAGTCACTTGATTCTTCAAGGTTACTTAAAGTTGAATTATCACTATTTGTAGAAGTATTATCGCATCCGGTAAAAAACAAAACTAAAAAGCTTACTAGAAAAATCATCTTAATCATTATTTATTCCATAGAAATTTTCTTAATAAAGTTAATTATTTTTTTTCAGCAACCCGCAATACCTGTGGTTATTCTCCACATTTTTCTAAACAAGGACAAGAAATTTTACGAGTATAGAAAATGGTCTGGACATCACTTTTTACGACTTTTGAAATAAAACCAAAAACAGGACGTATTTTGGTTCATTGAAATTTTGAATTATACTGTAGTTGTACTCACCAGACTCCTCACCTATTGTCCACAACGTTCTCTATTATAGGTATAGAGCCTCTCCCTCACCTATTTCACCTTTTAGTAATGCATTGTCAATTTCTATTGGTTTCAAATAATGGGGGTTTAAGATTAATATTTTTAGAAATATCCTTAAATACTCTATAGCCTGATCTAATACGGGTATCTTTTTATTCTCACTAACTTGTAAAAGTCTTTTTTTATCAGTTATAGTACTTCCATGCACGATAGTTGATCTTAATGTATAAATGCTTTTTATGTCTTTAAAAACTTTATCTGGAGATTTTGTGATTTCAGGCGACAGTTGTGACAATGCAGCACCTCTCATCGCTAGCTTGTGAGTCATTTCACTTGTTTCATCAACTAGCAATGCTTCAAGGGCTATTGTAGCATCAATGACTGCATCTTCTTCATTGTCACGTGTTAAGCACCTATTTAATCTTTTGGTAGCTAATTGAACTGAATTAGATGAAATTTCTTTAAGTTTGATAAATAGATTTTGGATATCATTAAGTGTAGCTGAAGATATTATAGGCACTTCTGGCATATTCCAATAATAATCTTCTAATTCGCTGGAATATGATCTAGTACTAACACCATCAATATATGGTAAATCAGCTTTACACAATGCATGCCAATGATCTGCTACAGCTAATATTTGTGCATAGCCAGTCTTGTAATTTGTACAAATCCTTAAGGCAGAAAAAAATTGTTCTATAATTTCTTTAGGGTAAATATCCTTATTCTTTAATTCTTTAAAATCCCACAATACTGCATTATTAGACATTGCATAGTGTTCTAGTACCAATGCGTGGGTGGCAGATTGAAGTACAGAATCATGTACACTTAAATTATAGTTTTTTACTTCAAACCTGGCTAAATGCTCACCTTCAGAAAGTTTTTGAATTTTAATTCCTTCTGTCAATTCATATGACTCAAAATCAAAATTAAGAAACAGAATAGGGATTTTAATATCCATTATTAGTTTTTCACCAAAAACGAACTCCATGAAATTTGAGATAATATCTTTACATTTATCTTCAGAATATTCAAATTCACCATAAACATGTATGAAACGGTCTATATGCATGGTAATAATACTTTGTATACCTGTAGTTTCGAATAAGTCTTCTTTGTCCCCAACTACCTGCCACTCTTGTGGCATCAATTTATTTCTTAACAAAATCAATAAAATCTTTAAACTTGGGAATTTCATAATCAATAGTTTTTAGAGAATCCCATTTAGAGAAAAAAGTAGAGTAATCCTTCTTATCCCCATTTAAACTTTTAGATAACCAAGGTAATCCATTCCTATGAAAAGTAAGTGAAGGCCAATTAAAATGATTACTACAATACAATGAATTAGGATCATTCTTTTCTATTTCTCTAAAACCTTGAGCAATTGCGCTCAGAAGCTTTTCTTGGAATTCTTCATAATAAGGCTCTAATGCTTTAAACATAAAATGCTACCAATCGAAAAGATATTACATAGATATAGAAATTGGTTACTAGATGTGCTCTGAAATTTTAATCAATAACCTTTCCAGCCCTTTGTAATTAACCCCAACGTTCCTCAGAGTAGGCAGTTATTTGATCATTAGCGAGCTCCCAAGCTTTGCTTGGGTTGCATGAAGACGAGGAGCTTTAGCGACCGACTGAATGCAGCTAGCTTATGATCAAATTATTGACTGCTATGAGTGTTGTGGCTAGTTCTAAAGGGCTACAGCATAGGCCAAAGGTTTTTTGAATTTTTGAAATCATGGCGCACTCAGGGATGAGGGAGCCATGAACAAATACTAGTCATCTAAAACAAATGTTTTCATACGCTCTGCATTCAATTTTCTATCGAATTCAGTACTACCTATTTGAGAAATTTCTTCCGCAGCAGAAATTAATTGATTGTATGCATTACCAAAATTATGATTTTGAGCATTCAAATATCCTTTCGCTTTTCTCAATTTTTGCAATAGATTAATATCTTCCGAATTTAAAATCCAACCCTTGAAATCTTCTACCGTTGAGTTTTGCATGATGATTGAGTCTTCACCATACCATTGATCATTATCAATTATCCTGTTAATACTACTTACAAAGTCACTTTTTAAACTTTCTCTTTCTAATCGTTCTTCAAGTAACTTTGTAACTTCAGAATCATTAATTTGTGATAAATATTTTTTGACATTAGCGTCTGATAGCATCTCCAAATTATTTTGTATGGAAGTTTCTAACCACTTTCTAGCAGTATAATCATATTCAAGATTATCAAACAGCCTATATATGTCTTCTATTTGATTCGGATATAACTTTTCTGCATTAACATCAAGAAACCCTACAAACTTTTCAATCAGAGTCTCATAATCAACTTTAAAATTCCCGTTGAAATTTTTCCACAGCTGCCTGTACTCAGTTTTAAACTCCTCACTTTGTATATCAGTAAAGTAAGAGTTTATTGAAGCCTGCCACTTATCTTTAACAAAGCTTCCATTTGCAAGAAAATTAATAATCGGAATATCACGTTCATCAAAATAGTATTCTAAATCTGACAACATCCTTCTGTATTTAATAATTTTCTGATCTTTTCGTTCAGAAATCCATTCATATTGATTTAGAACATCTTCTACCTTAAAGGGAATTTTATCTGACAAATGAATTAAGCTCAACACTCCTACTTTTGTAATTAATTCGGATCTTATTTCATTACTTCCAAATGAAAATCCAGTTATTAGATTCTTCCATGCATATTCTATTTTTTTTATAATTCGAAGATTTGTAATCTCCATTTGTTCTATGAAATCAATTTTTTTAGGGTTCTTTAGAAACAATTGTGCATTCTCGTTAGAAGAAGGAGAAAACTTATATTCTAAATCGACAACCTTCTCTCTTAAATCTTGAATTGCTTCCTTATCGTCATCGTTTAAGTCCTTTTCAGAAAATACTATTATAATTTTCCGCAACTTCTTCTCCGCCAAAAATGTTGCTGCCCCTAAAACCCCACTAAGCGGTAGATCTTTATTTTTCCTCTCAATATCGTCGATTACTAAAACACCATTTTTAAGCATAACACCCAATAGAGTTTCCAAGACATTACCAATATCAAAATTAACCCCTAGACCAGTAGGAATACTAGATGGTAAAAACTTTTTAACATTATTTGATAAAAACAAGAATCCTTTTTTGAATAGCCTATTCTTGGAATCTATGGGAAAATGAATTCGACCAAGACATTGCTTGAACTCTGAAACACCAAATAAAGAAGTTATTCCAATATTGTTTATTTCTTCATTCTTTGGGTCATTCCCCCACTCCTCAAGAAAGTCTTCAATGAAGAATGACTTCCCTACTCCCCAGTCACCTTTTATAAGAAGTACTTTTTCACTAGAGTTCTTATCCAGAAATTTAGCCAATAATACTTTAAGCTTCTCTCTATTCATGAAGCACTCACTATAGAATATTTATTGTCAATATAGAAATCAACGCCACAGGACGTGGCGTTTTCAAAAATTCAAAAAACAATTGTTTCCCGCCCTTTAGAATTAGCCACAACTAAATAAGTTGGCATTACATACTTCTCTGGCAAAAACACAAGTACTGCATAAGCCCCAGAGAAGCACCCAACAAAATAAAAATATCTCCCCACATTCAAATAGCCCAAAAGTACTAGTCCCCCTCAACCTCCCCATACCGAAACCTCTCCAAGAAATGATGCTCCAAAAACTCATCCACACAAGACTTTACCCGTCTAAGCTGGTGAGTGAGACCACAGGTAATAGATTCACCGACAACATCTCCATCCTCAGTAAGGTGCCGTGCTGCTCTTTCTATTGATACAACCCAAACCGGTAACGAAAGCAGAAGAAAAAGAGTTCAACGAGTGATCAACACGAACCTCAAAGCTCTATAAGAAATAGTTAACATTGCAGATGAAATATATTAGGCAGATCGAGTCGCAGCCCGTGCCTTCATATATTCTGCTTCTTCACGCGCATCATTGATTGCTTCAAGAGGCGCATTAACATTGATATCTTTTTTATAATAAATCACACTAATCTACAAACAATGTAAGCCAATTAAGACTCGGATGCAGGCACCACGATGCCATTCCTGTCTTAAAGTTTTCTTCGAGTGTATCCTGATTTCTAAAAAAGGCATGATCTGGAGAGCCAGTTGTCAAAAGACTGGCATACACCATATACCATCCACTCCCATCTGGTTGAATAAAATTATATTTATTGTGAGTCGCATCACCATAGCCCGTTAATACTTCTTGATGCATGCGAACATGTGTAGGCAAAGCACCATTGAACTGATCTTGAGCTCCAATAATAGACCGGAGTCGACTCTTATCTATCATAGTATTGGCCATACCGAGTGCCGGTTCGAGCCAATTGTACTGACCGATACCTGCACCAAATGCTAATACAGCTCGAACCTGAGGGTTATAATCCCGAGCAACAACCGAAACAGAGGCCCCCTGCCCCCACCCAGCAACAACAATACCCCGCGATACATCAACTGATGGAATTGAATCGTCGATCACTGCAATGGCACTATGGGAATCGGTTTTAGAAAACACAGAGGAAGCCTTTGCATATAATTTGGTTATATCCTGATCAAAATCATCAACCTGTCCATAATCAAGAGCGACCGCTACAAACCCTTTTTTACTCATTGCGCGGAGTATCTGTAATACATAAGTATCGTTGATAGGAGCATTCGTATTGGGCATCCAAATAAAAAGTGGATATTCGCCCGGTTGAATAGGGTGATAATAGACAGACTGATACTGCTTGCTCGCATGCCAAATGAAATCTTTTTTAGCAGATATGACATACTGATTAGAACGCTCACTACTCGACGATACGTGAACCATACTCGATAACTCTAAACTTGATGACTCTAGTATTGAGGAAGAACTACTGACTGATGATGATACAAAAGAACTCGATGACCGTTCACTAGAGAGCTCAGTAACTGGTGTACGAGAAGATGAATATGTGAGGGTACGAGATGATGAAAGCACGGTGCTTGACACGCTCCACCTAACAGAATGACTTGAAGAGAGGGATGAAATTTCGGATGAAACCCCAGGATATGCATGAGACAAAGCGACTTCACTGGATTGTTGCACACTGGATTGTTGCACATTGGAATCTGCCATGGGTGCACTGGAGACCGGTGTGGCAATCGGGTTCAGGTCACTTGAAACGGTCGAGTGACTTGAACTCATTGTCATTTGAGAAGAGAGCATAAGTATGGCATTACTGTCTCCATGTATTGCATTGCTCGACACCAGTAACACATCACTCACCCCACCTGTATTTGTCAGGTCTGGCTCAGTTCCTGACGGCGGCAATCTCTCACAAGAAAAAACGGTCAGTAACAAGAGGGCATATATATAATGCTGTAATTTCATATTTCCCTCAATCTCACTATGAATCTATAAATCAAAACACTATTCATTGCGCTCTATAATTCCCATTTTTCGAGTTTATTTTTTCTCTGCTTTCACTAAAGTGGGTTAATCAATGCTTGTTGTTCTTCTACACCATCGAACCCTGCTGCAATAGGGACAATTTTCTGGATCCACACCACCCAATCTTTTGCATGATAACTTGGAGCATAGCCAATGTTTTTCGAGGCACCTCCGGTAATAGTGTTCTTGGTTCCTACTTGCAATATTCCACCATGACGAGGATCAAACCACCGAACGGTATAAGTACCCTTTGGAAGATCAATGTCACGGGTCCCACCATTACGGAGGTATAGCAGCACATTAGCGTTATTTTTAAGTGTCCAACCATTACCGATATAGCCATCATTCGGATAGAGTGTTTTCATAGGGATATACTTTTGCATAAATTTTACTGCAATGCCAGAATAACGGTAATAATCATGGTAGGGTTTTAAATTTTGGATAACAATATCTTTTCCTGCACCAACATAGAACTCTGTTCCTGCACCACCAGCCATTATCGTCCCCCATACAATCTCCTTACGCCAATGATCAAGGCTATAGGTTTCTGGACCAACCCATGCTTCATCCATACTCACGACCCATTTTTTACCGCTTTGTACAGATTGGTATCTCCAAAAATTAATTTTAGAGTGAATGTTATCGTTATAGCCCCATTGAAACGATGGTCCACTATACCATTGTGTACCGAGTAACCCATAAAAAATATCATCGTTCCATGATGGTCCATTATGCACTACAATATGGTCTTTATAGTAAGTCAATTTTTTAAGACGTTTGGCAAACAATAACCGCTGTTTTTGTGTGTTAGCTCTGTGATGACCACTCCCCTCATTCCATCCATTTTCTTCCCCGACATTCCAGGTAATCGCTAAGTGATATCCAAACCGTGCGACAAGTTCACGGTAATAAATTTTGCGTAAAGCCGAAAAGCCGTCAGGTGCTGAACCTTCGATGTTTTCAAAGAGAGACTCATTTTCTGTTTCTGTAGTTACAAAATGAAGCATCATACCTTTAGTATCAAAGTGCCTAAAGACAAAATCCCATTGTTGAAGTTTAGAACAATCATAGCGATAGGGTTGTTTCGTATTAATCCATGGCCATGCCTTACCACCATCACCTTCATGATTGTTGGTTAAAAAATACATTCCATTTACTCCAGTAGTAGAAAGATAATTTACGACACCAATTATCCCTTTTCCTTTACCATTTCTCCAGGTTGGGTCTCCAGCATTCCAATCCGATATATGACTTGGGTAGGTACGAGCCGAAGGAGTATTATCAAACCCTGCATACTCAAGAAACACTTCAGGACTATTAGCCCCCCCTTTCATAAAACTTTTACCCGTACCCTGAAATTGTAAGTAGTGTTCGCCTACATACTCCAGTTTGCCTTTACCCCGTAAATTTTTGTCTGTAACAGGCACATCAGAAGGATTAATAGTAAATGAACCGGTATGACCATCAAAATATCCTGCTGTTGTTCCCCCTTTCATTTTTGCGGCAATAAAGTTACCCTTTACAAAGGAAGTATAATATGACCACTCTCCTGGTTCATTAGGTGGGAACTTTACTCTCCATATATTACCCGATGACGCACCTGTTTTACCAGATTTTCCATCAGCAGCATAGAAGCCAGGTACTCTAAACTCTTTACCACTCGGGCTTGTGAAAAACACGTCAAGACGATACTGAGTGAATGGGTTTGGTGTAGCGGTTTCGGAGGTCCATGGACCCTCAAATTTAATGTTTACGGGATGCCATACTTTAAACTTCCCTTTAACCACATCATCCGCCTGAATAACTTGAGCAAATGAGGCCTGAGAGAATAGTGCAAGTACGACTATTAATAGCATTAATTTCATATGATCTTCCTGTGTTGTTGTGTGCTGTTCATTTCTTCCCTAACAGACTAGGCTGCACTCCAAGGGCACTCAGAATGCAACCCGTACCTGTTGGTGTCTACCATTACTCAAACAATTATAGTGATAAGTAGACATTGGGATATTCATATATTTCACATAACCTACTGGGCTCGTCTGTGTGCGGGGACACATTTCCTATAGTCTCTATTACAAAGACTACAGAAGTTTTCACAAACGATCCCAGCGGATAAGTGCTGTTTCTAGATATGATTAACCCATGCCATTTGATTATAATTGCGACTAATATAGTCTAGAAATATTTCTTTAACTACACCCAAACACTATGCTGATTCTTTTTTACATTTGTGAACAGAATGCGTACAAGGCCAGGTACGTATTATGTATTAATTAAACACTGGAGTTCTTTCTGTATGAGGTAAACGAATCATTTGTGGGGACAAAAAATTGATCGAATATTTCTACAGATCAACATCTACAGAATTAAGAACATCACCAGCGCTATCTATAGCCACATCAATCGCTAACTCAATACTTTCATCGATACCGACATCTACTGGATTAATTTTTGATATTCTCTTGTCGGAAACTTTTCGAATCAAAGTATACACTACTAATGCCATAATTCCAGCTAAGGTACACAAAATGGTAATGATGTAACTTTCACTGTTATACTCTTGCTCGATCTGGAACGCCACTATCGGGCAAACAATTGTGAGAAGGAGTATTGTTAGGTATTTCATAAGCGCGTCCTTTGATTAGAGCAAAGATACTAATATACCAGTTTTTCGAAGGTATTAGGGAGAGGGTACCATTAAAAAATTGGATGAAAACACCAGTATTCAACTATGAATATCCGTTTACGATATAGTTATTGCGGATACGGTTGATTAAATATAAACTATAGCACAGTGCCTAGGCACTCCCATCTCTAACTCTGGAATCAAGAATGTATGTACCACTCACCCTCCTTTTATGTACAGCTTTTCTCTCACTGCACTTGGGATGTTCCGCAGAATCACTCAAAGCAGATGCTGATTCATCTGAGATACATGCATCAGAATCATCAAGTTCGGCTATAAAAAATTACTCCTCACCCTCTTATGTATCCAGTAGTGCCATTAAGCCTACAAATGAGAGTAGCTCCTCTATGTCATCTATTGAGCAGGACCATACCATACCCTCCTCCTCAATGTCATCAACAGAATCAAGTACACCCTCATCCTATGCTTCATCATCTGAGAGCAGCATACATACCGAGTCAACGCCTTCGAGTTCATCAGAAAAATCATCGAACGCAGAGATTATTGAAAGTTCAGAAAGTTCA
This sequence comes from Fibrobacterales bacterium, assembly GCA_051532055.1. GTDB lineage: Bacteria > Fibrobacterota > Fibrobacteria > Fibrobacterales > JAOPTW01 > JAOPTW01. The sequence continues at coordinate 60,122 of JAOPTX010000047.1, read as the reverse complement.
GTAACCTTCAATTGTGATCCATCACTCGATATCACAAGTGTTGAAAAAAGAAAAAACGGTGACTTTACAGCGGCTCACACTGATACTCCTTTAACTATTGATGGATGTGGCGATGAAACGATATGGCAACAATCCCAATGGTATGACATGAATTATATTTGGATGGGTTCAGCCACGCTCGATTCATCAGATTACCATGGACGGTTTAAAGTAAGTTGGGACCAAGACTATCTCTACCTGTTGGTAGACGTTACTGATAATATTCTTCACGGCACTCTTGATGATGGTATTGAGAACTATTGGCAGGGAGATTATGTTGAAGTATTTATAGATTTTGATGCATCGGGTGGCGATCACACCTTTAACCATCAAGCATTTGCCTACCATGTATCAACAGAGTATCACGGCATCGATAAAAAAACTGATCAGTCAACGCATTTCTTCGACAACAACCTCAAAGTAATGCGCACCCAATACGGCAACCGATATCTCTGGGAAATTGCAATCCATATGTATGATGATACCTTTAATGAAGATGTAGATATCAATACATCAGCCACAATCACACAAGGTCATACCATTGGCTTCTCAATGGCCTATGGTGACAATGATGACAATGGGGAGCGTGAGCACTTTATTGGTAGCAAAGAGAGCCATGGTATCAATAATGATGAGGGCTGGCAAAATGCTGATGTCTTTGGCACTATGTTTATGCAATAAACAGCGTGACTACACAACCTCCTACTAGTGCGTCCGCAAAAAGCCGTCACCACATCCTTCAATAGCAGAAATAGCATAGCTATAGGTATGAGTAACCACATAGTTGAATTTCGAACCCTCAAAAGAATCATGAGCAATGGCAGTGTAACTACCGGGTCCCTTCGTTGTATGACTCAGCACTTCTCTGTTTAAAGTACCACTCTCTTCAATGTTACCAAATACAATAGTCGAATCATTTATAGCATGATAATATTCTACGCTATACTTTTGGGTTTCATCAATAACTTCTGTCGGAATAAATGTTAACTCCGCACCATTATTAAGTACGAGCCCAAACACAATTTTATCTGAGTATACGTCCTCTGCTGTGCGATTCTGACATTCTTCAAAAATGAGAGAGGCCGCATTAGGGTTCCACATTGGTAATGCACCGTCTAGCTGAATAGTGACAGTAGTATCAAAAAGATCCCGTTGCCCCTTATGCCCTATTTGTTTTTTGAATACAATAGATCCGCCCTGATATGATAATGAATCAACATTTGTAGTTCTATTCTCTAGACTACACTGTTCCACAGGATCAGATTCACACTGAGCGCAATGAGTTAAGAAAATAGTTGATAGAATAAAAACAGCAGAAATAAATTGACGCATACTATACCTCATTAAAAACAAGAAAATAGAAAAGGAATGAGTTATCTAGGAGCTATGAGTAGTAGAAAACTGTTACTCAACAATAATCATCCAACTTTGTTGTCTACCATCCCCAATACTGATTTTCGGAGCGCAGTATAGTTCAATATCAAAATCCTGTATGTGACAAGCATCACATGTTGCATGAAATTAATTTTCTTTCGTAGACCAAAATGGGCAATATACAGGGTTTCGTATACCACATTTGACCAGTAAATAAGTTATACAGCATACAGGGCATATAAAAAGCCGAATCAGTAACGATTCGGCTTTTTATAATAATTAATAATTAAATGATGAAACTGTTCATTGCCTCTTTAAGGGAGATAATAAGATGTATTATAGATCTTCATGATACTTTTATCTGGTGTATCATGCACAATTACGACATTATCATTGGTGAGGCTCGCCATAGAGGTACGTGTTGTTGATTCTTCAGCAAAGACTCCAAATGGTTTCGGTCTACCATAGGGTGTATCACCATTTATCACTGCCCAGTGTGCTTTATGATCATCTGAGTCTATGAACGAGACTGCGTAATATTCACCACTCAGTGCAGTTACTTCAATATTTTTTGTATTAACAGTATAAAAGATTGTTTCACCCGTTTTAACTTCTGTCCCATCTTGATCATACACCATCATTGTAAGTTTATCAACTCCAGTTGGTTGATATACAACAAGAACATTACCGCTTTCCAGTGTTGTTACTTTTGCACCAACAAGACCCACAGGGATCATTCGTGTATTGAGTAATTCAGTCCCAGTACTATAATTTAAGATGTTAATACTTGCATACCCATTAGAAGTCTGTAGGTCATAATATGAAATAAAAATATTTCCATTTTTTAGGACATCAAAATCATAAAAAGAATCATTACCAGATATGTAAGGCGTGCTATGTGATATTCTATTACCATCTGCGTCATACAAAATCAATGTAAAAGAGTACTTAAAGTAGTGACTCATTGCAAAACCACCATCATTTAATGGTACTACAGATAATCTGTAAGAAGAATTGCCTATGATTGTTTGGGATTTAACCTCACCCCCACTGAGATCAAAAATCTTAAATGCATTTTGGGTCGATGCATAGCCACCAGGGATTACTGCCGCATAAATAATAGCAAAGTGACTGTCCGACATCTCCACGGCTTTTATATCATATGGTTTATCTTTTAAAAACTCGTGGGTACTCCCTATTTTAATTCCTTCTGCAGAATAGAGATCAAATACCCCATACTCATTTCCTGTACTTCCTTTACTATATGCAACAACATACGTTCCATTGCTGAGCGCTGCTGCTGAAAACACTCTCGTATCACTATTTTTAAATTCAACTTCATATGACAACACATGAAAGACCACACTATAAGCGAGTCCACCGTCATTACTCGTCAGGGTAACAATCGCCTTGCCAACTCCAGTAGCAGTTACCAAACCATTAGCAGTTACTGAAACTACTTTTGAATTATCAGAACTCCATGTGACCGCTGTATTGGTTGCCTCACTTGGTTTTAAATCTGCAACAAGCTGTGTCGTCTCGCCAATGGTCGTCAGTGATCGAATAGCTTGTCCCTGAATATTGACACTGGTAATGGGGATTCTAGTATAGAGAGCAGTAACCGTCCCATCACCGGTACAACTCACGATTAATGGGTCGTGCTGGTTAATTGCACAATTACTTGAGATATCCCAAGCGTCAAAGGTATTACCTCCCACCCCCACTACAGTAACATCAACGTCCACATTCACGACCTCTGCAACTTGAAACGATCCAATAGAAACAGTGAGTTTACTGTCATCTTCTGAGACAATGGTAAGGGTATGCATAATCACTTCAGAAGAATACACCTGACTAGAACTTGAAATAATTACACTACTACTAGAAATTACAGAACTCGATGATACAACTGAACTACTCGATTCTGGCACAGAGGAGCTCACTGAAGTATGGGTCACTTCAGATGATACATTCGGTTCATCTTCGCTCGATGAAACAACGGGATCACCCGTAGCTTGACTCGAAGAAAGAACAGATGATGACAAAGTAACTTCAGCAAGAATTTCTTCCACATCGATCCCCTCAGGAACTCTGAGCTTTAATTTTTCCATTGCGATACTCTCATCATACGATGCGTCTAATAAATCATAAAGCTGTGTTACAACAGCCTCAGTTACCACACCGTCCATTTGTATATAAGAAGTAACAATGACTAGAGCAACAGAGTCTGATGCATTGGCAGCTGTAGCCAACACAAGAGAGTCGAGAAGTGCCGTCTTAGTCAGTTCAGATTTACTTATTTCTTGTAATTGTAGAATTTCAACAAAGGGATATTTAGTTCTCGCTACCGGTGGAATAGTGGTTGCGGAGAGCACAAATGATCGAGTGGTACCAATTATTGGAAACCCCTGAGAATAACTGGTATACTCCATTGAGACAACTGACTGCTCTGTGGGAGCACTCAATATAATTGTATGCGACACCTCATAACTTGTATCTGTTTTAATTTGTACAAAATCTGATCCAGTATAGGATGCGTGATACCCAGCATCATCAATGGTATAATCAAGTACAATACTGTCTATTGGAAAATCACTTGAAACTTTTATGGTATATTCTCTAGAAACAGTGTCCGAGTCATTCGAACCGATACATCCAGAAAAAACCATGAGAAATAGTAATACGGAAAGAACCCCCGTAAAGGAAGCAAAATTTTTCATTTTAAATACCCTCTATATACTGATACAGTCACATTTTGTAGGAAATATGTACGTCTGCAGTTCAGCCGTGTCCATTTTGGAGTAATAGTAGAAAAAATAGGCCAAGTTGTATATGAACTAACCATAATATTTGACCGGCATATTTACCAAGGAATGTTCACAGAAATGGTAAACTTATTGGGTGGATCATTTAATTCATTTTAAAGATTACGTATGTGACAGGCATCACATGTTGCATGTATTCGTTTTTGTTTCGTAGACCAAAAGTGGCAAAAATAACCACTTCGTATACCAATTTTTGAAAAGTACCAGGAAATCACTGTTATTACAGAGAATTATGAGTCATCGACATAATTCTAAACAAAAATGCGAGCTCAGCGTGTTGACTCATCTACAATGAACTCGCATATATATTACAGATCGATCAATAGTATTTAATCAAACTCCCACTAAGGAGCATCATGAATGATTCTCATTGAAAGATATGACATAATATGGAGAAGTGGTTCACACGTATCTATCTCTGCATGACTAACGTTAGGACAAAAACCTTTTGACACATCAACATTTTCTCTTAACTGATGGCCATTTTGTAATATAGGATAGCCACTTTGACGCTGAAACCTTGTTGTCTGATAAAACGAAAAAGCTTCTTTTACATTTGATGTGATATTTTTGTATTCAGACGCATGCTTATCCAAGGTGCATGAGGCATCAACGAGTATGAGTTGGTCAATTTTTAGAATTCCCTCGAGTTTATTAGCCGCCTTCATCAACTGGCAACCTCCCATACTTTTACCCACAAGGATAATTTTTCTGTCAGCGGGCATTTTGCCAGCAGCATACTTAATTCTACTTGCAAGGGTATTAACACTCGGATAAAAAAAGTCTTCATTAAAAGGAAATATATCACTATCGGCCATTCCGTTAGCAAGATCAAATGTTGGTCGTGTAGAAACAGCAAAAACTGATTCTTGCAGATTTTCTCGATGAACCCTGCTGGCAAAGAATCGTACATCATCAGCAAAGTCAGTAAAGAGATACCTTAGATTAGTTAAAACGTAATAGGTGAAATTGAGCAAATCATTTTTAAAATCTAATTTTTGAGTCAGCCTATTTTTAGCGAGATAGGTTGTATACTCTGCTCCACCCGAAGAAATGATCAAGGTATGACTTTTACTGAGCGCCGGGTCTGTCCACCACTTAATTTCTTTTACTATTGGTAACCCTTCCTTCAATGTTAACGTTCCCAATGTTGTTGTTTGCACAACATTTTTTCCTGTCTCCTGACTCATGCCATTTGTGTATAAACAAGACCCTACCACTAATCCTGTTATTATCATCTTACTCAATTTCATTATATACCTATGTATGTTAAAATTTATCGTGTACTACAACCTATGCAAAACATGTGCCAACTATCCGGATTACCACTTGAATGGGATAATGGCGCTCATTTGCTTAAATAGTCCCCTTTAAAAATACCATCCGTATAATGAATTCATCACAACTGTCGCACCGTCGCAACGCGACTGTCGCACAACACCTTAAAACCGTCGTACTCTTTTTCATTGTGTCGCACATTAATTCTTTTGACATACATCTGCGACACTTTTTACTTCATTCGATTCAATACAATTCAATTTCAATTATGGCATACCTATTGCTCTATCAGCATTGAATCTTATTCATCAAGACGTTAAAAACCACCCCAAATAAAGGATCATTATGAACATCATACTATCGACACTTGTTACAGCAGCAGTGTTATCCACCTTTGTCGCCTGTGACAACAGCCCTCAAACTTTTTCAGCACAGGAATTACCTGCTGATACACAGACCTCTGTAGCAGCCAAGGTCGTCACCTATCTCTTTGAAGGTAATGCATATACTGTGAGCTATACTACCTCTAACGACACAATAACGATTGTAGATAGTCAAAATAATGAGGAAATATTTGATATACTCGATATCCCAACCCTAGTTAAGGTAATAGATCAACCTCATGACACTCTAATTGAGCTCTATCGAAATTCTAAAATTGCGAATAAAGAGATGAATATCACCATAAATTCTACATCGCTTCTTGCGAAAAGTACCGGTGACGTTGCCGCAACAAATGGCCTTAACGTAAAAGTATTTTCTGATAAATTCTTGTTAGGCGCCTCTACTGAATTCAATTATGACCACGTAATGCGGCATGGACACGCTTATGTAGACTATGTGAAACTTCAAGGCACCTTTTGGGACAATAGAATCTCAAGTCTATTTGCCTACAACCCACCAGAAAATGCAATAGGCGCTGTGATACTGTGGGAAAACCCTATGGCGGCACTTCCAGATTTAGGGGGGGAAGCATTGTATTTGAAAATGGGCCCCGGTTGCCCATTCATTATCACTGATTTAAAAGAGTATGGTGTCGGCACCGTAACGATACGTGGCCGTGAATATCCAAAGCCTGCCTGGATTAAAAACTGGAACAACCGAACCTCATCCATTACATTTGCTCATACTAACGCTCTATAAGCATAAGTAAAACACAAACTAAAAAAAGGAACAGTATGAAAAAATTACTATCAATTATTTCGCTCTCTTCAGTACTCTGCATGATGAGCTGCACCGATACACCTCAACCTATGAGCGCAACGCCTACAGTGGATTCAATTGCTGCATCCACTATTGAAACGGTTACTTACACCTATAAAGGTGAAGAGTTAACGGCCCGCTATAGAATTACTGATACCAGTGAAGAATTACTTCCTGGTGATGACAATACCAAAATTGCAGAAATTATGGCATTTCCTAATTCAGTTACCCTTATAGATTTTGAGGATAATAAACATTTCACTATATATGAAAATGAAAAAGAAGCTGATTTAGATATGAACCTACCTTCACGCAAGCCTTCTGCCTTAGCCAAAGTAGGTTCAACAGAACAAGTGGCGACAACTGAAGAAGATTGCAGTATGATTTTTTTCGAGTACGATAAATTACGTGGAGATAGAGTTGAGTACACTACTGATAACTGGAAAGATTTTAAACTTATGGATATGTTTGGATGGGATAATAAAACATCCAGTATGCTATTAGAAGCAAGTACTAATTCCAATACTTCTTCATTTAAGTTTTTTGAACACCCATTTTATGCAGGCAAATCATTCAGGGCTAATCTTAATAAAGGTGAAAGAGAAATGATCATTAACCTTTCACTTTATCTTATGAAAAACATATTTTCTCCTACATGGAAAAATCAAATTTCATCAGCGATTTGTGGCTCCCCAGAATAATAATAACTTTTATCAATTAAACACCATGTATCGGCTCACCCCTCTTTCTTCAACTTGCGAATGAGAGTTGACCGATGCATACCCAGTAACTTTGCCGCTTTGGTTTTATTACCACCGGCAATGTGCATGGCCTCTGAAATAGAGGTCACTTCTATTTCAGAATTATCTTCACTCCCAGCATCTTCTACTGGCGCAACCCACACTTTCGCTTTCCTTAACAATTCATCAGGTAAATGATCAATTTTCAATACAATTTCAGAACAGAAAATAACCATATGATCGACAATGTTTTCGAGCTCACGAATATTTCCAGGAAAAGAGTACTCTTTAAAAAAGTGCAGCAACTCTCCACTAAAACCTGAAATACTTTTTTGAGACCGTATATTTGCCTTTTCTAAAAAGACTGAACAGAGAGCTGGAATATCTTCTTTTCGCTCTCGCAAAGGCGGTAAATTAACCGTTATAACATTCAGTCGATAGTAGAGGTCTTGTCGGAATATTTTTTGTGCGACTAGGTCTTCGAGTGGCTGGTGGGTTGCTGCAATTATTCTAATATCTACCTGTACCTCAGTTTCACTCCCTAAAGGATAAAACCGTTTTTGTTCAAGGAGTCTCAATAATTTTACCTGCATATTCAGCGGCATATCTCCAATTTCATCAAGAAAGAGTATACCTCCCTGTGCAAGCTCAACTTTGCCCTTCTTATTTTTCTTAGCATCAGTAAAAGCACCAGCTCGGTACCCAAACAGTTCTGATTCTATGAGACTGTCAGGAATACTGCCACAATTAAGAGAGATAAATGGAGAGCCTTTCTCATTTTTACTCTCTTGTATCAAATGGGCAATTATCTCTTTGCCCGTCCCACTCTCGCCCCGAATCAATAGTGGCGCACCTGATTGAGCCATACTCGGAATTTTTGCCAAAATTTTACCCATTTCAGGACTATTAAAAATGAAGTTATCTAAGTACATATCCTTGTTAATCAATTTTTTGTTTTGAGAACCTTGAGACGGTATACAAGTATCAGATTGTTGCTCAATGTCTCTGATAATCGGCTTGCTGAGTACCCTTTTTTCAACATAGGCAATATACATGGAAGTAGCACTCTCAACCTCTGAATCATCCATCCTTGATATACGCCATTGTGTATGATAGTCCATGCCATCTTTTACAACCACAGAACCCAATGCAACGGTGTGTTCATCCTTTTTTAATTGAGTAATCAGAACTGAACTTAACGAGATAAAGCTCTGTACTGTAGGCGGAGCATCACTGGGCCTCTCAACTTCTGCATACAGGCTTTTAAAGGCAGCATTAGACTTGGCTATTAACCCATTTGCATAAAACAACACTGTCCCCATAGGAGATTGAGAAAAAAGTGCTCGAAACCGGTTTTCACTCGCTAATAATTTCGCCTCTAGGTCTTTCCAACCGGTAACTTCCCTCCCAAAAACTTTTATCCCAATAATGTTACCCGCATCATCTTTGAGTGGATACCCCGTTGCCCGAATATGCATGATAGAACCATTGCGCCCTAGAATTTCCCATTCCAGTTCATTGCCATAATCATTACACATAACCTTCGTTGTCACCTGTACTAATCGTTCAACTTGATATTGTGGAAACACTTTCAGGCAGCTCATCTGCCCTATCATTTCTTCGTGTGTATACCCCAATCGCTTCCGAGCATATTCATTCACCGCCCTAAACTTTAAATCCAGGCCCACTTCAACATACACACCATGCATATGATTGAGTACTGCATCATTTTCTGAATAGATTGGAATCCCTGGCATTTCTAACTGAAAGTTAAGGTCTGTTCCCTGCTGTAACCCTTCATTTTCTGGATTTACTGTCATTGTATCCATATCTGTCCCCATAATTATTGCCCACTAAGCACATTCTCACATGTAGTCGCGTAGTAACATTACACTCTCATTATTGTGCAAATAATTCTAGCTAAGTGAGCAGTGAACCAATAGGCATTAAACAGTTGGCATCTATATTTTCGTTTAAGAAGGTGTTTAAACAGTATTAGAATTTTTTTGATTATCGTCGTTAAACAAGATACCTCCAATGTGAAGATATCTGTGTTTAGATACTTATAGCAGTATCACAGGAGTAGATAGAATTACTCCGTCAAGCCTACTCGATTACATGCGCCCTTTAATAGCACCAAGAAATTTTTCAAATCCAGAAAACTTAATATTGTAATTATATTGTATTTGGTTTTCTGCGAGCTTTGACATTTCTAGATCAATATCAACGTTGTTGATTTCACCAGGAAGTGTCGCGTCATTTGCCTCTAAAGCAAAAGCTTTCAACTTCTTAACCGCTGCATCTTTGCCAATTTCAAAATGTTCTTCATTCGTTGTTTCACCATCAACTTTTAGCCGAAGGGCAGCTCTCACTTGTTCTTCAAAGTGAACCTCTTTTCGCTGATATCCCACGGTATTCGCATTAGCAATATTGTGGGATATAGCTCGATTTCGCATTCCATTTGCATCAAGGCTTTTGTAAAGCAGGGTTCTTCTAGTACCCTGAAACATGTATCCCCGTAAATCCATTTTTACACCATAGTGAAGTACACTCTTTATGTAAAAGCGATAACTGTGCCAAATTTAAATTACTAGAAATCAGCCTATATCGGCTTTTTAAGGGGCAACTTTAGACAAATACTATTTATGAGAGAATAATTTTCTCCAATAAGGAAAAAATGTTCCTGTCGAGCGCCCTATTTTATCCTCCGGTCATGAGTGCAAGCCTTTCACTCCTCAACTATATTCTCCAATTACGTGCTTCTAGTAGCTCAATTTTTTATTTTTACCGAATTATCAATCTAACCCCTAACTAATTTATTACTCCAATACTACAAAGCCTGTGGTAATTGAATTTCTACATATTATACTAAGGAACCCAATGAAATACTATCTCACCCTATTAGCACTCACTCTGTTATCAGTCACAGCATGTGACCTATTTAATTCAGACGAAACTACCTCACCTGATAATTCAGGCCTAATAATGGATGGCATTGAAGAGTCAGAAACTATTATTGCAATTGATGATGAGTCATTTATTGTTGAAAAAATTGATTGTGACGATGATGATGTCATATTCAAAGACTCAGTAACTCGAAATTATGAAATAGCTAATGGACTCCTCTATACATGGGAAGATGATGATTGCGATAAAATGGAATATACTCCTGACTCAGATACAGCGCCAACAACATTACAAGGAAAGTGGCATACGGATTATTCATTTGTTTCTCGAGAAATAGACGATTGTGAAAATAATGAAAATATTGCTATGATGAAAAGTGCAACTGACCTTAAAGCAACAATTACCATTTCTGATTCTTCTGCACATTTTGACTATAGCGGGTCAATTTGCATGGGCACTATGATGGCACAAGTCCCCTTAGACAGTGAAATGACAGAAAATGGGCCCGCTGCACCATCAATGGCTTTTTCAAATGTAACCTGTAATAGTCTCCGCATGGAGACAACTGTAAAGGAAGGACTTACTATCCCTGTAGACATGTCATTCCATAATGGAGTAGATGGAATAACTTTGAACTATAGCATAAATGGATGTGGTGGCCAAGCAGCGGGAGCATTTGGTGGTTCCAATGGCACTTGTGAAGAAAGCATGGAAGGGCCAATCATGGGGGCATGTATGGCAAAATACCTTTTAGAAGAAGGGTGCTATATGGACCTGATAGTCCCTGAAATTGAAGGAGATGTATCCTCCTCTATGTCGAAAAAAGATTGTAATACCCTGGAAATTAAAATGCCAATTACTGATTCTATTGCACTAATGTATTATGATATCGTTCCAGAAGGTATTCAGGTAACTACAACAGTTTATGGTTGTTCTAAAACATGCTTGGAAATGCCCTATTCTGGCGAATCTCAAGAAGAGAGTTGTTTACGAGTAACAGAAGATGAAGAATATGATACATGTGTTGAAGAGGGAACAAAAAATGCTCTAGGCCTCAAAATGAGTATGCACTATCTCGATAATGATATTAACGTAAAACACATTTTTGATAAAACGATACAAAAAGTTATGTCCACATTTGTAGTACCTGAGATCTGATAAGCACTAAATTAACAAAATTCATCACTACTCTATCAATCTATCATTGACTACTTTTTAACCAATCTTCGATATTAAAAAGTAGTCAATGTTTAAACTTCCTGAATATTTTAACCCACCATCTTTTGGCACCCTCGAATTAGAGGGTTGTACTGTCGTGCAGTACCGAAGAACAGACGCCCCATTCAAAGCAACCTTTGATATTAGTCTCTCATGCTACCTCTTTTGTATTATACAAGAAGGAGAGAAGGTTATTACTCTTCAGGATACGACTATTCGTGCAAAGGCCGGAGATGCCTTTTTTCTCAATCGTGGGGTCTATGGCATGGCTGAAGTACTCAACAACACTCAGCACTTTTCGAGTCTCGTCTTTTTTATCCAACCTCACTTTATAAACAACTTTATTGAACAGCTCAAGAATAAAACAAACGTCAAGGATGTACAAGAACCCCGTTCTGGCTTTAAGATTAACGTGACGCCCGCACTCCAAGGGTTTCTCCACTCAATACTCCCCTATCTAAACCAACCAGATATGGATGTAAGTGCTGTGCTCCCTTTTAAGATAACGGAACTTCTCCACACTCTCTGTAGCGATACCACCAACCCTGACTTTGTCAAACTCCTCTTAACCACACGTGAGAACAAAGGTTTTAACATTCGTGATATTATGGAAAAGCACTACCACTCAGATCTCCAAATAGCCGACTATGCAAAACTATCGGGTAAGAGTCTTACGAGCTTCAAATTAGAGTTCAAAGAGATCTATGATCAGCCGCCTGGAGAGTGGCTCCGTATGAAAAGACTCCATAAAGCACGTTCCTTGATTGTCAATTCCGAAAAAAACATCAGTGAAATTTGTACCGCAGTAGGCTACCGCAATTTATCCAATTTTATTGCCCGCTTTAAAGATGAATTTGGGATCACTCCAAAACAAATGGCTAAAAACGGTATTTTTTAAACCACCAGCGTTAGATTCAATTGGGCCAACCGAGTACATTTACTCCAGATACATACTTAACTGGAGGCATCATGATACCGTTTTTACGATCAGCCGCACTCATAACAACTCTTACTACTGCCCTTATCTCAGGATGCAGCACAACAACTCAACCTTCCCTCACTAAAGGGATCGATACTATTCTCACTGGGTTTGATACTCCTGAATCAGTCATTCATGATTCTGAACGAAACATGCTCTATGTCTCTAATGTACAAGGGGCACCCAACGAACATGATGGTAAAGGGTTCATATCCAAAGTCTCTTTAGACGGCACCATGATAGACACTGCATGGGTGACTGGACTCAACGCCCCTAAAGGGATGGTCATAAACCAGAACACCCTCTATGTATCAGACATTACAACTCTCGTGGCAATAGATATACCTACGAGCACCATAGTAGCACGATACCCCAATAGTGGTGCTCTATTCCTCAATGACCTCGCCATAGATCAATCAGGGCAAATCTATGTCTCGGATATGATGGGTAATGCAATCTACCGTCTTGAGCACGACTCTCTCACACTCTTTTTACAAGACCCTCTCCTCGACCATCCTAATGGACTGCACATAGATGGCGCATTCCTTTATAGTGCATCTTGGGGAACATTTAATGGCAATGGATTTGAGACATCTATTCCAGGCACCGTAAAGAAAATTTCTCTTACGACTCAAGAAATAGCTGTAGTTACTCAAACACCCTTTGGTAATCTTGATGGACTTGAACCTGCATCAAACGGTGCATTTTATACCAATGACTATTTCTCGGGAACCGTCTATGAAGTTTCTACAACAGGTGACACCACATCATTGTTTTCAATCAATACAGTAGGAGCAGATTTTGAATTTATTCCAGAGCGTAACCAATTTATCATTCCTATGATGATGGAAAACAGCCTGAGGTTTATATCATATATTAAATAAAAACAACTCCTGCACTGCAACTCTCTTTATACTGGAGTGCAGGTATAACACAAATAACATTCCAGCTTCATTCCATAATTGAATATTTCCTCTTCCTCATCCCTTTTTCTTCATATTCCACAACTAAATGCCTAAATTTTAGGGTACCGACACCAAAATGGCTCCCCATGATTGACCAACATGTATTCATAGAAGCGTTTACCATTGTATTAGTTGCAGCAGGACTCGTAACCGTACTTTTCCAAAAGCTCAAACAACCAGTGTTAATGGGGTACCTCGTTGCAGGTGTCTTGGTTGGGCCTTACCTTCCAACGCCATTAGTTGCTGATAAAGCGGTGGTACATCTTTTATCCGAAATTGGTGTGGTTCTGTTACTCTTTGGGATTGGCCTCGAATTCTCTATTACCAAATTTTTAAGAGTAGGATTGTCTTCAGGTCTTATTGCGCTAGTCCAAGCATTTCTTATGATATTCCTCGGTGTCACTTTAGGACGCATTCTGGGCTGGTCAGAAATTCAAAGTGTCTTTTTGGGTGGCATGCTCGCCGTGAGCTCAAGTGCAGTGGTTACGAGAACCTTTCAAAGTGGCAAGAAAGAGAAAAGCTTAAAAGATTTAGTGATTGGCATTTTAGTCGCACAGGATCTTATCGCTATTATTCTCATGGCCGCACTCACCGCTGTCGCATCAGGGTCTGGCTTTACATTAGATAGCTTTACCTCAATGCTTTTAGGATTAGGTGGCTTTTTGGCAGCATTGGTATTCATCGGTATTCTCCTCATACCAAGACTTACCCAATTTGTGAGTATTCTTAAAAACCCCGAAACGAATATCATCACGAGTATTGGCCTTTGTTTTGCTATAGCGCTCCTCGCTAAAACTTTTGGGTACTCTATGGCGCTCGGAGCATTTATTGCTGGCTCACTCGTTGCAGAGTCGGGAGCAATATCCCATAAAATAGCACGACAAATTTCCCCCATTCGTGACCTCTTTACCGCTATTTTCTTTGTATCTATTGGCATGCAGCTCAATCCTATGCTCGCCTTTGACAACATAACTCTCATACTCCTCATTACTGTTCTTGTCATCATAGGTCAAACAGTAACTATTACCCTCGGTACTTTTATCACAGGAAGACCCTTAACCTTGGCGCTCGAAGCAGGGCTCAGCCTCTCTCAAATTGGAGAGTTTAGCTTTTTAATAGTCGGTATTGGCCTCGTTTTTGGAGTGGTATCACCTGCTCTTTTTTCTATTGCAGTCAGCGTTGCGGTACTCACAACCTGGACAACCCCTTACTTGGTTCGCCATAGTTCTTCAATTGCCCTTTTTATCTCCAATCACCTCCCCTCCCCTCTTCAAACCTTTGCATCACTCTATGGCTCCTGGCTCGAACAAGTGTATAAGAAAAAGGATAACAGTACTCTCAGAACCAAATTGTTCCGTTGGTTAAAATGGTTGGGTGTTGATTTTCTTTTTCTCGTAATACTCTCCATAGCCGCATTAAAAAGCGATGCTATATTCCATGTATTAGGTGAAAAACTTGCCATTCCAGAGCAAATTAGCAGTACCATCTTTATCGTTGGCGCTGTGATTATCATTATTCCTCTCTTTGGCGGAATAATAGGGCTCACCTCAAGAATCGCACGAGAAATAGCCATTACCACACTACCATTACCTCCAAACAATGGCGTTGACTCAGGACTAGCACCACGCAGAGTACTCAGCACCTCTCTCCATAGTATTCAAATTATTATAATCAGTATCCCCATAGTGATTCTTCTTGAGCCTATCGCCCCAACAGGAACAGTCTCTTCAGTGATAGCTATTACCCTTTTTGGTTTCGGTGTTGCCTTTTGGAAACGGGCTCGAAATCTAGATGGCCATGTTAAGGCGGGAGCCCAAGTTATAGCATCTGCCCTACAAAATCAAATTAACCTGAAAGGCAGAGATACCGATACCCATCAATCCTCTATGGATCTCGTAAACAAACTTCTACCAGGTATGGGTCACCCAGAAACAGTCGAACTAAAAACTGAGAGTTTTGCTGTTGATAAAAGCCTATCTGAGCTTAATTTACGTGCACTCACTGGAGCATTGGTTATGGCTATAAGCTCTAAAGGTAAAGAATCCGCCTTACCGACTGCTGATACTATTTTGCGATCTGGCGATGTTCTGGTGCTCAGTGGAAGTGAAGAAGCTATTAAAAGTGCGTACACTATGTTGCATGGGTAGTCGAATATACCCCCACTTTAAGAACAGTAACCCACCATTTATAACTCGATAAATAACTATCTAATCAGAGAAATTTAGATAATTACTACATTAATTCATGCATACACTACACTAAGAAAATCATGACATTTCTCAAAAATACACTTATTATAAGTACCCTCCTTGCCCTATCGACATTTGCCAAAAACCCTCAGGTTCTTTGTATCTTTGATTATGACCTTACCCTTTCATCACATAAATGCCCTGCTACTGATGATAAAGAGGAGTACCATTGCTTTAACTATTCGAGCGACAACAATGTCTACAATTGGGACCCACGCTATCAGTGCCTAGGGGTAAAAGCACGTGAAGCTATTGCACGGTGTGTTGACAATGGAGCATTTATCGGTATCAATAGCCATGCAGCTCTTGAAGTGGGTTATGAGGACAAAATTAGTCATCTCATTGATGACAACCACTTTCCTGAATTTTTGCAATCAGATCATTACGACAACGCATCAAAAGAGTGGTCCTATCCAAAAATCAACGACAAGGCAAACTGGAACTGTGAAACCTGTGCCTATCACATGGATCATAATTCATATAAGCCCGATGTCAATGACAAAATTATGCGGGCATATGGTATGGACCCCGATAATGCCGAAGATCGTATGCGAGTAATCTTTTGGGATGATTCAGAATCTAATATCGAACACATCACCGAAAGCGGAGAAGTACACCCAGTCTATATCCCCCGTCTTAATGGAGGTACTGACCCCAATGCCGGCGGTTGCGGCATCACCGATGCACTCATAGAAGAAGGCTGGCAAAAAGTTGGCTGGCGTGATGAATCAAGTTCAGAAGCGACAATAAGTTCAACCACTCCTTCATCACATTCAGCTGATGTATCAAGTTCTCAAGCTACTGAAGAACCCCCACAAGGGAATGATGAACCTTATGAAGAAGAATCATCGAGTGAGGAATCATCTACTGTAGAGTCATCAATCATTGAAACCTCCTCCAGTGAAGCACCTGTAGCTATTAATCTCACCTTTACAGAAACAGATCAAAGGCACTGGATTAATCATATAGCTTTAAGCAAACCAATTACGATTTATTCAGTGACTGGAGTCCAACTGTTTCATGGTATTATCTCAGGTGACATACCTCGCTTTCTTCCTACAGGTCTGATTATAACGCTACAAGGAAGCCGAAAATCCTTGTTTATTATTCAATAATTGTAAATATGAATAAATAGCAACATACAGGTGAATAGTTAGAACACCCATTACAGGACTCTGTTTTCTGTCATTACCCCGATATTCCATTCTTAAACATGGCTTACCGCACATAATTTCGGTACAATTAACCGAAGGTAGGCTATGATAAACCAATTGTTAGACATGTTCTCTTTCTCAGAGAACCATGCGACGGTTCCCAAACATACTGTGGAATACCAGCAACAGCGCATGATTTACACATTTCAACTTGGCATTGCTGCTGGTTGGTTTCCTTTTATATTTATCTATCTCTTTTGGAATAATTACATCGCTATGGGAGCTTCAATTCTAGGGTTTGTAACAGGGCTCCTTGGCCTCTTTAGTATTCATTATTTTCACAACTTCAATCTCGCTGGTAGAATCATCTCTTTTACAACAGCTATAGCGCTCCTACCTATAATTTTAACATCAGGCGGTATCACTTCTCCCATTATGATTTGGTGTGCCGTAATGGTGCTGAGTGTCTATACACTACTCAGCAGAAAAGAGAGTCAACTCTATACTGCCATAACTTGTTTCTTGATAGTACTCGTCTTGCTCTATGAGAGTTTAGGGTACCCAACCTTATACAACCTCCCTTTCACCATTGATTCCATATCCTATAAATTATTCTTTGCAGGCAATATTTTAGGAGCATTATTTTTAATGACTGGCCTCATATCAGTGTTTTATAACCAATATGATGAATCAATAAACGCCCTCACTATTGCAAAACATCAAGCGACCGCAGCAAAAAATGCCAAAGGCGAGTTTCTCGCTAACATGAGTCATGAGATTCGCACTCCTATGAATGGTGTTATTGGAATGAATCGATTACTCCTCGATACCAGCCTAGATGATGAACAGCGCGAACTAGTCGAGGCCGTCCGAGACAGCGGAAACAACTTACTCACCATCATCAATGACATATTGGATTTTTCAAAAATTGAAGCAGGCAAACTCGATGTTGAACAGATAAATTTTGACCTCCATTCACTCCTCAGCAATCTCTCAATAATTAATATTTTGCGGTGTGAAGAAAAGGGTCTCCAATACCTTCAGGGTATTTCAAAAGACATTCCTCGGATTGTTACAGGGGACCCGGTTCGCATTCATCAGGTCCTTACAAACTTAATTGGAAATGCTATTAAATTTACCCCTAAGGGTTCAGTAAAGCTTCAATGCGCTATGATTGAAGAGACTTCAAATAGTATCTATATAAAGTTTTCCGTTGAAGATACGGGCATCGGTATCCCCTTAGATAAACAAATACATCTTTTCGAAAATTTTAGCCAAGCCGACAACTCCATAACCAGGCAATTTGGGGGGACCGGCCTTGGACTCTCAATATCCAAACAGCTTGCAAAACTGATGGATGGTGACATAGGTCTGTATAGCGATGTAGGCTCCGGCTCAACGTTTTGGTTCACTATGCATTGTACCATACCTGAAAATAAAGCCATTGCCCCTGAGGAAGAACTCCCCACTTGTGATATTAACACTCCAAATATTGACATACTTGTAGTTGAGGACAATAGCATGAACTTAAGGGTTATAACAAAGCTTCTCAATAAACTTGGGCACACAGTAACCCCGGCAGAAAATGGTGCAGTCGCCCTCTCTATTCTCAAACAACGAAGCTTTGAATTGGTATTTATGGATATGCAAATGCCGGTTCTTGGAGGTCTCGAAACAACACGAGTTATTCGTTCCGGTACTCACGGTGAAATTGACCAATCGATTCCCATAGTCGCCATGACTGCCAATGCTATGAAAGAAGACCGTGACGCATGTCTCACAGCAGGAATGAATAGCTATATTTCAAAACCAATACAAAAATCGAGAGTACAAGAAGCCATTTCTATATGGTATAAGCGAAAAGAAACATAAATTATACTTTTCCTTTCTTCTCCATGCGTTCATGAATATGAGGATATTCACTCTTTAAGCAATCAGGACAGACTCCATGGGAGAATGAAGCATCACTATGTTTAGAAATGTAATGTTCAATTTGATCCCAAGCACCACCTTCAGATCTAATTTTTTTACAACACGAACAGATAGGAATTATTCCCTGCAGAGTTTTAATTTCGTCTACTGCTTTTTGAAGCTGTAAATTCTTCAATTCAAGGTCATAGTTAAGAGTATAGCTACGCAAATGAGCAGATCGATAGGACTGAATTGCCACAAAAGTTACTACAAACATACATGTGGCAACCATTCCCATTTCAATAAGCGTTTCTTGTACATGCATAACATCTGTTGCTTTATGCCCCACAACATCAAAAACTATTGTTCCCAAAAAAAGTGAAGTATATACTGCCACCAGCAAGATAACCCCCTTTAATAACTGAGTCCGCTTTGTGATGATAGGCACCAAAACAGCAAAACCAACGAATACCATAGGTGCAATACCAACATTACCCGCCACTAAAAACCAGTCTACAAGAATTCCACTTGCATGTACTCCCAGATAAACCCATGCCAACCAGCTATTCTGTTTGGTAGTTCGAGCAATATAGTAGAGAGTCCAAAGCATAAATGACATCCATAAAGTGATTCCTAGCGTTACCCCTTCCCATTGCAATACAATTGCCTCAAGGACCAATACGGTACAAAGTATACCGGCAGCAAAGATAATGACATTTAACCCTCTTCGCTCGAGGGGTACATTTTTCTCATCACCCGCTAAAAAGTCAAGGAAAGCTATATCTATTGATTGTTCATTCATCTCTGTAAACCTTTTTCATGAGGGAGTCTCTCATATCACACATCTGAATAACGGTCACGAATATCAATAAAGTCGTCGATGTTATCTAGAAAAAGATCAACGAGATCTGGATCAAAATGCTCTCCCTTTTCATTCCGTATCAGCTTAAGGACAGCATCTAACGGCCAGGCATCTTTGTAACATCTATCGGAACCCAAAGCATCAAACACATCTGCAAGAGCAGTAATTCTGCCGTACATATGAATTTCTTCACCCGATAATTGTTGAGGGTACCCTTTTCCATTCCATTTTTCATGATGATGATAGGCTATAACCGCTGCAGCTTTAAGGGTTATATTATTACTATCTCTTAACATCTCGTGTCCATACTCAGCATGCTTCTGCATCACTAACCATTCTTCAGCATCAAGCTTACCTGGTTTATTTAATACTGCATCAGGAATAGCTATTTTACCAAGGTCATGGAGTGGAGAAGCCATATAGATTTCTTCGCACTGCTCAGATGATAGCCCACGAAGAGTTGCAAGAAGTCTTGAATAGTGAGCGACCCTTCGAACATGATTACCTGTTTCTTCTGATCTTCTTTCAACTGCTTCACCAAGCAGATAAACAATCTCCTTTTGAGTCACATCCATGTGAGTTTTTAATTCATTATTTTCACGAGCCACACTCACATTATTACAAAAGAGTTCTAGTAATTCATCATCAAAAGAAATCCCGATTGTTTGCCCATGCATGTAAAGTACATATTCTGTGCCTCCATGCCCCGTAAAATACCCTGCATAATAATCATCACCAATCATCGTCGTTCTACTTTGATAGACCGTTGTTATTCTTTCGACAACGCTCTTCCCCAGTTCAACAATACTTTCTCCTGTATTCCCATATTCACCAGTACGCGCAATTACGTCAAACCCCTTATCACTTTTAAATACAGCAACACCACCACAGTTTACCCCATGACCATTATCACTAAAGAGAATATTTGCAAGCTGATCTAATACACCCGAGCCAAACTCACCCAATCGTTGGATGCCATGAATCGTCCCCGAAGACTCTATTACTTTTTTAAGACCTTTTCTGTTTTCATTAAGAGCTATTATTTCTCTATAAGAACGAAGTGCAGTATAGGTTGAGCTAAAGAGACGTCTCGCATTCATATCAGTTTTTTCTCTATAGTCATTAATATCAAAGCGCGTTATAACATCCTCTTCTGGTGCCACTCCTGGTTGCCCAGTACGAATAGTCAAACGCATCATACTATTTTTAAGATCATTTCTAATGAATTCAATTAATTGTAACCCGGCATCATCAGTCTCCATCACGACATCAATATAAGCAAGTGCAAAGTCATCATCATGCATCAAAAGGTCTTTTGCCTCTAAAAAACTATAGACACTAATAATTTCAATAGGTCGATTAAAAAGTTTTTTACTCTTTAAAACAAATCGGGTGACATCATGTACTTCCTTATCATCATCAACGAGCAGAATACGCCACGGAGGCCCTAATTCACTTTGTTGAGCCTCTTCCTCTTCTGCAAATATGAGCAAATCACTCATCCAATACTCCAGGTATGGTTATGGTAAAAGTTACCGGTGTTTGAGAACATGTTAATTCTATACTTCCTTTGAGTACTGAATTAACAACATTTTTTACAATATGAAGTCCAAGACCTGTGCCACCACGTCCTCTACGCGAGGTTATGAAGGGATCAAATAAGGTATCTACAAGAGATTCTGAAATTGGAGCTCCACCATTACTAACGGTTATTACTACAACACTATTTTCAATAGCCCCCTCAATAAATACCCAGCCTTTTTGATTTTCACTATAGCCATTGTGGATTACATTCATACACAAGTTAGAGAAGACTTGATAGATTGCTCCAACAGATGTGTTTAAGAGAATACCCTGAGGAAGCTTATTATTAAAAGTAATATTAGTTTTCTTAATGGCAGGTTTTAAGCTTTGGAGAATTTCATCAACATACTCTTTTAAATTAATAGTACGTTCTTCTCCGGAGCCTTGATCAGCAGATATCTTTTTAAAGTTTCGTATAATTTCAGCACTTCTCTCAAGGTTTCTCTCGAGAATACCAAATGCCTGATCTGCACTATCTAGAAATAGATGCATGTCAGATTTTTTGAGTATACTGTCATCAAATAAACTTTTTAATCTTTCATACTCTATATGAAGCCCTGTCGAGGCGGTCAATGCAACGCCTAAAGGAGTATTCACTTCATGAGCTATCCCCGCAACGAGTGACCCAAGTGTGGCAAGTTTTTCATTTTCAATTAAAGTCTCTCGTGCTTCTTCTACCTCATGTAGCACCTTTTCAAGTGCATTATTTTTCTCAGAAAGTTCATGAGTCCTTTCTTCTATAGTATGTTCAAGCACATCATTTAACTCTTTTAATTGACGTTCCCTCTCTTCTCGTTCAAGCTCTGCAGACACTCTACCAGCAAAGAGCTCAAATAGTGTAAGAATATGCTCTCGCTCTGTAATGGGAGATTCAAAAAGAGCAACAAGAAGTGCAAATACTTCACCGCGAGAATTTTTCAGGGGAGTCCCCACATACCCTTCAATATTCATTTCTATAAGAAGTGTGTCTTTAGGGTACAATTTGGTAACATCATTAAGGTAACAACAGATAGAGTCATCAGATACATCTTTGCAAGGGGTACCTTCAAGGTCATAATAAAAATCATGTTGATGCGCCCCCTTACCCCACAGACCAATGGTATCAACCCCACTCGCGTCACAATTTACTTTACCAATAAAGAGGTAGTCTGCTTTTATAATGACACCAAGATTTTTGGTAATAGCATTAAAAAACTCAGTCCCCCATGTTCGACTCGCATTATGTAAGACCTGTTGAACCTCTTCGGTCACCCCTGACATTACCTATTACCTAATTAACAGTATCAATAGAGTATATCGTATTTTGTACTGTATATCCAGAATTTAACGATGACAGTACCGAGTTGTAACAGTTTTTCGCTTTTTATCCTATACAGAAACTATTGAGATTACTTACTGTTTAAGCCTTGTAATATTTCTTGGGTGATACTGATAGTGACATCATGATAGAGAATGCCAGCGTTTTTCTCAATTACAACAGTATACCCCTGTTTTTGAGCATATTCATCAATATATTCATTGATTCTTTTGAGAACATCCTGTGATATATTCTCATTCGTAATTGAAAGTTTTTCTTGGAGCATTGTTTTCTGATTTTCAAAAGTTGCTGCAGTCATCTGTATCAACTCTTTAAGTTCAGTTACCCGTTTCTCGTTTTTGGTATTTTGCGCCCCTCCGAGTTCTTTCTTATAGATTTCTAGTTTTTGATTTGCCAAACCAAGAAGTTTATCTACCTCATTTTGAGCATTTTGAGTGTTGAGCTTCATAGCCCTTCGGACTTTTTCAGCTTGACTATAGTTTTCAATAATCATTTGTGTGTCAACATACCCTATTTTAACAACTGGGCCACTTTTTTGAAGCGCACAACTCATAAAAAGCCATGAAACAAATGCTATACTTATTGTTATTTTATTCATAAAGAACCATCACTGTTACTCATACAGAAATAATAATTTATTATGAAGTGAGTACATGTGAAAAATAACGTAAAACTCTTCAGATTTTATTTAAAAAGAGAGTCTTATAATCTTTTAGTGCACATACGTTCACTCTTTTTGCCTACTCTACTTTCTCCATTGCTACGGGAACCATATTGTACCATGATCCCCCATGCAAAAAAGATTCAATCTCCTATTTTTTCAGCGATAAACTATATTTCCCTTCTCAATCATATTGCTGTAAGATACACAAAATCAGGTAGTTAATGGACCAAAGCACTGACACTAATCATGAGACCGAAGAGCAAAATGCTCCTGCCCACAATATTGAGCTCCAAGATATTGAAGAAGTCGCTGATGTAGTTCAGGCGCTTGTATTTGCCGCAAGTGATACTATCCCTATTAAAAAATTTAGAGAGATCATTGGCGAATTTATTGATGCTAAATATCTCCGCGAATGCATGGTTCTTATTAATGAAAAGCTCTCATCAATTGAAAGCCCCTTTGAGATGATTGAGCAAGCAAAGGGATTTCGTTTTAGAACTAAAGTAAAATACTTTCCTTGGGTAAAAAAACTTTTCAACGAAACCAGTAGTTACAAAAAAATATCACGAGCTGCTCTCGAAACTCTCTCTATCATTGCCTACAAACAACCTATCACTAAAGCCGAGATTGAGTCCGTTCGTGGCGTTCAGTCATGTGATGCACCACTTAAGATGCTGCTCGAGAAAAAACTTGTAGTAATGAGCGGTAGATCAACCTCAATTGGTGGCGCATTTCAATATGTTACGACTGATGAGTTTTTGAAATACTTTAACATTAACAGTATTAGTGATGACCTTCCCAAATTGCATGAACTCGATGAGATTATCAATTCTGATCTCCTCTTACCGCAAATGGATACCAAACCTCGCCCCTTTATTGATGAGGAAGAGAACTCAGAGGCTGATCCTAACCAGCTCTCTATTCTGAACAGATCTCAGGAAAAATAATGTCAAAAACAGCGGAAGCACCCAGTAAAAAATTGACGCCTATGATGCGTCAGTATTTAGATATTAAAGCAAACTATAGTGACTGTGTTCTCTTTTATAGAATGGGTGACTTTTACGAACTGTTTAATGAAGATGCCATCTTTGCAGCTAAAATTCTTGGTATCACTCTTACCAGCAGAAACAGTAAAGATAAAGAGCCAACACCACTCTGTGGCTTTCCGTATCACGCTGCTGAACGATACATTCCTAAAATGATTCAAGCAGGCCATAAAGTCGCCATTTGTGAACAAATGGAAGACCCCAAAGACGCCGTCGGTATTGTAAAGCGCGACGTTATAGAAGTAATAACCGCAGGAACCAACCTCAACGAGTCAACCCTCGATGCTAAGTCAAGTAACTACCTTGTCGGTATCTACATGAGTGTAGACCCTTCGGTTAACTGCTCACTTGCTGCACTCGACATTAGTACCGGAACTTTTTTTGTTGCCGAAGGCACTGCAAAAGATATAGAAAATGAGCTTTTTCGAATCGGCGCTAAAGAAGTACTAGTCAATGAAGAGACCGCACTCCAATTTCCCTTTGTAGATGACCTTAAAGAGAATGACAAAGTACTCGTTTCTATTCTTCCCGACTCCTATTTTACCATAGAAGAGGCTAATACAGAGCTCTGTAAACAATTTAAAGTTGAAACCCTCGAATCCTTTGGTATAGAAAAAACAGCATCGGTTGTGATTGCTGCCGGCGCTGTACTCCTCTATGCCCTTGACCTTAAAAAGACTTCATTAGATCACCTCGACCGTATTGAAGTACACCACCTTGCAGATTACATGGTTCTCGATGGCCCCACCATTCGCAACCTTGAGCTATTAAAACCACTCAACAACGATGACACCAGTAGTACTCTCATCTCGGTGCTGGACAATACTATTACTGCAATGGGTGGTCGAAAACTAAAACACTGGGTCTCTCACCCACTCGTAAACAAAAACCTTATTCATAAACGACTCGATGCGGTAGAAGAAGTTTTTGAGAGTCAAATATTACAAGAAGACCTCAAACTTGAACTTCGAGAAATCAATGATATTGAACGACTTATTGGACGCATTGGTTCAGGAAGAGCTAATGCTCGTGACCTCCAGGCACTCGGTCGCTCACTCCTAAAAGCCGACAATATTGGTTCAATACTCAACGACCTTAAAAGTCCTATTTTTGCTCATCTGCAGCAAAGTCTTTCTGAGCTTGGGCATAAAGGAGAATACATTCTCGATCTCCTCAACGACGACCTCCCTCTCACCCTTCGTGAAGGTAAGATGATCTGTCGAGGTGCAAATGAAAAACTTGATGCTCTCAATGAAGGAATTCGTGAAGCGCGCGAATGGCTAGCCGGCCTAGAAGCACGCGAAAAAGAACGACTAAAAATCCCAACACTTAAAGTTGGCTTTAATAAAGTTTTTGGGTATTACCTCGAAACAACCAAACAGCATATTGATAAAATTCCAGATACCTACATTCGGAAGCAGACACTCGCAAATGCTGAACGATTCATTACTCCCGAGATGAAAGAATATGAGACAAAAATTCTCAATGCTGAGTCTCAGATAAATCAACTTGAATATCAAATTTTTACCGAACTCAGAAACGAAGCAAATGGTTGGTGCAGTGAACTTCGATCTGTTGCTGATGATATCGCTTCTGTAGATTCTCTGTACTCACTTGCACTTGCTGCCCGTAAACAAAACTTCATGCGCCCCTCTATTAAAGAAGGCACTGACCTCGATATTCATGGTGGCTGGCATCCTGTCATTACCAAAATGAACCCCGATATTACTTTTATACGTAATGATGTAGACATGGATGCAAAAGGGCGTCAAATTATGCTCATTACCGGCCCCAATATGGCCGGTAAATCTACCTACCTTCGTCAAACAGGGATCATTGTACTTCTTGCCCAAATTGGCTCGTTCGTTTCAGCCGAGAAGGCTGAAATAGGAATATGTGACAGAATATTTACTCGTGTTGGCGCATCAGATCGACTCAGTAAAGGTCAATCAACATTTATGGTAGAAATGATTGAAACTGCTAACATTCTCAATAACGCTACAGCAAAGTCACTCATACTCCTCGATGAAATTGGTCGAGGTACCAGCACCTTTGACGGGCTTTCATTAGCATGGGCTATTGTAGAGACGCTCCACAATGAACCAGCAATTGCTGGTAAAACCCTTTTTGCGACACACTACCACGAACTCAGTTCCCTCGAAGAGAGTCTGAAACGGGTTGAAAATTATCATATCTCGGTTAAAGAACAACAAGGATCACTTCTCTTTTTGAGAAAAATTAAGAAAGGTCCCTGTGATTCAAGTTACGGTATTCAAGTTGCTGGTATGGCCGGTGTTCCTAAGAATGTCATTCTGAGAGCCAAAAAAATTCTCCTCCGCCTCGAATCAAAACGTACTGTACCTCTTGATGCATCATTTGATATTGAAGAGAAACCACAACAAGATCTCTTTGAACCAGAACCAATGACCGAAAATCACAAACTCCTCATTAATGACCTTGCGAAAGCGGACTTAAACAACATGACTCCCATGGGTGCATTACAATTTGTTGCGGAGCTTAAAGAAAGCTATCTATAAGACTCAAGTATCTAAAAAGAGAGAGTTCAAGAGTCTAACTTCTCAAACGAACTCGCATATCAGCTGTTAATTTCTTACAATTACAGTCTCTATACAACTCAAGTGTACTTTCCTTAAGGGGGGACAATGTATCAATCGAGTTTTACTTTGGAAAACCCAAAGGGGCTACACGCCCGTCCATCAGCCCTCCTCGCGCAAGAAGCACTGAATCATGTCTGTTCTATTATTATAACTAAGAATGATTTTACTGCAGATGCAAAAAGCATATTAGATATAATGCAACTCGAAGCATTACAAAATGACATCCTTACCGTTCAAGCTGATGGCCCTGATGAGCACGAGGCAGTAGAAGCAATTGGACGAATATTCAGGCTTCTCTACGAAGACTAATACCCCCTCTAATCACTATTGATTATTTTAAAAATAGAGTATACAGCCCTGCACTCATGAGTGATACTTTCGAATGTACCTAATGACTGAGCTGATTGCGCCCATTATTTTTAGCACGATACAATGCTTTATCTGCACCTTTGAGCACGTCTTCAGGTTCAATATGATCAGAATCTTTTTCTGCCACACCGATACTGATAGCTACTGACACCATTGTTGAAGATCGTGGTGGGATTTTTCTTGCTTTAGAACCCTCTTGGCCACTCATTGGACGTTGAACTTTATTGCGAATGGAGAACTTATAATTATAAACATTTATTCGGACCTGCTCCAAATGCTTTAAGGTCTGGCGAATACTTTTGCCCGGGAACACTACAGTAAACTCTTCTCCACCATACCGATACGCCCTTCCTCCACCTGTTACTGCAGCAATCTGATTTGCAACCATTCGAAGCACATCATCACCAACGTCATGGCCATAGGTATCATTAAAGTTTTTAAAGTGATCAATATCTATCATAGCTATCGTATATGTACCCGTGAGTGAAGCCATTTTCTCACGCATAGCGCGGCGACCCAATATTCCGGTAAGTTCATCAACATAGGCCAAATTGAAAGAGTTAAACACAGTACCTACAATAAGTGATAACGCAGATGCAGTAATGAGAAGTGAAAAAGCACCATAAGTATCAATGGCAAGAAATGCTAAGAAGAGCGGAAATAGTGCAGAAAATGCCCCCATTTGCTCATAATTTCGGGACCGAAAGGTTTTAACCCCCATAACAATAAGTGCAGCAATCAAGGTAAAAAAGGAGAGCTCAGATACTGCAAAAAGTTGCATCACATTTAAATGCTTAATATTCAAAAGCCCAACAGTATAATAACTCTCAATGAAGATAATCCAAAAGGTAAATAACCCTTGGAGCATCATTACAAAAATTCTGATAATACCATCAGGAGTAATAATGGGACGTTCTTTTAAAAATGAAAGAATCAATATATTCAGCGGTACGAATACCGTTACTGCATGAAAAATGGTCTCTGCTACAATAGGTTCAGCATCAGAATCCAGACTAAAATATCTTGTAAAAAGGAAGTATGCAATACCCATATGGAGAAAGTAAAATATCTCTTTTACTCTATTGAATTTATAAGAGATTCCCAATCCAAATATTATAGCCATATAGGGAAGTAATATTAGGATACCAGAAAACGATTCAGGAAGCCCATCTAAGTTCATTGCTGCAACTATTGCCCCTAAAGTAATAATAGCAGGGAGCAATAAAAACTTGATCGTCTGTAAGATACTTTTTTGCACAACTACCCTTCAATAGCCTGCAACCTTAGTGTCACTTACATTGAGCCTCAATGCAATATAACAACATAGATCCCAGGAGATACATCATCAGATATAGTATACCGATCTTTACCAACAACTGCAACTGTTTTCACCTTTTTACCTGTAATTGCATAAATATCCACTATATGAGGATTATTTTTGAGAACAATCTCTGTTCCTTTTGTCACAAATACATGTATTGGTTTTAGCAAATAATCTCTACGGTTCTCAAATATATCTGCTATTTGAGGCTGTGCTACAGCTCTTCTTACTCGAATCTCTTTCGAAAAGATAAGCGTAGTATCTGCAGTAAAGTAGGTGCATTCTAAAGTGTAAATCTCACCAAATTGGAGCGTTCCAACGAGTACCACATCACCCTCTCTCTCGACAAACATCTGACCAAGCCCTTTGACATGCACACTATCACTTTCTTCAATGTTAGGGAATTCTGTGACCACAGCCCCAAAACTTAAGGTATCAAAGATCGAGATCGACTCCCGTTTTGTCACAAAAGCACTCATCACTTCTGTATTCAAGGTATCTACGAGTACCGGGATCGTATCCTTAACTATTACCGTATCATTGATTACAACTTGAACGGTGGTATCTTTAATATGCAGAGTAACAAAAGCGGTATCAGCTCGAAACGCATCCCGGACCTCAACACCAAATGTATACACATCTGAATCCGAAAGAGGTCTATTCGATTTAATTGAGCCATTGAGGCCAACAATAAATGCATCTGATCCCACAATACGATACGAGAGGGCGTCATTATCAATATCATTTGATACAACCGTTCCAACTTGTGCATATCGGTCGGTGGAATTGGATATAGTGAATACTGTATCGTGTGCAATAGGTGCATTATTTGTACGTTTAACAAAAAGTGTCACAATTGCAGTATCACTACTGAGAGAGTCAAAAACTGCAACTCTAAAATCGTGAACGAGACCATCGGCGATATCGAGTGGTTCTGCAATATAGAGTAGGTCAGTACCACTATATAAAGCAACCTGACTTAATGGATCGAGAATCTCCCAAGACAGCACATCTCCATCAGGGTCAAATGCACTCAAGCGACTAATTACTGCTTTTACTTTAATATCTTCACTCACCTCTATCTTTACATCATCTAATTGTGGGGTATCATTAACAGGACTCACTACAACAACTTGTTCAACAGATACGCCTGGACTACCTTCTACTCCTATTTGAACAACAGTAGTACCAAAATAATTTTCCATTGGAGTAAGTGATAATAAGTCACCAGTCACTTCTGCACTCACCCCAACAACGCCTCCAAATGAAACGGTATAGATCATTTCTTCCATAGGCGAATCAATATCAACAAACAGGTCAATGAGTGACACAGAAAGTGTACCACTATCCTCTTCAGTATACAGAGTATCCAATGATCTGATTGCCACTACAGGATCATCGACAGACATAACCGTTATAGGAATAGTATCTAATAGAGAGGCCCCCGCAGATGTTACTGCAACATAGAGGTATCCAAATCCCGACTCTTCAGGTGTAAATGTGAGGGTCATAGAATCTCCATGAGTAATTGCCGTTATAAGAGTAGTGGATGATTGAACCGTTGCACTCATTATTACACTTTCAGAATCTGGATCGGTATAGAGATCAGCCAATGCCAATGCCATAGGGACACGGTCTTCGTATACCAATAAGGTATCACCACCAAACAGCGCCCGAGGGGCATCATCAACAGCCGTTACCGTAACAGAAAAATCATCACTTATATCCCCGGCCCTAACAATTACTTTTTGAGTCCCCCATGCATCAGGCACTGGGGTCACTATTAATGTATCACCTACAACGGTACATTGAAGAAGCTCACCACTACATCCACTTACTCCATAGGCAAAAGTAACATTATCAGGATTATAAAAATAGTCAGATAATGGAATAACAATAGAAGCAGCATCCTCCATCACTGTTCTATCAGAAATGGTATCAAGAGCAACAATAGCGTCATCAACAGGAATCACCCGAACTACTATCAGTGCATCACGAGTCTGCCCATCAGCAGTTGCCATAATAGTCACCTCAGTAACGCCGTAACGATCCACTAAATAATCAATAATCAAGGTGTCCCCATGTTGTACAACTGAAATCACACTATCGGTATTTAAAGAGAATGAGTATGCAATGGTGTCAGAATCAATATCAAGAAACGAACCAGTAAGAACTATGGTATCTGAAGCGCTCTCTTCAAGGCGTTGCATGCTCGCATATGAACCAACTGGTGTCGGTGCATCATCAACCGGCTCCACAACTAAGTGTAATGTATCCATAAGCGTATCACCCCCTGACACAACTTGTACTACAAGCGGAGCTTCCCCAAAGATATTATCCTGAGGAATAATAGAAAGAGTACTACTATGTACTTGAACCATTGCAAGGTTCTGATGGTCATGTGATATCACATGAATATTCATTTCATTGAGATCATCATCGGGGTCAGTATAATAGCTGCTGAGGGCCACTAAGGTCAATGAGTCATCTTCATGAAGCATCAGGGTATCGAGCCCCCCAATACGGGATGGTGGGGTGTTAATTTTTTTCCATGTGGTCCTATAGAGGGTTGTCGCAGAAGGTTCTGCATTATCCATTACCGAGACTATTGTACGGACATACCAGTTTCTTTCATTTTCTGTAAGATTCAGTTCAGAAGCATCTCCTAAATCAATTATATTAGCACCATAGGGGTTATCACTCTTCTGCCATATGTGGGAAATTGTAAGAAATTCTGTTGCATTATCTGCAGAATCATTCCATATGCCCACATCCATTGTAAGAAGTTCTCCTGGTTCGTGGGCTCCCAATACAATTGGTTCCTTATCATAGATTGGTGCATCATTAACCGAATGCACAATTATTTCAACTTGTGTTGTATCTGCCCCTCCTACTCCATCATTGACAATAAGAGTAATGCTATCTGTTCCATGCCAATGTTCATTAAGTGGTGCTAGGGTCAGTACTCTATTTGAAGCGACAGTTGCTATTACATTCGCACCATCAATAGCCTGCCACATGAGCTCTCGATCACTATTATCATGATCAGATACGTAATTGTCCAGTACTAGTGTACTAAATGCAACATCCTCATCACTTTTAATACTTAGCATAGGATCAATTCGAGGCGCATCATTGACTGGTGCTATATGGACAAGGACAACAATACTTGAATGTAAACCTATGCCATCAGTTACCGAAACAACAAAACTATCATCACCAACGACATTATCCATTGGAGTATAGGATACATTCTTTGCATTCCCCGTACCATGTACGAGTGCACTCCCCTTTTTTGCAGGTTGAGCAAGACGCCACGTCAGTAATCCTGGAGTATCATCAATTGCATTGAGAGTTAACGCAAACCCTCGGGGTGAGCCATCCTCATCAATAGTTATTTCAACGGTATCACCTTCAGTAATAACAGGGGCATCGTCAACAAACGTTATGTCTGTACGAATCCAAAGGGTATCTTTCCCTTTGGAATTAAAAATAGCGACACTAAAAGAATCAACACCAGTGGTATCTTGGTTAGGTAAATAATAAACCGCTTTTGTCGTACCGGTGCCACTTACTCTTGCAACCCCCATACTCCCTTGCCTGTTTATTTCCCACTCAATTTCATCATCATCGCCATCAAAGGCATGTAGCCACAGTGTTTTTTCTCTGTCTTCATTCACCTGAACTATTGTATCAATCGAAGTAAAAGTTGGGAGATCAGCTACCGGCTCAATTTGAACAGTAACCTTACTCACACTCTCTGCACCATGTGCGTCAAAGACTGCAATTTCAAAAAAATCACTACCAGAATAATTTTCAACAGGTACATAGAGTAAGGCTGCACTATCTCCTTGAATGTCTAACGCAAGAGTTCCATGATATGGTTCTTGCGCAATACGCCACAATACTACATCACCATTTTTATCAACACCATTAAGTGTCAAATCAAATGGTTCTGGGTCAGCATCTTCAGACATTGCTGGTGCCGTAATAAGAAGACCTTCCGAAATGGTTGGTGCAAAGTTTTCAATAAGCTTCCAATCGCTTCTCACCATGGTATAAGGTGTCCCCAACCCAACACCATTATCCCAAGCATACACTCCAAAGCTCAAAGAACGGCCCACATCGTATAATGATACCGTGTAAGTATCTTCATTCAATGTAAGTGTATCAATAACTGAACCGAGAGTATCATCTGTTAGAAACCACTGATAACTATACTCAATAGTTGTTGTGTCACTATCAATTGAATCACTCCATGTGCCATTTACTCCAGTGATAACCTCTCCAACAGCGTATACCCCTTCTGTAATAGGATTCGTTACTACTTGTGGTGCATCGTTCACTGGTAATAAACTAATAGTAAGGTCTATAGGTTCACTATAATCAATTCCATCCGATACCCGATACTCTAATGTTGTATAGGCATCCCCATGTTCATTAATATTACCACTATAAGTCACACGAAGATCAACAAAATCTTCTGGATAGAGTGTTGCCCCTACATGTAATTTTTCTAATGGTTCCATACTCCCATTTTCATTCGCATCGTAAAAGAAGTCTCCCTTATTCGGCACTGTGGTTATTCGAACGGCAGTCAATGCCTCCCCATCGAGATCATGATATGAGAAATCACTTCTTTTGAATAGGTGGGGAACATCTTCGTAAAAAGTTACTAATGAATCCATACCAATAGGGATGTCTTGTTCCGGTTCAATAAAGAGAACTACAGTAGCCTTCAGTGTATCATACCCCCCATTTTCAATACCACCATCATCTTTGATTATAACGGAAAGAGCTACAGTCCCCCATTGATCGGGCTCAGGTTTATACTGTACAATAACTTTATTTTCGTCAGGAAGCCAAGCCGCCTCTATATCACGTACCTTAGTTGAATCCCCTGAAACCGCATGGACATCAATGATTGTCTGCCCCTCTCCACTATCTTGAGGGTTGATAGAATCAATAACAAAGCTGCTATAGTGACTATCCTCCACAACGGTATCAGCGGTAACCGAAAGTACGCCATAAGGCGCATCATTCTGCGAGGTAACAGTATACTGGATCCATGCACTATCAATTGCAGGAAGGGAATCATCAAAAGCAGTCCAACCAATAGAGGCCACTCCATGCCAATTATTTTTAGGCATTACAAATACCGATGGTATCTGTCCAATAAATACGGTATCCCCAGTTGCGAGCGTATCTGCCCCAAAAATCACAGTAAGGTCCACAGGAATATCGGTTAGTATAACGCCCGCAGGTGTATCACCGTCTGGATCATCAAAAGCACCTTCTATAGAGTCACTTGAAAGGTAACGATAGCCATCTTCTGAAAGGCTCATCATGAGGTCGCGTACCGAACTACTATCTGCTCGTGCTTCAATATCAATATAGAGGGAATAGGTCGAATCACTCACATCATCATTACTATCAATCACTCTAAAAGTTAACGTGTCACTTTTTTGCCCCGACACATCAGATACAGGAGTGTAAATGAGTTGTGTCAGATCCGCAACTTCTTCCGCTGCCTCAAGTTCATCCCCCGCATAGGTCACAACTCCACTTTGTGCTGTGCTCACAAATACTACCCCTTTTATCGGGTCACTATCACCATCTTCATAGAAGATATCTGTTGAATTGAAGGTATAGAGAGAGTCTTCTACCACGGAAATTGCGGTATCTCTGCTTGTTGGAGTTGCTGCAAAAATATCCGTACTCGCCACAAGTACACACAGTATAAGTAGTATCATCCTCAAAAAGCTGCTCAATTTCTCTTTCATTTTAAACCTAAATGAGAGTATCCTATTCTATAAAAGCGATATATATGCCAATGGATCTCTCAAAAAAAACACACTCTAGCATCCAATTTGGCCATTTTTGAGTATTCTATGAAGTAAACCTTAAAGAAAGGGTAAGGAATTCCTCTCCCTAAGGCACAAAATACCTCACTTTAGGCTCTACTATTTGCTTTTGGTCATATGAATGATTATATTAAATGGTGAAGTAAATCCTTACATTCATCTGTGTTGAGTGTACATTCAGGAGAGCGCCTATGGCAATGGCCAGAGCTCGTCATATTCTAGTACCCTATAAAGATCGGTGCCATGAAATAAAACAACAGATTGAGGCAGGAGCGGACTTCGAAGAGATTGCTACTCAATTTTCAACCTGCCCTTCGGGTCAATCTGGAGGAGACCTGGGTATGTTTAGCCCTGGAGATATGGTTCCAGAATTTGATGAAATAGTGTTTAAACAGCCAGTTGGACCTGTTCATGGTCCCATTAAAACCGAATTTGGGTACCATTTAATCCAAATTATTATGCGAGCAGACTAAGCAAGCCTCTTAGGGCTTACTAAACACCTCACAATTTTTATATTGTACGCACTCCTTAAACAATTGGATTTATTGTGCGTTTATATTTATTTCCCCTCATTACATTACTCGGCCTTCTTTACTGCCTTTTATCCTGTAGTGCATCTCAACCCGTCGTTAAAAATCAAGAAACACAACAACGAGATATCATTATACCAATTAATGACTCACTCCCAGAACTCCCGAGTGTAACCCCTCTTCCTGCTCCACTTGTCATTGAAACACCTACAAGCCTTTCAAAAAAAGCCATTTCACTCTTTTCAGGTGTTTGGCAAGGAGTATGGGGCGGCGGTGTTGCCGAAATGATGGGCTATGCTCTTACAGCAACCACTGTGATCGAATCTATTAATGACTCAACCGCTCAAGTACTCTATAGCTGGGGTGAGAATAAAAAAATTGGTGTTATAAAAGCCGGATACGGTATTGTTGAACCCAAGGTCATTGATGCCTATACCATTGAATGGATAACTACAACTGGTACCTATAGTTTTAGAGTCGATCCTGCAAACCCTACACTGCTCAATGGTACCTTTAATAATGGTAAACGTGATTTTTCGGTTACCATGAAAAAATACCGTACACCTAAGGGAACGTTTACACCTTCCGAACTAGGCCATGACTCGACAAAATCACCAATTTTAGCACCATCGTTAACCATACCTCATGCACCTTCAACAATAGAGAGTCCACTCGTTGTCAATGGAGCAACTGCTGGTGAGACTATCACTCTTTCACTTTCAACTCTTGATCGTTTTGGCTCACTGTGGACTGCAAAACGAACGGAAGTTACCGATTCTACTGGTACTCTCTCAGTACCCACCCTCGCCACAATTTGGCAAACGGCGCGCCCTACAGGTCACTATAGAATTGACCGTTACTTTGAACCAACACCAAACTGTTCTCTCACCATTTCTCTCCTCAGAGGTCGTGCTATTGCTGCCTCGGCGATAGTTCCTCTGAATAATCCCAATATGGTCACCATTCAAACAGTAAATGAGAGTACCCTCCAAGGCACGCTCTACACAACAACTCAACCAATTGTTCATGGTGCGATTTATATGATAGCTTCAGAGTTCACCCCTCTCACCGCTGGATATGCAAAACTCTTTGCATCACAAGGTTTCATGGTGTTCTGTCAAACACTCTACACCGATTCACTCAAAGAGATACCTATGACATCTCTATCAAAAGGCATCGACTATTTAGCACAAAAAATTAAACCACTCTATAACCAAACTCCTGGTTTACAAGATCGAGGTATTTCTGGATTTGCAATTGGTCGAGGGAGTGAAGCCCTTCTTTTCCATACAAGTCAATTTAATAGTATAAAAAAGGTTGCTCTTTTATCACCAACATCAGTGACGTGGATGGGGAGTGGAATGAATGAGACCTATCGAAAATTTTCAACACTCTCTCTCAATGGGACTCCTGTCTCTTTTTTACCGAATAATGTCATGGAAGATTTTGAAAAAATGCTCTGGGAATCCCCCTATAGAGCAATGAACTGGCACTCATTTAATTATGCAAATACAGCTGCTGCCGCAGAGGCTCGCATTCCCGCGCACACTATAACCGGTGAACTCCTTCTTGCCTCAGGAACCAATGACCCCTTTTGGAATAGTACAGAAATGGCTCAGGCACTTGTTGTCCAAGGAGATTCAACTCGCTTTATTCACACTATAATTGATGGTGCTGGGCACCTCGTTCAAATACCGGGAAGCCCTGTTGTGGGCTCACTCAGAAGCCCACTAGATAATAGAGAGTATCGACTTACTGACACCCCTACTGCTGATGGAATTAAGATCAATAAACTTTTTGACAAATTGGTTACCTTTTATAAAAAGTAACGAACACCAAATTTGAGCGCATGGGTCGTCAGGTCAAAATCTGTTGACCCTGCTCTCGGAAAAATAAATGTTGATGATGGTTCTAAGTTTATAAAAAAGCTATACCCTGGTAGAGTAGAAACTTTAAATGCTGCCCCACCAAAGAGACCAACACGAATATATGAGTTCCACTCATCTTTAGCAAAAGCAAGTTGTGGGCCCCAATACAAATCTCCTGTTACATTGCCCGATTTAATAACATTTTTATTTATCATGGCATATCCACCTTGAATCATGATAGATTTAAAATCGGTACTTATATAGAGATCTGTTCTACTTTTATCATCAATGGCATACGTTGCATGAAGCCCGCCTGCATCATTTCCAAACTCAATATAAGTACCCAATGTTACTCTACTGCTCATTTCTGGAGAAGTATTTCCTTGGGGGGCTGATGTCGACTTAGTTTTTTCATTGACTGGAGCCAACTCAATAACATCAGCTTTTTCCTCTTTTTTAATATACTCAGGAGTCGTGATATCATCGATACTTTTGAATGGGTCTTCTGCGTCACTTTCGAGCATTTGTGCAAATGCACCTGACCCCAAAAGAGTAATAGTTAAAACGAGGACTCTAAAATGTGCATTAACCTGAGACATATTTACCTGCGAAATGTATTTTTCCAAGGATTAATGTACTAAATAACACCTTTTTGAACGGTAAAAAAGCACGCCTATGTCACAGAACTCCGAAAATAGAATAGCTGAATTGACCACACTCTTGGCTCAAGCCAACGCCCTCTACTATCAAGGTAAGGCCACCGGCCTCACTGACCAAGAGTTTGATACCGCCCTCAAGGAACTCGAAGCTCTTGAAAGTGCTTCTCCCCATTTAAAAATCCCCCATTCTCCTACCATGCGCGTCGGAAGCGACCTCAACTCAAGCTTTGACAAAGTACAGCACAAAGTTCCCATGCTCAGTATTTCCAATACATACAATGGAGAGGAACTTCAAGAATTTATTGACCAAACTGAAAAGCTCCTCGAGAAGGGCGACAATACATTCGTAGTAGAATCAAAAATTGATGGAGTCTCCATGGCTCTTATATATAAAGACAGAGTCCTCATCCAAGCAGTCACCCGTGGTGATGGTGTTCAAGGTGACGACATTACCGAAAATGCAAAGACTCTTAACGACGCCCCCCTTACCCTCTCTGAAGCCGCCCCCATGGGGCGTTTTGAAGTGCGTGGTGAAGTCTATATGGAGAATAGTGCATTTTTGGAGCTTAATAAACAGTTCGCAGCCCAAAACAAAAAAATTATGCAAAACCCACGAAATGCGACAGCTGGATCACTCAAACTCAAACATGCACGAGAGACAGCGCGCCGCCCTTTAAGATACTTTGCCTATACACTCGTTGGTGATGCTTCTACAGAAACCCATTCTGGTAACATGGCCCTCCTTAAAGAACTGGGCTTTAATGTAAACCACTTTACCCTTACACAGACCGCCGATGGAATACTCTCTGAGTGTGAAAGAGTCTCTACTGTTCGGTCAGATCTCGAATACGAAATTGATGGTATGGTGATCAAAGTAGATTCTATTAATGACCAAAGAACTATGGGCAATACCGCCAAAAGCCCTCGCTGGGTTGTGGCATACAAATTTAAAGCTGAACGCGTTATTTCAAAAGTTCTCTCGGTGGATTATCAGGTGGGCCGCACTGGTGCCGTCACTCCTGTTGCCAACTTAGAACCTGTTCGCCTTGGTGGGACCACCGTTAAACGCGCCACCCTCCACAACTTCGAAGAGGTGGAACGACTCGACCTTCACATTGGTGATACTGTCTGGATTGAGAAAGGGGGGGAAATCATCCCTAAGGTTATTGAGGTAGACATCGCCCACCGAAAACCAAATTTTCTCCGCATTACCCCTCTTGAAAACTGCCCCGTTTGTGATAGTCAATTGATACAACTAGAAAATGAAGTAGTCCTCAGATGTGAAAACCTCCACTGCCCTGCTCAAGTACAACGCCTTATGGAGCATTTTGTAAGCCGAAACGCTATGAACATAGACGGCGTTGGTCCATCACTCATTGAACAGCTCATTGACCAGTCTCTTATTACATCACCTGCCGATCTCTATACATTGACTGTTGCACAGCTCGAAACCCTTGAGCGCATGGCTACAAAATCTGCAGACAATGCCATCACTTCTATAGAAATATCAAAAAACAACAGCCTTGAACGCCTCATTTTTGGTCTTGGTATTCGTCATGTTGGTCGTGGTGCCGCCAAAAGCCTTGCTCAAGCACTCAAAAATATCCTGGCCTTTTTCGACGCTACTACGGAGGATTTAGAACAGATCCCCGATATCGGCTTTAAAACTGCAGAGAGTGTTAATGACTATTTTCACACAGAAATCAACACACATCAGATTGACCGCTTTATTGAGTACGGTCTCACCATGACCTATACCAGTGCTACAGGCGGTGATCAATTTGCCGGTATGACGATTGTTCTCACAGGTACCCTCCCCACCCTTGACCGAAACAAAGCGAGAGAGATGATTGAGGCTGCCGGTGGTAAAGTCAGTGGTTCTGTGAGCAAAAAAACCTCAGTTGTCGTCGCAGGTGATAGCGCTGGCTCAAAGCTTAAAAAGGCACAAGACTTGGGTGTGCGGGTAATGGATGAAGCTGAGCTCATAGAGTTCCTTAATTCTTAATCCAGCCCCTATAGAATCGCCCCTCAATGACCCTCAGGGCTAAACATTTGATATTTTTCATATTTTTTTAACATTTTTTATTGAC
Source organism: Fibrobacterales bacterium (assembly GCA_051532055.1). Classification (GTDB taxonomy): domain Bacteria; phylum Fibrobacterota; class Fibrobacteria; order Fibrobacterales; family JAOPTW01; genus JAOPTW01. The sequence goes on along the minus strand of JAOPTX010000047.1, from coordinate 20,487 downwards.
GTTAATCCCTGCAATAATTATAATTGTCTCACTCAAGCGAGAGTAGCTCAGTTGGTAGAGCATCACCTTGCCAAGGTGGAGGTCGAGGGTTCGAATCCCTTCTCCCGCTCTCTTGATAAAAAGCCGATCCACTGGATCGGCTTTTTTGTTTTTAAGTATAACACGAGTATTTCAAACCCTCCGATTTCGATTTAACTAAGACCAGCAACCAAGCTTAACTGGGTAGATCACCTCTAAGTAAAAAAACAGATGACAGGTAGTTACAACACTCTCGTCAACGGAAAAAATTGTACATTAGCTTGATACACGCCATCAGCGTTATCTTCAAAATCTGATGCTATTTTTACCAACTTGTTTTGAAATTCTAAAATCAGTTTATTAACCGACTCTTTGCCCTCCCTATTCAATGAAAAGGTTGCACATCGAATATTTCGGTCCTTTTTGTCAAATCGTTCAATTGCCTCCCCTCCAAGCTCTATAACTTTTCTCTGATGATTTCTCATGGCAAGTGATTTCGGCAAATGAGATGGCGTATCTATGTGACATTCTGTCTGCTTATAAATCACACCAGTGTCCGTCTCATGACGAGTAACAAGATTTAAATCTAAAAGTAACTGAACGGTATCTTTCGCTTGTTTCACTGTAATTGCTGGCTTTAAATAGCTTCCTAACTTTTTAAAATCATCATTAAAAGGAAAATATATTATTACCTCCCTAACAGCGGTAGTATACCAGCTATCGAGATACTTCGTATGAGCTCGCTCTAAATTATAAGCTTCTTTTATTGGTTTCAAATAAAGAAGTTGATCTCGATAATATTCTTTTTGAGAATCATCTTTAGTAGCATTATAATTAATGAGTGCTTCTAAATAATGAGTCTCCCGCTTTCCTAAATTCATTGCTTTCGCAATTTTAAGTAAAGAATCTGTTGATAATTTACTTCTTCCTGCTAATACATTTGCAAAAAAAGAACGTGATTTAAACCCGGCCTTGTTTGCAAAATATTGGAAAGAAAATTTATTATTCTTAACTTTTTCTTGAGCAAACCAGTCATTCAAAAAATCAATACTATTCCAATAATTATAAATAGAAAATTCGGTCATTGAGTCTCTACAAGTTTATATACCTAGTACACCATCAAATATTAACAAACTTATGCTTAAATAGAAGCCGAGACCCACCTTTGTTACTGTCATTTTACATACTCACCACTCAATTTGAACTCATAATTTTTACTTTTAACAAGTACATACAGAGGCCATAATGATACTACTTTTTTCTATTTTACTTATTTTAGCTAGTTGTGACACAAACACCCAGAATCCTGATTTAGGGGATACTACAGGTATTACCACAACAGGTAACAACATAACAGCTAAATTTGAAATTGCTGAAGGAGTAGATAGTACGACTATCAATAAAAGCTACGCCTACCTTTTTCACTCATTAAACACCATACCCATCGACTCCCAAAAAGTAGATCTCATTAATGGAAATACCTTTGAGAGTCTTCAAAATGGCGCATATGATATATTTGTTTTTAATCAAAAAGAAATCATTGGTTCAATGTCTAATATTGCAGTATCAAACGATACCACAATAACGGTCAATATAACGCTTATAATAATCCTTCAAATAATTGATAATGACAATTCAACTATAGTTACAGGTGAAAAGGCTATCGTAGTACAACCTACAGGTGATTCCCCCACTATTATCGTCAAGGACATTGGTGCTGGAAGTACAGTAGTCATCAATACCGGGCCCACTCAATCTTCAAATAGTAATGAACCAAGCTCGGCACCCAAAGAACAACAACCACAAAATATTAGTAGTAGTGAACCGTTATCACCACAATTAAGTCTTTCATCCTCTACAACGATACCGATATCATCACCTGATATTACACCCCATTTGAGTTCTTCATCTGCCCTCATCTCATCATCTAAAATGATACAAACATCATCTGTTTCAACACCTCAAATTTCATCATCAAGCTCCTCATCCTTCGTTAATATAAGTAGCAGTATACATGCCCCTCACACTCCAAGTTCAAGTAGTTTGATTATCTCAGACACCATGTATTTAAGTGACTTTCACAGTAACATTGTCTATTTGTCTGAACCTTCAAATGATATTGAATATGATATGAATTTTAAAGGAAGAATAATCTCTTTAAATCAAACGAAATATTCAAAGGGCATTGTTTTATATGAAGACTCGCAAATTGATTTTAATCTTGACCAAAAGTGGGATGTATTCGAAGCTGTAATTGGCATGGATGATAAATATGGCGACAATGACATTCAATCCAACATACATATGAATGCTACATTTGAAGTTATAGTTGATGGCCGCTCAGTATACACAAGTCCAAATCTACGCATTTTCTCAAATTCAATCCGTTTAAAAATTAATGTTAAAAATGCATCCACCATTAGTCTCAGAACTGATGAATCGTACTATGGACTGAACAGCTATGTCACATGGGCAGATGCAAAAGTCATTTCAGCCCAAACAATTGAACAAGATACGATTGAGGTACTTCAAGAATATGATACTCCTCATGATTATTTATTAAAAAAAATTGTGAGTAATCCAAACTTAAATACCGGTTTTTCATCTTGCCAAAATTATTCCATAACAAATACCGGATATCAGTTCTGCTATAACAATAGCAATGGTTCACTTATTACTCGAGAATTAAAGGATGGAGAGCTTGCCTTTACGGATATACAAAATAAGAATATCGGTAATTCTTGGAAATACCATGATATATATGCAATTAATGACACCACCTATTTAATGCTCTATGATGATATAACTGGTTTACTCGAAATCCGAAAAATTGGTAATGATGGACTTATTGGAGATGTGAAAAACACTCATACTCTAGAAGCGAATCTAGTAGCTTTAAAGGTTATTAAAAGTGGCTCTACTCATTATCTTATGAGATCAAATGGGGGAACAAAAGAGACCATTACAACCCCTCTCGATAGCAATAGTGTTCTGATTACTGATCAAGCTCCTAATCCTTGGTCAACCCCATGGACCTCCATACAATACATTATTATCAATGATATTACCTATGTATATTTTAATGGACCTGATTCTAAACATTCCACCTATAGTTTAAGTTCCGATGGTAGCTTACATAACCTCATTGAAGAAAATATTAATATTCGCCCATGGAATTATATCCGCCCTTTTACCATAAATGGCAAACCCTACATCTTTTTTTATGACACCCAGGGAAGTCACGCAGGCTGTTATAAGTTAAATAGCGATGGATCAATTTCCGACAAACTCTATTATCGTGGCTGGAGTTCAGGGTGGACTAGTATCGAACCCATTGGTATCGCCAACAACTCATATCTTTTCATTCATAAAAATTCAAGTGGGCGTAGTGAACTTTCAACTATTGAAATTGAAACAGTTGACCCATAATATTATTGTAAAATAACAAATGTATTTTTGCTATAAGGTGTGCCACAAAAGAATATTTTTTAAAGGCACCTATTTAAATACCATGCAGAACAATACATCAAAATTGGCTGATAATTGCAGTAGATGTAGCTTCTACGTTGACTGCGGTAGCGTTTTTTGGCCGTGTTGGAGTGTCATTATCAGTACTATTATATACATCTTCTAAATATTAAATTTCATCAACCCATAATTGTCCTACAGCAGTGCAACCAGTAATACCAAATGGAATAGTTACATTGGTAAAATCAGTATTACCAAAATTTTTGACCAGTAATCCTACAAGGCTACTATTGATTCTGTATCATTTACAACAAACATTTCAAACTCAAAACTTATCACATACTCGATTTACAACTAAAATAGCGGTTTCGGTTGTCTCATATGTTCAGCCACTACAATAATACTACCTTAAAACAGTGGCTTCCCTATTGGAATATCAAGTACTAAGGCCAGACCAAGCCCCCAAAAAGTATGGATCTTATTAATCACAATCTTCCCTTCTAATGCCAGCCCAACTGTCCCATATTTTAACCCACCTTCTCCTCCTAGTATACCTCCAATCAAAGAACTTTCACACCGTCCCCATTCGTTTGCATACTCCCCACAGTAATCTGGTCCATAATTATACGACAAGTAGAGATTCCCTACCCCTCCATAAATTGACCCAAACCGATGTTCATCAGAATAGCCCATACCTATAATCCCCATATAATACTCAACACGACCTTCATTTTCATCCCATATACTACTTTCAGCACTGTACTCTCCTGCAGTAATACCATACGTCAAATAATTATCCTGCTTATATTTCACCGTAATACCATACCCCGTTGACATCATAGCTACCGTAGTAAAACCAATATGTGGAGTAACCTGAATTGACTTTTTATGCGGATGTTTCAATTTCTTTTTAGGGGTAGAATACTGAATTGTATCAATAGTTGTTTGGCCAAAAGACAAGCCACAAAGTATCATTGTAATTATGAAGAGCTGTTTCATACATATCCAGAAATAAAAGTATCTACAAGTATTAAACGATGAATTTTTATTTAGGTTACATGATTTTCAGCTTAATACAACCTTGTAACACAAAACAACTCACCAAGAAGGCGTATACACTTTTTAAAGGAACAAATTTTTCTATCTTTCGCTACCTACAACCCCCTAGCAGCCTCTATGCCCTATATAATCATCTTAATTATCCTCTTATTAATCGCTTGCAGTGATAAGGAGTTAACGACGCTCCAAACCAAGATTTCATCCCAAGCAGTACTTTCATCCGATATTTATAAGGAGTCAACAAGCTCAGAAGCTAACACGGATGACTCTTTAATTAATTTTGATTCAAGTGCCGATGTAAATTTTACTGATAACAAATACTCTCAACCAGGTGATTTCCCCTTTGAAAAGCTTTTTAACAATCAAAAAGTACCGACCTTTAATATTTTGCTGACACAAGAAAACCTTATCTCTCTCGACGACCGCCCTATGGCTGAAAAGTATGTACCTGCTTCATTTGAATTTGATGGGGAACGTTGGGAGAGTGTCGAAGTACGATACAAAGGGAGTATTGGTTCTTGGCTCTACGAAAATAGTTTACGCATTGATAGATCTCGATGCGCCACTTCAGAAACAAGCTTTCTAAAAACCAGAGTCAACCCAACAACAAGTACTCGGGGGAAAATATGTCAAAAACTCGGTTTAAAAATAAAATTCAATATTGACTCAAACCCCGGTCAACGATTTAAAGGTTTTAAAAAATTGCAACTTCATGCTATGAATAATGATCCATCGCAAATGAGGGAACAACTTGGGTACTGGATATTCCGCGAAATGGGTGTCACGGCTCCACGCACTTCTTATGCTCGGGTTCAAATAAACGGGATTGACAATGGCCTCTATATTGCAATAGAAAATATCGATGGAAGATTCACCCGTGACCATTTTAATGGAGGCGAAGGCAACCTATATAAACAAGTTATGCCAATCACACCTTCAAATAAAGTTCAATCAACGAGTACGTTTACCACTACCTTAAAAACCAATGAGGATGACTCTCCATCTATTGGGCTCATGAACTCTTTTGCGTCAGACTTAAGTACCGCTGATTCCAGCACTGTTAAAGATATACTCAAAAAATGGATGGACATTGATGAAATTTTAGCTCATATGCTGGTCAACAGAGTAGTCAGTCATTGGGATAGTCCCTGGTGCCTCATGAACTTTGCCGGAATCAATGGAAAGAATTATTATTGGTATGAAGACGGTGAGCGTAAAAAGTTCACCCTTATCCCTTGGGACCTCGACAACATTCTCAGTGATCACACAGACTTCATGCATTTTTTTACAGGATTTAGTTATATATCTCCGGGCACCCCTATGACTCCCCTCCCAACATCACCAAAATTTAGTGCTTGCAAAAGCTCAAGTTCCCGGTATTCATATCCCCTCTGCAACAACCTATTTCAAGGGTTAAAATTATTTGAGGACGAGTACCTAGAGCAAGTAAAGAAATTTGACGAAAAGGTTTATCCACATATTGCAACTAAAATAGGAGAATGGCAGCAGCTCATCACCCCCATAACCCAAGAAATGAATACCAAGTATGGAGACCCTGTACCGTGGCCAAACAATTCATATGGCGTTCAAGGCGCAATCAACGAGACATACTGGCTCTACCATCTCGACATCGTCAAAGACCAGATCATCAATAACGCCAAGGAAATGATCGAATATGGAAACACTCACCAATAATAATCACAACGAGTTTGTGCCAAAGGCACAAAGAGAAATCACAGCGTTTCAGGGTTTAGGAGTATGTAGATGTGAGGCGCTAAAGCCGTCTCCGTACTCCTCTACGATGAGGTTTTCACAACGAAGCAGATGCTTGCTCATAAGCCCAGAAAAAAAGAAAAGGACAGCTGCGTTTCCGCCTCCATCCTTTCTTACCCACCACTTACAATATATATTGAAGTTGGGACACTGCATGTGATGAGTATCACACTTGGCTCATTTTAAACAATTTTCTAATTCAAAATGAACTCATTTCTCAATTTTCTCAATAGCAATAATCCTAATAGTCTTCCAACCCATACCCAAAAGGATAAAGAGCCTTACTATCATTCATGGCGAGCGGAATATCCTCAGGGTCTTTCGGCCATGAGTAGGGTGATTTACCTTTTGGAATAAATCCATCGATACCAAAGAGGAAGTCCGCAACACCATCACCTTCAGACCCAATAAAGAAGGCTGCTATATATGCATCACTCTTCACTATTTCCCCTTCTACGGCAAGTACCCTGCCCGATACAAGAATGGTAATCACTTGAGCCCCTGCTTCTACACAACTGTTAATATAGCCTTTGTGACTATCGGTCATCCATAGACGATAATCCGATTCATCAGTATCACCCATAAACTCTGCATAAGGAGTCTCACCAACAACCACTACGGCTTTTTTACCACTCATATCACCTGAGCACCCATTTGCCGAATACAAAGCACTCGGAGCGATTTTTTGTATGGCATCTTTCATAGTTGTTGCACCTGAATAGTTTCGAGAAACACCTTGCCACTCTATAGACCAGCCACCACTTTGTAAGCCACTATTGTCACCATGCTCACCTACTATTATTATATCATCATCGCTGGTAAGTGGCAGTGCACCGTTTTCACTTTTAAGAAGTACCAAGGATTCACGTACCGCTTGACGCGCAACTTCACGATGCTCTGGTGAACCAACACTCTCAGCATACTCTTCCTGTGGAAATGGATCACTAAATAACCCTAAATCATATTTCATTCCTATAATGTGACGAACCGCATCATTAATTCGATCCATTGAAACCCCACCATCGTTTACTGAACCTTTAATTTGATTAATAAAATCAACATGAAGCCCCTTAGGCTGCATTGCAATATCCACGCCGGAGTTAATCACTATAGAAGCATGACCATAACGCGTGCCTCCTTCCCAGTCTGTCACCACAACACCTTCGAAGTTGAGTTCTTCACGGAGTATTCCATTCACAATATCTCCATTCTGATGCATATTCGTACCATTCACTGAGTTAAAGCCAACCATAATTGCAGTTACCCCTTGCTCTACAGCTGCTGCGTACGGAGGCAAGTATTTAGCTCTCAGCTCATCCATACTCATTTCTGCATTGCCCCCTTCATCACCTCCATTAGTTGCACCATCGCCAATAAAATGCTTCGCTGTAGTACCAACAGTCCAAGGCGCCGCAAGAGCTCCTTGTTGATGCCCTTTTATAGAAGCGATTACTGCATCTGTGGTAAGATCAGTATCTTCAGTATACCCTTCATAGACTCGCCCCCAATTTTCATTTTGTGGCATAGCAATACAAGGGGAAAAAGTCCAGTTAAAGCCAGTGCCCGCAATTTCTTTTGCGGTGATCTTTGCTGCCTCTTCTATGAGGTCCATATTGCGCGTTGCGGCCATATTGATATTATGGGGAAAAATAGTTGCACCTTCAAAGGTATTTTGGCCATGCACCGCATCAACAGCAATAAGGAGTGGAATGCCAAGTCGTGTTTTTAAAGAAGCCTCTTGAAACTCTTTCATTTTGTGAACCCATTGTATAGCATCGGGCCCCACATAATCACCTTGTGTGTGGATTATCGAACCAAGCCCCCAATCAGCAACTTCAGTTGGTGACATATCAAACCATCGCGTCTGTGTCATTTGAGCAATTTTTTCGTCGGTAGTCATAGCATTCAAAAAAGCATCGATAACTTCTTCACGACTATCAAACTCACAGATATTAAGCTTTTCTGTTCCCCATTCACAAATTAACTCTTGAACATACTCAGAACTACTCTGCTCAGAACTGCTCGATTCAGAGGAACTCTCAATAGATGATTCAATAGAGCCCAATTCTTCCATCGAAGACTTTTGACTACTCATTTTATTTTCATGTGAACTTGATTGTGATTCCTGATCCAACGATTCTGAGCTCGACAATTCTGATGATTCGTCAAATTCGGCAACTGACTCACTATTTTCAGAACTACTCGTAGTATCAATTTCAGAACTCTCGTTTGAATCCGAACTATTATTAAGATCATCATTAACGATCTCACCACTGCATCCAAAAATGGATCCAATTGTTACTATCCATAACAGGTGTTTCATACTTACCCCTAAGTATATATGTTGTATTCAGATCTGTTGAATGGAGTTATTACACACGTTTAAATAATCATGTGTATATTTATCACAATCCTTCAACTACTCTAAAAGTCCTCGTAGTACCCATGCCCAAAAAGCTGAGTACTCTATTATATGTGTTGTAGACAAAAAATAAATTAACCTGAGTTAAATACCAAAAGTTAAAATGTTACTAGAAGTAACCTACTTTATTCGTAGAACTGGCCCGAGTAGCTTGACTTTTAGATCTATTTAATCAAAAAGTCCTAATAGTTAAAGAAGAGGTTAATTTTTTCTATTGCGATAACCCCATATTTAAAAATGAGTTATAAAAAAGTGAGCATTCTATCACTCAATCAAATATAAAGCTTGTTTACTAGGGTGCCGAATAGTATACTAAGTACATAGGGTTCAAAGAACACTTACATGGAGGATGCTATGCGTGAACACATACAATTAGCCTATACTGATATGACCCAACCGGAACTTGTTGGGAGACCAGAAAGAGAAGCTGTAATTAGTCAGGATGACATACTCAATCTCAAAATCTCACTTGAAATAATTTCTGATAGTGCTGAGCTCGTTCTCGACCGCTACCTCTTTAATTGATGTTCTACTCTCAAGTATTATAAGCCGATCACATGATCGGCTTTTCTTCTTTCTATAGTTTAACGAGTCTTCTGAATTCTAATACTGTCAGCTCTTAAATATTCACAGAGTTGTTCTACACGCTCAGCGCCATATTTTCTACATTGTCTCTCCTAACGTTAGGAGAGCGCACCATTACATCTCGGGAATTTTTACTCAAACATTTAAAACCCTATCGGGTAAAAATCGGCATTGGAATCTTTTTGATAATTACCTCTGTCGCACTCGCTCATGCGAACCCATGGCTCATCGGTGAGATGGTCGATTATCTCAATGGCACCCGAGGCGTTTCTAAAACAATACATTTCTTTTCGGGAACTGTATTTGGCGAACACACTGAACTTTACAATCTCATTGCCGGCATTCTTATAGCTACATTCATCTATTCAATTTTTCTTTTTTTCCAGCGCTACATCATCATTACCATATCGCGAAAAATAGAGTACTCAATGCGTAATGAGCTCTTTGAAAAACTCCAACACCAACCACGTACTTTTTTCGATTCAAATCTAACGGGTGACATCATGTCACGCTGCACCAATGACCTTGATCGGGTACGTGACCTTGTAGGCCCCGCACTCATGCACATGATTCGCATGGGCGCATACCTAGTGTATACCACTGCAATTCTCCTTACCATTTCCCCTACATTAGCTGCAGTAGGTCTTACCCTTTCTTTAGCCCTTCCACTCACAACCTTAAAATTCATGAAACAAATTTACGCGGGGTTTGCGGCAGTTCAAAAATCACTATCAAAACTCAGCTCATTTTCTCAAGAACTCTTTTCATCGATAAGTACCATAAAGTCATTTGGTAATGAAGAATATTTTATTCAAAAATTTGAACAGTCATCACTCGAACTTAAAGCTACCTCAAAAAAAATCACGATACTCAACAGCTTTATTTGGCCCACCATCGGCTTCATCAGTGGTGTGGGAATCTGTGCTGCAATATTTACCGGTTCATACCTCATTACAGAACAGGAACTTACGACAGGTGAACTTACTAAAACAGTATTTCTCTTATTAAATGTTCAATTCCCCCTTGTAGGCCTTGGATGGGTAATGAGTATGGTACAACGAGGACGTGCATCTCTTGATCGCATTATCTCACTCATGAATACTATGGAAGAAGGCACCTATATCCGCCCAGCGAATGAACCTTTTCACAGCCTCCGTATGACAGGCCTCAACTTTACTTACCCCCAATCTGCTCTGAATTCTCATTCTGCAAATAGGGAGAAGCAAGCTCCATTGAGCTTAAGTGACATAGACCTCGACATCGTCAAAGGATCATCACTCGGGGTTGTTGGGAAAATTGGTTCTGGTAAAACCTCCCTCATTAAAATACTTACAGGTACTTATCCAATTGCCAAAGGGACTTTTTACATTAATGGTAAAGATGTATCCGAACAAAGTAGAGATTGGTGCCAATCATTTTTCTCACTCTCACCACAAGATGGCTTTCTTTTCTCTGAAAGTATCAGGGAAAATGTACTCCTGGGTACTTCACCCACAACGAGCCTCAGTGTTGAAGAAGCGGCCAATCTCGCCGCCCTTACCAAAGACCTGTATCAGATTCCTGGTGAACTCGATGCAGTCCTCGGCGAAAAAGGGATCAACCTTTCGGGCGGTCAAAGGCAGCGAGTTGGTCTTGCACGAGCACTTATTGCTAATCCTGACATTCTCATTCTCGACGATACTCTATCAGCAGTAGATACCGAAACTGAACACGAAATTTTACACAACCTCAAAACACATATTACTGATTTGACAACAGTGATCATTTCTCATAAATACTCATCTGTCATTCAATGTGATGAGATCATCTATTTGGAAAATGGCGAAATTAAAGAACGCGGCACTCATACCAAATTAATGGCACTCGACGGCCACTATGCAGAAAACTACCGTCAACAGATTTTATCTTATGATTTGGAGGAACAGTGAGTAACGCCCCAAAAGAGTACCTTCTCGATGATGCCAGTAATAAGATCTTTGATCTTGTACTCATTCGCAGAATTTGGAAATATGCCAAACCTTACAAAGTTGCCCTCTTCGCAAGTGCCCTACTCGTTGTAATAAAAGAAGTTCTCCCCTTCTTACTTCCATGGATACTAGAAAGTATTATTGATGGCCCTGTTAAAGTGGGTGATTTCGATGGTGTTTTACAATGGTCAAGTCTCTTTCTTATCGTTGTGATTGCAAATACTGCCACATCGTATGCGTATACCATTCTAAGTAAGGTTACCGGTCTCCACATTATTCATGACATTAGAGTGCAACTCTTTAAACACGTTACCACTCTGAGCCTTCAGTTCTTTCACCGCACCCCAATTGGGCGCCTCATGACTCGCATGTCAAATGATGTTGACTCACTCAATTTACTTCTCTCGGAAGTGATTTTTGAACTGATCAGTGCCTTTCTAATGATTATCCTTGCCGCTGTTATAATGCTCTATAAAAACTGGCAACTCGGACTAATAACTCTTGCCTTTCTCCCATTCATGCTCTTGGTAACTGCAATTTTCAGGGTGAAGGTTAAAAATATCAATGTTACCATCCGAAAAGAACTCGCTCAACTGAACTCTGTTTTACAAGAGAGTCTGAATGGCATATTTATTGTCCAGCTCTTTCAAAAACAACGAGAACGATTTAAGATATTCAAAGAGCACAACAAAACCTACCGCAATGCCTTCTTTAAAAATGTCAAATATTACAGTTATTTTTTCCCTGCAATTCACTCTCTTACCGACTTCTCACTTATAGCAGTGTATGCTTTTGGAAGTTTCTATATCTTTAGTGCTGAGCTCACTGTAGGTACCCTAGTCGCATTCACCTGGTATAGCACAATGTTTAACCGACCGCTACGTGACATTAGTGATAAGATTACGAGTCTTCAAACAGCACTTGCAGCAGGAGAACGAGTATTTCACCTCCTCGACACCAACGTACATATTCCTGATGGAGCGACTCAAATACCCAAGGGCGCCATTGGTCTTGAATTCAACAATGTCTCATTCGCCTATAACGAAGACTCTTCTGTACTCAAAAATGTTTCATTTACCGTAGAACCAGGAAGTACTGTTGCAATAGTCGGCGCTACAGGTTCAGGTAAAAGCACAATACTCTCCCTCATCAATCGGTTTTACACTACCGACAATGGGACTATTACTCTTAATGGTGTCAATATAAAAGACGTCCTGAATCAATCACTCAGATCTCGATTAGCCAATGTTAGCCAAGATGTCTTCCTCTTTAATGATACTTATGGAAATAATATTGCTTTTGGCAAACCTATAGAGCAGGAGCAACTGCTCAAAGCCGCACAAGCATCCCGTTCATATGACTTTATAAAACAGAGTGACCAAGGTTTTGAATCGATAGTTGAACCATCAGGGCAAAACCTCTCAACGGGTCAACGACAACTACTCTCCTTTTCGCGTGCACTCTACGCGTCTCCAGATCTTCTTCTTCTTGATGAAGCGACCAGTTCTGTGGACACCCACACTGAAAGTCTTATACAAGAAGCCCTCTCAGAACTAACTAAAAACAGAACCTCCATTATTGTGGCACACCGACTTTCGACCATTAAGAATGCTGATAAAATTTTGGTACTCCATCAAGGAGAGCTTAAAGAGGTTGGCACCCATGAATCACTCATTGCAGAAGATGGTATTTATGCAAAATTGGTGAGGATGCACAGAGTAGAGTAAGACTCACTCGGAATGGAGAAATCCATTTTTAATAGTATTTTTAACAATGATCATTGCCTTATCAGCTTTATTGAGTAGGGACTCCGTCTCCACTCCATTATCAGGATAGGTTGATACACCGATACTCATACCAAGATATTTCTCTTCACCCTCATGAGTAAACGGGGCTGCCATCTTTTTAATAATTTTTTTGGCAACCACATCTGCATCTGAAGCGTCTCCTACTACTGAAAGAATAATAGCAAACTCATCATCTCCAATATAGGCTACAGTATCTGAATTACGGACTGAAGACACTAAACGCTCTGCTATGACTTTTAACACACGGTCTCCCACCTCTTTTCCCCAACTATTATTGATATCCGCAAAGCTATCAACGTTCATATAGAGAATACTAAATTTGTGATTGTACCGTCGAGATTGGGCAAAGATATGATTCAAACGGTCAATAAGCATATTGCAACTGGGAAGTCCAGTCACATCGTCAAAATAAGCAAAGTGCTTTCGCTTGAGTGCGTAGATTTTTTTCCGAGCAACCGATTGAGCGATATAAAAACTTGGAATTGATGAGAGAACAAACAATACTCCAAAGAGTATGCTCAGATTATCCTGTAATATCCCATTTTGAGCAGTTATCATAGACTCTGAAACCTGAGAAATAATTTTAGGAACTTCAGCCCCTATCACCTGTTCTGATCGTAACTGTTCCAAATACAATTGTTGAGTCGACTCAGATATTACACGTTTTTCTAAAAAATAGAAACCCAATATCACTAGGCCTAGTATTAACGCTATACCAACAAGCAGCATAGAAAAGTTGAATATCATTTTTCTACGCACTGAGTGCAAAGAGTTTTCGTAACTGTGTATCATAACCAGTCAAAACTAAAAGTATAGGGTTATTTTACTGTTTTTTTACGTTTTTGACAATATCTCTGAATGTGCCGAAGATAAAATTAAGATCTTTTTTCGTTGGATTGAGGCGTTCAAGCCAATTGGTAAAAGCAAATTTCTCTTTATATCGGCTACGATATTCATCGCTTATGAGAGAATTTACGTGGTCGATAAAAGCTTGTTTTGCTCCTAATTCTGCAGGATCGTGCTCAGTAGGGTCTAGAAATTGCTTTTTAGGTATGGTACCTACCTGGTAGAGGGCTATTGCAGCGGCCTGTCCTAAATTATAACTCATTCGATCAGCTATAGGTATGGTACAAGCACTTGAACAAGTGCCAATTTCTTCTCTACTGAGACCAACACTTTCACGTCCAAATACAAGGGCCACAGGGCCATCATAACGAATTACCTCTCCAACATCCTGCATATTGACCCAACTGTCTGTGACATCATAGTCTCGGCGTGAAAATGCTATAGATTGATAGGTATCAGCAACGGCATCTTGTACTGAAGAGTAAAACTGGGCATTTTTCAGTATTTCTTTACCATGAGTACAAGTGATATAGGCTTCTTCAGCCACAACGTTCATACTCGTTGATACAATTCTGAGTTGCGTAACATGATTACACCGCATAGCACGTGCAACAAGGCCAATGTTTTTAGGATTTTCAGGCTCAGCTAAGACTACAATAATATTTTCTGGATTCATATACTACTTTTAGAGAGAGATCATGGAACGGAATGAAACACGTGGGCCAAAGCCCGATTTCCATGAGTCATTTTTAAGGGGACCATTCAGTGGCCATGCAATGTCGAGATGGTTCACAACCCCTTCTGTAGATTTAGTCATTCCTAGACGAAGACCTATTCCCACATTATATCGAAGCTCACTTAAATCGACTTGATCAATTGCATCATATGCATTTCCACCATTAATAAAGGTAGTGATAACGGGTACAACAGTTCCACGTTCAAATGATTTTGGTAGGAAAAACCGTTCTTCAAGTTTAAAAAACAGACGAGTACTCCCAGCATAATAAAACGAAGGGACTCCTGCCATTCCTCTAAAACCATCAAGATACAGTTGTTTATGATTTGATTGTTCATAATAAGAATCAAATTGCGATTTAAAATAAGTTGCCACTCTAGAATTTGGTTTCCACATGTACTCGAGCCCTGATTGAAACAAACCATTTTTAACTGAATCATCATTAAAGAAAAATTTATTATTAACACTCACTGTTATAAGATGTTCATGATCAAAAATATCTTTATACACAACCCTATTATTTACATACCAATCATTCGAACTTGCATTAAGTGCTTCAATATTTTTGAATACTCCTTGAGTAAATGAAAACCCTAATTCAATATCTTCTGAATATTTCACTCGATTTAAATTCTTAACTTTTACATAGGTAATCCAATTTAAGATAAACTGAAGTCCAACACGTGATTGCTCGTCATACTCAAAGGGTTTTGCATACTCCCTACTTATTGCCCAGTTACTCTCAATATCAGAGTTATATACGTCCGAAAAAACTTGTCGGCTTGGAAGTCCAGCTCTATCAAGTGAATAGAAATAATTTATACCAACAATTTTTTGGATTTTATTACCAAAGCGTCTTCCAACATTTAAATTTACCGTATCACTTTTTATACCCGTATACTGAAAAAGTTTTTGAGCTGCATCTTGAGGTAATTGCACATTGGTAAGAATGGTATCTAAATTAACAAAAGGGACAACTCGTTCTGGATGTTTATATACCGTTCTACTTTTCTTGTTTCGATTTAAATCTATAGAATAACTCCACTTATCACTCAGTGTTGCAAAACCCTTTGAAAGATTAAAGATGTAGTTATATCCATCAGAATTTGCTGAAGCTGCAAGAGAGAGGTTATTATGCTTAAATAGAAAATGACTATTTTTATAGATAAATAGTTTTGAATCTCGTACCAAACCGCTCGAATAGTTGAAGCCAATGGTTTGACCATACCCGAGTAAATTTCGTTCTACAATAAGTAACCCCCAAGCAAACTTTGATGCATCTGAGGATGCTTCAAAAAAGGGAAGTGTTGGTGCTAAAGTTGTTGACCAATGATCTGAAGTTTTAACCCGAACAATATTTTTTCCATTCGCATCGGTATAAAAACTAATTGAAGCATCTGAAATATAGTTTTGACCTCTGAGTGCGCGCTCACTCTCTTTAAGCTGATAGATAGTGATGGTGTCACCCAACTCAAAACTGAGAGTTTTGTTAATGACCGAAGGTTTACTTTTAATATGAAGCTTATTAGCAATATTAAACATCCAGCGTTCATAAGGGGTCGATGCATTTGCGTCATCAAATGCATCACCTATTTCGTATTCAATTGAATCAACCACAAATGCTTGACTACTATCAGCCGCATTCCCGACCACTTCAAACTGTGACTTTTTATCTTCAGCTGCAAAGGAAAACGAAACAGCAAACAATACCCATAGACTCAGTTGAAACTTCAACACCATACCTCACTAATCAACCCAAACAGGTTAATACTTACAAAAGAACAATATAAGCGGCAAGCGATAAGCCGGGTTCTGTCGTGTGCGATCATCTATCTGGGATTACTGTTACCAATAACCTCAAGCTACCTACCCGCAGCTCTCTATCACTCAAATGAGTAATAATGGAGCAGGCTACTCCAAAAGAACTACCTATTTGGTATTGCACCGGATGGGGTTTACCCTGCCACTTCTGTCACCAGAAGCGCGGTGAGCTTTTACCTCGCCGTTTCACCCTTACCCAAATTCATGGGCGGTTTATTTTCTGTGGCACTTTCCCTCTATTACTAGACCTGGACGTTATCCAGCATCCTGCCTTTTGGTGCCCGGACTTTCCTCTGATACCGAAGTATCAGCGATCACATACTTGCCGCTTATAATTGGCTCTAAAGATACGTAATTCCCCATCAAACTCAAAGAGAAACCCATATAAGTGTAATAAAAACATTGCTTTACATACATGATACACTATCTCTCAATCAGTATATAAGAACTCAATTAGCTTAAATTTCCTTGTAAACAATAGATTAACAAATACTCGTTTGATTGAAATTGCAAAGTTGACACATCATTACTTGCTACTTTGTAGACTTGATACACATTAAACCAAAGGTAGAACCATGAAACACTCTTTCATTATTACGCTGCTTCTTTTTGTTGCTCTAATGGTCTCCTCTTGTGATAAGTTTGGGGTCATGGATAAATTCGGATTAAAAAATGCGACTATCAATAACGCCCTCAATACCACTAATTGTGAAACAAAAGAGTGCTCACTCGATGAGCCACTTCTCGTAACACGAAAATCAAAAGAGAAACTTACCCTCAAAGCACAAGAAGAACTCCTCTGTAAATCAGGCCAATATGCAGTGGTCACCATTCAAGGGGATACTCTTTCTTATCACTTTAAAACAAGTAGTGCTCTTAAAAGCTATACTCTCTGTGACAAAGAAATAACTCTTGTTGTAGAAAGTAAAAAACATGACCTCAGTAAAATCAAATATGTGAAATCTCCTCGCATGCTTTATGATCTAGATTTTTACAGTGCTCCTGAAAATGAACTTGTTCAACATGACATATTTGATGAATTTAAATAATTAAGTATTTATTAATTTCTTACAATACAAAAAAAGTCAGAAGATAATCTTCTGACTTTTTTTGTATTTCGTTTTCGAAAATAAAATGCTCCTGTTACTCAAGGAGTATAGCTTTACTTAATCAGGATTTGAGAATGAATACCGAATAACAATACCCGACCCCGAGCTACTGCTGCCACTCTCTCCCCCACTAGAAGCCCCTACACTCTGACTACTTGATTCAACAGGATCGATCAAGACCCTCGAGGAACTACTGGACATTAAAGAGGAACTTTGAGCATCCTCTTCCAAACTATGTTTAGGAAGGTCAGTAATGGTAAGTTCCGTTCTATTTGAAAGCACCAAGTAGTTTTGATAAGTCCCATTATTAAGGTGGACAGTCACAACTTGATAATAGTGTTCATTGCTATCAACTTTCTGAATGAGTGACGGATACAGAATTGAGCCATCGACGTTAATTGTAAGTTGTTTTTCAAAAGAGAAAAATTGCATCCCAGAAAGAGAATCCATTTGAATATTTCGCAACGTTACTTCGCTAAAAATCACACTTCCAACATCATAAGCTGGTTTTGCATCACTCAATTGTATATTGTGATACTCAAATCCAAGTGAATCATTGCAACTTCGTATACTATAGTCACCCATGGAAAGATTTACAAAAGCAAAGGATCCATCGTGCTTTATAGCTACGCGGCGTACTATCGTTTGTAAGTCATCCATAAAATAGAGAAATACACTATCAGGTACTGAGGAAGTACTATCGTTAAGTGTTGGTATCGTATCTTTTGGTATGGCGGAAGTATCGATTACCTCCTGTGCATCAATAGGTAGTAAAGAAACTTTGGCAGTCGCAACTGTATTGGGAATCACCGTACTTCCTGTTATTTGACCAGACTCTAATAGAGCTTCATTAGTTATGTCACAAGCACTTAACAAGGGGATTGTTACATAGAGTAACCACAGGGGGGAGAATTTCATTTACTGCCTCTTTTAGGGGTAAGGGGTTTTGAAACAGGAAAACGCTGCATATTGATCTGTTGCGTTATTTCAACCGTTTGCTCTAAATTAGAAATTGCAATGACACTTTTCTGGAATTGGCCGATCATTTTGTTGATTTTTTCTGCATTTTCATAGGACAGTCCCGTAGTTATTGAGACAATATTCCTATCTGGGGGATCGAACCGATCAATTGCCTCTCCACCTAAACGAATCATCATCCTCTGAAATTCTCTTAAAGCCATATAATCAGTCTCACTTTGAGCTATCACAGAAGACTGAAGTTGTATATATTTACCTCGGCTTTTTGTTATTAATCCCAATTCAAGCAACAGGGTAACGCTATCATGAGCTTGTTTTGCTGTTATCTCTGGTTTAATTGCCCGTGCAAGCTTCAAATAATCATCATTAAAAGGTACAGTGGAGATAACTTCCCTAATCACTGGATGATACCAAGTATTAAAAAATTCAAAGCGCTTGCTTTCCAAGTTATGTATAAGGGAATCAGATTGCTCCTGAAGCTTCCTTAAACATCGTGCTTTTTCACCATCGCTCTTTGCATGCTTAAAATGAACAAGTAGCATGAAATACTCAGACTCTCTTTCTGAGTGGCATAACATCTCATTAAATTGACAAATAGATTTCCGTGAAACTGCTTTTACCCCAGATATAACTCGCTGAATATAGCTCTTGGACTTAAAACCTGCTGCATCAGCAAGTTTTTGCATAGTTACCTTAGAGCCACTTTCCTTTTCTTGTTTATACCATGCGCGTAGGTATTCATGGTAATCTAAAAAACGAAAGATGGATACTTGAAAAGGTTGCATAGAGATTCTCCTAATCAAAAACTACACGAAGAATGCATATCTTACTAGATCATGGGGAACTTTTTTACAATCAAACCATATATAACAGACAATTTGGTGATCATATTGATAATATTTTCATTTAATTGGTGTACAAATTGCATTTAATTAAAATGATTAATAAAATGCCAACCTACCGTATCCCCATATTTCTTCTGAAGAAAAACAAGGATACCCATACTAAAATGATAGTCAATAGAAGATAGCCCAAATTCACTGCCCAAAAGAGCTCGGGCACTGAGAAAATAAAAACCGAGTAGATTGGAGTTACTATGAGAATCATGAGAACAAACACCACACTGATTTGAGCTGCTGTACGTACGGTTTTAGAAAACATCGACACAATAAGCGAGAGACTTCCCACAAAGAGTGAACTGGAGACATTGGTTACTACTGCGAGAATAAGGTCACCCACAGTAAGAATCGTCAGATTCCAAAAGAGAATTTGAAATACTATAGACAACCCAAGAGGTACGGGAAAGACTGCAAGCATTTTACCAAAAAATATCTTTTCAAGAGAAATAGGTAGTGCCAGTAACAGCTCTAAGGTATTCCGTTCTCGTTCTCCTGCAAATGAATCTGCCATGAGATTTACACACATAGTAGAGAGAAGCACACCGATAAGAATGAGAAGACTGCTTCCCATATCATCAATAGCCCCACTCATTTGTGCATACAACTGAGATATCATAATAAATATTGGTGGAATTAAAAAGGGAATCCAAAAGCGTGGCTCCCGCCAGATCATTCTAAATTCGTGTCGGAAAAAGTTTAACACTCTACAAGCTCCTTGTAGAGATTATGGACACTCTCTTTTTGTGCGACAATTTCGCTCACCCCTACACCTTGCTCTAAAAGGTACTGGAGTACCGCTGTATTGGTCGTTTCAACGTCAGAACACTCATAGTGCAACACCTGTGCTTCTTGATTCACCTCTGAGCCAGTAATACCCTGTAGATCAACCAATTGATCTGCACTGAGGCCTTTGCCTATTGACACCCGAATAAGAGATTTGTCTTTAAGAAGAATATCCGCGGATGTTCCAGCAAAGGCAATGTGTCCCTGTTTGATAA
>JAOPTX010000046.1:0-18967 GCA_051532055.1 Fibrobacterales bacterium | reverse complement strand
TGCTTGACTTTTCGGGTGAAGTCCGACGAACGTACGCAGGCTTTTTGCACTTCAGTGCATAGAAAAAAGCTTGCGTGCTTCGGCTGTTGTCACGAGTTATTTGGAGTTACGCTACATGCTTTGGATTAAATAGCATTTTGAATACCACCGTTTTTCACTTTTTCCATGAAATCAGCATCTGGTATAAGATCTTTGTATTGGTTAGCTAATAATTTAGTTTGATGAATAGTATTATAAATTTCATCTTTTTTATATGACTTAAATTGTTTGTCCTTCAAATAATCCATTACAAACCGTGTGATTATATAGTGTATAAAAAATATGTTTCGTTCAGAATTATGTTTTATTCTATCAAGGTGATCCCAATATTGATTCAATAAATCTTTTTGTACTTCAGGTAAATATTGATCAAAGGCTAATTCACTAGATAAACAATTTTCAACAAATTTATTCAATGCAATCCTATCATTATCATTCGTTAAATTGTGAATTAAAACATCATAAGAATGAATTACACCAATTTTGTCATACCCAACAAGTGTTTTGTTTTCTTCTGTTATACCAGAAAAGCTAATAGGCTTATCTGTTAATATATTAAACTCACCAGATACAAACATTGTATGTTTCAATTCAGAATTACCTTTCAATATCTGTTGTGTAGCATCTAAATGAGGATTTATAGTATGATTTAATACAATTAATTCAGCGTGTAGAATTTTGTCGCAAGCATTCATCATATAGTTCAAAGTATATAATTTCTTTTGAATTTCTGCTCTGGTGGTATTAATTTTATTTATAATTAGAATAGTCATAGAAGCTCCTACAGTAACCAAAAATGGCAAGATTAATCCAGTAATCCAAAAGTTACTCTCTTCTTTTTTTGAGCATTTAATAGTAGGAGTTTTTGCCTTAATACTTGTAAGGGTTAGATTTTGCCTTTTAATGATTGAATCGATATTATAGTATTCAGAATCAATTGCTTCTTGAGAAAATGAAATGGAGGCGCATATACAGATTAGAGCAATTAACATTAGAATCAATTTATTACAAATCACGAAATCCCTACATTTGTTATATCATAATTTTAAAAATATAGAAAACCAATTCCTCATATTACTTTTCTTTAAAAAGTATCTACAAAAGTAAAGCCTCTCTACTCCAAATAATTTGTGACAACGTTTGTGTGCCAGTATGCAGTTATTCCCATCTTTAGGGGAATAATTGCATGCTCACGCTGTTGAGGCTAGTTACAAAGGGCTATCGCATTCTATCTCTAAATAGTCTTTTAATATTTTAAATATATTTATGAATTGCTTCACTCTGGTAGGAGTTAATCAATTTTATTTTTAGGCTTCACCCAGTTCATCGCATGCATACTTGAAGCATAGCCAGGCCTATAATCACCTGTCAATCTTGCAATCAAATCAAAAGCAAATTGAGAAAATACAGCTTCATTCCAATCTAACATAGCACACATAAACTTGTTTTTGTATTTTACTGAATTACTTAATTTTGCAGAATGTTTACTAAGAAGTGAAATCTCATCTTTTTTTATTGAACACTTTATATTAGTTGTTCCTACTAAAAGGTCAATTTTACCAGTACAATTTATTGGCAGCCCTTCTCCTCTTAAAATTAATACTCCAAAAAAACCATCGGGCACCTCTTTTTCGTCCCTAAGCATATTTTCAAAAATTGCAATGCTATACTCATCCTGCTTAATCAACTCATAACAAATGATTCCACAAAAGAAATGGCTTGGTAAATAACTGTTATACCTATCTGTTTGCTGATCCGAGGTTGGGCATAAGGAGCTCAATTCAGATAAATGATTAATCGAATCTTTAACAGTTGTTGAATTAAGTTTTGATTTTACTTCTAATACAGCCATAACATGTTCGGCTGGAATAGCCCTCGATTTACCATTACTTGATGCCCCTGAGTGATCATCACACCACAAAATAGGAGAATTTAGATAATCGTAAATAATTACATCATAATGTGGAGCCTTTATATCTTCAGATACATTTTGGGATATAATATATCCAGATGTAACAGCGTATTTTTTGGGAAGAAATTCTGATAACCATTTCCTAAATTCTTCTTCAGCTACCACACCTCGATATGTTTGTACCTTATGAATTTGATCTTTTTCTTTTGCTCTGTCAAAATGATCCAATAAAACTTTTTTATTTGACAAAAACTGTTTCCAACCTTGGACTCCAGTCCTTTCTCTTTCTTCTTCCATCATTTGGTTCATTCCACTAGTTTAGTTTCTGTTTTCATTTCAATAGCAGTATCCAAATAAAATACCATTGAGATCATTGAAAATATTTTATCCTTTGATTCCTCAGTATTTATTCCCTCAGGTAAATCTCCTGTTTTATGGATAATATTATTCCGCCATTTAATACAAGTCAAAACATTAGTAAAATTCAAATGATCAAGAACAATTTTGGGTGCAAACAAGCTAATTAGCACACTGACTCTTGAATGCAGATCCAGAGTAGGCTTTAAGAAATTTTTAATCTTTTCATTAGCAAATTCCCTACTTTCTAGCTGCTTAGTGAGATAACTTGAAACTACAATTTCAAGTGCTATAGTTGCCTCTATGATGCTAGATCTTAAATCTTCTTTTTCTAAATACTCCAAGGCACGAACTATAAATTCATTTTGAATTGGTGGTTTGTCTTGATTTTTCAGCGCATTGTCTATAGCATCCCATTGATTTACTTTTAGTTCGCCATTAAACTCAGTATTTGGAGTATCAGTGTGAAGACCTATAGGAATAATCCCTGATTTAGAAATTAAAGGTATCAATTGCTCATCTGCTGAATAATTAAACTCCCATTTATCTAAATAATATTCAGAATATTTTTTATTATAAACAGGCACCCTAATGTGCTTGGTTAAGCCTATTGATCTCAAATATTTTATGACCTCAGATATCATATTATATACTATCGAATATACCTTTTCTTTGGACAATTCTTCCCATATGACACCTTCTTTTTGCAATTCCATTTGTAACAAATAACAATTACAATAAAAATATTTAATTGAACCATCTTCATTCTTAATATCGGAAACCTGATTTGTTTTTAAGGTCAACGAACACTGGATATCATTTATAGCAAATTGAGAATTAAGATCAAATTTATTTTCACTTGTGTTCTCAATCCAAAATTTTGTTGGATATGAAAATACTGCCTTCACAATATACCCTCGGTGTTTTTCTTATATGTATAATAATAGTAATAAACATTGATATCATATAATGTGACATTTTAATTATACTGAGCGATGTTTCCTGCCCTTTGTAATTAGCCTCAACTAAAAGAGTACGCAATACTGCCAACTCTCCACCACAACACCAAGAAGTAGGTATTGCGTACTTCTCCAGATATTCCGCTAAAGTATGTCAGACATTGCCTACTTCTCTATAAAAACCGGAGATGTAGGAACTATTTAAAAATAACTGTCCCATAAGAATGCTGAGTTGCGTCTAACTATATTTCAATGGAACTATACACCATGACAGACTACCTTACCGCACTAGAGCAATACCTAAAAACTCAAAATAAAACTGAAACCGTTATTAAATATCATACAAAACTTATTGAGCAATTCCTTAAATGGTCAGAGACTCAAGATGAACTCACAATCAATGTGGTGAACACTTATATTGAGCTTCGAGAACAATTAAAAGATTCTGATGCAAAGTACGTGCGGTATATCATTTTATACTTCTTTAATAACATATACCCGACGGTCGAAGTACAAGAACAATCAATCAACCAAAAGCATTTCAAAGCAGTCACCAAAGCACTTACTCGCCAAAATTATAGTCAATGCACCATCACAAACTATATCAGTAATCTACAAATGCTCGACACTTATTTGGGCTACTCCTTTAATAAGATTGATAACGAAAAAATCGAAGCATTCCTACACTACTTAATAGAAGAAAAACGCTACAAAGGCTCTACCATCAACATCACAATCTCAGCGTTAAAAGTTCTCTATATTCACTCTCTCAAGAGACCATTTGATTTCGTACTGCACCATCGTCCTCGTCGAACTAAGCATCTGCCGGTTGTTCTCAATCCTCAAGAAGTACAAGAGATCTTAAGTAAAATCAAAAACACCAAACACCATATGGCCATATCCCTGATGTATGCCACAGGTATGAGGGTTTCAGAGGTGTGCAACCTGCTGATCAAGGATTTAGATCTTCAAATACGAAGTATTCATCTCAAAAACGCTAAAGGGCAAAAGGATCGAATTGTCATAATCCCTCCTAGCCTCTGTAGTGACATTAATTCAATGATCAGTGAGCGGGAACCCGGTGATCACTTATTTACCAGTGAACGAGGTGGCGGGCTCTCTCCGAGAACTATCGCCGCCATCGTAAAAAAGGCCACATCTAAAACGTCCATTACCAAGACTGTTTCTCCTCACACCTTCCGTCATAGCTTTGCGACACATCTTCTCGAAAAAGGGGTTGATCTGCGTTATATTCAAAAACTGATGGGTCATAGTGATATAAACACTACCACCCGCTATACAAAGGTAGCTCAGGAGTCGTTAAGTCACCTTCCCTCTCTACTGTAGTTATTTCTCAAATGAGCTCAGCACCTACTATTGTATGTTCGTTTGGCACTTTTGCCTGTTAGTCTGACGCTTTCATCTTCTTTAGCCATCTCATAGTAGTGTCCCTCATCTACAACAACATAAATATGGCCCTCACTACTTATTCGCAATAAAGCTTATAGTTAATCCATAAATCAATAAGCAACACAAATAAAGCTGTCTAGATACCGCTCTGACACAACGCACTCCACTATGAAAAGAACCTGCACAGTACAGGTCCTTTTCATATTTTCTTTGCTGAGTAACCAGTCACGCAAAACCTACACTGATTGAATCAAGTAGATAAATACCGGATTACTATTCCATGGTCAGTCTCGTACAACGAATAGGAAACCCACTTTTTTTACCCTTTTCACCCGAGCGAAGCATTGACGTCGAATAGATAAGGTTGTCTTTATAGCCTTTAGGTAACCAAAAGCTGAGACCGACTCCTTTATACTGATAGTCCCCATACATATTTCGCTCACCCGCATGTTTACCATTAAATCCAAATAGGTCTGTGCCATCTTCCCAGTAATCCGAGTTACCCAAAGCATCGGATGCGTCTTTAGCGTTATCATTAAATTTAAATGCCGAACGTGTCAATGAGTGACCGTATTGATAATCGGTCGCCCAATTCCATCCATCAGGGCAGATGTCATCCTTACCTGCTGGTGGATTGACCAATTCAGCATGCACATAGATTCTTCCATAAATAGCGCAGTTTTCATTTTCTGAATGGTCCCCTTCGCCATAACAATAACCAAGGGTATTATTGTCAGAGTAGTTAAGGTTTTCTGCCATCCAATAAATGCCATTTATCTTGACCCATGGATACTCTTGAGTATCACGTGCATCAATAAAGGTTCCTATCATGCCCGCATCAGAAAGATCTTGTTGAGTATATCCTACTGAGAGAAGATAGGCATAGGGAGCGCCCGCCTCAATGAGAGTATCAAGTGAAACTCCCGACTCTTTAAGTTCAGTAACTGCATACTCAGTTATAATAAGTTCATTCATAGGAGCGCCGGCGCTCTGTAACAGAACGGCTGATACTGAATCCTTTACGAGAGACACTAAGTCTATTCCCAAATTATATATATCTGCAAGTGGCACCTCCCCCTGAATCAAGTCTTCAATACTCATTCCAGCATCAATAAGTTCAGAAACACTATACGATGCTGGAATGAGTTTTTCTGCACTAATCCCTTGTTCAATTGCACTTTCTAGTGTAAAACCATTATTCATTAGAATCTCTAAAGAGATATCTGAATTGAGAACTTCACTCGCATCTACCTCAAGTGCAATCAAGTCCGTAGGCTGCGCCCCCCATCCATAAAGCTGATTAATTGAAAAACCAAATTCATAGAGATACATCAACTTACCGCGTTGGATAAGGTCAGTAACATTGTTCACGCGCCATTTATAGTAATCCCGAACAAAAGCAGCACCATTGAGCGTGTCCGAATACAGTTCACCAAGCTCCCCAATTGTATTAGAGGGGTACGTTGACCCTATCATAGGGTTTATATCTAAATCGACAATGGCACTACTTGAACGTTCTTGGTTACCGATACTTGATGAGAGCGTTGAAACACTACTCTCTTCAACTGTACTACTACTACTACTACTACTACTACTACTACTACTACTACTACTACTACTACTCGATTGAGCATCAACACTGCTCGTTTGACTACTCATTTGACTACTCATTTGAGGCACCACCGAACTACTGCTCTGTTGCACTGCTGATGAGAGTGTGACACTACTCATAAAGAGCTCAGTAGAACTAAGAATCGGTGATGAGCTTACTGTACCCATCTCAATTGATGGAATACCAATAACGCTATTCGATGAGTGGGCAATTGAATCCATGCTACTACTGCTTATTTGTTGGCTCCTGACAATCGTTAATGAGCTACTCAAAGCGGGAGTACTATCGATACTGCTCGACATCGCACTCACCGAGGAGAGTAATAAATCGGCCGGAGTGGGCCTTGTATTAGGTGTAAAAGGGTTGCATGCACTGATTAAAGTAATTGCAGCAAGTGACAAAGTTACAGTATTCATAGAGAGTCCTTAAAGTGTTGTTGTTTAATAACACAAGGATACCTTATTGAGAAAAGAGGACACACTCCCAACACAGAGGCGCACCAGATACCGTTCTAAAATCGCACCGAAGTTGTACTCAAACCGTTCTTCTTTTTGAAAACCCTCTAAAAGCACCTTAAACGGCCTAAAAGTGCCCTTTATTATATACCAGAAAAACTCTAATCCATTCACATCCAGAAATATGCTCCAGTTTTAGAACACATTAGAGTAATCTAAAAGATTATTACTCAATTAGTGAGGTGCGCGTCCTGCACCTTGCACCTTACTCCTTCCTCCCAACCAAATAATACATATCAACCCCCTCAATACCCTTAACACTGATTTTACCACGATACTCATATTCAAAAACATCTTTTGTCAGTGCATAAGTCTCTTGAGAAATATTGATCTTGCCTGATTCACTCGCACTCTCGAGCCTCGCTGCCAAATTAACCGCCTGACCCCATACATCGTACGAAAATTTTGATTTCCCTATAATGCCTGCAATCACTTGACCGGTATTAATCCCAATACGTACGTTCCACACATTTTTATCATCCAGTTCATGAATCTTCATATATTCAAGAATATCCAATGCCGCATTACACATATTTACTGCCTGCTGTTTATAGTCACCCAACACCCCCGATACCGCCATATATCCATCACCGATCGTCTTTAATTTTTCAATCTGATATTGCTCTAAGGTTTTATCAAAAAACGTAAAAAAGCCGTCGAGTTTATCTACCAGGTCTTCGGCAAGCATTCCTTTTGATATATTGGTAAAATTGACAAAGTCAGAAAAGAAGATTGTTGCCTGATTTACTTTACGGGGGATTGAGCGACCATAGAGTTGTAGCTCTTTAACCGTACTATAGGGAAGTATATTAAGAAGCAACTCTTCATTTTTATGTTTCTGATCTTCTACTTCAAGATATAGATTTTTATTTCGTTTCATCAATTCAGTCACCAAGAGGTACACAGCAATATTCGCTGCCGTAAACAATACCGAAGAGATCAAGAAAGCCTGAAGTGTCACTCCATTCTCTGCACCGAGTATATTGATGTCTGGAAATAAGCCAAGTAGGACCATTAGAGATATTGAAACATAGAAGAGTATCGATACAATTGCAGAAAAAAGGCCCTGACCCGTTTTTAAATTAAGACAACAGACGGCAGTAACTAACAGAAAGCCAATATTTATAAATGAGTTAACCGTTCCCGTCATAAAAAATACCAAGGCAACCATTATCAAATCTGACGACGTTGCTACCCAAGAGAGTCGAGGATATTTAGATACATCAATATAGCGAAACTCTTCGGCAATCAACCAAAGAGCGGAAAAGACAAGATTACCAATACAGATAGATTTATATAACAGATACTCATGGTCGAAAGTAAAAATAACGACAAAAATCATTACTACCAATCGGAGTGAGTTGATACCGGTGTATTTCATATGGCCATGTTCTAACTCAGACACAGATAACTCTAGTAAGATAGATTTCATTCAGTGTACGACACTTACTGTCATTTGTCCATAACAGAAATACACGCCTACACCCACCCAAGTGATTACATGTTTTTGACCAAATTTGTTTAAAATAGCCTTTTTGACTGTTTACATAAGTTTACTGATTACATCTGTAACCACAAATGAACTAAAAATATTCAATTTTTGTTCACTCACTCCTTTCTGAATTTAACTTAAGGTAAGAGAACGGGAACAAGTACACACAGGTACACATACACAAAGACGCTAAAACACCAAACCTGTGACAAAAGGGAGTAACACCATGAAATATCACGAAATACTTATCGACCTCGCACAATACTCATTTGTAGCTCTGGTAACACTTGTAGTATCCTATGCAGGGTTCCTTACTGCCGTATAACCATCCTACATAAGACTTTCATAGTACTAACCCCCATTAGTACTCAAAATAGATAGAGAGTTAGCGCTCCTATCTATTTTTTTAACTCTGTTTTGAATGCATTCAAGGACCCGAGCAAGGTGATTACACAAAAAACTACCACTTCGATAAAAAACGCCCTAGAATGATCTTTTAGACCAAAAACTGAGTATATTATTAAGGGATTAATATTATTATCCACCATATACCAGTAAGAGCGATATAAGCGAGACACACATGATTTCAGTATATGACTATTCGGACTACCGAAAATATTTAAGTGATCTTCAAGCGATGAAGTCGGCACAAAACCGCACCTTCTCATACCGTTACTATGCACAAAAAGCAGATATCAACTCATCATCTTTTTATCCCCAAGTAATTAAAGGAAAAAGAAACCTTACGAAAGAGACCATTCTTAAAACCTGTATCGCCTTTGGACTTGATGACGATGAAGCCGAATATTTTGAAAACCTAGTATCCTTTAATCAAGCTAAATCCGTTAAAGCCCAAAATGTTTTTTTTGAAAAGATGATTGAAAAACAAAAAATGCGCCATGTAAAAACCATCTCCGAAGAGCAGTATGAGTACTTCTCTGCATGGTATCACAGTGCAATACGCGAGGCAGTCACCCTTTTAGACTTTAAAGAAGATTATGGGCTCCTCGGAAAATTTCTAAAACCTGCTATTAGTGCGAAGCAAGCAAAAGCATCTGTTGTACTTCTGATAAAGCTCGGCTTTTTAAAACGAATAGAGGGCACATACCAACAAACAGAACCCCTGCTCAATGCCAAGCAAACCAGTAATTTAGGGGCGCACCAAGTGATTAACTATCAAGTAGAGATGTTACAAATGGCAATTACCGCATTTGACCGTTGGAAACCCAAGAAACGACTCTCCTCTGCAACCACACTCTCATTTTCAAAAGAAAGCTACAAGAGCTATATCGACATCATTCGCGACTGCCGATCTCGCCTTATGAAACTCGCCGTCAACGATCAGAATCCCGAACA
Source organism: Fibrobacterales bacterium (assembly GCA_051532055.1). Lineage (GTDB taxonomy): Bacteria > Fibrobacterota > Fibrobacteria > Fibrobacterales > JAOPTW01 > JAOPTW01. The sequence continues at coordinate 9,315 of JAOPTX010000046.1, read as the reverse complement.
AGTGTATATGCTCAATATCAATTTTTTCCCCCTCTCCAATACTTTGGAAGGCTAGGCGCACGTATGTATAATCAATCAATGTATCTACTATCACTCTTACTATTTTGGGTGCTCACCAGTTGCTCAAATCCGGACAACCAACTTGCAGGCGCTTCCGATGTTGAAACAGGAGGCTACATTGCAGGAACGCTCTACACCCCAGAAGGTGAACCCGAATCCTATGCTGCAGTAGTGATTTTTCCTAATTCATATAACCCAATTCACGATAGTACCCTTGTTACCAAACAACAAACAGAAACCGATGATATGGGGCGCTATCAATTTACGAATATAACCTCAGGGACTTATAGCCTTCAAACCATTAACGAGACAAAGTCAACCGGACTCTATAAAAAAGAAATCACCTATACTCCGGACGCACAGCTTAACCTCACTGATACCCTCAAAGCTACAGGGGCAGTGGTCATAACTCTCCCTCTTTCTTCGCTGGGGCGATCACCAGAACTCGGTAAGCTCTATATTGAAAACACCACAATGGTTGCACAAGGTGAAAGAGCCTACACCAATACCGATAGTGCAACCTTTAGGGTACTATTTACCCACGTCCCCCCCGGAGTCTATACCTCAGTATACTGGGCCCAGCCATTCTCACTCAAAAGTACCAAGCTCACACTAGACAGTATGACTATTATTCCCAATGAAACTCTTACCTTCGAAAGCGACTTGATAATTCCCATCGATATTCTCTACGAGGCTCACTCATCATCGAGTAGCATCCCTATTACCCCAGGCTCATCTTCAACAGAAATAATTATTTCATCGAGTAGTACAATGCTCTCTTCTTCTGAGGTCGTCCTGCAAAGTTCTTCTTCTACGATGAACCTTGGTTCATCGAGTCAAAGCACAATCGATTCAACAAAGACTTTTCACATACACAGCGACCCCGACTACGTGAGCATTCAAAATCCTATTGATTACAATTGGTCTTCTGAGGGCATCACCATGGAGCTCTGGGTTTTATGGGATGAAATTCAAACAACCACTCATATGATTCATCTCTCAAATGGCCCAACCCGAAAACACATGATTATTTTTGGAGCAGTACACGATAACGGAAACAACTTACTCAAATATGCAGTGTCTAATACCGAGAGAGGAATAACCAATAATGACTTGACCGATGCACATATGAATGACGCCTTTAAATTAGATGAATGGAACCACCTGGCGGTTACCGTAACACCAACAGGGCTTATAACATTCTACGTAAACGGTGAACCGCAACCATCGACTGAAGGGGGGCTCGACGCTCTTCCTATCGATACCATTCGTACCGTAAATTATATTGGTACCAGCACCGAAAATATTGATAGTGGCTTTCGCGGACAGATGGATAATATACGCATCTGGAATACTGCTCGTACTGCAGATCAAATTGCTGCAAGCCGTTTCCAAACGACAGCACACATTGAAGAAACTCGACGTCTGGTACTCAGTTACGAATTTAAGTATGACTCAACAAAACCCGACCAAATTGAAGATGCATCTGGAAACGGCCATAGGGGTAACATTATTTCTGATGACCCAATTACCGAAGGTGAAAATGGAAAATGGCGCAATCAAGAAGATTTCAGTCTCTTGCCTTAACTGCTATTACCGTTCAGAAAATGCTGTTTCGGTAGAGCTATAGAGTGGACGAAGCAAATATTCTAGAACAGTTTTAGTACCTGTTTTAATATCTGCTGTAATGGTCATTCCTGGAATAATTTGTTTATCCTGTAACGATAACTTGTCTGCGTCATCACTCAAACGTGCGATACCCCTATAAAAAGAGTTTCCATTTTCATCAAGAAAGGCTGAATTGGATATTTCTGATAACACACCATGGACCCCACCATAGCGACGATAGTTGAATGTTTTAAATTTAATAAGTACTGACTGCCCTGTTTTAAGGTGTCCAATGTCAGCTGCCGCAATTTTCAAATGCGCCTCCAGAATTCTGTCTGCCGGTACAATCTGAAAAAGCGTCTCACCAGGATTGACCACCTCTCCCGATGCATTTACCTGAAGACCGTGAACATACCCACTTGCGGTGGATCGAATTTTTAAATAATCAAGATTACTACTCAGGTACACTTGTTTTTGTTGCAGCATCAAAAGTGCGCTTTTTGTTTTAGTCAATTCTTCGGCATATTGTTTTTTCCGCAGCCCCGAATACTCTATACGCCGTGTGCGCAACTCTTTAAGCCGTACACGGAGTCGCTTTAATTTTGGTCTCGATTCTGCTAACTCACCTTGTGCGTCATTGAGATCACGTTCGAGGGTTATGATACTCAATTTTGAATTCAATCCTTTCGAAACTAATTTCTTCCGAATTCTATGTTCTTTAGTAAGAAGACCAACATCTTTTTTAAGCTTTATCTGTTTCTTTTTCAATTCCGCTATTTCGAGTTTCACTTGTTCAATCTGTTGCACAATAATATTTTCTCCAGATTTATCTTGAGCTTTATTTCGAGTATAGAGTTCCATTTGATCTTTATAAATCTCACTATACTCACCTACCCCAAGAGTAAAAGTTGGTTTAGTTTCATCAATCAGTGCACGAAGCCATAGTGCAGCGGCTTTCAACTCCTGATACTCAACATTTAATTCACCAAGGAGTAATTGTGAATTTTCTGGGTCAATTTCTATAACAATCGCATCTTTTTCAACATACTCCCCCTCCCGTACCAGTATCCGTGAAACTTTACCCCCCAATAGATGTTGAATTTTAATGAGTTCACCTTTGGGTACTATTGACCCTTCTGCAATAGCAACCTCATCAACCTCCATCACGGCAGACCACACTATAAACGACACAAGTAACAAACTACAGACCAAAATAGTAATATGTACATACCGTTTACTTCCGGTCTCTTCGAGAAGTACCGACCGAGCAAGGAATTTACTCTCTGTTCTAATGCGTGCAATCTCTTCATTGAGTTTTTGATTATTATTCATCACACTATTCCTGTTTGTTCACACTGTTTGACACTACTCGACCCCGTTCAAATTCCGTAACCGATTGAGCTACCTTTAATAGTATGGGGTTCTTGGTAATAAGGAGAATTGTTTTCACTCCCCTGAGTTTTGCAATATTTTTTGCTAAAAATTCTACTTCATCATTTTGGAGAAGTTGTTCAGGTTCATCAAGGAGCAATATAGGGCTTTTCTTGAGAAACATACGTGTTAAATTTATGAGTTTATTATAAGAAGGACGTACGCCATGAGAAAGGTTATCACCAATACGGGTGCCAAAAGTAATGGCATCCTGTTCCATGGCGCTCCACAATCCAGACAGCTTTGCCGCTTCAATCATATCATCTTCTGTTGCTTCGGGGGTAACCAATTTAAGATTTTGTTCAATAGTACCATAGAACATGGTATCATTTTTTGGAGAGTACCCTATTGAGTGACGCACCTGTATCGGATCTAATTGTTGTACATTAAAAGAGTCAATGAGTACACGACCCGATTGTGGTTTATACATACCCAGTATCAACTTAAATATAGAACTTTTACCTGACCCATCATGCCCCGTAAACGCCATACATTCACCCTTTTTAATAGCAAGGTTCACCCCAAGTAACGCCGGGTGTGCCTCGTTATTATAGCGAAACGAAACATTATTAAAAAAAATTGACCCGCGGAGTGAACGTGAGAGCACCGCCTCTTGCTGTACATTCTTTTCGATCTTAATGGACATCAATCGATTTAACTGAGTGATACTTCTGCGCAACCGAGTAGACTGAGTACCCACAGAAAACGCAGCCTTTACGGGGCCCAATATACGCCAAACGATAATAAGTGCCGCTACAAGTGCCCCTGGTGTGAGAGTATTATTCATAACTTTATAGGCCCCAAACCCAACAGTTAACGCGCCCGCTATAGTTATAAGCATTTGAGAGAGGTTCGTTATTACGCCATTTATTTGTGCCGTTTTATAGTTTGAAAAAGAAGCCTCTGCTGAAAAATCGCGAAACCGCTTTTTCCAAAGCCCATGCTGCCCCACCTGTTTTATGTCGTGAAAGTTATTAATCAAGTCAATAGTATACTCTTGTTTTGCTATTGAATTTGAAGCTGACTCTTCATTAATCTGTTTTACAAACGGCGAGAGAACCACTCCAATTAAAATAAAAAGACACGCAGTAATTGCTGGTATATAGGCAAGATTACCCGCAAGCAATACAAGGGCAACAATAAGAAGCATATAAAAAGGTGCTTCGATCATTGCAACGCTTCCATTCCCTTCTATAAACTCTTTTACCGTACCAAAATCACGAATACGTGACACTTGAGATCCTACCGATGAGGTTTCGGTGTAGGATGGTGGTAAGTATAAGATTCGCCTCATTACTTGATTATTGACAATATTACCCAGTCGAGACCCCGCATAGTTCATGATAAAATAACGAAGAAGTCTGATAGCCGCCTCTGACAAAATAAATATCGCAATTCCAACTCCCAAGAGAATAGGACTGTCTACCGAATCACCCGTGAGAAGGACATCATAAACCCCCATAACGATAATGGGTATACAGAACGCAAGGAGCACTAAGAGCAAGGATAAAAAGAGTACGACAAACCCGATACTCTTAAAACGCATCCCCACATGATAAAACCAATTCTTTTGTGGTTCAAATACTTTACGATGTAACCCACTCGTCTTATGTACGAGTAAAAAGAGACCACCATCAATGTAAGGTACAACTTCGTAACTCTCTTCTTCTCCATCATACACCAAGATCCCATTATCTTCGCGTCTCAGAATCACCCGTGGCTTTCCTTTTGACTCTATGTGAATAAGAGGAAAAAGTTGATCACTCAAGTTATCGAGTTGACGTTTGAGCACATGGGTCTCATACCCTAAGTTCGCCATAGTATTCAAGAATCCAATCACATCAAAGTCAGAGACGAGATGTGGACGCGCTTCGAGTATAGTTTTCTCTTTACCTACCCACCCAAGCGCATCTAAAAATGGCAAAAGGCATTGTGATAGTGCAGCCTCATTTACCAGTATATCCTGCTCGAACCCTTTCATTATTCCCCCTCAACACGATTAAGAATAAAAGTCTGGTAGTCGGTACCATTGGTATGATTAACCCACCAATCAAGGAGACGCAATCTAAAACGATCGGAAAATTTGATACGATCTTTTCGTACGTTATCGAGATACTCTTCAATACTGCTCAGTATATGTCGATGTTCTTCTTTATGTGATTTCAAACTACTTTCACCAATAGATTCCATGTACTTCTCTTCATAGCTAAAGTGTTTTTTCACCAAGGCCAGAATTCCGCTGAGGGTTGTATCTAGGGTACCAGGATCCATTGTACTGCTATCCAATGTGGTAGTCTTCATCACGGCAGTGATCACATCAAGATGCTGAGTATCGATCTCTGCAATACCTGTTTTTCTCAGCATCCACGTGAGGTCGCTCTCTTTTGAAGCATCCGAAAGAACAATGGGAAGCAGATGTGGTATAGAAAAGTCCACCATATCTCTTCCATTACTATGATCTATCCACTCTCCAAGAAGCAGCGCATAGACCCCATCTCTATTAAGTTCACCCTCTTGGTACCCCTCTTTACACTCCTGTATAAGCGATAAAAACTCTTCATGTTTCTTTCTATGTATACCATTCACATCAATCGAATAGGTATTGAGAAATGCTTCTTCACGATCCAATATTTCTTGAGCCAACGTATACAACTGATCAAACTGATCCTCAACCTCTACATTTGCCTTTTGTCTCATTTCTGACCCAATAGTACATGCAAGTTCGATGAGTGATCGAGTCAGCCGTTCATGGTCTGTATCAACAAAGGGAATCCCTGTCGAATAGATAAAATACGACATCTCTTTCCAAGTCTTTAACTTTCGAATAAAGGGAATAATAGTATGTAATCGAAATGTCTCGTAATCAAGGTTATTAATATGAGAAATAACCCAATCCATAAGTGAGAGCTTCAGGGAATGCGTAATTTTTGAACGTCCCTGACGGAAGTCTTCAATAATTTCACTAAAAGTGGTGAGTATTTCCCTATGCTCTTTCTTCTGTTTATCGAGTCCATCGAGATTCATACGTTCGATAAACTCCTCTTCACGCGTAAAGTGACCCCGTGTAAATTCATAAAAGTTTTCAAGAAGCATTTTTTGTTTCTCAATAAGCCCTTTATTTACAGTAGTGGAAATCTCCCCGACAAGAAGATTCATCTCAATAGCATACTGTGCTATTTTACGGTGATCATGATCGATAAGCTCAATGGATGTCTCTTGAAGGATTGGTTCAATATCTTCAAATCGGGTGGCGGTCTGCATCATCCAACGAATCCATACATCACCACTGAGCAGCTCTTCTCGTGACAGTTTCTGTCGCACTTTACCTTGATTGGTCCCATCAGTAAACTCTCCGGCATCACACTTATACTCAATAAGGCTATCACCCGTACAGCTCAACACCTTTGAAGGATGTAACCCCACCGGAACTGTCTCAGATGCAACAATCACTGTGCATGACCCTTGTAATTTTTGGATGACATCTATAAGAATTCTACCCGAACCAGAGTCAAGTGCCTGGATGGTTCGATCAACCACAAGAATCCGTGGTCGGACCACTAGGGCCCGGGCAATACAAATACGCTGGATAAGCCCATGGGGCAAGGTTAGGTTCGAGGCGGGATCTACCGGTGTTTCGTAGCCGAGTGGAAGATCTGCAACCATTTGATCAAGCTCAACCAGTGCAGCGGTATCTTGTGCAATGAGATAATTTTCAGGACAAAACATGGTAATATTATCAAGAATAGTCCCTCTAAATATTTTTCCATTTCGACTCAAATACTCAATACGCCCATTAAAATGTCTATGCCGCCAGTAAGAGAGGTCATACTCGTCTATGACCACCGTATTTTTATCAACTTCTAAAATACCACAGAGTGATTTAACTAACTGCGTTGTAGGCCCCGAGTTACGTCCAATAATACAGATACACTCCCCGGCTTCTATCTCCCCACTATAGGTATAGTCTGGGTTATTTTGAAATATTGAAAGACCTTGAATAGTAATTTTCCCCTCAATATCATTCACCAAGGGGATTTCTTCATCAGGCTCAAATTCATCTTTCGAGAAGAGCTGTAAATACTGTTCATACGCTATCTCAGCTTCTGATTTCTTCATCCAAAAGTAGGCAACCTGTACTACTGGCTGAAGAATCCTAGTAGCAACCATAGTACAAGCAGTCATCACCCCAAGAGTTAACTCACCCTTTAGTACCATAACTGCACCAAAAGAAATCACCCCCAACAAGTTCATATTCGACAAGACTGGAGAAACATTTTTTGGCAAATTACTCCAAAAATTCTTTTTTAATTCAATTGCCGTTAAACTCTCTTGAATACTTTCATACCGTCGCAACATCTGCTCTTCCATCGACATCGATTTTACAGCATGCACTCCCCCAATAGTTTCTACAATATAGTTGAAATGCCGGTTATTAATATCCTTATACAATTTTATATACATCTCGTATTTGCGAGCAGCATAGAAAACGAGCCCCAAAAACAGCCCGACCAACAACAATGTATAGAGCACAAGAAGCCCGCCCAACATTATTTGAATACCGATAAAAAAGAACACAAAAGGAAGATCAACGAGCACCTGAAAGAGTTGACCCGAGAAGTAGGAACGCAAGACTTTAACAGAATTTAATCGTTCGAGGTGCACACCCGGGCCCACCTCATCAAACTCTTCATGAGACATATCTACCAGTGAATTCACCGCCCGTGTACTAAGCTCATGTTCATACCCCGCCGACAACCAGTTACCGATCATATTTCTTACAATACGCATCACTGCCTCGATCACAACAGCCGTCACCACCCCAATCATAAGCCACCACAAGGTACTCATAGAATTATTTGGAATAATACGATCATACACCTGCATCAATGCTATGGGCATTGCAAGCATCAATATATTGATTCCAATGGAAACGGTAACCATATATTTTGACTCCTTACGAAAGTAAGGGAGCAGCTTGATAAGCTTAAACATCGAATGTTCTACAGAATTAAGGGCCATCTACACTCAAGGTTTCTGGTGTTTGTAAATGCGCATCTAAATATTCAACAGTGAGGAGGTCATTCAAATAGAGTTGTTCTATCTTTCCTAAAAAAGAACGATGTATATAAAAAATCAGTTCCTGAGCAGCGCGTAATATTGCAGCCTGTGCAATGGTTACTTCTACTGTTGATCTATTGCCCGATTGATATTCCTCAACGATCCAAGTATAATTTTGCTGCGCAATAGCGTGTCGTTTCTTTGCCGTCGCTAATCGTTTAATATTTTGATTAATATCGAATAGATTTTGCACTTTAGATTGTTCATATTCCCTTTTTAACTGAGCATAGTTGACTTCTTCAATTTTTCTATCTGCAGTTCGTTCAATATGTCCATAGTATTCTGCACCACTACTAAAGAGCGGAATAGATACCACTGCTCCGACAACGGCATCATCATAGGGTCTTTTTTTCAGTGGCTCATTTTCAGTCCATGCTCGTTCATAGCTCGCAAATACAGAAAGTACGGGAAAGTGTTTACTCAGAGCTGCATACTCACTCTGGGCTGCTTCATTTTTTGAGAGTTCAGCAATAGTCAGTTGAGTTGTGCTCTGAATAGACTCATTGGTAAGTGCAACATCTGGCAAGTCTATTATTTCATTCGTATCAACCACAACACCAAAGTCAATAAAAAGTTTATCTCGGCTACTGTTCAATGCCTCATAAGCCCCAAGTGTTGTGCTTTGTGCATCAATATATTCGAGCTCAATTTGGCTCACATCACTTTTTGTGAGGTCTCCCCCACTATAGCGTTGCCGTGCAGACTCTAAATTCCCTTTTCGGAGTATTTCATTCTCACGTCCTGTTTTGTATCGTTCCTGAGCCTTCCACAGGTCTGCCCATTTATAGCAATAAAGGAGAAGCGCATCATACTTCTGCTGCCGCACCGTAAGGGTACTTTTTGCAGCCCCTACACTTGCAGCTCTAAAATCAAAAAAACGAGATAGATTTATCAACTCTTGTCGTATAATTAAACGACCATAATAATTCTGATATTCAATTGTTGGATTGCCAATAGATTGTTGGGTATATTCAAATTCACCCTCTGCCTTGATTGTTGGGAGGAGGAGTCTACGAGATTTACCTTTTAGTGCATATGACTTTTCACTTTCTAACTGAGATCGTATGATAGATGGTGCATTCTTATCTATGTTTTTGA
>JAOPTX010000045.1:0-7929 GCA_051532055.1 Fibrobacterales bacterium | reverse complement strand
TGACTTTTCGGGTGAAGTTTGGGTGATGTTGGCAGTAATTTTTATCCAAAATCGGTCTTTACGATTTTGGATAAAAAAGTGGAGTTAGTGAACTCCCAAGCTCTGCTTGGGTTGGGTGAAGGCGAGGAGCGAAGCGACCGACTGAATGCAGTTCACTTACGGAACGGTTATTGCCTGCTCACCCTGTTGCAAGACGTTCTTCAGTGGGGGTTCATCGCGAAGCGGTTACATTTATTATTTTAAAATTAAACTATTCAATACATTCATCTGGTGCCCATATTCCTAAACATTCAATCACCTCATCATATTGATCCTCTAGGCAAAGCTCTTTAACTCCTGAATTTTTGAAAGTTATGCTTAGCTTACAAAATGACTTAGGTAAAGCCCCTTCTATATAATTACCTTCGAATGAGAAATCATTAATTTTAGATAACTCGCCTATACAGTCAGGTATCGAACCACTCAACTGATTGAATTTAACATTTAATACCATCAGCTCTGTAGACTTACAAATATCATCAGGTATATTGCCATAAAGTTCATTACTCCACAATTTCAGGATACTCAAATACTTTAAATCCCCCCAAAAAGATCCAATTGTATCTTTAATTTGGTTAACTCTAAAGTCAACATATCTAAGGTTTGTAAAATCACCAAAATATTCTGGTATTGATCCTGTGATATTATTGATATACAGATATACATCCTGTAAATTTTTTAAAGATGACCACTCTTCAGGTATATCACCAATTAACTGGTTCCGCCCCAAATTAATCTCTCTTAATTTTTCAAATTCCCCTACTGATTTGGGGACAGGCCCAACTAGATTATTTGCATTTAGAATAATTGAGACAACATGATTTTCTTCTATTTTAATCCCCTTCCATTCTGTAATAGTTGTATCAAACCAATAATCATTATTGTCCCAGTTATCTCCACCTGTTTGGTTGTAAAGAGCTGCCAATGCATCATATTCTTTTTTAGGTATATTAAGTATATTATTATAAGCCGTACTTGATAATTCATCACTTAACCTATCGTTACTTGACACATCAATTACTGCACTACTACTTTTAATTTCACTACAATCAACTCCTGAATAATTCAAGTCAGTATATGTATTTCTACATAATCGAAAGGCATCATAACTGTCCTGTGACCCCTCCGGTACAACACAGGTTGTTGGCTCAGATGCATCCACATCAATATCTGGTACAGAATCTGATTCAAATATAATAGCAGCCAAAGGATTATAACCAAAAGCCCCAATCCCAATAGAGGTAATCTCTTCAGGTATAGTAACACAAACTAGTTTATTATTATCAAACACATTATCTGAAATCTGAGTGAGTCTTGTGGAAAAGGAAATTGAGTTAATTTGATTATTGCTGAATGCGGCCAACTCAATTGATTCAATATTTTTTGGCAATACTAGTTTACGAATTTTATTAACCGTAAATGCCTCATGTCTAATTGTTTTTAAGCTTATCGGCAACTCTAAATATTCAATCTCATTTGAAAGAAATGCCCCAACCCCTATTTCAATAATTGAATTTGGTATAATCAGTGTATCAATTTTATTGTAACTAAACACCCCGAGTGGAAGACTAGTAATAGATTCTGGTATATGAATACGAGTAATTAGATTATACTGAAAGGCTTGTGTACCTAACTCTACAATAGTAGTTGGCAACATAATAAATTCAAGCTGATTGTCGCTAAAGGCTCGGTTTCCTACGATCTTTAACTTTTTAGGAAATTCTACTTGAGTTAAATTATTTTTACAAAAAGCTTGCTCGCCAATTTCTTCTATATTGTCATGTAATTCTACAGTAATTAACTTGTTATTTAAAAATGCTGCCGCAGGAATTTCAGTTACCATTGAAGGAATTATAACAGACTCAATATTATTATTATCAAAAGATTGTATTCCTAAAAACTCTATAGAATCAGGTAACATTATGTGCTCAAGACCATAGCCATAAAATGCTTTTTCGCCTATTCCAATAACCTTTTTATTATTTATATAAGAGGGGAATATTATATTTTTAGGTTGTCCAAGTGCCCCCGTTATAATGATATTCTCTTTTTCAGTTCTATATGTAAATTCAACGACTTCATAAATAACACTAGAGCTACTACTTACCTGTTCTGAACTAAGAGATATTGGGTCAATGGCAACTACATTTGATTCCACTTCACTATAACTAGACACACTTAACTCATCACTAGAGTCATCAACTGGTACAGAATTTGTATTTGTACAACCAATCATAAAAACCAAAACAGTACACAATAAAAACTTCATAAAAGCCCTTTTTAAAGTCTTTTGTAAATTTAAATTATTTGTAACCCAAAAACATTAGTAATACAACATTTTCTACAGGCACTGCTTCCACTGCGTAAGCAGTGCCTGTTTTCAAGCATACACGTAGTGACTTTTTCACCCACCCCCACTGAAGAATGTCTTGCAACGCTTGCAGAGTTGGCAGCGTTTTTGCACTTCAGTGCAAAGAAAAAACGTTGACTGCTATGCTTGTTGCCTGCAGTTACAAGTGACTTACGAGATATACTGTATCTTAATTATTTTCAAAAGGTGCTCCAGCTACGTAATCAGGGATGTGGAGTAGCGGGAATAATTGTTGGTGAGTGACAAAGTGAGCATCTAAGAATATAATTCTTAAATTAAAACAATCCTTCACTATTAATCTTTAATCAGTTTCAATCCTGACATTATCAAAATATATAATTTCAGAGTTTGAATTTCTCATAGCCGTGCACTTCAATGCACCTCCATCAGGAAATTCATAGTTATATAACCCATGTTCACCACTAACATTTACCCATGTTCCAGTTTTATTCGGATCGAGGTCATACATTGATAGTGAATAAGAATTTTTATTTAAGGTAATAGCAACTCGTTGAGCTATATCCCACTGCCTTGAGCCACTCCACAAAGTTTGGGGACTTGTCCCTGTAGTTTTCAAGACATAATCATTATAGAGTGCACCATTTCTATAATCTGTTGTCCATTCCAATACTATCGCTCCACCCGTCCCCTCAACCATTATTTTCCTCCAGCCATAGACAGTATAACCTTGTTTAAAGTCAACCATATAAGTTACATTGGAACTAGAATTAAAGAAGTCAACTTTTGTGTCAGATGATATCGCTAATTCATTCCACTGTATATTTGAGTGCATTTTTACTTTACTATCTTCGATACTTATACTATTCCCAGTGGGTTCAACAATAGACCATTTATTAAAATCAATATTTGTATCATCGCTGTTAAAATCATCTGAAAATAACGGTATTGAATTGACGTACTGTACTTTAAAATTATCTACTGATATTACTTCATTAGTTGTGTATTTATATGCCGTAAACCTTATTGCACCACCATCATCAAATTCGTTTTCACTTAAAGAATGAGTTAATAAAGTATCAACCCAAACACCTGGTGAATGACTACCTAAATCAAGCATTTTTAATTTGCACATTTTATTATTTAAAGTGATAGATATTGATTGACCATTATCCCATGCTCTCTTGTCACTCCATATAACTGTTGAATTACTACCAGTGGTTAATAGTTTATACTTATTGTAGTATGCATTATTTTCATACTCAGTTGTCCATTGTAATTGTAATGTAGAACTATTTTTGCCTACTATATCAAATTTCCTCCACCCATATAGCGTATATTCTTGATCAAAATCAAATGAAAATTTTAATGTGTTACCGGATGTAATAAAGTCAAACTTATCTCTTGATTCAATAGAAGCTTCGCTCCATTGTTCATTTGAACGCAATTCTGCTTTGCTACTATTTATTAACACTGATGTATTCCCTGGTGTAGATGGTTTCCATTTTGTCAAATCTATGTAACTATCATTTTCTCCAATAAAATTATCATAAAATAGTGGCTTTTTATCAGCTTGTTCAATTTTAGCTTCATTTATATACAAATACTCAGCATTCATATTTTTTGTAGCATACATTCTTAGTGATCCGCCTGAAGGAAAATCTTTTTCTAGCAAGCCATGGTCTAAAGTTACATCTACCCAATTTATTGGAGTGTTTGATGGGTTTAAATCAATCATTTTCATATTTACAACAGCATCATTTAAAGTAAAAGTAATGACTTGCCCTTGATCCCAACTTCTAGATGCGCTCCACAAAACATTTGAAGGATTATTACGATGTATTAATTCATAATCATTTACGAATCCACCCCTATAATCCGTAGTCCACTTTAAGACAAGGCCATTATTCTCACCCATAATTTCAACTTCTCTCCAACCGTATATAATATAATATGGTTGACTCACTTCAATTGTATACCTCGCTATGCCCCCATCATGAAAGAAATTTGCCTTCTTTTTCGAAACTAGATTAATTTTATCCCATGACTTATTCGAGATTAATTTAGCATAACCATTATTTATTATCACAGATGATTCAGCCGTGTTTTCAACAATCCATTTTTCATAAGAAGGAACAACATCTTTTGAATTTGAAAAATCATCGTAAAGTAATTCTGAAAAAGAATAGAACCTTATACTAGCAATTCCATCACCTAAAATATCAACACTCACATCTTCATCAAAATTTTTTGAAAAGAATTGATTAATTTTCTTTACATCTCTCCAATAATATGGAACGTCCCCAGTGTCAGGCTCGAAAACTGTAGTATCTGGACTTGGAAGTATTGTTTTAATTTCATATCCATTGGTATTTGTACCAGTCAAATCTGATGAAATATTTAATTGAATAGTTGAATTCTTCATGTTATTTAAAAACATAAAAGTTTCATTATTTTTACTTGTCATAACATATGATAGTTCCTTATCACCTCTAGCAATAGCAGGTTGGACAATTTTATTACCCGATATTTCTTTAAAAAGCTCGTATACATATGCAGTAGGCATTAATTTATAGTTATAACCATGGTCTAAAAAACTACGCCAACTATAATCATACCCTGGAACTCCTGAAGTATCACCAGTAATAGTGTCAATAGTTTCTAGGGAACTTTTTTGATGAAAATGCATTATACCCGCATTCTGACCGGATAATTCATGTATGAAAATAAGATCAATACTACTATATAAAGACATATCAATTAAATATTTAGCAACTTGCGTTGCATGTTCATATCTTGGAGTTGTCCATGAATATGCGGAGTTTTCCATAGAACCTTTAAAAAACTCTGTTATTGCAAACCGTTTTTCAAAACCGGTACCCTCATCCCACACTAAACTTTCATACTTTAAGATTTGATTTGGATCAACATAGTGTAAAGTAAAACCAAGATTTCCCCTTATTTCATTAGATATACCAATATTTTTTAAAGCCTCAACAAATGGTAACGACCAATCTACCACTTCAGGGCTTATAATTTTATCTCCATCGCTATCTTTACTATAGAAATTAGGAGCTAAAGTAACCCATATCTTAGCATATGGATCAATTTCATTAATTGCTTCTGAGAATAGCTTAACAATTCCAGCATACTCTGTAGGAGCATATGCAGGCTTATGGGTTTTATCATATTCCTCATTTCCTATCTCCCAATTCACTAAACTGTATCCACGATTTTTTACTGCGAGTACTAGACTTTTAACAGCCAAAGCTGCTTTTAGTTTCATTTCAATGCTTGTGTCATAAATTATATTATCGTAGTTAAATGGCTTTCCTTGTTCTCCAGCAAATTGATAAACACCATCTCCATCACTAAACAGCATGGTATTCAATTGGAATATAGGTGTAATCCCTTGTTCTAAACAAAAATCTAAAAATTGCCACAATCCATTTAAATCATCATCCGGATTATAATCATTCGGAAAAGGTTTCGAATATCGTATACTCACTGATTTCATTTGGTCAATAAAAATACCTGCATCATCTGGGGAGACTAAATAATGTGTAAGAGCATCAGTACCTCCAGGATACCGAAGTGCTTTAACTCCTATTTGATCAATTTTTTTCCTAAACTCTGTCGAAGGATCATACACATCATTTGAATTTATCGGTAAAGTGCCATAATGTAAACCCGGCATAGAGTAAATACTATTTACTCCTGAAAAATGTGATGGTATGTAGTCATCAGGATTTTCTTGTGAGAAGGAGTAGCTCACCAAGAGTGTAAAAACAAAAAAAAATAGTAGTTTCATAGTTATAAATCTCGTATACAACATGCATACGGCCTAATATATAAATGCAGTTATCCAATTAGAAGTAAAAAACATTTAACATGTTGCTTTTATAGTTTTATTATACAAGTACTTTTTAAAATATTTTTTCAGCCCACAGGACGTGGGCTCTTCAGCACCTTTTGAAAATAATTTACCAATACACTTTCCGTCATTTGTAATTGCAGGCAACGTCTCGGCGGAGTACGCAGGCTTTTTGCACTTCAGTGCATAGAAAAAAGCTTGAGTGCTACGGCTGTTGGTGGATCGTAGGAATGGGCATGCCATAGCATGATGTCTATTTGGGAGAAAAGAAAATATTTTTGTTTACTGAGCGTATGCAGGGATGCTGTAGCGACGATTATTAATACCGATACATTGTATCAATTTTTCCTGATTCTTTTGTACTATATACAAGTAAACTATCTTGAAATGAATCAATTTGAAAAGTAAAAACTAAATCACTTTTTCTTATTTCAGTACTACATGTAGCTTTATATCGTTCAAAATCATAGCTACCAATTGACTCATCGCAATCTACCAAATTATCAACAACAGAATCAACAGTTAGGACCAAAGATCCAGTATTAATATCCCCACTTAAATTGTAATCGCAATACCAAAACGCTGACTCTTCCTGGTAGTCAATCTCCATAATCATTTTCTTATTATTCTTGAAAATCATTCTATCGGACAATTCTAAATACTGCCTAGCCTTAGGATAAAAATACCAATTGCCTATCATGGCATCTTCTTTTAATGTAACTGGACCTGATGTTGAATTTTCACATGAAAAAAGGACTACTGTAAACATTAATATAAATATCATCCTCATAACTAACCTCTCTTTATTTTTTTATAACGTTTAGTTGAGCGGATTTGTTTCAACAAATGCCGACTCCAACATTTTGTTATTTTCAACCAATCTATCTAAAAGATTAAGAATATCTTTTTCAATATCTTCCGCAACATTAATATTAAAGTCTTCCACTTTTCTCTCTGTTCCATTGTGAATCAAATTAAACAACACTAGATACACCCTATTTAGATAACTTAGCAATTCTTTAATCTCTATAAAATTTGTTTTGGCTAAGAGTTCAGAAGCAGAGTCAATCGTTTCCAAATCTTTATGAGCAATGATTTTATTTCGAATTGGCTTATATATGTCGTTAAAAATATCTCTTTTAACTTTTAGTTTACTTCTCATTATCTGAAAGTGTCTCACATCCGGTTCAAATGCATCCGCCATAAATTCATCAATCCAAGGCGCATTATCATTTGTACTTTCGATTACCCTCTTTCGGAGATTATCTAACTTAAACTGTTCAATATTTTGAATTATAATTTTTAAGAACATATCTGCTGAAAATGATTCTCCATCTTCATCAAATATTCGCCCTAAGGCAATAATAAATGCATCCATCCAGGAATTTTTAGACGCATTCCAAAACATGGCGTTTTCATTTAAAAGCGACAAAACTTCAGGCCTTTCTCTAGCTTCCTTGTCAAATGTTACCCACATATGAAAAGCCGTTGTTGCCTTTCCAACTTCAGACAAATACACTTGTAGATACTTTAAAACGATATCCATATATTAAACTCTTACTTTTAATTCTGATAGTAATATAATAAAATAGCCCCACCATGGACGGTGGGGCTTACACAAAAATATTTTCGTCCCTGCATATCCATGCAGTCTCCCCAAAAGATTCTCTGCCCATTCCTATGTCCA
>JAOPTX010000044.1:0-149550 GCA_051532055.1 Fibrobacterales bacterium | reverse complement strand
TAGCCATAATATTATTAAGATAATTCAATGACTTGATTCGAGGATTCAGTGCTTCATGGTAGTTCCGTGTTGTAGGAACGGTAATTATTTTAAGACCCTCTTCGTAGAATTTTGGATCGTATAACTGAATTGAGGCCGCAATACAAATAATGGAAGCCTTTTCACACAAATAGGGATTTAAGCCAAGCGTACCTTTACCACGGCTCACAATGAGGCGAATATACCCGTCTGTAATACCATTTTTAGCACATGAATCAATACAGATCTGCTTCATCTCATCTTTAGTAATTCCTACCTTCAACGCAATTACTTTTGCTGAATCGTAGAGACGATCAATATGATCATCAAGTTTAAAAACACGACCATTATAGGCACGAATACCTTCAAACACACCATCACCATAGAGGAACCCATGGTCAAAAACAGATACTACTGCTTTATCTTTATCGTAAAACTCGCCATCTACATATACGTAATCAGACATTAGATATTCTCCTTCATAATTTTATAGCTCAAACCGTCGAGCAGTGCGGTGAATGACGCCTCAACAATATTGGTTGAAACACCAGCCGTATTCCATGTGGTATCTCCATCACCAAAGGTTGTCCAAACACGAACCTTTGCATCAGTACCAACATTATCACCCAAAACACGTACCTTATAGTCTTTTAATTTTACTTCGCCCACATAGGGGAAATATTTTTCAAGAGCGAGACGGAGGGCGCCATCAAGGGCATTAACCGGTCCATCTCCTTCTGCAACTCGGTGACTCACATCACCATCGACTCTTATTTTAATAGAAGACTCCGACACCGAAAGTCCATTAGCACGGCGCTCTTCTATCACTCTATAGCCCACCACTTCAATAGGGTGTTTAAATTTACCGAGCTTCTTCGCAGCCATTAACTCAAAGGTGGCACCTGCAGTCTCAAAGTGAAACCCTTCATTCTCCATCTCTTTAACTTCTGCAAGAAGCTCTTTAACGGCAGGGTCTTTTTTATCAACGTCAGGAACTACAGCTTTAAGACGATCAACAACTAGTGAACCACCGGCTTGATCAGACAAAATAAATTCTCTATTGTTTCCAACAAGTGACGGATCAATATGCTCAAAGCTGTGTTGTACTTTCATAACGCCATCAACATGAGCACCACCCTTATGAGCAAAAGCTGCTTCACCAACATACGGTACCCGTATGTCATTAGGGAGGTTTAAAATCTCATCGAGATTAACGCTTAGATTTCGTAAATCCTTAAGGTTTTCAGCACAAGTAAGATCCTTACCCATTTTAAGTACTAGATTAGGAATGATGGTTATAAGGTTAGCATTTCCACACCGTTCACCATAGCCATTAATCGTTCCTTGTACCTGTTGAGCACCATACTCCACAGCACTGACAGAATTCACCACAGCAGCCCCCGTATCGTTATGAGTATGTATTCCAAAGGGTACATCAATTGCAGATTTTACTGATTCAATTATCTCTTTAAATTCCCAAGGAAGTGCCATACCGCCATTTGTATCAGCAAGTACCAAACAATCAGCGCCACCTTTTTGTGCTGCAAGTAATGTTTGTAGTGCATACTCCGGGTTCGCTTTATACCCATCAAAAAAGTGTTCAGCATCATAAAATACTTCATCAGCATATTTCTTAAGATAGGCAATTGAAGATTCGATCATTTCGAGATTCTCTTCGAGCCCCACACGAATAACATCAGTAGCATGAAGGTCCCAGCTTTTACCAAAAATGGTAATCACTTCTGTCTCTGCGCGCACCAAGCTATTGAGAATGACATCATCCTCAACACTATTTTTAGGGCGCCGCGTTGAACCAAATGCTGCAATCTTTGTTTTTTGATGATTCAATGACTTAACTTTTTTAAAATACTCCACATCAAGTTCACTCGTGGGGTTAGGCCAGCCACCCTCAATATAATCAACGCCAAAATCAATGAGTCTTTCAGTAGCCATCAACTTATCTGCAAGTGAAAATGAGAGGCCTCGAGCCTGGTTACCATCACGAAGGGTAGTATCATATATTTTTACAGTCATACATATCTCGTTTATTTAAAGGTTCCCAAGCCGATTGTTCAGACTGGGGATACCCAGCCTGAAGACCCATTCTTCTTACTGAGCTTTGAGTGCCGCTACAATTGCATCACCCATCTCTTTAGTATTTACTTTGGTACATCCTTCACCCATAATATCACCGGTGCGAACCCCGGTACTGATCACTGTCTCAATAGCTTGTTCAATTGCATCTGCCGCTGCTGTTTCATTAAAAGTATAACGGAGCATAAGGTTTGCTGATTGAATTTGTGCGATTGGATTTGCAATACCTTGGCCTGCAATATCCGGAGCTGATCCACCAGATGGTTCATAGAGGCCAAAAGATTCTTCATTAAGTGATGCCGAAGCAAGAAGGCCAATAGACCCTGTAATTTGTGCAAGTTCATCAGACATAATATCACCAAACATGTTGCCACAAAGCATTACATCAAATTGGTGAGGATTTACTACAGCCTGCATAGTAGCATTATCAATATAGAGGTGATTAAGCTCAACTTCAGGATACTCTTTTGCTACTTCAGTAACAACTTCTCTCCAAAAAACCATTGATGTTAAAACGTTTGCTTTATCAATAGAGGTAACTTTTTTACCCCGTTTCATAGCTGCATCAAAAGCCTTACGTGCAATTCGTTCAATTTCCATGCGAGAGTAACGAAGAGTATCATAAGCAAACTCATCCGCTCCTTCGCCTTCACGGCCTTTAGGTTGTCCAAAATAGATACCGCCTGTAAGCTCACGAACACATAAGATATCAAAGCCATCTTTTGCAATACGTGGGTGAAGTGGACATGCATCAACGAGATCTTTAAAGATCTTGGCAGGACGAAGGTTACAAAAAAGTTTAAAATGAGCTCTTAATGGAAGAAGCGCTCCACGTTCTGGCTGTAATTCAGGAGGAAGGTTTTCCCATTTAGGGCCACCTACTGAACCAAAAAGAACAGCATCTGCATTTTCACACGCTTTTAAGGTATTTTCAGGAAGAGGATGTCCATGATTATCAATTGCAACACCACCTACGTCAGCATGCTCTTTTTGAAAGCTGAACCCAAATTTTTCGCCTACTACATCTAATATTTTTTCAGCTTCAACCATAACTTCTGGGCCAATACCATCACCAGGGAGAACCGCAATTTTATATTCTTTCATCTTATATCCTGAATTAAAGCCTTTATAGGCAATTATTGTCTAATTTGGAGCAAAATGTAGCAATTTTCACCCAAAAAACTACTACTTATCACCCCTAAGATACAGATCTGTAGGTAATTTATCGAGTGAAATAGTAATGATTAAAAAGTGATGAACAAGAGATCAAAAAAGCAGCGATTAACTATTCGTCTTCATCAACAAACAATAGTCGTACTTGGGCATGGAGGTGATCAAGTCGGCTATCATGGAGTGATTTACATTTTTTATATAATTCCTCGGATACTCGATCGGGGTGAGTGAGTACTACGAGTTCACTGAGCACATCCCAATTGGTTTCCTCTCTGACAGAAATGGGAACCCTTTTGAGCATATCTACAACCGCTTTATGCCAAAAATGGTATTCATTATATCCTGAAATTTTTAGCATTCTCTTTCAATCCTTAATAATGATATTTTACTAAATAATGCAAAACCCTGTACTATTTAATTGGGGTAAAAATGGGGTACTCCAGCATACCGCATTGTCTCTAGTATATTATTAACCATCTTCAGAGTCACCTTTTTCAAAGAGCTCGACAAGGTACTCTCTCAAATTAATGGATGCATTCTGAATCCCCAACTTTTTACGAACATTTTTACGATAAGAGGAAACGGTCTGATGTCCTACATTCATAAATCTCGCAATCTCTTTTGATGCGTAGCCCTGCCGAATTAAATGAGCCATTTCGAGTTCTTTAGCAGAGAGTACCCTTAAAGCACTCTGAATTTTTTCACTACCTAAACCAGAAAGCGAAAGTGTAATAGACTCTAGGAGAGTCACCATCTCTTCTTTTGATAAGTTGTTAAATTTCAAATTGTGAATTGCGGGCTCAAGAAGCTGTACAACAGAGGTATATATCCGTGCTTGACTCTTTTTACGCTCTTCAGCCATCGATTCAATTACATTAACCGCAGCATCTCCCTGACGTTCTAGTTTCTCATTTTCTTCAAGAAGATTTTTATTCTTCTTAAGTATTTTCAACTGCACTTTCTGGAGTTCAGAAATGTCAGTTATAGTTTTTACCAAAAATGAGCCATAGGTACAAATTATTTTTTGAGCTGAGGCCTGTACATGCCGAATATCCCCGCATTTTCTCGTTAATTCTATCTGTAGGTCATCGTGAGTACGATTTTCTGAAATGAGTGTATTGAATATTGACGCACTACTATCACTATAAAGTTCACCAAAAATACCATGAGCCTTTAATGAAAGCTCTGCTTCTTCATAACCAGTTATAGATAAAAACCCTTTACTCGCCATAAAATAGGTGAGTTGTAAAGGATTCTCATTTTTTATTTCATAAATAGCGATTCCTGTATTCGCTTCCTTTACAGCCATCTCTAATAAAGAATAGTTTTTGTCAAAATTTTCTTCCACTCTACTCAAGCATTCCTCCACATAGTCCAATCAAAGCAAAATATCTCTATTTTTAACGATGGAACAGATATCAAACAAGTCAAAATGACCTAGGAATATGTTTCCATTTATAATTTATAATTCGATAAAATTAGCAACATTTTAACCTCTTTAAATGATGTTAAACTGGGGTAACCACTACCCCATTCCTAACCCATAGGTCCATTTTTTATACCATTTATGCATATTGGTACTTATGATTGATATTAAATAGAGATATCATATGTGAAATGGTAAAAAGAGTCATGAGTTCTGGTGACACACCAGTGAGCCGAAAACTATTTGCTTTTGGCGATCGCTTGAGATACACCGAAAAGAGGATCATGACACTCAAAATTTCCGAACTCATTTCCCGAGAATTGACCAAACAGAGTTCACAATCAGGAACGTCACTTTTCAGCCACCCAAAGAGAATTGAACGAAATTCGTGGAGAGTATCAGAAGTAATTTCTCGACTGGGAGAAATAAGTAGTTTTTCATCCGACTGTATGAGTCCCCATTCAAAATCAGGAGAGAGCGTAATATACAGAGAGACTGTTCCTGTCGCTGGATCGGTAAGAACTTCATCTGCAAAATGATGCACTAAAGCCAGTCCTTTTTGTCCAATATATTTTTGAGGTTTCTCTCCCCCCATCACTAAGTCTGATTGAGAGAGCCCAAAACCCTCATCAACCACGATAAGTTGAAATCTACTCCCTGCAAAAGCTTTTAAAGTTACCGTTACATTCTTATTACTGTCAAGAATGTTACCATGAATAACTGCATTGGATACGAGCTCTCGTATCACCTGTTCAAGGGGAACTCTATTAAAATCCCCTTTTTTCAATACAAAATAAGAGAGGTCTAGTACCACACGATCAATATAATCGAGTCTACTTTCAAAATCTACCGTTAGTGTATTGCTATCTTTTCTTAATTTATACATATCGCTCTTTTTAGTTTATTTATGGTACACCCACAGGCTGCTACACCCTTATATGCACTGCTCCCCCCCATTATACCAACTGCTCTTGGCTCACAGAATCGATCAATGACAATACCTGATCATCTGTAAAAGGCTTTTCAATGATATTTTTACACCCCGAAGCACTCAATTGAGATTTAATTTCTTCATTAACAGACCCCGTTATTGCAATAACCCTGATGTCAGGGAAGAAAGCTTTAATCTCTCTTGCGAGAACATCCCCTCGTTTACCAGGCATGTGGATATCAGTAATTAAGAAGTCTATAGAAAAGGACTCGAGAAGAGCTTCTTCAGCCAATATCATGGCATTATGAGCATTATCCAAAGAAAACACAGCATGTCCTGCAGACTGTAAGACCAGCTCTAATGTCATTCGGATATTAGGTTCGTCATCTACTATAATAAAGCTACTCATAAAATTCCTTATTCAACTTCACTATTGAGTAAGCAAATGACGTGCCTCAAATAAAAAAGCCCCAAATGGGGCTTTAATCAAATAGTTTTATTTTGCATCAATCAAAGTGGATAGGAAAGAGTCAAATATTCAGCACAGTACTCTTGGCTACGGTCTAGTTAATAGACTCTTTAACCACAGTAAAAACCGTTTGTTTTGACACCCCTAATAAACGAGCGGCAGAGGTTTTATTGCCATTACAATAATCAATAGCTTCCCGAACAGCCGTTACGCGTATCTCACTCATTGTGGGAAAGGCTGAGAAGTTAAATGCAACAGAGTCATTCGACTGTTCTCCGCCTCCAGGAGTAAAAATGTAGGCCCCATTCCCCGATATGACGCGATTAGCAACAATTCCTTCGAGCTCACGAATATTTCCATTGAGGGGCTTGTCCAGAACATCACGCTCAACCTCACGAGAAAGAGTAACCAATTGCTCATCTTGTATCGTTTTATCATACTTACGAATAAAATGCTGAATAAGAGGCGGAATATCTTCCACTCGTTCACTCAGAGGGGGGACATGTAACCGATGTGCCGCAAGTCTATAATAGAGATCTTTTCTAAACTGAGGAAGGCTTTCCAAATCACGGTTTGTTGCCAATACAACCCACGCCTTACTCCTTTTTAATCGATCTGCGCCAATGGGTTGATACTCATCTTCTTGTAGCAACCTCAATAATTTCACTTGAGATTCAGGTGAGAGCTCACCAATCTCATCCAAAAAGAGTGTACCACCATTTGCTTGCTCAATAACACCTTCACGATTTGAATCAGCCCCAGTAAAACCACCCTTTACATGACCAAACAGCGTATCAGAAAAAACAGAGTCATCAATTCCCGCCACGTTACACGCAACAAAGGGAGCGTCAGGGTGTCGAACTTTATGGAGAGCCCGAGCCATCAATTCTTTACCCGTCCCTGTATCCCCCGTGATGAGTACCGGCAAGGGCGACACTGCAATAGCTTCAGCATAGGAGAACAAATTTTGCATCAAGGGCGATCCTGTAACAATTTCATTAAACGCAGAACCATTTTCAACAACACTTGAAAGCACTTTATTTTGAATCAAACGATTTTCATCACGAAGCTGATGTTCACCTGCAATATTGGCAATAGTTGTTGAAAGTCGCTTATCGTCTAAAGGCTTCATGATATAATCTTTTGCCCCAAGCCTCATGCACGTTATGACCGTCTCGACATCCATTATTCCTGAGATAATAATCACTGAAATATGAGGAAACTCATCGGATATTTGCTGTAACAGTTCCTCTCCTGAGATATAGGGCATTGTCAAATCAAGAGAAACAATATCAACGGGATTAGTTCTCAAAAATGCAATAACATCCCGTGAATCTACCAAGGTATCTACTTGACTAAATCCATATGATTGTAAAGTAAGAACTGCCGTCTCTAGAAAGCCCGCCTCATCATCTACTAATAATATTTTCTGTCTAAATTCTTTCATTGTATCTCCTGTGTAACGACATTCCCTTTATACAAGGGGTAGCCGAACGTATGCACGTGTTCCTTTACCAAGGATAGATTCATATTGTAACATACCACTATGTGCTTCAACAATGGTATGCGAAACCGAAAGCCCCAATCCTGTGCCCCCGTGATCTCTATTGGTTGTAAAAAATGGATCTTTAATTTTCTTCAAAGTCTCTCGTGACATCCCGGACCCTTCATCAATCACCGAGATTACAGCATCACTACCCTCACATTCTATTATCACTTCGATCACTTGTGTCCGTTGTGTCAGCGCTTGACAAGCATTAGTTAAAAGATTTATTACAACCTGTTCTATTTGTTGCGCATTACCCTTAACCACTATTTCTGTTGAGGCATACTTCACATTAAAATGATCAGTAGAGTTTGACACTACATTTTGTACAATCATTACAGCTTCTTTCACTACAGTATTTATTACAACCTTACCATCAAGCCTACCAGTATCCACTCGTACAAACTCTTTAAGGCTATGGACTATTCCTTTTATCCGGTCACTCCCCATACTAATACTTTTGAGAAGCTCGGCAAATTTATCTCGCACTTGCCGATACTGTAAGTTATTCAATCGTAGATCTGGATCCTGTACAACAACATCATCAAGTACCGGAATCACATCCTGCCACACCTTTTGCAAAAAGGCAGCATTGAGCATTACCAAATTATTGGGGTTATTTATTTCATGAGCCACCCCTGACACCAAGATACCAAGACTCGCCATTTTATCTGCTTGACGCAACTGCTCTTGCTGTACCTTTTCCCGAGCTTCATACTCTTTATGCGCGCTAATATCTTGCGAAGTAATAGCAAAATAAGCAAACCCTTCTGCATCATCAGGTACCAGTGAGATATTGTGCTGAAAAGTACGAAGCGCGCCTGAACTCTTTGACCAACATGTCTCTCGTGTTGAATGTCGTATCCTATTAACCAACATTAAGGTACAATACTTCCTCATCTCATCACATTCCGCTTCGTTCCAAAAGGGAAGGTTCCAAAAATCCTTTCCTAAAGTTCCCGGTTGCTCAAGAATACGTTCCGCAGCACTATTCACCATCAACACGGTGCCATCTACTCTAATCAGCCAAAATATTTCATCAATATTATCAGCAATTTGTTGAAAACGGAGGGTGCTTTCTTCGAGGCGAAGAGCAAGTTCTTTACGCTCGGTAATATCTGAAAGAGACCCTACAACCTTAGTGAGAACACCATCCTGATAGACTGATTCAGCCTTTGTACGCACCCAACGTCTATTTTTTCTAAATGTGGTAAAGGGAAGCTCAAAATCAAATTCAACTCCTCCGGTTATGAGCTGATTAAACGAATCTATTACTTGTTTTCGATAATCAATCGGGTAACATTGTAGGCTCTCTTCAATGAGATCAAAAGATGGATCTAATGGCATCTCGTGAATAATATACATGCCTTTGGTCCAATAGATTTCTTTGGTAAGTATGGTATATTCCCACCCCCCAGTCTTATTGAGCTTTTCTATATCAATTCCTAGGCGTTCATTACGCATCAACTCTTCACGGGCAGAAATATATGAAGAGATATCACGCACACAACAGATATAATAACAGCCGAGGAGTCGCTCTGGTCTACTTACCGTTACTTCAACAGGTAATCGTTCTCCGGTACCCTGTATAAAAGTAGTCTTTAATGCGCACTGCTCACCAGGCACCAACCGAGTAATTACATCAAGTACTCGTTCCCCATTCACAACCCCTTCGAGGTCATTAATCGTTAATGCAAGTAATGCTTTTTCACTATAACTAAGGTTCTTGAGCGCAGTATTATTACAATTAACAATCGCACCTAATTCAGATAGTACAAGCAATGAATCAGGAGCTGATTCAAGAAGAAGTTCTATTTCATTTTTTAAAATTTGTTCAGGCACAATTTCTCATACTACTTATACACAAGTATCGGTTACAGCTATCGTTATTTAATACTAGTATACTTATGAAAGAGTCGTCATAACACCCCAAAAAATAAAATCTCTTGGGAATTCACTCAGGATGATATAGAGAGTCCAATAATTGGCCCCACTCTTCATTATAAGGGTGTACTTTTCTAGTAAACTCCCCTTGATGTACTACACTATGCCCTTCTGCCACCCATCTAAAAATAGACCCTTGAAGATTATAGACTCTCGCCGTAACCTCTTTGGGAAGATTCACAGCAAGCTTTGATGACCGCACCCCAACAGAACAATAAAGTACCACTATTTTTCCTATTAAAGAGTTGTCAGTAAAATCAACATTTGAATGGTACCACAGAGCACCAGGCAAGTGACTCAGTTCATACTCGTCCTTTTCTCGCACATCTACAAACAGAACTGAATCACTATTGAGCTGTGAAGCCTCAGCCACAGAGATTTGTTTTACGCTGGGATATTCTGAATCGATGTACGTATATATTGAATTCCACTCTGGCTTAAGCTCGCCATTACATGCTGAGACCATACTCCAAACCACCACCCATACAAATGGCCTCATACAAAACTGAATCGAGGCATTGATAAAAGCCATTGTATCAACCAACTAAAGAATCATTTTTTGAATCTGTTTGAATTCTGTGGTACCCGCTTTTTCAAGCCACTCAAATACAACCATTTCTGCAGTAACAAGCTGTGCACCATTTTTTGACATACGCTCAATTCCAGCGTTCCAGTTAAGCTCACTCCGAGACCCACAAGCATCAACTACCGGATAAACCCAGCCATTAGTATGCACCATTAAATCAAGTACTGTCTGCAACACACACACATGGGTCTCTATGCCACAAACTACAATCTGGTCTCTGCCCAATTCTTTTAATTTTGAGAATAGTCCTTGAATTTCAGCACCCTCTGTCCCCAAAGCACTAAACACTGTTTTTTCATAAACCGGAATAGTTTCTTCGAGTTCAAGTTCAGAGTGAGTATGCCCCAACCCTTTAGGATACTGTTCCGTCGCCAAAACAGGTACTCCAAGAATTCGAGCAGACTCTAATAAGAGTGCGGTATTTGCAAGAACTTCTTCAGCGTTAAATACCGATGGAACAAGTCGTTCTTGTATATCGATTAACAATAATACTGACTTATCAAGATTGAGAAGTGCTTCTGAATGTTGTAGTGAATCATTTTTTATAAAAAGAGAACCCATTTTCTAAGCCTTACTGATGAATTATGCACTAATATTTATAGATAAATGTACAAAAAAAGCGGCCCCCGAAGGGCCGCCTCTAATAGTTCAAATACTGCGCCTATGCGTCAGTATTATCAATTTTTTGCATTGCAGTCATTGAAGCACGGAGCTCTTCACCAACAACTTCAACTTCAGTATATCTGATTTCTTCATTCACCATGATAAGCTCTTGGTTATCAACTTGGTTTGTTTTACCTTCGTTGAAATCAGCACCCAACCACTCAGGTTTAATTGCATCAACCCAATCTTTAAGAAGAGGTACTGCAGCATGTGAAAAGAGGTAACATCCATACTCAGCAGTATCAGAAATCACTTTGTTCATCTCATAAAGCTTCATACGTGCAATAGTGTTTGCGATAAGTGGTGTTTCGTGAAGTGACTCATAATACGCAGATTCAGGTTTAATACCCGCAGCAACCATTGTGTCAAATGCAAGCTCAACACCAGCTTTAAGGATAGCAACAACAACAAGACCTTTATCATAATACTCTTGCTCTGTGATTTCCATATCACCACATACCGATTTTTCAAATGCAGTTTCGTTTGTTGCTTCTCTCCATGCAAGAAGATTTTTATCACCTTCAGCCCAGTCTTTCATCATTGTTTCTGAGAAAGTGCCATCAATAACATCATCCATGTGTTTGTTGAACAGAGGAGTCATGATTTGTTTAAGCTCTTGAGCAATGTTAAAACACTCAA
The DNA here is from genome assembly GCA_051532055.1 of Fibrobacterales bacterium. Taxonomy (GTDB): domain Bacteria; phylum Fibrobacterota; class Fibrobacteria; order Fibrobacterales; family JAOPTW01; genus JAOPTW01. Next base: position 138,061 of record JAOPTX010000044.1, on the reverse strand, counting down.
TTTTTGCAGGATTAGAGAGTCTATCCATCATGTTGGTAATACCACCATGTTTAAGACCTTCACCAACTACTTCCCATGAGTATTGGATAAACTTAGACGCCCATTTTGAGTCAACACCCATAGCAATAAGTTTATCATAGAAAAGAATTGAGCCTGTTTGGAGAACACCACAAAGAATAGTTTGCTCACCCATAAGGTCAGATTTAACTTCAGCAACGAAAGAAGACATAAGTACGCCGGCTTTATCGCCACCAGTACCGCAACAGTATGCTTTTGCAATATCAAGACCATCGCCATTAGGATCATTTTCACGGTGAACCGCGATAAGAGTCGGAACACCAAATCCACGCTGGAATTCTGCGCGTACTTCTGATGCAGGAGATTTAGGAGCAACCATTACCACAGTAATGTCTTCACGAACTTGCATCCCTTCTTCAACAATATTAAAACCATGTGAGTAAGAAAGACAGGCACCTTTTTTCATAAGAGGTACTACTTTATTTACTACTGGAGTGTGATATTTGTCAGGAGTAAGGTTAAGAACAAGATCCGCTTTAGGAACCATTTCTTCATAAGTGCCAAACTCAAAACCATTCTCTTTTGCATTATTCAAAGGAAGGTCTTTATTAGTGATTGTTTCATCTCTGAGTGCGTAAGAAATATCTAATCCGCTATCTCTCATGTTTTGGCCTTGTGCCAAGCCCTGTGCTCCACAACCGATAATTACAATTTTCTTACCTTTAAGGTACTCTACACCGTTGAACTCTGAAGGGTCCATAAAACGACATTTGCCAAGCTCTTCGAGCTGGATACGTAAAGGCAGGGTATTAAAGTAATTCATATACTTTCCTTTTTATTGTTTCTGAGTTATCAAATTTTGTGATCAAATGTATTAAAAAAGAGGACATATTGGTACAAAACGCCCAAAAATAGGTAAAATCTATCCAATTTTGGCATCATTATGAGTTGTGTATATTTTTTGATATCTCTAAGATATTGACAGAGAAATGAAGGGTTTTAGGGCACTATCGACCATTTTGAGCCCTATAGGCGTAAACCCAAAAAAAACAGTATTGAATTTATCAAATGAATATACTTTAATGGTACCACACTACACACCGACATCATAGGGGCTTATGCGTTATATCTATCTAATATCTGTGTTACTGCTTGCCATGAACTGCGTTTCTAATAATCCAGAATCTGGAGAACTTAACCCATCCGAAAGTTCAGACAATACTCGTATAATGTCTAGTTTCATAGAGGTAATCTCATCAGAAGAAACAGAAGTAAACTCATCAGAAGCCCCGATTAGCTCATCGGATAAACAATCGCTCATTTCATCAAACACCGCACCCTCCCATGAACCTGAATCATCAGATGATATATCATCATCTTCCAGTTCATCATCTATTACACAACCTGTACCTATAGAAGGTACCATTGAAGGAAGTAAAGTCACTGTTGACGGCTACGGAATTTTTATAGAAGACATGATTGAAGAGAATTGGGTTAACCGAAGGCCTTATGTTATTAAGGGTGTATGCTGGTCCCCCGTTGATAAAGGTACCAATAATCAGAATACTAACTATAGTGGCCGTGTTGCTGAAGATGCTGAACTGATGGAAAAGATTCACATCAATGCCGTACGAACCTATGGCCTCCTTCCTGCGAACAATGAGGGAACCGAGATTCTTGATAAGCTTTTTGACCATGGAATTCGGATAATTATGGTGGCATCATGGGGCGGTATATCTCCTGACGACTGGAAAAACACCATCAACCACTTCAAAGACCATCCGGGTATTCTTGCATGGCAGGTAGGGAATGAGTTTAACTACAACAACCTCTATTATTTTAATAACCTCAACGAATCAAAAGGTTATGTTCAAAATCTCTTGGCTATCGCTCATGAAACTGATCCTAATCACCCCACTATCCTTGGCTGGGGGCACCCTACAGATTCAGATTATTTTAACCATATAGAGCCCATGGAATTTGATATTCTTGCAGGCCAAGTCTATACCGGAGACTCATTTGGTAAATTGTTTGAATACCACAAAGAGTTTTCTCAAAAGCCATTCTTTATTTCTGAATATGGAGCTGACAGTTACAATCACAACATCAACGCTGAAGATTATGATTCCCAAGCATATGCAGTAAAAAAACTAGTTCTCGAAATACGGGATAACCTGGCGGCAACGGGAAAAGGGACTGCTACAACTATTGGCGGTACCGTTTTTGAATGGAATGATGAGTGGTGGAAAGCTGAAGGCACAAGCTGGGATACACAAGACGTCAAAGGCATTGCCCCTGGTGGAGGGCCTTATCCCGACGCTACTTTTGATGAAGAGTATTGGGGAATCATGACCATTGATCGATCCAAGAAATCTGTATATGATGCTCTTGGAGAAGCCTACGACGAGTACTCTTACTAGAAGCTCCATACAAGTTATACCCTATATTCGGCCTAACACATTCATATTTAAATACTTACACAGTACACACAACACACAAATATATGGCAGAGTCGCCATTTTTGATGTACATTTTAGGATAAGTAGGTAAAAAAGAGCAGTATTGTTTTGTTGAAAGATAGAGCACAAGAACTTCTTTCGGTGTTAGAGGCTATGATCGATTTACTTGATAAGCCAGCGAATAACCTGGATTCAAGGACACTCAGTATAGTAAAACGCCTCAAACGTCACTCTGAGGCGTATAAAACCGCTATTACCGAAACTAAAGAAAAGCGCGATGCTCATAAGGCTGTTAAATATCTTAATTCAATTATTACCGATATCGACAATGCTACCAGCTGTGTACCCGGCTCTTTCTTTAGTCAATACTGGGACCTCAACACCCTCTTTCAGGACCGCCGCTTTAGTGACGACCCTTTATAAGCCTTATCTAACCTTTCTATCTCTTTGAATACATATTTTGGCCAAAATAAAAAGGGTCCGGATTANNTAATCCGGACCCTTTTTATTTTTCAAATGTTCTCTAAGCTACTGATGCTGTAACTTTAGGATCAGCCATTTTTTTTACCGGCATAACATGGATCTCACGTTTACCCGGTATGCCACCAAGTTCTAAGATCAAGTTTGCTGCTGGGCAGGCAAAAGCATGAGGACTCACGTAAAGAGGACTATTAAGCTTTTTGTCCCTTTTAAGCATTTCGTATGCTTTTTCCATTGTAAGGCCTGTCATTTCAAGAGCACGATCAACTTCGTTTTGAGCTGCCTGCTTTGCTTTAAAAAGCTGCATTTGAACACGGCTGTAAAAATTAGCGGGAGCATCTCCATTTGTCTCAACCGAAACAAAAATACTATTAGGATATTTCTCAGAGATGATAGGCTGAATTCCATCACTCACCCCATTTGAACTTAAGCAGGTAAACGGTTTTACACTGAGCACCATATTTGCATGGTTATGCTCAAAAGTATTTATGTGATGCCCAATCTCCATATTGTCTTCGCCACCATCGAGATGATTATCAATATATTCGTGTGCTACTTCACCAAGTGCATCGTGATCAGTCAGATGGAATCTTCTTAACCCCGAAATATATCCTAATGAATAAAAGATCCCACGCATTATACGATCACCAATCCATAGTTTTCTTTTAAGTGACCTAATATTGACCCCATCAAGACCACCATCTCCAGAGTCTTGAAATGACATATCAAGACGACGATCAGCTTCCCATCGGGCACGCCACATTTGATGGAGCAACCAGTCAGTTATTGTCTCAATTACAGGTTCACCACCCTCATTCTCTAAAAAGCGATACAAGTCATAGTTCCCATCGCCTTCAGTTGTCTTTGCCCAAAACTCTCCCTGAATGAGAACTTTAGGACGTACTTGGAGTTTGTCAGTCTTAACTTTTTTCAATATTTTACGACACTTCCATGCTGCAACAAGTAGAGATTTTTTAGTCTGCAACGCCTTCTGTATCACATTACGACAACGATCAGCAGCTCTATCGGCACTTCCTTTATCAACTTCATATGTACGAAGACGTTTATGCATCACATTAATAACATCAGCAAAAAGAATAGAGGTAAAAATGCGGATAAGCTCGCGTTTACTCATATCAAGGCCAGAAGACTGCTCAGAACTCACTTCTCCTGAACGAGTAAGAAGAATAACTCTAAACCCTTCAAAACCACTATCTCTCAGTGCTTTGCGATATTCAGTTGCATACATACCCATTCGACAAGGACCACACCCACCTGCAGTCATAAAGACATAGTTTTTCTTAATATCTTCAATTGGAATCTTTTTCTCATCTCTGAGATAGACCAATTGTTGTATCAAACTCCCCACTGTAAAGTAGGTTGGATTGCATTGTCCTCGATTCCCAAACTCCTTACCAAACTCAAGGGCTTTGTTCCCAGGAGTTTCGAGAGGACGAAAGCGAATACCTACAGGCTTCAATGCTGCCCTCAGCAGTTTGATAGTGTTTTCAGGTAACCCAGTAGAGAGAACGGTTACATGTGCCCGTTCTTCGAGAGTAAACGCTTGGGTATGATTGTCACTCCATTGTTCTCGAATATTATTTAAAACAGCTGTCATGAATATTCTCCTTACAGGGTATCTGCAATAACTGACTCGAGTACCAAAGGTTCTGTCGCCTCTTTGTCATTGCGCATTGCTAGCATTCTCTTTTCGAGATTGTAGGCATAGGTTTTAATTCTAATTTTCATCGATCCAGCAGGTTTTGTTTGATCAAGATCGTGTAATGCCGAGAATGGAACCTGGGATGTGTTTATTATCCCATCGATAATGCCATAGGTCGGAGCGTCATGACCACACTTAAAGTTAGAGAGGTCAAGAATTGCGATATTTGGATGACGAGCAGCAAATTTCGCACCCCACACTTTTTGTGCAGAGTTAGTGCTAAAGTTTTCTGGCCATACATCATTAATTTCTAATGGTGAATCCACACCTTCTTTAGCAAGGTCAGCTTCAAAATATTTAAAGAGCCATTCCGGATCTTTTGGTATAGAGCGCATAGAAAGTACTGGAAAACCAAGTGCCTGAAACTCTTCTGTAATTTGATGAGAAATTCCTGGATCACTATGATACGGCCTTCCCAGCACAAGAATCGCAATTCTGTTCTCGCGTTCTACTGTTTCAATAATCTCTTTACCTTGCTCTTCTAGGTCAGCTTCATACTCTTTCCATGCTTTAAACCCTTCATCAACAGCAAAGTCTAGTTCATCTTTTGTAATTTGAAGGATTTCACTCCATGTTTCAAACAATTGTTTTTTAAGATAGTTTGGTTCAGTAAAGCTTACAGGATCATCAATGTACTCAACATTATTCTTTGCAAAATAATCAGTCTCTTTAGTAAAGGATACGCGCATTACTTTGGGCGTACCTTGCACTACGGGGCACGCTGTTTGACCCATTATTTTATTGAGATAACTCGGGATTCGAGTTATACATGGGAAATAAATGTAATCAAGTGGTTTACGAGCGTGCTTTTTAAAGATCAAATTATGGATATGCGCCTGTGCAACCTTTGCAGGATAACAGGGGTCAATAGACCCATATTTCATTCCCTCTTTCGACATTTTTTCTGTCGTGTCATCACTGAAGACAACATTTTTTTCTGGGACACCAAGAGTTTCAAAGAAGGTTCTGAAAAATGGACCCGTCACCCACATATTGAGCGCTTTAGGCATACCAATTCTGAGCTGTGCTCTTCGCTCCATCGCTTCAATAGATGAACGCTGAAACCCACGACTATATTCTTTTCTCTTTGTAACCCCAATCCAACTTTTAACTTCTTTAGTGTCGCGTGTTGACTCTCCTTCTGGAGGAAGTTCTAATGCTTCATAAAAGTGTTTGAAACATTTCTTCGCTTCAGTAGTTACCATATTGGGGTTATCTGATAACACAGCGCGTAGCTCTTGTTGCATTTTTTTAAGGGCCGCAGTATCTTCAACAGTACCCTTATCGCATGAAAATCCTGAGATATAGCGAGCTGAAACTCCCGAAGGAGATTTTGTATCAATATAGGTCCGTGAGCAGTTGTTAGCACAAAAATTACATTTAGTACTTTCATCATTTTTAGTCGTATATTCAAGATTAATGGTATCTTCGAGACCTATAAAGGTAGAATATCCGCGACTCTCCACAACGTCAATTGTTTCAAAAGCAGCACCAATTGCCCCAGCCTCTCCACAATGAGGGTGCACAAAGACTTCACCACCTGGAACACGCTCCATAATATAATCTACTTGTGCTTTTACTGCCGCTTGGTTATACTGTGTTCCTCCCTGGAGGACGTACCGAGTACCAAGTTCTGCAAGCCGAGGAATTTGCACCACATACTGCCATATATTCTTAGGGAGCACTTGAGCAAGTCCAGCCATGAGCTCTTCTTTAGAGAAGCCCTCTTTTTGAAAGTTTACTCTATCTGAATCTAAAAACACTGCACACCCATAATTAAAGAGTGGTGCAAAGTCCGCATTAAATGCAGTTTCTGCAAACTCTGTGATAGGTACATTAAATTGATCAGCCATAGCCTGTAGAAGCATGCCATTACCAGCACTACACTGATTAGAAAGTCTAAAGTTGCGAAGCTCACCATTTTTTAAAAAGAGTACTTTAATATCTTGTCCACCGATATCACAGATTACATCAACATCACCAAAGTAACTTACAGCACTTTTCATATGAGCAATTGTTTCAATAATATTAACATCTGCTTGGACTGATTTTTCAAGAACTGGTGCCGCATATCCAGTCGCACCAAAACCAAGAATTTTTAAGGTCGCACCAAAACTTTCGACATAGGCCTTTAAATTTGCCAACATTTCTTTGGTATCTTTAATTGGATTACCCTTTGAAAGTACATATTCCTTTTTAAGGATATTTCTGTCGCGATCCAGAAGAACACATTTTGAAGAGGTCGAGCCTCCATCAAGGCCAATATAGCCTTCAACTACTTCACCTTTTTCAAAGGTCGCTGATATAAATTTTGGTATACCATACTTTGTTTTAAAGGCGTTGAGTTCATCCTGATCTTTAACCAGGGCTTTAGAAACTTTATCTTTAAGGTGCTCTTTTCTGCCACCTTTTGTAAATACTTCAAGACCACCTACGCCTTTATAAACACCCTCTTCCCCTGTGAGTTTTAGACCATAAAGGACTGCGCCAAATGCTGCATAAAATTCTGAATTTTCAGGAACGACAATCAACTCTTCTATAGGACGCTCTTTATCATATGAAATACCACGCTCTTCCCAAATTTCAGGAATTCTATAACGCCAGCACTGCTGAAGAAAAGGCAGGTACGTATTTGGACCGCCCAATAGTATCACTTCAGGAAGGAGAGTATTCCCTTTCGTTAAGACTGAAAGATTTTGATTTACAATTGCATCAGCGAGAGAATTAAGTATCTCAGGAGCAGGTACCCCTGATTTTACCAAATTCACAATATCAGTTTCGGCAAAAACACCACACTTTGCTGCAACATGATGTAATTTAGATGGGTCAAATTGAAGCTTCTGTGCTTCACCTTCTTTCGCACCCACTTTGATAAAACACTTATCAATAGTCGCCCCAGTCCCCGATGCACATTTTTCATTCATATTGGTGATCGCAGTCTTTTGTCCAGTCTCAGGGTTCTCCTTGAACACAATAACTTTGGCATCTTGTCCACCAAGCTCTACCACACTGTGTGCGTCTGGATGAAGTTCTTCAACAGACATCGCTACCGCATTCACTTCTTGAACAAATTTTGCTCCAAGATGAGGGATTAGTGGTGTTGCTCCAGAACCTGTAATAAATATTTTTGTCTCTTGATCAGCTATTGCCGGTATTTCTGCTTCTGCCTCTTTTAGTAGAGACAACAATTTTTCGGCTTGCTTAGTATGATGCCGCTCATATTTTTGCCAGACAATTTTTTTAGTCTCCCGCTCAACTACAATGAGTTTACAGGTCGTGGATCCAATGTCGGTGCCGAGTACATATTGTAAGGCCATAATCAAGAAAACCAGTTAAAAGAACAACAATGCAATATACATTTTTATCCCTTTTTTGTAACAGGATAGGGGGGGCATTCAGTACATCTTGGTAATTAATAATTACAAACTGGGAATACAATTTGCCTATTTTATAGCATAAAACAGACAAATACCCAACTATTTCAAATTATTAAACCATACAATTTTGAATTCATTATAACTTAAGAGGCATCTCAACGTCATGTAATCACAGGAGTAAATTTTGAATGCGTTACAAATGTAGCGTTTGCGGTCCTCAAAAAAAACCTTATGTTACTCACTTAACGTTGAGGGTTCTCCTCATGTCACGCCAATTATCCACTCTTATCCCCTCTTTTTGTAGTTATCCTCAGCATAAATACATAGCACTCCGCTTACAATAGTATTACACTATAAGAATGAAATCATATTTGGTCCTATTAACATTAATAGAGAAAAACGATAATGATTATCCAGTGGATTAAAAAGCATATTACACAGCTGATCACAGCTCTCTTTATATTGGTAATATCTTTAGTTTCTCTCCTTGCCCTAGGGGCAATCAAAGAGCAAGAGGAAAAAAAACTATACGAATCACTCAAAACAGTACTGCATACAACTCTCTCTGGACTCGACATGTGGGGCACATATGCTCAGGCAGAAATTTCCAACTTCACCCAAAAACCAGAACTACTCCTTTTAACTCGAAGCCTTATCGAAGAGCACAAACAAGGCCAAGACCTAGTTTCAAGCCCAACGCAAAAGCTCCTCCGTGAACTCATGACACCCTTTATTAAAAAAAACGGATATAATGGTTTTTTTATCATAGGTGTAGATCGAAAAAGCCTCGCATCTATGCGCAACAACAATATTGGTACTCAAAACCTTATTGACGCCCATAGGAAAGAGTATCTTGACGAAACATTTGCAGGAATCACCCGATTTATCCCTACCATTCAATCAGATGTTCCTCTTAACCCACTCAATAAACTTATGGGCCGTAACGACCCAACAATGTTTATTGCGGCACCAATCATAATGGACTCCGGGGAGATTCTTGCCGTTCTCACATTACGCATTGATCCAACCCAAAACTTTACAAGAATAATTCAACTAGGCCGGTATAGTAAAAGTGGCGAAACATATGCCATAGACTCAGAGGGCAGACTTGTCAGCAACAGTAGATTTGATGATCAACTGCAACAAATACGACTAATTAAACCTCGAGATAAAAGTATCCTCAATGTTATTGTTCGTGACCCTGGCAAAAACCTTTTAACCCATAATTACACAGACTCTGAAAAAGAGCAATGGCCCCTCACCAGAATGGCGCAATCACTCACTCAAAAAGAGAGTGGCTTTGATATGAAAGGTTACCGCGATTATCGAGGAGTTGAAGTATGTGGTGTATGGCTTTGGGATAATGACCTTGGTGTTGGACTCGTCACTGAAATTGATAAGGATGAAGCCTTTGGCACTTTTAGTCAAACTCTTATTATTTTACAAATAGTACTTACAATTATTGTAGCACTTGCTGTTGTATTTTTTCTTCTCATTAACAAGATTAAACACAAAAGCCAGCAAGCGCTAAAACGCGCCCATGATGAACTTGAAGATCGAGTACAGTTACGTACAAAAGAATTACTTCAAGCTCAGAATGAATTACAAATACTCAATAGAGAACTTGAAGCCCTCTCTGTAACTGATAGCCTTACCGGACTATCAAATAGACGCTCCTTTGATAGTCACCTACAAAAAGAATGGGGGCGTTGCCATCGATACAACAAACCAATTACCCTTGTAATATTTGATATTGATGACTTCAAACCCTTTAATGACAACTACGGGCATCTTGCTGGTGATGAATGTCTTCAAAAAGTAGGTCTCTTCTTACTCGAACTCAAGGTAGCACAGAGACCCGGTGATATTATGGCGCGATATGGGGGTGAAGAGTTCGCCGTAATTCTCTCAGATGCAGATGAAGAGTACGGTGCTACTGTTGCACTTTCTATCTTGGATGGCATTAGTAACTTACGCATCTCTCATGGACATCACACAGATTCTCAGATTGATTTTGTTACGGTTAGCGTCGGCCTAGCCACATTTAGGGACCTACGAAACAAAACAATACCTCAACTTATAAAAACAGCCGATGAAGGACTCTATAGGGCAAAAGCTGAGGGGAAAAACACAATCAATCAAAACATTCAGAGTAGTATTATTTAAAAAACACTACTCCGAATTCTCAAACCTAATGAATAGACATCTGATGATTGGCTCCAGGGGTTTATAACATCATCAAAATAATGTTCATAAGCATAATAAATATCTAAGTACGCCGAATGACCTGCCAAGCTTAACCCAGACTCTACATGATAAGGCACCTGCATATCAGAACCACCACCCATACGTATCGGATTTACCCAACTATTCAGATATATTAGATTATCTCCCCCTATGGCATATCCCGCCCTTACCCCCAAATGCAAGGATTGGCGTATTGTGCTCCAATCAAGTGATTGAATAGTATCACCCACAATTTCATCTACTGCCAGAATATAGTGATTAAATCGAACATCAGAATCCACGGTTATCCTACCACTCAAAAAAGTATTGCGCGTTGACGCACCACCATGAACACTGGTAAGTACAATCACCCTATTGCCACCAACAAATCCTGTGCCGTCACCTCTCTGTGCTGTACCATGATTGTCAATATCATGCTTACACTGATGGGTTATCCCCCATTCACTAGTGATAGCACCATGGTCCACATAGACAATAATCCGTTCATTCCAATTGGAACTCCGAGGATTAAATGAAATATCGCTATAAGGATTCGCAGTAAGTTCATTTGAACCTATCAAGCCCAGCTTTACCGAACCCCAATTATAAAATTCAATAAGGGCATTGAATTTAATATTCCAATAGTGCTCTTGACCAGTAGACCCAAATCCTCTACTTGCCTCTGCACTGTAATGAGTAGCCGAAAGAAGTCCCTCTGGGCTCTCAACAAGAAAGGGATGAGCACCGTGATTTCTCATAACCAAACCTTGTGCCATAAGAAAAGTTTGCATTGAGAGGAGTAGTATCAGTAATAATCGCATAGTTCCACCTTTTAACATTTGTCGCCTTACTCAGTAAATCCTTACAACCTAACGCTTAATTGAGGAAAAATGCAATCTTTTTTTACAAGCCAAACCGCAAAATACCGGTGTACCCAAGGTAAAAGCCTGAATCAGATTTTGAGAATTCAATTTTTATTGGTGATACAAGTAAGGACTTTTGACCTTTTGCTCCTATAGCAATGAATGGCCCTCCAATTCCTACATGAATAGTTGATTGAGTAATACCTTCATGTCGATACAAATAAACACCGCCTTCAAGTAGCACATACTCAAATTGATTCTCTACAAAAAAATGATATATGGCAGATGTATACCGACCAGAAAAGATAAACTCAAAAAAAAGTGGACCAAATTTACTTGCTACCTTAATCCCAAAAGGGGAAATAGCCGATCCATAATAATTAACAAACGAGTCTTCAATATGATTTTCATGTTCAATAATCGCCTCTTCTAAAAGCCAATTTACTTCTTCTGATCTATTCATTTCATGTTCATAGAAACTTAAGTTATAATTCAATTCTGAATTTAATTCCTGTTGATCATCATAGGTAAATATGCCTCGTTCATCATAATTACATCCCTCTGAACGCATCGTTTCATAACCATACCCACACCATTCCTTCAGCTGCTCTAAATCTCTGTAGTGCCAATACTGTTTTTTATTATCTTGAAACCAATAATACTCCGGTAACACTCTATCATCATAGGTTAGAGATATCTTTAAAAAAGGAATTGCCACTACGAATGCCCCAACAACTGCACCTGTTGGATTATGTTTCGCAGTTTTTTTTATCGCCCCAGGTAATGTACCTTTTAAATATGAATGATATTCAAGTTCTCCTCCAAACCAAGCAAATCTTGTCTCCATGAGTCCCTTAATAGAGCCCTGTCCTCTGAATAAAGGCGTTCCTGAAAATTCTGTACTCAGGATAAGGCCTATATCAAGATTACTCTCCCAGTATCCGTAGGACACAAGGGGGTTAGTAAACAACGTAGCATACGTAGAACCAAAACGGGGAGAAGGGTCTCGCTCATCTACTGATTGTGCGTATAATGAGGAAACAAAAAATACAACAACTAAAAATTTCATATTAATCTTTGAAAAGAATGCTTTTCAGTGCGAATTAAAATAAGCCACGTTCAATAAAAAGCAGATGTTCTTTAAGATGAATCAACGATTTTTCTTCACCCATAGCTGTCCTATAACTAAATACAGAGTCTGCATACACCCAACCACTTACTGCCTCGGGAGGCGCTGAATTTGTTGAGAGGTAAAAGTAGAAGTCATTGCTGTGATAGATCCCTGCTTTATCTTCAAATTGCTGAAACAATTTACCCGACACTTCAAAGCACTTTCCTTTAACAGAATCAATTGAAAGAGTCTGTAGTTTTTCAAATGGGTGAATAGTACCACACTTAAGGAGTATTCGACCATAGATCTCTGTCGCATTTGTAATCTCAATCTCTTTACTCATAAAGAGTTTTTTAGCGGGTAACGGTATGCCTACAGATTCCCATGTAGTTAATACTTCTTGCGCATAAGTTTGGCTTAGAGCAACACCAGCAAAGGGAATATTATTGTTAATAACATGATCAATAACGCTCGTTGCTTCTGTTGGGGCTGACGATTGTACCGAATCAGTTACTGGGACAATTGCAGTATCCGCTACAGCAATACCAATAAAGAATAAGAGCGTCCAAATTGTATTTTTCATAGTTTCTCGTTTTAAGGTTATCCAACAATATCCGCGGCTTCTTCAAGTTGTACAGAAGTAACTTTAGAGATACCTTTCACCTCTTGCATTACTCCATAGAGACGGTCTGATGCTGCCATAGTTCGTTTGTTGTGCGTAATAATAATAAACTGCGTCTGACGTGAAAATCGGCGCAACAACTGTACAAAGCGACCAATGTTCGCATCATCCAGAGGGCCGTCAACTTCGTCAAGAATACAGTATGGCGAAGGTTTTACCATATAGAGAGCGAACAACAATGCCGTTGCCGTAAGCGCCCGTTCTCCCCCAGAGAGCAATGTCACACCACGCATTTTTTTCCCAGTAGGTCGTGCATTAATATCGATTTTTGCCTCAAGAGGATCAACACCTTCTTCGAGACTCAGCTTCGCTTCACCTTGATGCATCAGGCTCGCAAACACATCCTGAAAATTATTTTTCACCTGATTAAAGGTTTCCATAAATCGTTCACGAGCGACAGTATCTAATTTTTGAATGGTTTTTTCGAGTGATATCCGAGCTGTATCAAGGTCTTTAAACTGTTTCTCAGTATCTTCGAGTCGCGCTTTCTCTTCTTCATAATCTTCAAGAGCCCCGGTATTAATATTCCCCAGCTTCTTAATTTTCTCTTTTAACTGAGTAATTTCTTTACGCGCTTCATCTTCATCATAATCAACCCGAGTAATAGACTCATCAGTTTCAAGATCTACTTCATAAGATTCATAAATTCTCTCTTTGATATGAGAGGCTTTAACCCCAAGGTCTGAAGTCTTAATTTCACATTTGTGAATATGCTCTGTCGCTTCACGAATTTGAGCATGTATTGTCTGAATTTCTTTCTGATACACATCAAGACTTGAGCGTTTCTCATCGAAAATTTCTCGGGCATCATCACGCCTCGATTCTTCGATGGTTAACACTTCATAGAGTTCTTCTACTTTATTCTGAAGGCCCTGCATCACTTCCAAAGATTCTTGTACAAACCCCTCACTCTCTTCAATCTGGAGTTGGCGTTTTTCAACAGTCTCTTTTAAGTTAACTTCAAGCTTATTATTGTATTCAATTTCTTGTTGTAGTTTATTAATGGCACCACGAATCTGCAGCACCATGGTTCCTACCTCTTTGTATTCTTCTTCTTTCGATGATTTTTGAGTCTCTATCTCTTGTTGCTCTTCTACAGCAAGTTCATGTTGCTCTTCAAGTTCTTGGCGGCGCCCCGCAGAATCATCAACTCCTGTACTCTGTTCATCAAGTGCAGATTTTAGGGGAATAATTTTTTCGTCAAAATCTTCAATTTTAAATTGAATACTCTCTTCTCGTTCCCGCATACTCTGAAGGCGAGTCTGTGCAATACTGCGCGTTTGAATGGTATTTTGTAGTTGCCCACGAATAATATCGAGTTCTTCTTTAGACTCTTCAATAGTTGTTGCATGTACAGTCACCGCTTCCATAAGCTCTTCTCTTTCAAGCTCAACAGTTTCTAGTTGATACGTAACATCAATGAGCTCTTTTTCAAGCTCCTCTACACGACTTTTCCTCTTAAGAAGTCCACCATCATCACTCCCTTTACCACCTTTGACAATACCAGAGGTATGTATCGCACGCATTGAGTCTACTGCCACAAACCACACATCATGTTCACGGTGATCATCCGCAAGACTACTCGCAATTTGAAAATTTGATACGAGATAATAGTTACCTACAATAGCTTCTAAAGCATGAGTCAACAAATCATCACTATCCACTTGCTGATCTACCCAACCAATGTGCCCCTCCCCAAATAAATTTGGCCTCGTTCGACTATACTGAGTAAGTCTATCGAGAGAAGCAAACACTGCTTTACCTTTTTGCTCTCCTTCTAAATATTCGAGAAGTACTTCTGAATCTTCTAATGTATCTGCAATTACAAACTGCATTGCATCGCCTAAACAAAACTCTACGGCATCAGGGTGCTCACCAATAACTTTTATTTTATCGGAGAGAATCCCTTGGGCAATATCAGCCTTCTCATTTAAAATATTTTTAACTCCACCAGAAACGCCTTCATGGGAATTAATAACTTTTTTTAATACATCAAGTTCAGATTGTATCGATACTTTTGAAGAAGAGATTGTACGCTCTTGTTCACGAATTCCATCAAGGCGTTCCCGAACCTCTTCGAGGGCATTTTGTGATTGCGTAGATTGTTCTTGAAGTTCTTCTTGTCGTTCTTCTAAGTCAGAATCAGACTCTTGCACATTCTCAAATTCACCCTCTACCTCTTCAATTTTATCGGTAAGGTCAACAAGCTCCCCCTGTAGAGAAGATTTTTGAGTTTCAAAATTTTCAATTTCTTGTAGCGCTCGTTCATATTTATTTTTCACCTGAGAATGTACTTCGATAAGCTTCATCAACTCAGCATTTAAGTCACGAGCATGTTCACGGACTTCAGAATGGCGATTATTTATAACCTGAAGTTCCTCTTCGAAATTGGCGATAAATTCATCTTTACCTTCAAGCTCTTCCTGAAACTGTGCAAGTTCTTCATTTTTAATGAGTCGTTCACCATCAATCTCTCGAAGTCGCTCTTTACTTGACTCTATCTCCTGTAGAAAGCGTTCAACACTTTCATTTTGATGAGTAACCCGTTCACGAGCACGCTTTGCTTCGTGGTCAGCATCATTAATTTCCATTTTTCTATTAGACACAACCTGCTCTGCTTCACGCAGGGCCTCTTCTTCATCGGCCATAGTCAATTTTTTCTCTTCAAGGGTAAGCTCTATTGTCGAGAGTTTGGCCTGAAGTTCAGTCATTCTATTTTCTTCAGCAACTTTACGCTTTTCAAACTCCTGACAGGCAGACTTATATTCAAAGTATTTATCATAGCCCATTGAGATTTCAAGCTCTTTACCTCTATTGGTTAGAGTACGCCACTGTTCAGCCTTTTTTGCTTGGTTTTCATAACGTGTTACTGACTGTCGAACCATTCTCAGTGACTCTTCCACTCGCTCAAGGTCAAATGCAGTTCGCTCTAGTTGTCTTAACGTTTCTTTACGCTGTTGCTTATATTTACTTATACCCGATGCTTCTTCAAATAGGTGCCGACGCTCTTCTGCTTTATCACTGAGGAGTGCATCAATCATTCGCGACTCCATGAGAGAATATGATGCAGCGCCCATACCGGTATCGTAAAAAAGTGCATGAATGTCTTTAAGACGACACTCTTGATTGTTTATGAGATATTCAGATTCTCCACTCCGATAGGCGCGACGCGTTATTTGAATTTCGGGATAATCAGAAGGGAGTTGACCACTCTCGTTATTAATAATAAGTGAAACTTCAGCAAAATTAAGTGCAGGTTTGTCGGCAGTACCCGAAAATATTACGTCACTCATATTTTTGGAACGGAGCTGTTTTACCCTTTGTTCACCGAGTACCCAACGAATTGAGTCCATAATATTTGATTTTCCACAACCATTGGGGCCAACAATAGCAGTAATACCATTTCCCGGAAAGTTTACTTCAACTTTATTAGGAAAAGATTTAAAACCAAATATCTTTAGCTTCGACAGATACAATAGACGGCTCCTGCTCAATTTTCAAGTGGTTGAAAGGTAGTATTTTACCTCTGTTTTACAATAATATTTCTTTACCTATAGCATCCATAAGGCATTCATATATCATATTTTAGCAAAGTTGAGCACTCTCAAAATCACATCCCCCCTGTAACAAGTGGCTAAAATTACTCAAAGAGTGAGTTTTTGCCCATTAACTCTCATAAATATTTATTTTCAATCTGTATCCTCTCTATTGTGAGCCATAGTATGCTAAAAAAAGTAACACTCATTACTCTCCTTTCATCAATTATGCTCATTTCAGCCTCAAAAGATGATTTCTTAGGAAAATGGTTTACTAAAGACAATGAAAGTATCGTGGAACTCTTTCAAAAAAAGAATAAGATTTACGGAGTAATTCGCTGGCTAAAGGACCCACTCGACAGCAATGGTATTCCAAAGGTCGACTCTAACAACCCCGATACCTCCCTCAGAAACACTCCTATAATAGACCTTGAAATCCTTAAAGACTTTGAATTCGATGATGATGAACTCGAGGAAGGCACCGTATATGATCCGAATAATGGCAAAACATATAGTTGTGAAATGAAAATCCAAAAGTCTATTTTAAAAGTTAGAGGATATATAGGATTTTCACTCATAGGAAGAACGGCCGAATGGGTGCGTGTGCCCCAATCATTTTCCATGGAAACCACTCCAATGAACATCGATAGCCTCTCTCATAAATAACGGCCTTCCCCGGCCCATTATCTATTTACTACCACATTTTCAGCAAAGCGTGGTATACTCAATCCAGAATAACGTTCTACTGGTGACCCCATGGTTCAAGAGTCATTTCTCAATAGCGCAATTCGCCTTGAACACCTCGCAGCAGAACTCTATCTCTGCTTTTATCATCAGTTTGAGATAGATGCAAGTTTTTGGTGGCATATGGTACTCGAAGAAAAGAACCATGCTTCAATACTAAGCTTTGCACAAACTATAGAGACAGACTCTGGGCTTCCTGAGCCCTTGCAACGTTTTTTAGAAACAGAGCTTCAAGCCCCCATAGCCGCACTTGAAGAACTCATCAGCCAAGTAAGAACCGAAGAGATTACTCGAGAAAGAGCCCTCAACATCGCGCTCTATGTAGAAGTTGGCCTTGGAGAGGGACAATTTCAATCGGTTATCGACATGGACTCATCTAATGAAGTTATGAAAATTTTCAAACAACTTAAAGATGAAGATGATTTACATCGAGACCGCATAATTGAGTACATGGAAAAGGCCGATATCCCTATCGACCAAGAACTTTTTAGCTAAAAAGCCCAATTCAATCTAATGAATCAGGCTTTTTAAAAATAATCTTTCTTTTGTTAATGAGTCAACTACTACTCTACGAAAAAGGGGAAACTCGCATGCCCCATTTTCCCATTCTGATCATACACATAGGCAAAAAGTCTATAGGGTCCCTTATCTTTAGGCACTTCTATCTCAAAAGTTCCATCTTCATTAACAGCTGATATTGCCCCTACAATAGTCTCTGGTACATCCTCTTCCTCTCCACCAATTTTCTTAGATTGGGATTCCCTCAGGAGTTCGTATACATATACGAGATTACGCTTATCTTCTGTATCAACGGCATCAAGTTTACCAGTGTAGCTTGCTCCCTTTGAAAAACGAATATTATCTTTGGCATATCGATTATCTATTTTAAGAGTTCGTACTATAGGCGCACGATTTTTAGGATATTTACCGGTCCAAACCTTAGCAAGTGCATCAGCACCCGCTGTAACATCACTTCCATTAAAAATCAAACCATACCACGTTCTGGTACGTTCTTGTTTTTCACCCCATAGAAATGCATACCCACCGAGACATGAGCCCTCCCGATGCAGCTGTTGTGTACGTTTTTTATATTTTGTTGCTTTAGTAGTAGAGTTATCTTCTATATAAGCTCCCCACTCAGTTTTACCTACTTCCCAATGCCCATCGGGCCCATATTCCGTAACAATTGTTGGTCCGCTCCATCCATTATTTACTGCATCCCTAAACACTACAGATATCCCTGCATAGGCATTAAGACCGAGTACATCAATATCTTTCGCATATTTTTTAATCCCTTCAATTGCGTCACTCTCAGGCCAATAAAGAATGGTAGAGGTTGGATGGTTGCCATCAACTTTTTTAATAAAAGTGGCGAGCCGCCCAATTTGTTGCCACACACGCGGGTTTAGGTCAAATGATTTTTGAATATTATCCGCTTTGTCAAGATAGTGATTGGTTTGTACTTCATTCCCAATACCCCACATTAAGAGCGCTGGGTGGTCTTTAATAGAAAGTATCTGCTTTTTGTAAAATTCAAATCGTTCAGCAAACCATGCATCATTATTGTATCCTATTGTAGTATCAAGATCATCATGAGACTTAATTTTCTTTATATCATCCACAATATACTGTGCAAAGCTTGACTTGTTTTTAAGAAGAGTCTCTTTAATGAGCGCAATATCCGTGACCGTCTCAACCTGAGTTCCGGTTATTTTCTTATACGCTAATCGAATTATTTTCCGAGCATTAACTGCTTCAATGAGATGACGCTCATGATCAACCCAAAGGCCAACATGAACCGTAATCCCTTCTTTCGCACAGCTATCAAGTAGGGGGATGGTATGTTCGTCAATACCCCAAGTACGAATTGAATTACCACCAGACGCTAAAAGATAGTCACGTTGTTGCCAACCACCAACACCATTTACAAAATACTCTTCGCCATTCCTATACAGCTTCCAATGGCCATCCACTTCTTTTACTTCAATCTGAGCCACTGAGTTCCCTAACGACTTGTACTCCCCTTTAAGAAGTGGTTTACGTGGAATACTTACGGATCCAGGAGTTGTTCCAGAACACCCTGTTACATTTAATATAGTCCAAAAAGCTGTTACTGTGATCACCCAAAAGAGTTTCATCGCCTCTCCAATGTATAATAGTTATTGCGACCAATATAACTTCACCACCATTTGATATCAGATTTAATTAGTCCTCTACATAAAACCTAATAACTATTTGTTTACTTTATGTTCACATTACATGATCTCAGGGTCCGCAAGGGTATTCCTAACTAAAAATGGCGTTTTTATGCTTCATTTACTAAAATAAGTGTATTTACACCGGTACACACCCATTAATATAATCTATTGATGAATACAATTCATACATAATTATGACGGTTCATTTCATAGTCAAATGCCCGATTGAGAACTATTGATTACCTGTCAGAACGCCCCACTCCTTCCCTTTACCATAAATTTTGCTATTTTAAGGCCGTAATCCTAAATCCCTGAGCTTATGTTTTCTCAACTCTCCGATCGTTTAGAAGGTGTTTTCAAAACCCTCAAAGGTGAATCTAAGATCACCGAAGAGAATATTTCAACTGCCCTCCGTGAAGTACGCCGTGCATTTCTCGAAGCCGATGTCAACTTTTCTGTCACAAAAGAGTTTGTCAATGCAGTAAAAGAGAAAGCACTTGGCCAAGAAGTTCTCCAGTCAGTTAACCCCGCTCAAATGATTGTAAAGTTTATCAATGATGAACTTGTTGAAATCATGGGTGGCAAGGCTCATGAGCTCCAGATTGAAGGAAAAAGACCTTTTAGTATCATGATGGTCGGCCTTCAGGGCTCTGGTAAAACAACCTTTACTGGAAAAATAGCCCTCCATTTAAGAAACAAAAAGAAACTAAAGCCCCTACTCGTAGCTGCTGATGTATACCGCCCCGCAGCGATAAAACAACTTCAAATTCTTGGGAAATCTCTCGGAATTGAGGTCTTTGAAGAGGGGCAAGGCAATCCTGTTGTGATTTCAAAAAACGCACGGGAATATGCCATTAAAAACGAATTTGATGTCATCATTTACGATACTGCTGGTCGACTACAAATTGATGAAGCATTGATGAAAGAGGTCGAAGATGTAAAGGCTGCAGTCAAGCCACATGAGATCTTCTTTGTAGCAGACTCGATGCTTGGACAGGAAGCAGTCAATGTATCCGAAGAATTTTATAATCGCCTTAAATTTACGGGTATCTGCCTCTCAAAACTTGATGGTGACACCCGTGGCGGTGCCGCCCTTAGTATTAAAAAAGTGGCGGGTGGCGTCCCTATTCGCTTTATTGGTACTGGTGAAAAACTTGCCGATATAGAGGTATTTTATCCCGACCGCATGGCAAACCGCATCCTCGGCATGGGTGATGTGGTATCGCTTGTAGAACGCGCTCAAGAAGTAATTGACGAAAAAGAGGCTAAAAAGCTCACCAATAAGTTGATGAGCAACAAATTTGACCTTGAAGATTTTCTCAGTCAACTCCGCATGATTAAAAAGCTCGGCCCTCTTAAAGACATCATGGGCATGATCCCCGGAATGGGCAAAATGAAAGATGCCCTTAAAGGTGACGAATTTAAATCAATCGAAGCGATCCTCTCTTCTATGACACCAAAGGAACGAAAGTTCCCTAAAGTACTTGATGCAAGCCGGAGAAGAAGAATTTCTCGTGGCTCTGGAACATCGGTTCAACAAGTCAATCAAGTAGTAAAACAATTTGAAGACATGAAAAAAATGATGAAACAAATGACCAAAATGACAGGAAAAATGAAAGGTGGCAAAGGTGGCATGCCCAATATGAGTCAATTAAAAGGAATGATGGGCCAGTAGTAACTTTTTCTCTAATTCACGACAATAATACCCCGCAGAGCTACTCACTATCCTCAAATATAACCGTTCTTTAAAAGGAAACCCACAAGGTTTCCTTAACTAATTTTAAGTTTTTATAGCATTCTGACATCTAACTAAGCAATTTATAGCCATAGTAAGATAAATTTCTCCACCAGTCATTGCAGAACCTTCTATTTTATATTAAGTTTGTCACGATAATTTTCTAAAACCAATTTTGGAGTACCACTTGGCAACAGTATTACGTTTAGCTAGAAAAGGTAGAGCACACGAGGCTATATATTCTGTAGTAGTAGCAGATAGTCGCTCACCACGCGATGGCAAGTTCATCGAAAATGTTGGATATTACAATCCTAATATCCAACCAGCAGAAATCTCATTTGAAAACTCAACAGTTGTAGACTGGATGGTTAAAGGTGCACAGCCTTCTGATACCGTCAAATCTCTTCTTAAGCAAGCCGGCGTATACGCAATGTACGTTGCTGCTAAAAAAGGTGAAGACATCAGCAACTTTGTTGTAACTCCTAAGCCTCTCGTTGAGAAAGATAAAAAACCAAGTAAGAAAGCACTTGCGAAAATAGAAGCAGACAAAGAAGCTGCTGCTGCTGAGGCTGCTGCCGCAGAAGCATCTACTGAAGAAGCTGCAGAATAATTAAGGATCGGGTATTGGACTTCAACCCGAATGATTACACAGCAGTTGGAAAACTGCTGAAGCCTTTTGCCGTAAAAGGTGAGATCAAGGTCATGCCATTGACCTTTGATCTCGATCGGCTCTCTCTTTTGGATAAAATATTTATCCAATCTCCTCGCAAACTTACTGACATTAAAGAACTGACAATCGAATCAGCTCGCATCAAACAAGATCTCTGGTTTGTTAAGTTTGAAGAGATAACCAGTCCCGAAGATGCCAAACGATTTAACGGATGGATTATTCTCATTCATAATGATGAACGACTTCCTCTCGAAAAGGGTGAATTCTACCTTTCTGATCTCGAAGGCTTTCAGGTTGAATCATCTGGTGGTGCAGACCTCGGAACGGTTAAAGAGGTCATTGAACACCCTTCAGTCAATACCTTCCATATCAAATACCAAGGTCATGACATAATGGCTCCTTGGATAGATCAATGTGTTCTTGATATCGACGATGAACGTCAGGTAGTGATAGTTGATACGCACTTCCTCAGTGAAACCTACGAGTTCCTTAAAAGCATCGAGTAGGTGCCTTATGCTTAAAATCAATATCATTACCCTCTTCCCTGAAATGTTCCAATTACTGGGGCACTCAATCATTGGCCGCGCCCAAGAAAAAGAAGTTATTGATGTAAGCCTTATTGATCTCAGAGATTTTGCCATCAATAAGTATGGCCAAGTTGACAGCACTCCTTATGGCGGTGAAGCCGGAATGGTCCTCAGACCAGAGCCTATTGTTGATGCAATAAAAGCATCTCATACGGAGCCCGGCATTGTTATTTACATGACCCCTCAAGGTAAAGTGTTTGATCAAGCTATGGCTAAAGAATTTGCCACCGCTGAAAACATCACTATTATATGTGGCCACTATAAAGGGATTGATGAACGGGTCTGCGATAAGTATGTAACCCACGAGGTGAGCATTGGGGATTATGTTCTTACCGGTGGAGAACTCGGCGCTATGGTAGTCGTAGACGCAACTACCCGGATGATTACGGGAGCTCTTGGCAACCAAGACTCGGCAACATCTGATTCATTTTATGAAAACAGGCTTGCATGGCCAGTCTATACTCGCCCTCGTGAATTTGAAGACATGAAAGTTCCTGACGTACTTCTTTCAGGCGATCATAAAAAAATTAAAATTTGGCAAAAAGAGCAAAGCCTCAAACGCACTCAAGAGCGTCGCCCTGACCTTCTTAAATAAATCTCTCATCAAACACCTCTACTATATCCACCTAGACGTACAAATTTGAGCATATTAAAATGTTTTCACTATTTTAATGAGATCTGATGCAAATTTCGTGGCACTGGGTGGGATTTTATAGTAAAATAAATTACATTTGCTTCGTTGGAAAAAAGAGTGACTATTTTTAGTTAAAAGGAATTTTAACGATGTCAGTGACATTAGAACAAATTAATAAAGAAAATACTAAAGCAGACCTTCCAGAAGTTAGAGCAGGTGATACTGTTACTGTGAACTTCAAAGTTATTGAAGGTAACAAAGAGAGAATTCAGCCTTTTAAAGGCGTAGTAATTCAGCTCAAAAATGCTGGAGTTGCAAAAACTGTAACTGTAAGAAAAATCTCTGGCCAAATTGCGGTTGAGAGAATTTTTCCTGTACATTCACCACGTGTTGAATCTATCGTAGTAGAGCGCAAAGGTAAAGTTCGTCAAGCGAAAATTTACTACATGCGTGAAAGAAGCGGTAAATCAGCTCGTATTAAAGAGAGAAAATAGTAACTACTTATTAGTCACTATTTCAACTAGGGAATGCAAGCTAACGCGAGAGTCAATTTAGGAGATTCTTCAAGCCCGCTTAAAACCGGACGCCGTAAGATTGTTATTCCCAAAAAAACTTTCAAGACTGATGAAGAACTCTTTGCCGAAGGTGATGTCGGTAAAGAGCTTTTTATAATCCAGAATGGTGAAATAGCAATATCTACAGGAAGACCTCCCGAAGATATTGAATTAGCTAGACTTGGGCAAGGTGCTATTATGGGTGAAATGGCCCTCATAGACCGCCAACCCCGTTCAGCAACAGCGACTGCAACTGTACCCACTACAGTAACTATCATTAATGAAATGACCTTTGGGCTCATGCTTAAAAAGCTACCTGGATGGCTCACTGCAGTTATCAAAATTATTGCCTCACGCATTAGAAATACCAATAAGATGGTTGATAAACCACTCTTTAAAAAAGTGGATAAAAGTCTCGGACTCTTTCTGCTCTCCAAGTGTAAAGAAGACAGCGAAATCATGAAAGCAAATTGGATGAATTTTGATACCATGAAGTTTGTTGATGAGTATTGCTATCTCACTCGAGCTACCAAAAAACAGTTTCAAACTGCAATTAATACTCTAAAATTAAAAGGAATATTAATGTCTGAGGATCAATACAATCAAAAAATGACTATTTCAGATATTGAAGAACTCGAACAGTTTTGCAATACCTAATCAAATGCCTCTCAGTACACCATAATTGCCCCCTAGCTACTAGGTATTTATAGATATGACTCTATGAGAATAAATATCCAGAAACTCTTCTAGCGTTCAAACCTATTTTTTACTATAATAGAGCATAAGAATATACCAGATGTGAGACATGTCAAAACCAGCAACCAATGCGAGTGGTACTTTTAATGCGAATGAATATCTCTTTGCCGAAGGTGATTTGGGCAATGAGATGTATATCATTCGCAGTGGTGAAGTAGACATAATCATTAAAGAGGGCGAGAAGAGTGTTACCGTTGCAACCCTTGGCCCTGGCGCTGTACTTGGTGAGCTTTCGCTCTTTGACAATGAGCCACGCTCTGCATCGGCAATGGCCACTCAAGAGACGCAAGTAGTCACCATCAATCGAGCTATACTCGAAGCGACATATAAAAAAATCCCCCCCTGGTTAGTCAGTATTATTAAAATTCTGGTTTCACGACTCCGTGATACCACTCATAAAAAATATCAGCAAGATTTAAAGCACTGCCTCCCCTCACTTTTGAGAGTACTCATAACACACAAAGGTGAAGACGAAATTCTGATTTCTCAAATTGTGGCAGAGGTCGAGTCTCTCTATGGGCTCCCCCAAGATGGTACACGACGTCTCCTTTCAGGGCTCTTCAATGTGAGCCTCATCGAAATGGACCCTGATGTAGTCATAGTAAATGATTTTGAAGCTATTGAAATGTATTACCAATATCTCTATGCAAGACACAATCACACACGTGTCCCAGAAGAGACTGTTACTACAGAAGAACAAGTTCAAGCAATTCAATTTTTAAAATACGTTGGCTTTGAAAAGGGTTCAAAAAAAGGTAACGAACTCCAGATCACTATTAATCAATTGGCGCTTGCTCTTAAAAAATCGGATGCCCCAATGGATGAGCCCACTTTTAGAGATGCTCTCGATGCACTCACCGAAAATGGAGTCGTTCGAGAAGATGTGAAAAAAATTAAATCTATGCACTCTACTCATTCTGAAAGTATTATTTGTGTTGAACCAGAACGCTTTGACCGCGTATTTAAATTCCGAGAGTATGTTGCCATTTTTAGAATTTCAAATTTTCTCGAACTCTGTGATCAATAATATCCGCTCATATTATAAAAAAGTTTTCAACTCGATTTATCTAATCAACGACATTACCCTCCTCCGTATAGTTTGTGTGCTAAATATACGGATGAACGTTAACGGCCGTATTAAAAAAGCCCGAATCTAATCGGGCTTTTTTTGAAAACATGATATACCATGATGCTTTTTAAATAAGCTTACCGTATATAGGCTTTGTATCGACGCCCTTGAAAGGTTCCATTTACTGCACTACCAAGAGATACGCCATACGCTTGATATTTTGAACCACTCATAACTGATTCATGCCCAGGGCCAACAGAATGAACATGAGTTGAACCGGTCACAGCAGAATCTATAACGGTAAACGTTACTGGTATCGAATCAAACGCTACACCATCAATACCATTATATTCAATTGTAATAAGCGCACTATACATTCCAGGGGACAATTGATTAGCATTTAATTCAACATTAATTTCATGTGAAAGTCCAGGGACAATTACTCCTGAGTCGGTTGGTGTTGTTATCCAGACGATTGAATCACCAATAGAGACGTTCTCAAATCCAATAACGAAATTAAGAGGTATTCCCCCATTATTTATGAGCGTGCCTTTTTCAACTATGGTTTTCCCTGCAAGCGTTGCTCGGTTAATTTCACTTGGTGACACGTATAAATCTGCTGCTTGATATGACTCAACTGCAATATCAATTTCCAATGGAGAATTTCCAGATGCATCACTACTAATAACTATTTGACCAACTCTTTGTTCAACCTGATTTGGCGTATATTCAAGCTGTACTCGATATTCACCATGGGCAGCTATAGTTACCGGAACTACAATATTAGTTCCAATACCACTTATAGAACATTGGAATTGAGATATATGGGTATCACTATTCCCAAAATTCCGTAAAACCAACTCTTTAACGTTTGATCGACCTAGTGGTACCGCACCGAAAGTAATCGAAGTAACCGATGCTTCGAGCTTTGAAACAGGGGTTGACTCAATAATAAGGGAAACGGGAATAATTACCGGATTTACAATATCTGGATCATTATGAGTCAATTGCAGGTCTGCCGTATAGACACCTTCAGCCATTCCTACCCTATTGAAAGCTATGGCAACAGTATCACTCTCTCCCGCTCGTACCACACCATTATCGTGCTCAAGATCTATGAAAGTAGATCCAGTATAGATCAATACCGAAAGAGAGTCGTGAATATATGGGGCATTGTAGACTACTGTTAATCCATCATTTTGCATTCCATTTTGAATGCCAACAGTAGCACTTGCTGCGCTCCCTTCTACCTTAAGGTAATTGTATTGTATACTGCCATTTTTATAGAGTACCATCTGAAATGTAAAATCATTAAGGGTGCCTATTTGCCGAACCGAGTCATACTGTACAATAACTCGATCTGAAAATGACTCCATATAGATTGTACCCGATATCCGTGGAACAAGATCATCCCATAGTCCAGCAACGAGATTTTCAGGGGCAACGGTCGAAGGCAATACTACATTGCCCAACGGCGAAAGTCCCACACCAAAATTTATCGTTCCGTTAGAACTCACGTGCATTGAAGAAAAACGATTTCCATAGAATTCAAATTCAAAAGGAAGGGTCACTGATTCGAAACAATCATCACACACAGAAATCGAATCGAGAATGATACCGCTACTGCTGATATCTTCCCAACTAAAAGATATACCACTACGGGCATCTGAATCTTCCCATAGGTAGCCATAAGCATCCGGCCCCCCGGTACTGACCGCTATAGGATTACCAAGAACAGCATCTACGCCCCCTTTAGGTGTCGGTTGATGCCAGGAATCTGGGTAGACCTGAGTGACGGGGTTTAAGGGCACATACTGAGTATTATTCGTTTCAAGGTGATACTCTAAAGGAGCACTACCATTATTTGTAATAATCAAAGAGTCGATATATATCTCATTAGGGAGTACCATCACTTCTATCGCATTTTTTGAAATTTCTAATTGGGGAGGCTCCATACCCTCTCCAACCAGTGGTACTATAATTTCAGGATAATCATCAGCGGAACTTTGTATAGTCAACTCTCCATACTCAGACCTCGAGGCTGTTGGTGTAAAAATAATATTAAGTATATACTCTCCCTGAGCTGGTACAACAAATGGAGAATGATTCACAAGGCTGAAATGGTTATTTGAACTTGAGAGTGAGTTGACCACCGTTTCATAGGTTCCACTATTACGTAACGTAATTGAAAGCGTATCGATTATCCCAACGGGGACAGTATCAAATACAACTGAATCTTGAAGGACTTCAAGGTAAGATGTTTGTGCAACAGCTCCAACACCAACTGCTGCCCATGCTGCCTGAACCTGTACAGTACTATATCCAAGAGATGTTGCTGCGAGAATCCATGCATCTCGAGAATCAGCATAGGTCGCATTACTTGAGAGGTTATACATATTAGCATGCATCGCAATTTCACCAGCCTGTTCAATGCCCATTGCTATGACCGAGTATGAGGTACCATTATTTACTCCAGCACCACCCTCAGCAAGAAGGTAAAAAACATAGTTCTGCACCCCACTATTAGTATGAACACCACCATTATCACTACTTCCTGAATACCAATAAGGACCTTTATAAAACTTTGGTTGACTAAAACGATTCGGGTTTTGCATATCTCTCAATGCATCTCTACTTACCCAACTATCTTCTCCGATTAGCCAATCAGATTCTCCACCTCGACTATCTGGATACTCAGTACGCCCATCCGCTTGTGTATCAAATTCGACAAGAGCACCAATTATATCTGAAAAAGATTCATTCAATGCCCCTGATTCATAGGAGTAAACTAAATTCGAAGAGTATGTGGTAATTGCATGTCCATATTCATGAGCAGCAATATCGAGAACCGTTAATGCGTTTGCAGTTGTACCGTTTCCATCACCAAAGTATAACCCTCTCCCATTCCAATAGGCATTAACATAATTCGAACCAGTATGTACATGGCAATGTATCGGTGTACCATTATCATCATAACTATTCAATCCAATTACATTTGAAACATACTCTTGAATTACTTCAATATTCTTTGCTAATGAGATTGCTGCAGGATCGTTCCCTCCCCAATCATCACTCGAATTAAATTCCCAATCATTCGTATTATCATTTGTAATTTTCCATTTATTGATGGCATTATACAAGAAATAATTAGTGTGGATATCAACCCATCCATCTATGGTAACTCTATGCCCCCCCTCATCAGGAAGTATAGAACCATGTACCATGTGAGTTTGTCCACCGCTAGGAGCGGCATGAATTATCTGGTTTTCAATAAACAATTCTTCACCAGTCAAGGCATCAACATACACTTTCCATCGGCCTTCAACTGTTTTTGTTGTATCACGAAATATTCTTTGCCATGCTACGGAACCATTAAAAACAGTTAACTCTTCGGATTCCATATCCATTGACTCATTACTAAAGCTCCCCACTAGAGGGCCATTTACACTCATCAATATTTTAAACAAATTAACTTCAAGGTTTAGATCTTTTGCTATTCCACCTGAAACAGCATAAACCTCATTGCCTTTATTTATATGTACAATGATATCGCCACCAATAACAGGAACGTTTTTAAAGCGCTGCTGTAAACGAATATGAGTATTACCCCGCTTATCTTTTTTAGTAGACACTTCTTCCATTATAGAGAAATGTTCTTTAAATCGAGTGTTGAGCCGTTCAATTATTTCGTACTTAATCTCTCCATTAAGTGAGACTGTACGTGCCATAATTGATTCTCCTACATTTTTAAGATCATCAATCGTGACTTTTTTAACATTTTTTAACCCTCGTTCAAATAGATTATTTGACATTAAGGGTACTGTGTTCTCTTCTTCCGGTGCAACAGCCCACGCAGTTTGTATAGCCATGACCACTATACAAACAACATACCACAATACGGAAAAATGAAATGGTCTAAATATTTTCATTTTTAAATCCTTGTTTACTGGTTCGTTTACTGGTGTTCTACTGTACTATTATCCATTGAGTATTAATTTTTAACCACGTTGAGCCATCGAGAGTATTCACATAATAGGTTCCTATTGTTGCAGTAACTCCGAGTACATTTGGTTCTCCTGCCGCTTCTAACACAATTGACGTTGCTTTAATTGGATTCGGTGTTGCAAGTGAAAAAGGTGCTGCAGTCATAGGAGTTCGTGGAGAAAGCACATCAGGAGTACCATCATTTACGGTAATTTCAACCCATATGCGGGCATTATTAGTCACTACCTGTTGAAGATTTGTTGTAGCAACTCCTTCCCCAAGACGTACTACAAAATGTCCATCACTCACTGTTATTGCTTCACCATTACTCGCCATAAAATGTTCAGTATAGAGCGTATCCCCTCCAACCTCTGCGTTGTAGAGTGTTACAGAGAAGTCTATTGCTACAGGGACAGGATTTCCAAGAGGTGTCCCATTCACATCATATAACTCACCTGCTATTGCTATTTTTTTATTGTCGGGCACTGTTGCCAATACTCTAAGTAGTGCGACATCTGAAGTATCGTCACCAAGGGCATTTGTTACAATTGCAAAAAAGTAGGTGCTATCATCCGTTCTATCAAGTACTGGAGTGGTATACATATCTGATACTGCACCTGCTATTACAACGCCATCTTTATACCATTGATAGGACATTGGGCCGGTACCTGTCGCAACCAAACTCAATACTATCGCTTTGCCTTCTTTCGTCGTTTGAGAAACAGGTTGGGTAATTACAATAGGTGGTACCGGTATAGTTGATACTGAAAGAATCGCATTATTACTTGAAATAGATCCTGCACTGTTTGAAACAGTTACAGAGTAGCGCGTGCTATCATCTGCAATGGTTGCAGCTGCAGTGTTATATTGAGCCTGCGTTGCTCCAGAAAGGGCTACCCCATTTTTAAACCATTGATACTGAATAGAAGAACCGGCAGCACTAATACTAAAAGTTGCCATTCCTCCAACAAGTACACTTTGATCTTGTGGTTGTACTGTTATAATAGGAGCAATAGCAGTAATAGAAATTGTCACTACAGTACCAATTGAATATGAGCTCGCATCTTTTGCTCTATACGTAAATGAGTCCGTACCTGCATAATATTGATCAGGCGTATAGGTAAATGAGCCATTGCTATTGAGGACTAAACTACCATGAGTCACATCATTACCAAGTTCTGCCGTTAATGGGTCGTTATCAACATCAGAATCATTACCGAGAAGCCCCGGAGCATTTACCGTTACTGAACCATTTTCAGAAACCGATGCATTATCACTTTGTGCTACTGGAGCATCATTTTGACCTGCGATATCAAAAAATACAAAACTCACATTTGATGCATCTGTCCCATCAAAGGCAGTATAGGAAAAACTATCTCTTCCAAAAAAGTTTGCATCAGGAGTATAGCGTAACGAGCCATTTGATTGTAATTGTAATGTGCCATTGGTAACATTTGAATTAAGTATTGCAGTAAGAGCATCCCCCTCTAGGTCGCTATCATTTGCGAGTATTCCGGAGCCAGTAATTACAAGTGTTGAATCTTCCATCAGTGAGTAAGAGTCATGTAATGCAATCGGTGCATCATTTACTGAAGCTACTACAAGTTGTACTACAACGGTGTCAGTATATGCTACCCCATCAAATGCACTATAGCTAAACTGCGTAGTACCATTCCAATCAGGGATGGGGCTATACTCAAATGCACCATTACTATCGAGAGTAAGTGTACCAGAGGAAACCGTTGAAATTAATTGTACTGTCAGAGGATCATTATCGGGATCCGTATCATTACTTAATACGCCGGGTGCCCTAATAGAGAGGTCAGTATCTTCTGATGTTGAATAAGTATCTGAACGCCCAATGGGTGCATCATTAACGCCATTAACCGTTATCGATACCACTGTAGTATTTGAATAGGCTATTCCATCATATGCGCGATAAGAGAATGAGGTTGCTCCTGAGAAGTTATAGGTAGGTACAAATACAAATGAACCATTACTATTCAAGGTTACTGTTCCCTGAGTACTTTGACTGGTAATTGTTGCAGTCAATGCATCACCTTCAGCATCGCTATCATTACTCAATACACCCGTTCCATTTACAATAAGCGAGTGGTCTTCAGTGACAGAATACGATTCACCCTGAGCAACAGGGGCAGTATTACCAATTCCCGATGCCTCTATGTGATTAATGCGGTGCTCCATAGCTACAAAACCTGGGGCTTTATACTCAAGTTTTAGTGTTGATACTGAACTAAGGTTCGCATTAAAATCTTTAAGTGGGATAGAAATATCCGACATTGATCCGCGAAGGGAGCCATAATCGCCCAGGATTACGGTATGCCAGTTCCCATCGTAGAGACTCACATGTAAATGTTCCGCTACATCTTTGGGAGCACTACTGGTCAGAACGAGGTCAGCAAGACCTGAGAGATCAGAGACATCCATTTGAATGACTCCAGTCTTACCATTCGTTCCACCCCAGAGATACACATATCCAACAGTTCCCCCTTCAATATTTACGTTATTGAACCCACTACGGGCCATAGGGAGTCCATGAGGTGTTGTTTTCAAGCCCGTCCAATCTTGGGCACTATTAAAGCTATTGATTATTACTGGATTTGCATATACTTCGATTACTGCTAAACATAAAAACATTGCAATTATTAGATACTGTTTAGAAAATACGTTAGATACTTTTGTGTTGTGCGCTTTCTTTTTCACGGATGTTCCCCTCAAATTATGTAGATCCACTTATGCCAGTACATACCTTTTGTCTTTAGGTATATACATGATGTGTTATATCAATGTCGATCAGTTATTTTCCCCTGTGCACATTTAACTGCCTGTGTGTGTGAGCAGTTATGGCTCTCTAAGAATAGAAAGAATTGAGGTGTGGAAAAATGCATAACCCATTAGTTTACATTCCTCCCCCCCTGAAATGTTTACATTTAGTTCATAAAAAAAGTCAAATGAGGAACTCATTTGACTTTTTAATTACTCTGATATATTGGTGAAAATGGACTTAACGAGGGTTATTCCATATTTTTGATCATAATGATGTCAAGAAGCTCATCATGAACTGGCCGTGACCCAATGACACCCTCACTCTTTACTGAATAAGTATTTTTCATCACATTTAATGTGTAGTTTTCCGCTATCGACAAGTCGAAGTTCATAAATATATTTTGCAAATATGAATCCACCTGTACTTTCGAGTCGGTAACAGCAATATCAACATTTTCATTCTCACTTTCTGATTCAAGTGCATGAAGATTGCTCACATCAAGGGTTCCAATATAAACCGCTTTAGTAGTATCAGGAATCCTTTTAAGCATATATCCAAGACTCCGCAGTACTTCTTCCTTTGGACCAGGCATATGATCAATAACTTGTGGTTTATTTAATAAAATATTTTCATTGTACTCTTTTACTTTAGAGCCATATAAATTTATTGAACGCATTAAAAGTTGGTTTCCTGTTATTCTTTGAATAAAATAGAGTGTATCTATTTTATGAGTTTCAGGGTTACGAGTGTAATAGGTATTACATTCTGAGATTGTCCCTTCAGGCTTTAGATTAGTAGTATACAGCAGTTCTATTCGTGGGTCAGCATATGAGAGTCCCGTTATTGCCCCATACACAACCTTCTCTACTGATCCGAGATCATTGTAAGAAATTTTGGGGGTAATGCTACTAGCGCAGTGAGTGAATAGTACTACTAATGAAGACACATACATAATGCGTAGGAGGGCCATATTGATCCTTAAAAAGGTGATTGAAGATTATATCAATATAGCTATAAGAAGAGTATACAAAAATGGTAGTGCTCACTTTTTATTATGAGCCATAACAAACTGTGATCCCCATCACTCTCTTGAAAGAAACTTAGGATTTTTTAAGAAAACAGGTTTTGAGAAAAATTACAACCCCATTTACTTTTCCTTCAACTAATTCAGGGTCACGACCAAGGTGTATTGATTTTACTACCGTACCCCGTTTTGCAACAAAAGAGGTCCCTTTCACATTCAAATCCTTGATGACTGTAACGGTATCTCCTTCACTAAGCGCACCGCCATTTGCATCAACAACGTTGCCTGCAACCTCTTCCCCACTATCTTCTGCCCATTTCTGAACCTCTTCTTCGAGATAGATCTGATCAAGGAGATCTTGAGCCCACGATTCCGTAGTGAGCTTTTTAAGGAGTCGCCATACAACAACCTGAACCGCAGGAACTTGACTCCAGGCTGATTCATTCAGGCACAAAAAATGAGTAGTATCTAAATCACTTCCTGAAAGTTGGCTCGAACAAGTCTTACACAATAATACACACCGGTCAATTTGCGGATCTACCACTGGAGGTACTTCATAAATAGCGAGATCGGTCTCGGAAAAACAGAGCTCACATTTTTGTTCTGCTCGTTCTTGTAATGATGGCAAAAATGAGTCTAATAGAATATCGCGTGGTCCAGCCATGATTCTCCCAGTGTATAGAGTATTGTTGGTTTGCAACAATAATAGTAAAGGAGCACTATATTAGCTTTAGCAGAGGGAGCATTAGTATCCAAATAACGTAAAATCATATTTTTTTAAGCACGACAAGAATTCTTCACTACAGAAACTAAAGCGCTCTTATTACATTATAGACAAAGAGGAGAACCCTATGATTACTGTTAATGTATATGTCCATGTAAAAGAATCGTATCTTAAAGAGTTTATTGAAGCGACTATTGAGAATGCATCTCAAAGCAACAAGGAACCAGGTATTGCACGATTTGACCTGATTCAAGAAATTGAAGATCCTCAAAAGTTTATGTTAGTTGAAGTGTACCGCGATAGCGATGCACCTGCCGCACATAAAGAGACAGCTCATTATAAAAAATGGCGCGAAATCGTTGAGCCTATGATGGACACTCCTCGCAAAAACAATATCTATCAAACAATCTACGTAAAAGACACCGACTATGCTCTTTAACTTTGAAAGCCCGCAGCTCATAATTTTTGGCGCTGGTAAAAGCGAAGAACTCCCAACGCGAATAGCAAGCCTTGGATCCCGTGTCCTCTTTGTCATTGGAAGTGCTACTGAACGATGGAGTGAACTCTTTGATCGTATCTCTGCAACAGGTATCGAGATGTTTTATAGCACCGTTGAAAATGAGCCTTCACTGGAAATAATTGACCGAATCACCACCCAAGCTCGAGAATGTAATGCTGACCTTATTGTTGGAATTGGCGGAGGAAGTGTCATTGATACCGCAAAAGCCGTAGGAATTATGGCACCGAACAGTGGAGCCGTCCTAGATTACCTTGAAGTCATCGGCAAAGGGCAGCCTTTTTCTCAAAAAAGCCTCCCTACTATAGCAGTTCCCACAACGTCTGGCACAGGAGCAGAGGTGACTAAAAACGCAGTACTCTTCTCACCAGAGCACGCAATCAAGGTGAGTATGCGTAGTTCTGATATGATTCCGGATATCGCTCTGATCGATCCCGACCTCACCACATCAGTGCCCGCTCACATTACCGCATATACGGGTATGGATGCCCTCACACAAGTTATTGAACCATTTGTCTCTTGCATGAGCAACGAATTTACTGATACACTTTGTAGAGAAGCCATAGCAAAGGCGAGTCCAGCACTTCTTAAGGCATTTAATGAACCTATGGATATTGAAGCGCGGACAAACCTCTCTTATGTGAGTCTTATGGGTGGACTTGCGCTGGCCAATGCTAAACTTGGAGCAGTCCATGGATTTGCTGGCCCTATAGGAGGCATGTTCAACGCTCCCCACGGTGCCATTTGCGCCGCCCTCCTCCCTTATGTTCTCCAAGCCAATATAAAAGCAGTGACTGAACGAGGTACCAAAGAGCAGCAAAACCGCTATGAAGAACTCGCCCTCCTCTTGACCCGCAACCCCATGGCTGAAGCTGAGGATTCCGTACGTGCTATTACTCAGTTAAATAAATCACTTAACATCAAAGGCCTTGCTGAATATGGAGTGACAGCCGGTAAGATCGATTCTATTGTAGCTGTTTCGAAAAATACAAGTTCTATGAAAGGGAATACCATTCCTTTGACTGATGATGAGTTGGCTCAGGTGATATTTCGGGCGTTATAAGCATAAAAACAGCATTTATAAGCGGAATTATACACAACAACAATCTATCAGTATCTCAAAAACCTAATATAGTAGTATGAGAATTTGCCTCTTGAATATATATTACCACTGGGGCAAGGCACACACATATCTAAGAGATTCCTATGAAAATAGCTTATTATGGCATTATACTCGCTTTAGTCACATTTGTATCATGTACAATTGAAGATACTATTCCGGAGCGAAATACTTTAGCTCCATCTGATGATATTGAGAGTTCTATGGAGAAGCAACTCGCTAAAGCAGCGGAAAGTAGTGAAAGTGAAGATTCATCACTAAAGCAAGAGTTTAGCAGTTCTGAAGGAGAAAAAGACCACACACAATCAATAGAAAGTAAAGAACCGAGCTCAAATGAAAGGAAAGAGCCAAGTTCCAGTTCAATAAGCAGCGAAGAGATTTCATCCTCTCTCATTAATGATAAAAACATTTCATCATCATCTATAGAGAAATCATCTTCACAGAAAGTCCAAAAAAGAAGTTCATCATCTGAAATCAGCTCAAGTGAAAGTAGTTCTTCATTGGAACCACTTTCATCTTCACAAGAGCCGACAGAACTATCAGGAACCATTAATATACACTATACAACAGTAACCTATGATGGAAAATATTCCATGAGTGGTAAAGGAAAAGGTTTTGTTTTTGCAGTATATGTATTAACAGAAGATGGCTCTTTTATTAAAACGTTAAATGCAAGAGGCGAGGAAGAAGAAAAACACCTTGTTAATTGGATGAACAGCCTTGGTGATTTAGAGCCTGACGGAATATCAGGAGCAACTACAAGAAATCATCGTGAACGTGAAATTTCTTGGGACCTAAAAAATAGAGATGAAGAGATAGTTACCCCGGGTACCTATACCGTATACTTTGAATTTACTGAAGACAATAAAGATGGTGATGAATTTAGAGGAAGAATACACTCAGTTGAAATGGATCTTAACGGAGATCCATTTTTAATTGAGGAGTCAGAGGATAACTTCAAAGATATTTCTATCGTATATTCACTATGATACACTATCAATTAAAAGTAAGTGCCTTAATCGCACTGTTCATTGGTATTCTCGCGAGCAGTTGTACCATCGTCGATGCTGACCCAAATCAACTCAATGCAAAGCTTTCAAAAACTGAAGTGGCACATGAGTGGCAAGAGACCAATAACTGTAATACCTGCCATAAGGCTCTTCCAAAAACAGGAGAGCACCGCCTCCACCTTGACGACAGAGACAACACCTTTGACAAATACAACCCAAATGGTATCATTACCTGTGTTGACTGCCATGCATTGTCCATACATACTGTTCGCGGAATTAACACTGAGTATTCTTCAACTGATTCTATACTCTACCCCGATCTCTCACACCTTATAGGATCAACAGATTTTTCAGAAGTCCAAGAATATCTCACCGATCTTTTTGACTATGACTCCGTTCCTCATTACCGTACAACGCTCTACCACAAAAATGGTGCGATTAATGTTGAACTCGCAGAAACAAATTTAGAGAAAGAAGATGGTGAACGTATACCAGCGACATATAATTTTAAGACGAAAACCTGTTCTACGAATGCCTGTCATAAGAAGGAACGATGGTAAGAACAACATATATACTATTATTAGTACTGTTACTTTTAAGTATAATCAATTGCGCAATGGTTCCTCAAATGGACCGTGAATATCTGAGTGACCCTGTAATGCAACTCTCTGAAGACCCTATTGAAAGTACCTTAGAAGGCCATAACTTTCCTCGAAGAGAAGGTTCAGTTGGTGGATCTGCGGGTGCTGGAGGTGGATGTGGTTGTTAAAGTCGTTATCTTCCTTGTCTTTCCCCTCCTCATTGTAGCTCCCCTTTTCGCTTCAGGTTCTGAGAGCTCACTTAATTTGCGCTATCATTTCTATACCGATAAAAACCAGGTAACTGCCTATACCCCTGTTCTTGCTCTCACGAAATGGCTGGACGAACTATGGTCAATCTCTTATGAGCAAGAGATTGATGCAGTGACTGGTGCGAGTAGAGGTCTTGGATACAATAGATTAAACACGGTATCTAACGATAAAACCTTACTCCTATCAGAACCAGATAGCCCTATTGATGCACTATCTGGTGCTACTAAACCAGAAATACGGTTTTCTGAAAGTTTTAATGTCAGTCGAAATAATCAAGGCGATATCATTGGCCTCGGATTCTATATGAGTCATGAACCAGATTACACTTCTTATTCGCCGAGTATCAACGTCGCATTAGATTTCAACCAACGCAACACCACTATAAGCACCAGCTATGGTCGATTCTTTGATACCTATCATAGTCGCGAAGGGTTTGCCCCTGGGGGAGATAAAAACATTAGCTCCTTTAGTTTTTCATTTGCACAAAGTCTCACCCCTTTTACCATGGTTAGTCTCTCGGGTAACTATATCGACTCTTGGGGTTTTCTTGGCCACCCCTATCGCCCTGTTACCCTTGAAGACGGCGATTCAAAAGAAGAGCGTGTACCTGATGCAAAAACAGGCATTGCCCTCTCTGCTAATATTATCCAAGGGTACGAACTCTTTGATGAGTATCTTGGTTCAATAAATGTGCACTACCGAAACTACCATGATAGCTGGGGAATGAAGTCACACACTATCGATACCAAACTTTTTCAACACATCACTGATGAACTCTATATACGACTGAGACACCGATTTTACACTCAAGGCTCTATGGATTTTATCTATGCGCAATACAGCACCGATGACAAATATCGTTCAGCTGACATACGATACTACTCATTCTTTAGCAACCTCTTTGGTTTTAAACTTGCCGGTGGTTTTCCCGATTCATGGGAGGATATTTGGTTTGTACCTACACAATGGAACTTCACTTTTAACTACCTCTATCGAAGTACACAAAACAATCCTGACCTCTATCAATTTTTTGGAGATACCTGGTATAGTGGCATAGATGACTTCATGGGAGTATCTAATTATTATACTCAAGCAGATCTCCTCCTTGGAATCCAATACGCATTTTAACTCAGCACACTCAACACAAAGGAGACATCCATGAAATGGCTACTCACTTTTATGACGATCATCACTCTTACCCTTCCTCTGGCGGCAAAAGAGTACACTCTTCCTTCATTTTCACTTTCAGATATTGAAGGCATAACCCACACGGTTGATGAATACAAAGGCAAAGTTGTTGTTCTTGATTTTTGGGCTACATGGTGTGTTACCTGCCGGTATATTTTCCCAAAACTCAATGAGATATACAAAAGCTCCTCATCAGATAAGGTCGCAATACTTGGTATTAATACCGACAAAAAGTTTAAGAAAAAGAAACTTAAGAAATACATCAAGAAAAATAGCATTGAGTACCCTGTACTCTTTGACCAAAAAAGCACTCTTGCACCAAAACTTGGAGTTACCGCAGTACCTTCTCTGATGGTATTTAATACTACCGGCAAGCTCATAGCCCATATGAATGGCTATGATGTTGAAGAAGAGGAAAAAATCATTATTCAGATAAAGGCATTGATTAAATAAGAATAATAGATCGATAGACATTTCAACAGAAAAGNNCTTTTCTGTTGAAATGTCTATCATAGCTAATCGTTTACTTTTTCCCTGGTATGGGATGATCAACCTTTTTATACTTCTTCTTATAATCAAAAGGTTTGTAGGTTGGCGACTCTTTATTATGACAAGTCTTACACATTTTTTCATCGGGAACAATCATTCCTGCTGCAATTGATTTCGCATGGTCTTTCATAACCTTTTTCTTTTTGTAATCTTTTCCCGGCCCATGGCAACTTTCACATTGTACGCCATCCTCCATTTTGTAGCTCTTATCTAAATATTTTGCATCAACACCATATGCCGTAACATGGCACTTCAAACACTGCGGTGCTTTTTGAGGATCACCGGTGACGCCATTCTTTTTCGCAACTTCTTTAGCCTCGGCAGTTCCTAAGGTTTTATATGCTTGAGCATGACCGGATTTCTGCCATTGCTGATATTGTTCACCATCCTTCTTCTTTTTATGGCATGTTTTACATTTACCAGCACCGACAAACTTATGTGCTGGGTCTGCAGCCTGTACTGTACCTACCCAAAATATTCCTAGAATAAATACGAGACTTATTACACTAACTTTCATTGTATCTCCTTGTTTGATTTTAAAAATCCACTTGTCCGTTAATATGTTTTGTGTAATCCTTAATGGTCATAGCATCAATCGTGCCCTCTACAACAGTACTATGACAGCCAAAGCATGCGCCATTCCCGCCTCTATGTCCTGTTACTAAACCGACCCCTGTACTATGACATGTTTGACATCCAACGGTATCACCCAAATTAGAACTACTATTCCACACAATTCCTGAATTATTACTCATTTCCGCACCATGGCATGCAATATTTGAGCAGGTCACCCCTACCATTGTTTTCCTCATACCAGGAAGAGAGTTATATTCGACATTCACTACTCCATTTGTATGAAGGAGAGCATTAGTCGCTAAAACACTATCTACTCTATACCCTTTATGGCATTCACCACAGCTATACCCATAACTATTTGATTGAGCGAGACTATGAATCCCTGATTCTGGTGGTAATCCATGGCATGATGCACAAGTATCTTTTTCTAATTCAGCAGAACCATCAGAATCAAGTTTACTACATCCAACAAACCAGAGAACAAGTACTATTACAAGAAATATCTTTATGTTCATACTTCACTCCCTACTTTGAAAAGTGACAATCGCCACAGAATTGTTCAACCGGCACATGACAGGTAGAGCAGTTTTTTCTTTTAAATTTAACATCCATACCATGGGTATACTCATAATTCAATCCATGTACTTTTTTCCCATTTAGCCCAAGGTGGCAATCAGTACAAGTACTTTCATCTTTGTGGCACATACTGCAATCCTGTTTTTTGAATTGCGCATCACGACCATGAAAATCTCCACTGAGCCATACACCTGATTTGTGTGAACTTGGTAGAAATGTAGTCGGTGCCGTTTTCTGCGATACGGGACGAACAGCCGTTGGATGGCATGTTGCACATGTGATACTTGCTTGCTGCTCCGTATGACAGGTAACACAACTTGCCATGGTAGGGAGTGCTGTAGGAGTTTCCCCTTTTGGAGTTATATCTCCATGACAACTCGAACATTTTTTATTTTCGCTACTG
This sequence comes from Fibrobacterales bacterium, assembly GCA_051532055.1. Lineage (GTDB taxonomy): Bacteria > Fibrobacterota > Fibrobacteria > Fibrobacterales > JAOPTW01 > JAOPTW01. Next base: position 97,329 of record JAOPTX010000044.1, on the reverse strand, counting down.
CTCGTATCCCTTTTAATATGACTTTCATGAGAGAAGAACAATTCACCTGGTAACCTCTTTTTAAACAACTGAAAACTTTTATCATCAAAAGTCACTTCCAGTATTTGTTCCTCTGTAATATCATCTTCATGACAATCAGTACATACTGACGCCTTAACACTCTGTATTGCGCCAATAGAACCAGCAGCATTAATTTCTGTATGGCAGTCAGTACAGCCCACTTCTTCTTCAACAACATGGTAAGTGTGAGAAAATGTATTGTCTTTCAAAAAGTTCTGTGCACTTCCCGTGCCATACACACCTATTACAATCATCAGGCTTGTTATAAATATTTTAATGCTCATGTTACAGCCCCTTCATGAATGAATAGTTAAGTCCAGCAAACACTCGATGATCCTGAGAATACTCTCGATTACTCAAAAATTCATACTCTAGATTCAGCCATAGATTTTTGATAACGGCATATTCACATACCACTGCAACAAATTTAGAATTCTTAAACTCCTTTTTGCTCTCCCCCTTATCATCGCTCCATTTATACCTCATGAATCCAGCATTTACCCCGGCTAACAGGTTATCCAATATTTTGTATTCATACCCTGCTGTCGCCTCCTGCATTTCGGTGTCACTATCAAACTCTTTGGTAAAGCTCACATAGGCACCGTAGCCAGTAACCCGTGCATCGATCATATGGGCAATAACATCCTCAGGTTCCCGAGCTGTTTCATCTTCATAGAGTAATAATCCATAATTCAGAGTCATGTGCAATTTTTGATTTACATTATATAGGTACCCTCCCTGAATCAAGTTGCTAGTGGGGTGGTCTAACAAATCAAAGTACCGAGTGGTATCCTGCTCTGCATCATCAAAGGTATAAGAGAGCAGTAATTGGTCATTGTTCCTTACATTAATCCGTCCCGAAACATTAGCATGATCGAGAGATGACGTTTCAAAATCCCAAACCCCGTTCGTAAACAGGTCATATTTTTCTTGGAGTATCACATTGGCCCCCAGACCGACAGTTCCTTTATCATCCTTCGATGCTTTTACATAATCAGCCAGCAGAACTATATTCTTCAGTCCGGTGAATTCAATGCTTCCACCAGTGGTCAAAAATTCAGAATCCGTATGTATGAAATCATCATCATAGGCTGTCGGAACAACGTACCCACCATAAGCCTGTAGCGTCAGCATATTTTTAATGGTGTACTGCAAGTCAAGCCCATCCAGCCAAACACTTCTATCTATAAAAGTGTTATACATACGACCGACTGCACCGGTAACATTTCCCGATGGTGTTGTATACCCAGCCTTTGCAAGTGATAACCGATAGTCATTAGTATACTCCGACCCCCGGTTTTTATATATATCAGAGTAACTCCCTGATAGTAATGCGAATACACCGCTTTTTTCAAATGATGAGTTCAGCGCATGATATTGAAAAATATTTTGATCAACTGATTCATCTTTACTTTCCAGATAATACGCACCTGCTTTTACTCGAGCAGATATGTAATCTGCATACACGCTACCTGAAGCCACAAGTAACGTGAGTATAATTCTCGATAAGTTATTCATATGCCCCTTTTACACGAGAGTGTATTCTTGTGGTTCTATTTTTCATTCTCTTCAACCTCTTCAAAGTCTTTATCAGCGCTATGCTCATGTTCATACTGTTTTTTAAGCATATGCCCTGTAAACCATGAGGGATTCATTGGGTATACATGCGGGTTAAATACCGTCCCATACATATGCCAAATAAGTATAGCCAGTGCCGCCAACCATGCTTCGTAATAGTGTATAATTCTCATAACATTAATCGCTTCTTTGGGGATATATTGCACTAATACATAATCAAACCAAAGGGCAAACCCCGTCACGGTCATAACAATCATTCCCCAAACAAGTGCCCAGTATTCAAATTTTTCAGCAAAAGTGAATCGATCAAATTCTGGTTTACTTTTTGAAATTCTTAAATTATACAGAACCATTTGAAATGCATCTTTTGCATCTTTTACTCGAGGAAAAATACTGACAATAAAGGCCGTGCCTCGTTTTGTTTTCAAATACACTAGGTGCCAAAAGCATGTTACAATAATAATTACAGCAGATACAATATGAATTTGATGGCGAATCCAAAAACCACCACTACGACCAAACATAATATCGGCCCACCATGAGTCTGAATATCTCAGGGCAAACCCGGTAACGACCAGTACGGTAAATGAAATTGCAAGAAACATATGCTGTAGGCGTTCAACACCATTCATTCGCTTCACTTGTTTTTCTTTTTTTGATTTACGTACTGCATGTACAAGATCTAGAACAATATAAAAGATCATTCCCCCTATAGTTGCAAGGATTATTACAATATAGATGACCGTAAAAAGTTGTTCCCAAAACGAGGTCGACCCTTCTCTATTTACAAAGTGTATGGGTGTTTCTGCGATTTCTTGGGTTATGTCATCATGACATTGAATACACGTTTTAAGAATATTTACTTTATTTGTTTTTGAGAGTGGGTCCTTTTGAGTTCGTATATCATGGGCATTATGACATGATGCACAGTTTGCCGCAGTAGTATCCCCTAGACTTGATTTACGCCCATGATAATCATCAATGTATGACACATTACCATGGTTATCTAATCCGTATTTAGCTGACAATGTTGCAGAATTATGACAGGGTGTACAGGTTGCCACTGCAAGATTTTCGTGACTGACAAATGATTTTCCACTTTTAGTAGAGAGAATAGAATGCTCACCATGACAACTGGTACAGACTGGCGCATCAGTTTCGCCCCTTGCTGTAAGTTTACCATGAATACCATCCCAATATTTTTTCTCTTCTTCTTCATGACATTTACCACAGGTTTGCGGTATGAGAAAATGATTAATTTTTGATACCGGGTTCCCCGGTGAATAAATTTTATGTGCAGTGCCATCGGTAAAATGGCAATCTTTACACCGGGCAGGTTGTATTGAATCATTTGAAAGGGTTATTCCGTGAATGCTATTTTGATACTTGCTAATAACAGTATTATTTAAAATTCCATATTTTTCCATTGCATCAAAATTTTCATGACACCGTGCACAAGTCTTCGCTAAATTATTTTCATGTACCAATGCATTACTATCTGCAACCTCTTTTATTGAATGGCTCCCATGGCAACTTGCACAAGTTGGTACTAATGAATCACTTCCTGGCTTGGCAATACCATGAGTGGTATACACCTCAGCTTCTTCATCATGACATTCTCCACACTGAACAGATTGTACTTTTTGGATATGTCCTTTACTTACTGTAGAATCATACACTTCATGTTGTAGGTCAACATGACACTCAAGACAGTATGTTCCTTCATGTATTGACATATCAATGGTATCTTGTAATGCAACAGGAGCATCACTTTTATTTCCATCATGGCACTCAGCACAGACTGCAGAGGCCCCTTCATAATCAAAGTCATCTTCGGTAGCAAGAGAATTTACTCCAGTAATAACAACGATAAGTATCAACTGAATAAAAATATTTTTAATCTGCACTTTATAGCACCCACCTTTTTACAACTTTGTTATGTATATGAAATATATTCTAAATAGTTCCACCTGTGTGACATTCTGAGCAGTTCTCACTTTTCCATTCTTCATCGATATCTACCGGATGACGAAAAGGGAGCCCTTGAGTATTTGTCTCTAAAGCATCACTAAGTCCCTGTTCTATGATCAAATGACAGGTGTTACAGTCTCTCGTTATCACCTCACCCTTAGAAGCAACATGCTTATTATCATGACACCGGAAACAGCCATCAGAGATCAAATGTCCAATATTATCAGGATACGCATCCCACCGTGCTTTCATTTCTGGAAATATTGACCCTCGATACATCTTTTCAATGGTCACAAGTGCACTATCAAACTGTTGTCTTTTATTTTCAAGTATCTCACTATGGTTTTCTGTGTAATACTCGACCAATGACTTCTTAATACTTACTATAGCTTTATCCTGAGTTTCATATTCTTTTTCGAACAATTCTATTGTTTTCTGTTTAATTTCAGGTATTTCCCACGAAATTGAGCCAAAATTGAGTCCTTCATTCAAAGCCCGATACGGGGCCTTATATCTATGGGATGGCCGATTATGACAATCAATACAGTCCATCTTTCTCACTTTATCCACTGGCGGTGCGGCCTCCTTATACGGGGAATCTTCACTATTGTAAATTTTTGTTACTCCTGTCGAAGAAACGACCTTTACCCATGGAATATTCTGCCGCCTTCTATCTTCAGCGACATAGAAAATTTCATTATCCTCAAACATATGAGCATGAATCCCCTCTTTGCCAACACCACCCCCTCCGACTTTGATGAGTAATTTTAGGCGCCATGCTTGATTTTCCATTTCTTCAGGGAAATAATTGTGTTTTTGCTCTATGGCCCCAAAAAACTTTTTAGGCCAGTGACACTGCCCACAAGTCTCTTTTGCTGGTCGTAGGTTTTCAATAGGAGTTGCAATAGGCCTCGGGTAATCTCCTACAATTGCATGATATATTTGCCGTGCTCCCGACAATTTTGACTGAACATACCACCCCGCTCCTTCACCAATGTGACATTCTGCACATTTTACCCGAGCATGAGGTGATTCTTGAAAAGTAGTATATTCTGGATGCATTATATCATGACACACAGTTCCACAAAACTCATTACTCTCCGTATAGTGATACACTTTATATGAGCCTATGAATGAGGCAAGAAAAAAGCATACCACTACAATTATTACAATAAATAGGCTTTTTAAATGTTTCGGATTCGAAAGGTCAAGTACAATGTGAGCACTAGTAGGCTCATGTTTTTTTTCTGAAACTTTATTCAACCACATTCCATATACATAGAGCCCTACCCCAAAGAAGAGTACTACCGGCATAACCGTATAAGTGATGAGGCCTATAAATACATCGGTCGATCCAAATGATTCCCAGAGCACAAGAGGTACTTCGATAACAACAAAAATCACGAGTAAAATCATTCCGGTAAATGAAAAGTAGTTATTCGTGTATTTTTTCATGGATAACCCATATTATTGGTATGAGTATGAGTATATCACATATATCTCACAAAATGCCACCCCCTCAACTGTTAATTATTCACATGAAAAATTATAAATCACTCGCCTTAAAAATGAGACCAATTGTAAACAAATATTTTATATAATGTTTACAGAGTTATTCACCGCAGTACGCATAAGGGTCTCTTAAATATTTATGGTACATTCCCAAACTAGACAGCATACTTGTATTCTCGGTGTAAATCACAAATCTGCGGCAATCAATGAACGTGACCAACTAGTATTCACCCAAGGTGAACAAGGCTTGGCACTCGAAACATTCTCAGCTATTCCCGGTATCGAAGAAGTTATTCTCATTGCGACCTGCAATAGAACCGAGCTCTATATGGTTGTAAATGATGAACCTCATAAGTTTCTTCCACAACTTCGTGCAACGTGGTATAACCTAAAAGGGATCAAAAACCGTGATCTTGATACTGCACTCTTTTTTATTGCTCATGAATACGCCATACAACACCTTTTCCGCGTTACCTGTTCACTGGACAGTCTGATAGTTGGAGAAGTACAAATTCTAGGGCAAATTAAAAACGCCTACCACTTTGCTAAAGAACAAGGAACAACCGGATCGTATCTTAATCGCCTTTTTCAAGAATCTATTAAATTGGGCAAGCGAGTACGTCATGAAACAGAAATTGGGAAGGGGGCTGTATCTATTAGTTTTGCAGCGGTCGAGCTCCTTCGTAAACACTGCCCCACATTAAAAAAAGCCCGTATTGGCATTTTAGGTACGGGTAAAATGGGTGAACTTGCTGTCAAAAATTTATTAGACTCAGGCGTTGATTCTATCCATTTTATCAATCGGACTTTTGCAAAAGCGGAGAAGATGGCTCAGGAATATAATGGAACTGCTTGGCCATTAGAATTACTCCCAGAAGCTCTCGATTCTCTTGATATTATAATAACATGTGCCTCATCGTGCGAACCATTAATAACAAAACAAATCATTCAAAAACGCAATAGCAAAACACCACTCACTTGTGTTGATATAGCTGCACCTCGCAATATTGCTGCTGATGTTACCCAATTTGATGAAATAACTTTGTTTGACATCGATACACTTAATTCAATTGTCGATTCAAATATTGACAAGCGTTCCAGTGCGATCTCTGAAGTAGAAGAAATAATTGCGAAAGAATTAACCGAATTTTACGCATGGTATAATGCCCAAGAAATTGTTCCCGTACTCAAGGCAATGAGATCTCATATTCAAACCATTGCCCAAAATGAGCTCAAGCCACTCGAGTCCCACTTGTGTGATAAAGAGTATGATTTAGTAAAAAAAACGATTAACTCATTGACCAACAAAATACTCCATACCCCCTCCAGTGCCTTGAAAGAGATGTGTAATGATGGTCGCGCTCAATCTGCCTCACTCTGGGCCAAAGAGCTTTTTGGACTCGAAATATAATTCAGGAATGTATGGCTATACGCTCTTCAAATCCCCCACCCTCAAAACATTCAAAATCGATCAACCTAGAACTTCGGTTTGTATTTGTCGTCTTTCTTATTACCACCATTATCGTCACCCTTAGCTGTTTCGGTATATACTTCTTACACAAAAAAGGAGTTCTGAGAGTTGCAGAAAAAGAGTTCTATTCGAAAACTGTTTCTATTAATATTCCTCTTCAACACCTTTTTCGTCATAGTACTGAGCATAATGAAAAATTTCAACCCATTATTCAACCGTTTCTGAATGAAATTCAAACAGCAAATTTTGATCAGCTGAAAGCAATTTTTATTCACGACCAGCATCAACAAGTACTCCTTGCTACATCCCAACAATTACCAACAGCCCTCAATCATATCAATTTTGATACTTTCCAAAAGAGTCCAGTCTTTGTTATAGATAAATCACTGATGGTCATTACCATGCCAATGAATATTAAGGATAGAACCTATTTCTTAACGACAATGTTCACCTTGAAACGACATTTTGAAGCGGTTCAGACAAACCTTATCCAGCCACTCATCTATATTGCCATCACTTATATTTTTATCATTGTATTTCTCGCATTTGTCGTCGCCAAAAAAATGATTCAACCCCTTAAAAAAATGACTCGAGCAATAAAACGCTCTTTTCCCGGCCAGGATAACACCGTCCGTAGCGCAACTAAACTCAATGAATTCGGACAACTTGAATTACTCTTTCAAGAACTTCTTGAACACCTAGAGAATCATCACCACGAAGAAAAGCGCATACAATTAAGTCTCATGCAAACGGACAAACTTGTCACCATTGGAACACTGGCAGCTGGTGTCGCACATGAGATAAATAATCCTATTACTGGTATGCAATCGTGTATGGCTCATTTAAAAAAACTGTGTGAACATCAAGAAAAAGCACTGCGATATATTGAGCCTGTTGACCAATCTATAGTCCACATAAAAAAAGCTGTGGCTGGACTGCTAGATTATTCTAAAGTACGTAATTATCTATTCGAACCAGTTTCAATCTTTGATGTCTTAACTCAAGTTGAGCAAGTAGTTTCTTCTCAATTAGAACAAAAAAAAATATCACTTGTCGTTGATCTTCCCGAAAATCAATATTGCGGTACTTGGGATATCAATGCACTTAAACAAGTCATAATGAATCTTGTTTTGAATGCAATTTATGCAATCAACTCAGATAATGGATCTATTACGATTTCTGGCTTTAGAAAAAAAAATATTCTCTTACTTCATATACATGACAACGGTCCAGGAATTCCAACAGACATTATTCATAAAATATTTAATCCTTTCTTTACAACAAAAGCACAAGGTAAAGGTACAGGACTTGGGCTCGCTGTATGTAGAAATATTATAGATGCTCACCAAGGGAGCGTATCTGTAATATCAGAGCCACAGAAAGGCACAACTTTTACTATAACTCTCCCCCTTTTATCAGAGGACCGAACATGAAAATATTTCTCATAGATGATGATGCGAGTATACGTATCGGTATCGGCGATGACCTCCGTGAAGCAGGTCATACCATTTATGATTTTGAAAACCCTCTCACTGCCCTCCACTCATATACCGAGCTTGAACCTGATTGCGTGCTCTGCGATTACAACATGCCCCAATTAAATGGGCTCGATACCTTAAAAAAAATCAAGGAACTCGAATCCTCTGCAATAGTTATCATGATTACCGCATTTGGAAATATAGAATTAGCCGTTGAATGTCTCAAAGCGGGTGCTTTCGATTTTATCACCAAGCCATTTGAAATCAGTGATATCAACCATACTCTCAATAAAATTAAAGATTTTGTTGATTTGAAAATCGCCAACAAACAAATGAAGCGGACTCTTCAATCTCATACACAATTCCAAAACCTTATTGGAAACCATGAACTCATGTTTTCTCTATTCAAAAACATTGAAACTATTGCGCCCTCTGATGCAACCGTACTTATAGAAGGTGAAACCGGTACTGGAAAAGAACTGGTAGCTGAGGCCATACACCTTCACAGTGATCGAAAAAAGAAACCTATAATTAAAGTAACCTGCGCCGTATTTACTAAAACTCTGCTAGAGAGCGAACTATTCGGTCACGAAAAAGGTGCATTTACCGGAGCCCATAAACAGAAAATTGGTAGAATTGAACAAGCTCAGGGAGGAACACTCTTTTTAGACGAAATTGATGATCTTGACTTCGATGTCCAGGTTAAGCTCCTCAGGTTTTTACAAGAAAGGACCTTTGAACGAGTTGGTGGCGAAAAGTTACTTTCATCCGATGTTCGAATTATCGTTGCAACCAAAGCAAACCTCGCTGATTTGGTTAAAGCTGGGTCATTTAGAGAAGACCTCTATTATCGTTTAAATGTACTTCCCATTCACATACCATCATTGAAAAATCGAATAACGGATTTACCCTTGCTTATCAAACATTTTGCTGATAAATTTTCATCAGGTAAGGAGATAACCATAGAGGATGCGGCACTACAGAAACTCATGAATTATACATGGCCCGGAAATGTAAGACAGCTTGAACACCTTGTTCAAAGACTCTGCCTTACTAACGCAGCTACTTGTATCACTCCTGAAGACCTTCCCCGGGAATACTTTGAATCCGATACAGAAAAAACACCCGAGAACCACCCTCCTCTATTCACTTTTGGTGAGCATTCAAGTTTTGAATCAATAATTAAGGATGTTGAAAAAAATATTTTAACTCATGCACTCAATAAAAGTGATGGCAATCAAAAAACAGCCTCCAAGCTATTAAAGCTGCCTTATTCAACCTTTCGAAACAAACTCGACAAGCATTCCATCAATTGAATTACCACTACTCTTTTTGATTTAACAAACCAAAAACATCACCAAATATAAGTAATAACACCAAATCTGGTGTTATTACCAAATGCCTCTTGGGTACATTCCTCTTATTTCAAACGATATCCTGACTATTATTAGGCATGATCTTTGCTTTATCATAATACCAAACACACGTATACTTATTTCAAACAAAGGAACCACAATGAAAAAGTTACTCATCATGACTGCGATTATATCCTCAGCTTTTATTGGCTGTACAGAGGATTCTGCGACCGCTCCGATAGTTGATCAAGATGCATCTTATGATAGACATGAAGGAGCAAGTGATTGCGCTTCTTGCCATGCAACTCAATTTGCAAACTGGAAAGAATCTGGCCACGCATTCAAACTTAATAAAGTTGTTGGCGATTCTATACCAGCGTTCCCTTTTACTGATATAGCAGCAATGTTCCCCAATACAGTAACCAATTCTCTTGCTGAAGTTCCCGATGCTCAAATGTCCCTCGCAACAACCGGATATATTGTTGGTGGCTATGGCTGGAAGGCCCGATATATTGATACCAGTGGCTTAATAATACACGGTGCGAATGCACAATACAATTTTGCTTCAGGTGAATTTTCGGCATATCATGATGGAGAAGCTCACTCAGCATATGCTTGTGGCTCTTGTCATGCTACCGGCTGGGACCCCACTGCAACCAACCCCGATGCACCACTCATGGCAGGAAACATGCAGTATGACGCCATAACCTGTCAAAGATGTCACGGTGATAATGTGGTCGCAGGCCCTGGGCACAATACAAAAACATTTACAGCGATTAACGCTCAAAACTCAAGTGATGTTCAAGGGGCAGTAGCTGAATTTGGAGCTCTAGGTGCAACACACAAAGCAAATACCGTTTGTGCAGTTTGCCACGTCCGTGGAGATAAAGCAAAAGTGGTTAAAGTTTCTAGTGGCCTCATCAAACACCATGAACAATCTCATGAACTTCTTGTTGGTAAAGGCGGAGCAGCACATGGTTGTGTAACGTGTCACGACCCTCATTCATCAGTAAAATTTGATGCACAAGCATCAGGACAAGGTGTTACCAAAGATTGCTCTGTATGTCACAACGAGACATCAACAAAACCAATTACAGTGAATGCAGCATACACAGGTCACAACTGTACAAGTTGTCACATGCCAAAAATTGTAAAATCTGCTACAACATCCACAGCGACTTATGTTACTGGAGTTACCGCCCTTGGTATCCCTGGTGGTAAAACTGGTGATATGAGGTCTCACATTCTTTCCCTCTCATCAATATCAGATACAAACTTTGTTGCTGCTGATCTTGACGGTACTACAAATGCTATTTCAATTCCAGTCGATTACAGCTGTATGACTTGTCACGGAGTGGGAGGAGCTGGCCCAACCACAGGTGCAGCAGCAGCGGCGATGTTGATTACAACACCAGTTCATCCATAATTATTCGAGTTATCAAATTCACAACATACAGGCTGCCTCTATCGAGGTAGCCTTTTTTATTATCTATACATACTATATAGGTTATCCAGCCCCCCTACTCCCTCTTCTACAAGTGAGCAATGCGCTTAGTACGAGTAATACAAAGTTTAGCTAATAGACTCAGCTAGTCATATAAAGTATATTTGAAGATTTACTATTATGTGATTGAAACCTATAAGCCAGCCTTAAGTATAAGCTCTTATTTAGAAGCCTCCTTAAAGGATACCAAAGTAGGTCTAAAGAATGGTAATATTATACTAATGATCAGCTGGGCAATCTTCATTGCTGAATGTTGACGAGTAAAAAAATACTTGCTTATCAAGCCACTCCTCACTCACTTTTTTACAGGTAATTACTGCATCAGCAGGACATTCACTTACAGCAAAGGTCCCAGAACAAGCTTCCTCGACAGAATGGAATAAAAATTGAGGAAAACTAGTATAATAGATACAACTCGATAACTTCCCAAGACTATCATTTGTCAAACAACTATAAAATTTCGATTCTGGAAGTGCAGTACTTGAAAACCGCTGTTCTTGGTTAGAACTTATTGATGGGTTTATTGTTACATCGTCTGAACATGATATAATTCCCAATAAAACAATTGGGGCAATTACTGTAATGATTTTCATAATTAACCTTTCGTAAGGAAAGCATATCAAATAGCCATTAACTATTAGTATAGCACTAAATTCTTAAAATACAACAATTGACATAATACCTTTGAATTAAATAGTATTTGAGTATCCACTCCTTAATTCTCTTAAGACAACACAGGCTCTCCATTTGTCACCAAATATGGTGTTGTTACTCAATTATGGTATTAACTAAGTAACAATTGCCCCCTTTCAAGTCTAATTTTAGGTACGTATTTTGCTTTATATAACATGTATATACATAAGAATACTATAAAGGAATTATCATGAATATAAAATTAGTCATCTTGGTTTTTGCCACTGCAATCCTTTTGTTAGGGTGTCTAGAAGGTGAAATAGGAACAGCCGGTACAGGTTGTATCACCATTGATAATGCAGATAGCCTCACTGTTTCGGTCATTTGTGGGACAGACACCACCGTCATTAGTAATGGCACTAATGGTACGAATGGTACAAACGGTACCGATGGAGTTGACGCAACTCAATGTAAGACCTGTCATAATGATGGTACCGAACTCATTGCCCGTCAACAGCAGTATGCAATGTCTACTCATGCAACAGGTGGACATGCCGTTTATGGCAATAGAACGAGCTGCGCTGGTTGTCACACTCACGAAGGGTATAAAGAAGTTATCGATTCTGCAGGAACTACCGTTGAAGGCACTGTTGCCGCTTTTGAAATTCCAACACAGCCAAACTGTCGTACTTGTCACAATATTCACAATGCATATGATAGTACAGACTGGGCTCTTACTATAATTCCAACTGATAGCGTACTCATGGTCCTCAATCAAACTAAATATACCTACGGTACTGCAAATGTATGTGCATCATGCCATCAACCACGAAAAACCGTACCGGTTGCAACAGATTCAGTTTCAATCAGTGCATATTATGGACCACACCACGGACCACAATCAGCAACTCTTAACTCAGTTGCATCATTCCTCTTTACCGGTGACACCATTGCAAAAGCAGCATATAGCCATGCAAACATACCAAATGCTTGTGTAACATGTCACATGGCAAATGAAGCAGACAGAAACTCAACTGAATCTGGTGGACACCAATTTGGCATGCTCAATACAGATACAACTATGAACCTTGTTGGCTGTGCAACATGTCATACTGATGCTGATACCCTCAGTTTAAAAATTACGGCACTTCAAACTGACATTCAAACACTCATAGATTCAGTTGAAACTCTTCTAATAGGTAAAGGGTTAGCCACGGCAGACACTTCTGATACTGGTGTGATCACAGCAAAAGCAGTGAGCAAAAAAGTTATCGGCACAGAAGCTGGTGCAGTTTGGAACTACAAATTAATCATAGAAGACCAATCGAAAGGTGTTCACAATCCTACTTTTATAAGAAGTGTGTTGAATAACACAATCAAAGCACTTAATCCTTAATTAGATAAGAACTCAAAAAAAGGGTGATCGTTGATCACCCTTTTTTTATATCTCCTCTTTTCACATAATAAGTATCCTCTCCTACCCTTATACGGAACGAGTATAGGTATGACATACAACAGGAAGAACAACTCTCCCTATCTCATATCCACACCATATTAGATACATAACTTAAGAGACAAAAAAAGCACTCCAAAAATGAAGTGCTTCTAATATTTGTTTTGAGTAGATTAAGCTTTCCGTTCTTTCCGTATAATCAATGGTACTACCACCAAAAGAAATACAACCTGAAGACTAATATAGAGTATGAGATTAAAAGCGATTCCGGTGGTAAAGCCATAAGAATGGAGACCAACACCAAGGAGATTGATACCAAACCATGCAAGCATCACCATAATAATACCAATGACTGACGCTATAGCAACTCCAAGTTCTTTAACCCAACCCGCAATACGCATGTGAAAAATTATCGCACTCCAAAGAACAATAAGCAGTGCACCATTTTCTTTTGGATCCCAACCCCAAAATCTACCCCAGGATTGATCTGCCCAGATACCGCCAAGAACCGTACCGATAAATGAGAGAGTGAGGCCAAATCCCAAAATTCCAAAAAGAGTTTTATAGGTTTTGGTCAGATCCTCTTTTGATTTTCCAAAAAGCCGTTGCATAAGATATACATGCCCCATAACCCCTGCAGCAACACACCCTGCATACCCAAGTGAAATGGTTATCACATGAGTGGCAAGCCAAAAGTTTGAATCAAGAACTGCAACAAGTACACCCATGGTATCACCCTGCGAACTATACTTACCCGAAATGAGGAAAAGTATCAATGCGGTGAGTGTTCCAATTAAATTCCCATTACCATTCTTTTGATACTTCTCAACAAGAATACCAATAAGTGCCGTAACGGTACCCGTGAATATAAAGGTCTCAAAAAGATTCGTCACTGGTGGACGTTGACTAATATACATTCTAAAACCAATACCAACTATTCCAAAAACGGTACCAGAGAACAGCAGCCAAAAGCTTAGTCTATTACATACCTTAGCTTTTACTACAAGGGCAAGAAGCGCAAGGAGCAATCCAAAGCCAAAGAGTATTTTAGCTTTATAAAAGAAATCCCAACTATTGTAAGTGACTTCGAGATCAATTGCCGAGTAACGTATATCAGGATACCGACCTCGTTCTGCAGTTACTGCTGTAAGTGAAGCCTCTGCAAAAGCAGCGGCATCCCCTCTATTAAAGCTTTGAGCCAAAGCTGTCCACTGTTCTAATGCACTCAAAAGCTCTTTACGATCGGTTAATCTATGACCAATGATTGCCCATGGACTCAGCCAATACTCTTTATCCAATAAGGCTGGTATTACTCCAAATTGATTTCCCTTATAAAACTCAGTCCACTCATACAGAGCATAAGAGAAAAGTGACAACGTGCTATCAGAAGTAGTCCAATTCTCAACCGTTTTTTTTGAAATACTCTCAATAAGTCGTGACAATGTATCGGCCTTCTCTCGTATCTCTAAATAACTATAGAGCCCCGTATCAAGAGCTAACAGGTTTGCGGTCTCCTGTGTTTTGACACGAAAAGTCTCATGCTTTTGTGCAAAAGTAAATGCTGCACTATGCTCTTGGAGTTTTTGAAAGAGTGAATAGACCCGTAAGAACTCTCGCTCTACATCACTTCGCTTTTTTGAATCCACCTGCATCACTGCTTGAGCAAGCTCAGTAATGCGCTGCTGAGCCGGGAGTAGATCTGTATATGAGTACGTTCGATGCGTATTCCTCTTTACCCCATAGGCATCAACTACCTGAGGATTATTAATGAGAAAGCATTGAGCACTACTCGCCAATGGGTGATTAAAAATCACCATATTCATCCAATCAAGGGCTGAATATTTTTCACCTTCAATCTTGATAGTACTCTTACCCGAATACTCCAAAAGCATATGTCGTGCATAGGAGTCAAGTGGTTTATACCGCCCTTCATTCTGAATGAGAAGATTACCATAGCTGCTATAATCAAATTGAGGAAACTGTGCAAAAGTAACTGAAATAAATAAGCTGAGTAATAGTATTAATTTCATACTCGCTCCTTTTTAAGGCGGTTAATCAAGAGTAAAATAAAGTGAAGTAACAAACCAAATCCGATTATTATACTCGATAGATAGGGAATTACTCGTCCTGGATTCTCAACTACTTGAAAAATAGAGACTTCACGCCCCATACCATCTTTAGAAAATGATGATTGGAAAAAAGTAAATCCATGAGTTCTCAGTGGTTCATTCATAGAAATTTTAAGCTCACGTTGAATTCCGTTCTCTTCGATAGCCACAGTACTCTCATAGGCTTTTGCCATTGAGATTCCCGGATGATCAGTTTTCACGAAATCAATAAGCTTTATTGCAATAGGAAGTGGTACCGTTGTTCTTGAAAGATGAAACCAATAGTCCTTACTCCCAATCGTTACCATTGTTGGTTCAGTTTCATATCCCGACAAGAGTACTTTTTCCTTCGTGCCACTGTTATCAAGAGTGCCAGTCAAAAAAAGCATTCCGGGAATATTCTGTGAAATTTCAGGAACAGGCTCCCGCTCTCTGATAGAGGTAATTCCCGACCCATTTATATATTTTTTTTGTGCATTTAAATTTACAGGCAATACACCTTCACGCTGTTGCCAGCCAGTAGTATCTTGAAAGGCTCCAGCATTTATATAATAGACTTCGGGTACTACCGTCACTCCTTGGGCTTCTAGGGCAATGGGTGTTCCTGGCTTTAGAAGGTCAACGCTTACAGCTGTTGTTATTTTTTCACCATTGCGCTCCTGAGATACCTTAAGTTCCCATATACTATTAATAACCGAAGACGTCTTAACTTCACCTTCAGAAAGAGTGAGGATCGACTCTTGTGCAAAATAGTACGTAATGCCAGACCCAACTACCAGAAGCGTAAGCCCCCAGTGCATCAAGACTAGACCAGACTTTTTCCAACTGTATTTTAATACGAGGAGGAGTACACTTAATAAGTTTACTCCGAGTATCATCAATACAAGCTTTGCCCCTGGAAAAGGAAAAAAGAGAAACCACGAGTTAAAAAAGACCTGTTGGGCTCTATAGAGCCCATTATCAGTCTGATACAGGGTTCCAAAAAAAGTGAGAATCAGCAGCAGTATTAAACACACAGTCGTTAAGGAGAGTGATGTTAATACTTTCATTACTTTGTTTCTTCTAATTTTAGTCCGGAGGGTGCTAATTGCCATTTGCAGTATACTCCAGTGAGTTAAGTAGTGCGGTGAAATTCTGTTTTTGAGCTTTTGCCACATCAGGTGCAGCCATGAACTTGACAAATACCGAATACTCCTCAACTGGAAGAATCGTTACGAGAAAGGTTTTTTCTTGAGTTGCCTGTAAGGTAAGATCATAAAGACTTCCTTTAACATTAACCCCTGCTACCTGAGTAGCCCCATTTTTTACTTTTGCAATAGTCCCAGGATCAGAAGGGAGTCCAATTTGTCCAAGCCATCGTTCAAGATTAGCATCGACTCCTCCTGCCATCCCCCCTAAAATTATAAGAGTTGCTTTGAAACTGTTTGTCCCATCGTCTGGAAAATAGGTTGCTGTGATCATACCGCCACCTTCTTGAACCAACCACCCTTTAGGGAGTTTCCAACTAAATTTTGGACGTGTATCATTGGCTGTTCTAGTAGGCGCTCCTTGGGGGGCGGCGCCCATACTCGGGCTATTTTGATCTATAGGTGGGTGCCCTGCAGGCATCTTTGGCATATCCTTCTGATCAGTTGGTGGCTGTGGTGCCATTGATGCAGGTTTTTCAGTGTATGTTCTGATTTTTTCTTCTTTACATCCGACAATGACAAGTGAGAGTATGGCTATGGCAAAAATGAATTTCATTACTAATCCTTATATTATTTTCATAAAACAATATAGGAAAATTAGAATTGCGACATTGGGTCTAAATTCAATATTTGTTGTCATATTCTTTAATACCAAACGTGTATTTAGCTTCAATATAAAAGCTCTTTTTTACTGTATTTAAGTCCGTTTTAACATATTTCCAGAATAAGTATCCATAAAAAAAAGAGCCTACCGAAGTAGACTCTTTTCAAATAGATAGATAGTTAAGTTATCTAGTGATTCACTTTAAAAAACTTACGTTTCCCTACCTGAATAACGAGTGCCATTCCTTCAACGATAACAACCGTTGATCCAGGATCAGTCAATTTTTCTCCGTTAAATTTAACTCCGCCATTCTGAATCATTCGACGTGCTTCACCTTTAGAATTAAACGCTTTCACCTCAAGAAGGAGAGCGAGAAGCCCCATATCACCGGCGGGGAATTGAAATTCAGGTGCATCATCAGGGATGGCACTTCCACTATGAATTTTTTTCTCAGCCTCTTGCGCCTCTTTAGCCGCATCAACACCATAATACTGGGAGACAATATCAATGGCAAGGTCAATTTTCGCTTGATTCGGATTTACTGAACCATCTTCGATACCCCTCATCATAGCTTTGATATCTTCAATTGATTGATCGGTTAATAATTCATACCAATTTTCAATCAGTGCATCAGGGATGTTATAAATTTTATGGTACATTGTCTGAGGAGACTCATTAATCCCGACATAGTTACCGAGACTTTTCGACATTTTCTCACGTCCGCATGTACCAAGTAAAATAGGCATAAAGAGGCCTACCTGTGGTTCTTCGTCCCGCGCTGCCTGTAGTTCACGTCCACGTAGGACATTAAATTTTTGATCAGTCCCGCCAATTTCAACATCAGACTTTATAACCACTGAATCATACCCTTGCATCATTGGATACATGAACTCGTGAAGAGAGATTGGTTGGCCATTTTTATAACGATTTTGAAAGTCCTGACGTTCAAGCATTTGAGCAACAGTAATTTGTGACATGAGTTCTGCTACTTTATCAAATTTAAGCTCACGAAACCAGTCACCATTATATACAACATTAGTTTTGTCTTCATCGACAATTTTAAAAAACTGCTGTTTATACGTCTCAGCCAGCTCCATAACCTCTGCATGAGAAATACGGGGACGCGTCTTGTTTTTTCCTGACGGATCACCAATTGTTGCCGTATAGTCACCAATAATTAGGGTTACTTGATGTCCCAATTCTTGAAATTTTGCCAACTTGCGCATAACAACAGTAAACCCAAGATGAATATCCGGAGACGTTGGATCGATACCGAGTTTAATATTGAGTGGTTTACCCGTTTCAACAGATTTTTCCAGTTTTTTTACAAATGCATCTTCTGGTACAATCTCAATAACACCGCGTTTTAAAATTTCAAGTTGTTCTTTTGCACTTAACATCTATTACTCACTTTCGTCGAATTCTTCATCGAGGGTTTCAAGAGCCGCCGTTACGTCTTTCTCGGTCTTGGTTAAAATCTGTTTACAGGTCTTGAGCAAGTTTGCCGCTTCAGATACTTGCTCGGCAAGTTCATCAACATTGACCTCTGATGAATCAATAGTTTCGAGGATCTCTTCGAGACGCTCCATTGATTCCTGATACGTTACTTTTTTAGCCATTAACTCACCCCTTTGCCGGTAATTTTAGAAAAAACTGCCCCATCTTTAAACTCCGTGACAAGGATATCCCCCTCACTAAGCCCTGAAAAGTGGGCTAATGCGCTCTTTCCATCTTTTTTCTCTATTTTTGAAATTGAATACCCTCGTTCAAGGGTTCTTTTGGGATCAAGTGACCGCAAAAGCGCCCCTTTCCCCTTCAAATCTTGTTGTCTAATATCACGTTCACGATCCCATCGTCTGGTAACATCACTTTTATGACCAATGATAGCCCGCTGTTCTTCTTTTATTCGATTATCAACCTGGTGAGTCAAGCTCACCCCAAGCCCTTTAAGAGAAGCAAGAGTCGTTTGATAAAAGTTATTCCATGTATGGTGAAGATTGGAACGGACGGACTCAAAATTAATCTGATGGTGCGTAATGAGCTTAATAGGCCCCCGCTGTAATCCAATAGTGTGCCGTTTAATTTTTTCTCGTTCAAGAGTCACTAATTGTGGAGCACGAGTCAATATTCCTTTACCAACGGTATATATTGCATCACTCTGGCTTTGGAGTATCACCTCCCAAGAATAACGAAGTTCACGTTTTATCTCTACAAGCTTTTGCCACTGTGCATCTAATTGCTCAACTAAAAATCGCGCACATGCCGTAGGGGTAATTTTATTATCCCACGCCACAAGGTCAACAAGGCTCGTATCAATCTGGTGACCAATCCCGGTTAACACAGGCATTGGGTAGTTCGCGATTTCCACACAGAGTGCCTCACTATCAAAATAGACGAGATCAGTTTTTGATCCACCTCCACGGCAGATACAGACCACGTCAAGGTCCTGTTTTGCCAATTTCCGGAGCGCTTTCAATACCGTTGGCTCTGTTTCGGTCCCTTGCATTTTTGCCGATACCACTTGGATATCAAAAGCATAATCTGACTGATTGATTATCTCCATAAAGTCATTATGAGCCGCAGATCCTTCTGCAGTTATGAGTCCCAACTTTAAAGGAGTAATAGAGAGTACATGCTCACGATTTTTATCAAAAAGCCCTTTGCCCTTCAGCATTTCGAGAATTTTTTTTCTTGTGACCGCAAGCTCACCCAAGGTAAAGTTCGGGTCGATATCTTTTATCCGTGCTTGAAACTTCCCTGAAGGCACATAAAAATCTGCCTCTAGAAGAAGTGACACCTTGAGGTCGACTTCAAGCCTAAAGGGCTGTACTTCTTTACTGAGTCGCGTATTCATCGCTTCAAAATCAGAGGTAAACATCATGAGGCTTAACGTAGAAACCGGCCTGGAATCATCTTCTTTATACTCAGCCATTTGTAGATACACCACTCGCCCCCGAATATTGAGCTGAGAGATCACGCCATGCACCCATATTTCGGGTACACGTTGTTTAAGCAGTTTTTGAATGCTGGTACAATATTGCGTTACTGAGTAAGATTTTGATTCGGCCATGGATAAAAATGTAGTAAATTATCCCAGAGCCATTGTTTAGTTCTCGCTACTCATTACACTCCCCAAAACCATGAGGAGAGCCGAAGTTCTCAAGACCGGTGGTATATACCAGAGGGTTTGTCCCACTACACCACACCGCACCATCTCCTCTATGGGCAATATCCTTCAAGCCATACTCCAACGAGTGACCTTCTTGAGAGGGGAAAGGATTAAGAGAATCTGATTCACTCTTATAAAAAAGTGAATCGATTATGCCATTTTCACAACTAAGGATAAGCGCTTGCGCAGTATTGGAAAGAGTAAAAGAGTCATAGTGATAATCGGCAAATGAAACACTATCTCGACTAAGTACCACAAATGCAGACGGTGGTAAAAGGAGCCGTTCCTCTAGCGGCAACGAAGTTGTTGCACTCTCAGAATTGATACTCTTTTTGAGGGAACATCCAGTAAGATCAAGAGTATCGATTCCCGTGTTAAAGAGCTCGATCCACTCATATTCATTACCCGATGTTTTAGGGTTCGGCATTAATTCGGTGATCACAACATCCTGAAATTCAGTTGGAGTGCGCAAGGTACTCTGGGGGAATATCAATCCCCCAGAGTAGAGCGTAGGCTCTTCAAAGGAAACTGATGCCTTTAAGTGAGTGACTAAGGATTGCATTGTTATAGAAAGGTTAGGTTCTGTTCCAGCATCTACGGTGAGCATTGATTCATACCCATAGAGTGTATCACCTTCACTATTACACAGTGCAATCATGACGGTATATTCACCAAAGTCAACAGCATCAATATGTAAATATCGGTTTGGGGCCACCCCTTCAAGTACGGTAGTGTATTGTGTCAGTCCTTGTACATTTAAATGTCCTGTTGCAATCTCAAGTTCATTACGTAGGCCAACAGGGACATCAATATGTACTGTTACAAAATGAGGGTTAAACCGTATCTCTACCTCATGTATTTCCCCCTGTGCAATAGTCGTGACCACCATTCCAGTATAGCGCACCACCCCCTGTGCATCGAGTAGTGAACACTCGATCTGAAGATCATCTCCCCAGGGAATATCCTTAAAGTGAACCAATGATTCATCACTGTTCCAAGGACTTACTTCATTCATAAGTACCATCCCCCCTTTGATGATAATAAGCTTGAGACTATCTGCTACAATTGTAGTGTCAGATACTTTTAGGGCAAGTGACGTTTGATTTGAATCGAGGGTGGTAGTTGATCCAGTTCCATCACAGCCGATACCGATCAAAAGGAGGAGTATAAGTAAATATTTCATTGTTCTCATCTAATAGTTATTAATACGGGTATTAGACGGATGGTAACGCATACTTGTGCACTCAATCAATGAGTTTTTAGAAAAAGCATACAATTAATCATTGAGTTCAAATTACTCAAAGCCTTTCGCAGCAATAACAACCGGCACCTCCCCCCATCTTGTCGTAAAACGATTAGAGAGGTGATCACTTTTTGTTCGCCAGTTAACACCACTATCCCCCGGCGAAGAAATCGTCGAGGCAATATGAATATGGCCCGCCCCTTTTTTGTCACGAATAGTCTCAAAAAGTTTTCGCACAGCATCCGGTGCCTCTCGGGGTGTGGCAAAGAGTGAAAGTTGTACATTGTCTTTATCTACAAGATCGTGCAACATCACCCCTGCTTTTTTATAACGGATACCCTTTTTAAAGATTTTATTAAATGCCTCAATAGCCGCACTCGTAATTTCAGTTACATCATTCGACGCAACATCAAATGAGATAGGGATTGCATTCAGGTACTGTGGATCTCGTTGATTAAAAGGGTCAGTACGTAGAAAAACCGTTACCGTACCAGCATAAAGATTTTGGCGCCACAGTTTCTCAACGGCCTTTGAGGCATAGGTCGCAACCGCTTGGTGGAGCGCATCTTGACAAGTAATGAGGGTACCAAAAGCACGAGAGCACATGATCTCTTTTTTATCTTGTACCACTTCATCGAGTTCAAGACACGACACTCCTTGCAGTTCCTTCTGGGTCCGAGCACCCACAATACTTAAACTCTTATGTACCCACTCAACTGGTTTTGCACAAAAGTCGGCAATCGTTCTACAGCCACCGGCTCGCAACTTCTCTTGACCCGCCTTTCCAATCCCCCAAATATCTGTGATACTCAGCGACTGGTAGAGTGAACGGGGATACGTCTCGCCCAAAACATAGACCCCACTCCCCCCATGAGCCGGCTTCGCAAGATTGTTCGCCAATTTTGCCTGAGTTTTCGTTCTTCCGATCCCCACACAAACCGGTAAATGTACCTGGTGCTGCACTGCATCTTTTATGACCTGACCAAGAGTAGTGGCTATAGTCTGTTCCGTCGAGCGGCCCGTCAGTTCAATAAAGCATTCATCAATGGAGTACTGTTCAACGGCGGGAGAAAAAGCAGAGAGCACTTGACTGAACCGCTCACTCATATCGCCGTACAGTGCATAATTACTCGAACGCAATACCATACCATGTTTCTTAATCAGGTGCTGAATTTTAAAAATGGGAACGCCCATGGAGACCCCAAGGTCTTTGGCCTCTTGAGAACGGGCAATGGCGCAGCCATCATTATTTGACATCACCACTACGGGGCAATTCCATAACTCTGGTTGAAAGGCCCGCTCGCAACTCACATAAAAATTATTAACATCAACAAGAGCAAAGAGGCGCTCACGAGCGGGTAGCGTGTACGACATGACTCACCACCCCCCAAATTCTAAACTCCATCTCTTCGGTAATTTGAATAACAGGGTAGGCAGGGTTTTCTGGGACCAGGCTATAGCGCTGTCGGTAGATGCGCAAGCGCTTAACCGTAAATTCTCCATTGAGTACCGCCACTACAATATCGCGATTTCGTGGTTTTAAAGAGCAGTCCACTACAAGAAGATCATCATGGTGGATCCCCGCATCTTCCATTGAGTCTCCCGATACACGCATGTAGTAGGTTGCCGTTGGATTGGCCATGAGATAGTCATTGAGATCGAGACGTTTTTCAATATAGTCATCAGCGGGGCTCGGGAACCCCGCCTGCACCGCAGAGAGCAGTAACGGGTGGCGAACTGTTGATCGCCTTAGTGGTTTAAAACACTCCATATAGCACCTACCCGAAAAGCCCGAGTTGTTCGCCATCTTGTGCACGCGCTAGGAGCGGTTCAAGGCAAACGGCGCTATTCAACTTTAAATCTCTGATAACAGGATAACACTCCATACGATCACTCTCGAAAGGATCGAGAAGTGAATCGAGCTGTTCGTATTGATCACTCATTGGGTTAAGCCAAATATCATACTCACGCGGGTCGAGAATAACCGGCATCCTCTGTTTATCATGAATAGGTTTTACTATAGTATTTGCCTCAGTCGTAATAATAGTGCAACTCGTTAGAGTAGTGCCATCACTCCCCTGCCACTCATCCCACAGACCCGCCATACCAAAAGGGGTATGATCTGCCATACGGAAGGCATAGGGTTGTCCATTTTTCCACTCATAAAAAGCATCTGCCGGAATAATACATCGCCTTTTCTGATAGTTACTTCTATATGATGCCTTCACTGAAAGGGTCTCTGCACGGGCATTAAACATTGCGTGCCGATACTCGGGCTCTCCTTTCACAAATGAGGGCACTAACCACCACTGCATTGTCGTCAGAACTCTATCCAACGGTTGCACACCATTTTTTACCACCGCAACATGATCCATTGGACTAATAGCATACTGAGGATTTGCAGAAAGTTCTGCGAGACAATTAAACTGACGGGCAAGTTCTGCCGGTGATGATGTAAGAGCAAATCGACCACACATACCCATACCTCCATAAATAGTATACCACGAGAAGCGTGATTACCACAAAGCTAAATATAGTGCACATTTGAGCAAATTGCAAGAACTTATTACATAAAGTCAATTGTTACTTAAAGACGACTTCATCCATATAGATACTATAATCGTCATCAATACCATGACCAATAATTGTCAAGCCAGTCTTGATGTTTGAAAGATCTATTTTTGTAAGATCGATGGAATAATGTCTCCATTCTGTAGTAAGAAGTACTTTCGAGGCAATAAGGCCGGTGTCGTGAAATGGACGAGAATCATTATACAGACCAACGCGACAGGTAATGGTAACCTCGTTTTCGGTCGCCTTTGCCCAAAATGAGAGTTGTGTCGCACCATTGAGATTATATCCTCCTGGTCGACTCCACCAATCACCAGCAGGGTCCTGAAAAGAGAGTGCAAACCACCCCTCATCATCACCATAATCAATCCGTAACGCACTCGTTCCACTGTATATATCTTCTGTTTCATTGAGAGAAAGAGTCACCTCTTCGACATTCCCCACCAGGCCAGATGGCGAATAGGGCAGTTCCTCTTCATAATCTTTATAGAGATAAAAAGGGAGTTGCGTCTTGAGTCCAAACAATTTACCATCAGAACCCTTAGTACCCCCAGGGAGACCAATAACTTCAATTGAGCTTGTTGCACTCCCTAAATTAAAATTTGCATCTTTTGCGAAGAAGTAGATTTTTATCACCCCATACTCTTCGGGAGCACGAACCTTATATTCTCCAGAGCCTAATTCAACAAACTCTAATGGGGTAATTGCTGCTTGTTTTTTATCAGAGCCATTTTGAATGTTATAATAGAACTCAACCTTTACAAAGTCGCCCTCATTATCGCGATACTGTGCAGTAACAGGAATCCAGTCCCCCGTCTGATACTTCTTTTTATTAGGAACCGTAAACTCGATAATCTCGGGTATAGCATTAAAGGGACGTTTTCCAGTAAAAAGTTTCCGAGCGGCCCAATACTGAGGTCGCCGGTAATTACCAAAATAGAAATTCATCCAGTGAGCGTCGTAAGTTTTGCCTCGCCCGTATTCTGAAAGAAACCCGCCAATACAATACTTTCTTTTTTCAACCCATTTGGTATAGCCTGAAACAACCATTTCAAATTTCTTTTCATCATCAGGCTCTTTTAACACTCCTAAAAAATCTTCGGGAACACCATTCCAGTCATCGATTCCAAAACGGGTGACAAGATAGGGTTGTGAGACACCAAACTCTCTTCTCTGCTTGGGAATGACACTTGCGGTACGTCCATAAGTATCAATACCATAAATATCAAGGGAGGGGGTCAGCTTCTTCCACCACCTCCACGATTCAACCCCTCTTGAGACTGCAGTAACAACGCGCGTTCCATCATTCTGTTTAATAGTCTGAATAATTAACTCAACGAGTCCAGCGTAGAGACGCCACTCAGAATTTCTTTTAAAACCCCCCGTTCCTTCATTACCAATACTCCAAAGCAATACGGGAGCAGTCTCTTTGAGTTCTTGTACTTGCCGTGCTATAGAATCAAGATACCGTGAAAGGTCACGTTCGACAAACTGCCCATCTATAATAGGAAGTGCTCCAGGTGTATCACCCAGAGGAAGAGAAAACTGAATCATTACCTTAATTCGATATTCTGCACAACTATCAAGAAGTGCGTGCAGTTGATCACTCTGATGTGACAACGTAATAATATTGGTACCCATATAGTTGAGATCGCGAAGATAGGCCCCAATAGTATTAGTATCGGCATCCATTGAGAAGTGAATACCTTTAAGTACAAAAGGTTTGCCATCAGCATAAAAACGCCAACCGCCAATAACTTTTTTTACCGCAGAAGAGCTGCTAAACCCTTGCGAAAAAGTCAAAACCAAAATAAGAAGTAGTAAATGTCGTTTCACTATAGCCAAGCTAATCTACCCTTTCAAAATAGTACCCTTGATTGAGAAAAAGATACTTAAAATAGTATGAAACCGAAGCAGGAAAGCGATGTTTTAGCCAAAAGATCATGGTCATTATATACGGACGCTCTGCTTCTCTTCGAGGCATTGTCGAGCTCCCTTTTCGTCTTCATCAAAGACAAAAAATTCAACTCCCTCTTGTTTACTCAACATGTGAAAGAATTCAGTGTATGTAGGGTCATTATCTCTGGAACGCAGAGCAACGACACGAACAGAACTAAACGCCTCGAGCACTTTATCAAATTCAATACTGATTTCAGCAATTTCACTCACCTCAAACTCGTAAAAACCCTTCCGGATATCAAAAAGAACATTAATATCTTTGGAAAAAAGAGCTTGATTCTTCTGAGCAAAAACAATAATAGACCCAAGATCAGATAATGAAACGGGACCATCATAAATAATTGAAAGTAACCGTTTTTCTTGAGTATATGAGATCGTAAGCATAAATCCTCCCCATAGATATTATTGAAAATATATACACCTACCCCTATTGTAAACTTAATACTTACAATAGGCACGTCATTTATGATATCCTAAGATAATGGTCAAATTTTTAGATAAAAGGGATATTCAGAGCTATAAAAACTCAAGTGCTATCTATTTACTCACGCACCCCATACAACGTCTCGTATGAGGCAGGTGCATGATTCGGGCAGCGGGAATCACATGACCACAGGCACTGCATATACCAAAATCAGGGCTTTCAATATTCGAAAGGGCATGAGTAAGGGCCCCATATTTATTTTGAGCATTCACCAATGCAGCATCATTAATTGATTTATTATTTATGGCATCCATACGACTAATTCGACCGATGGCATTGTCTGGAGCAATAGGCTTAGTTTTTTCTTTTAGGTCGGCTATAGTTCTTTCAAGAGTAATCAATTCGCTCTCAATGGTCACCCGTATTTCTTCCCGCTGTTTCTGTTCCATACCCTACCTAATTAAGTCCACAATGTAAGGTAGTAAAGTATAGAATGAGAAGAACACATTTTAACAGTGAATATTATGGGCACAGTTCACACTACAATACAACATCACTTCCTTCGAACATATCTACCTGGGCATACTCTATCTGATCAAGATCAGAGTCAACCTTCACTCCAAGACCTATCAATCGGATATCCAAGCTCTTTCGTCCGAGTCCCTCTTGCATCAGCTCAAGAAAGTTTTCAAGAGAATAAGATCCAAAATCTCGCTCAACGGTCGTTTGGGTGAAGTCCGAAAATTTTATTTTAATTGAAGACTTTCTCATTTTAACCGGTACACTCTGCCGCTCTTGATAGTGTAAAATATAAGAGGTGAGAATTTCATACACCTTCTCGACTGAAGGTCGAAGTAGTGAAAGCTGTCCCTCCATATCTTTGTGAAAGGTCCGTTCTTGACTAATCGACTTACGGTTTCTATGGGTCTCAACTTTTGCCGAACCAATACCTCGTGAAAGATTATACAGGTTTGCTCCCCAATTTCCCAACTTACTATGAAGCTCTTCGAGAGAAAGCTGTTGAAGATCGCCACAGGTATCAATACCCAACTGTTTGAGACGCTTTTGGGCCACCTTTCCCACACCAAATATTTTCTCAACAGGGAGTGGGAGCATAAATTGATCAATGGCATCAGGGGTAACCACATACTGCCCATTAGGTTTATTAAGGTCACTCGCAATCTTAGCAAGAAATTTGTTCGGAGCCACCCCTGCCGAAGCAGTCAGCCCGGTTGCTTCAAATATTTTTCTGCGAATCTCTTCGGCAATAAGCGTTGCACTTCCCATGCACTGAGTGCTGTCTGTTACATCAAGATACGCTTCATCAAGAGAAAGTGGCTGAATGAGTTCGGTATACTCCTTAAAAATAACATGTATTCTTTCGGACTCCGTTTTGTACTTGTCCATATTCACCGGAACCAACACTAACTGCGGGCAGAGTTTTTGGGCATACCCTGTTGCCATTGCTGAGCGAACTCCAAATTCTCGAGCGAGATAGTTACAAGTACAGAGTACCCCCCTCTTTTCCGCAGGCCCTCCAACAGCAATTGGTTTATCCCTTAATTTTGGATTATCACGCATTTCAACAGACGCATAAAATGAGTCCATATCCACATGAATAATCTTCTTTTGAGTACTGCACATATGTGCAAATATACTATTTAACTCAATCCATGTCAGAAAAAAATATTATACCGGAGTGTCTGTGAGTAAATGCATTTTCTTCAGGTGATACCACGCTTTACTCTCATCGTGAAACAACGATACAGAAATGCCCATCTTTTCACAAAACGTGTAAAAGTATGACTCATTTGAGCTAATATCACTATTTCCCACCACTGCTATAGAAATAGACTCAAAACGGTCTTGCAAACGATCGAGCCCTAAATTACCCAAGGTAAACTCATTGATGGGAAAAGCATAGTTTCCCTTTCTTGAATCGAGAAACACACGAAGCTGTTCGGGCAAGTCGGGATATTCCATGTGATATTGCACCATCTCGTACATATCTTGTAGATGTACGTTCCCTTTATAGGTAATGAATAAAATATCATCACGGTCATTGTAGACAAATTCGACCACTTTTTCTCCCACTCATAATGCCTGCGTACACTGTAAACTATATATTTACATAAGTTTCGCAACTAAAAAATTTGATACTGGTCACATATGTTGATATAAAAAAGGTGGTGTTAATCGAATGAGTAGCTCGACTTCCAGTTGACATCTAATACAAGGTAAGCGTCAAAAAGGTTCCCTTTTTTGGATTTAAAACCACGAATAAGTACGGTTTTTCGTTTCTCTATAAGTTGTGTCACATGCTCATCTGTCAGTGCAATACCACCAGTTTCTTTCCAAATAGTGACATTACACTTCTCTTTGCTACAAAAAATAACTTTATCACTGTGTTTAAGCTTGTCTCCACATGCAGGGCAGGCTTTCCCAAGGTCTTTACCGCCACCACCACCTGAACCCTCAAAATCAAAAACGACCTTCCACTCATCATTCAACTTTAATGGTGCCGAAAACTGAGTTCCCTTCCGAGAGGTGAAGCCCTCAATCTGGTCGCACTTCTTTTTCTTGAGTAATTGAGTTATATACTTCTTCTCTAAAGTAAGCCCTGCGACGAGTTTAAAAATCACGAGCTCACATCCATCAGTATCGCAATAAACAACCTTTTCGCTTTCACGCAGGTTCTCTTTTTTACATTTTGCGCATTTCCCCTTGAAAGCCTCGGTTTTACTCCGCTCTTCTGAGAATTCAAAGGTTACTTCAAACTTTTCATCTATTTTTAGCTTTGCTGAAAATTCAAACCCGCGCTTTGATTTAAAACCACTAAGTTCTTCGGTAATGCCATTATTCACCAGAGACAAGATCTCTTCGGTACTCAAGCTCCGCTGCGCCACCGCATGACCCAATTTAAAAAGACACTGCTCATCAGGGCACACATACCCCCAGCTCACTCCGTTTAGTTTCTGTTTTTTACATTTAGGGCAACCAAGAGTTCCCCCAAGGTCTTTTCGTTCAAAATCATTCACATAGTCTTCACGAAGCCTTTCAAAGATACTTGTTACAAATTCGATGATATCATCTCGAAACTGATCAGGAGCATAATTGCCCTTCTCGACCTGAGTCAACTTGTACTCCCACTCACCCGTCATTTCTGCAGATTTCACTCGATCATCTACTTTCGCAATAAGCTGCCGACCTTTAGGGCCTGAAATAATTTTACCTTTATCTTCTTGTAAAAACTCCCTACGCTTAAGGGTTTCAATAATTCCCGCCTGAGTCGCTGGTGTTCCAAGTCCCCGATCCTTCATCGCTTCGGCAAGGGATTCATCGGTAATATTTTTACCTGCTGTTTTCATAGCCGCAAGGAGTGTTGCTTCTGTAAAATATTTCGGCTTTGATTTTTTCTTTTTATGGACCTCAAGATTTTCCCAAGGATCACTCTCTCCTACCTGCCAAGTAAGTTCATTTTCCAGACGGTTACTTATCTCATCGTCATCTTTTTTCTCATCATCTTTCTGTTTTTTCTTGAAGCCCAGGTCAATATCAAGCTTTAATTTTATTCTAAAAAATTCATCAACACATTTAAGCTGAACGGTGTATTCTTTCCAGAGGTGTGGTTTTTGCCATGCGGTCACAAAGCGCTCTACGATGAGTGAGTATACTTTTTGTTCTTCAGCACTCAGATTTACCGGGCGCTCAACAGTAGGGATTATAGCGTAGTGATCCGTCACCTTCTTTGAGTTAATAAAAACAAAATGATCACTCTCGGGGCGCATTAGTTCTCTAGATCCATCGTCGATAAGTTGCTGTGCAAGAGTGTAGGACTCCCCTTTCATGGCATCATTTAAATACTGAGAGTCAGTCCGGGGGTAAGTGATGTATCTTTTTTCATAGAGTTGCTGTGCCACTTCTAACACACGAGCCACTTTAATTTTAAATCGTTTATTTGCTTCTTTCTGCAGTTCGGTCAAATCGAATGGCTTCGGAGGAAATGCCTTTTTATCGACAACATCAATTTCTCGAATCCCGGCCCTCTCACCTTTACACTTGTCCACCACCGATTGAGGCAATCCATCTTCTTCAAAGAAAACAATTTTATCTTCTCGACACCACTGCGCTTTATACCCACGCCATTGGCCCACAACACCATAGGTAAAAAGTTCCTGGAATGTCTCAACTTCATTATCTCGTTTAACCACGAGGTTTAAAGTGGGTGTTTGCACCCGACCAACCGAAAGGAGTGAACCATGACCAGCAGTAAGGGTATAAGCACGAGTAGAATTCAAGCCGACTAACCAATCTGCTCTCTGACGAAGGCGTGCTGCGTAAGAGAGGTTAATACGATGCTGTGCTGACTCAAGCTTTTTAAACGCGGGGTCGAGATCTTTTGCCACAAATGAGTTCACCCAGAGTCGTTTAATCTCTTTTTCTCTGAGTTGAGGATTATAATCAATAACCAAATCAAAAATGAGATTACCTTCACGCCCAGCATCCGCACCATTAATAAGCACATCACTCTGTTCCATGAGGCGCGTTACAATTTGAAGCTGTTTTTTAGTTCCCTCAATCGCTTTGAGTTTAAACTGTGGGGGAATCAATGGAAGATTATCGAGCTTCCACATCCCATCATACCCCTCATACTCATCAAAAGTCGAGAGTGTGACCAAATGACCGACACACCAAGTGATGGTGTAATTCTTACCTTCCAGATACCCATCTCTTTTCACAAATGACTCCCCTTCACAGCGTTCGAGCATGGGGCGATAATGTTGTGTAGCGACTGATGGTTTTTCTGCAACAAGTAGGATCATGGACATCTGAGTTGGAAGGTATAGTGCAATAGTAATATATTTGGTTTTCCATGTAAGGAGATTTTAAGCTTTCTAAATGATTCAATTACAATTTCGATTTTACGCTTGATTCATTCTTAATTACTCAATTGACAAAACCCAAACTACCGATTAATGCTATATTACATTACAACAAAGATTAGCCCCAATAAAGCCGCCCTATGAAAACAACTATTTCTATTCCAGATATCCATAAAGCCATATCAGAAAACAAGATAGAGACTATTAAAACAATTCTTGATCAAAATGATTGTGTTAATGAAGTCGATCATGAGCAACGGACACCACTCATTTGGGCAGTTAGCTCCAATAATCTTGAGGTTGTTGAGCTTCTCATTATTCATGGAGCCGATATAAATGCCAGCGACGCAAAAGGAGCAACACCACTTCTCTGGGCTGCACGCACCGGTAATCATGACATATTTTTAAAACTCCTTGCCAATGGCGCCGACATTACTGCTACTGAAGCATCTGGTGGTTCTGTACTCACCTGGGCCGCCTATGGAGGCAGTACCGAGACTGTTCAATTTTGTTTAGACAATGGACAAGAACTCAATCAAAAGGATGCAAAAGGGTTTACCCCGCTCATGCGTGCACTCTACAGAGAGAACAGTGATACGGTACGCTACCTCGTTGATCAAGGAGCAGGAATTGACGAACAAGAGGCCTCAGGTTGGACTGCACTCGCCCTTGCAATCATTCAGAAGAAGAATGATACCGTACGTTACTTACTGGATCAGGATGCTGATTGCAATCGAGCCAATAATGATGGTATCACACCCTTAATGCTCGCTTCTAAAGATGGCAACACAGGACTCGTTACAGAATTACTTTCTCACGGTGCAACAGTGAATCTTCAAGAAAAATCAGGAAATACAACCCTAATGCTCGCGTCATATCATGGGCACAACGCTATTATAAAAATACTCCTTGAATCAAATGCAGATCTAACCCTCACCTCTCATGATAGAGTCACTGCTCTTATGCGCGCTTGCAGCGCTGGACACCTTACCACAGCAGATCTCCTCATATCAAAAGGAGCTGATCCAACACTTTGTGATGACAAACAACGCTCCACTCTTATGTGGGCCGTACAGGGTCAACAAATTGATGTGGTCAAAAAAGTTCTTAATAGTGGCGCCGATATTAATGCAGTCGATGCAAACGGTGGCTCTGCAATCATTTGGGCTGCCATGAAAGGTGATCTCGATATTGTTAAGCTTCTTTTTGAAAAAGGGGCAATTCTTACGGCACAAGAAAAATTCAATGGCAATGCTCTGAGTTGGGCCGCCTATTGTGGCCACCTCGAAGTGGTCACGTTCTTTTTTGAAAAAGGTCTATCATTAAATGAGATTGCCAAAGATGGGAGTACCCCCCTTATGAGAGCTGTTGAAAAAGGGCACATTCATGTTGTCAAATTCATTATTGAAAATAATGGTGATCTAAACCATGCAAATGAAAAAGGAATTTCAGCACTCCTCTATGCGGTATACCATAAACAAATTACCGCTGTTAAACTCCTGATTGAAAAAGGGGTTGACCTCAACCACTGTGATAATGAGAAGATGAATGCGGTAACTTTAGCAGAAAAAACACTCCAACCAGATATTACCCGTTTACTTATAGAAGCAGGCGCGGATAATTCGCCAATCAATAGTAAATAGGCACTTATCATTCCATTAGAAAATCAAAAAAGCCACACGTCAAATTGAAGTGTGGCTTTTTTATTATTTCAAAATCAGATTGATCTGAAATCTATTTTTTGTTTTTTAAATAGTAACGAATAAGACCGTTAGTCGAGCTATCATGACTAAGTGCAACATCTGCATCGGCATCTCCCGCTTCAAGCTCAGGAAGAATAACTTTTGCAAGTTGTTTACCAAGCTCAACGCCCCATTGGTCGTATGAGTTAACATTCCACACAGCGCCTTGAACAAAGATTTTATGTTCATACATTGCTATCAAACTACCCAGAGTTTTTGGATCGAGCTCTTTGAACATAAGTGCGTTAGAAGGACGATTGCCTTCGAATACTTTATGTGGTGCAAGAAATTCGATCTCTTCTGCACTCATACCCGAAGCTTTTAACTCAGTTGCAGCTTCTTCGTACGTTTTACCATTCATAAGCGCTTCAGGCTGTGCAAAAAAGTTTGCCAGTAGTTTACGATGATGATCACCAATAGGGTTTTGCGAATTTGCAGGAGCAATAAAATCACAAGGAATCAATTTTGTACCTTGGTGGATCAACTGATAAAAGGCGTGTTGCCCATTAGTACCAGGTTCGCCCCAAAGAATAGGCCCTGTTTCATAATCAACAACATTTGATTCACGATCTACTGATTTGCCATTTGACTCCATATCTGCCTGTTGGAAGTATGCTGCAAAACGGTGCATGTATTGATCATAAGGAAGAATCGTATATGACTCTGCGCCATAAAAGTTATTATACCAAATACCAAGAAGTGCAAGAATTACCGGAAGGTTTTCTTCAGGTGCCGCAGTTTTGAAATGGTTATCCATTTCGTGCATACCCTCGAGAAGTTGTGCAAAGTTATCCCAACCAAGTCCCAGTGCAAGAGGAGTACCAATTGCTGATGAGAGGGAATAACGACCACCAACCCAGTTCCAGAATTCAAACATATTTTTAGTATCAATACCAAATTTTGAAACTGCTTCAGCATTAGTTGAAAGAGCCGCAAAGTGTTTCGCAACTGAAGTCTCATCACCATCAAATGCTGCAAGTACCGCATCTTTTGCTGACTGTGCATTGGTCATTGTTTCTTGAGTCGTAAATGTTTTTGAAGCAACAAGAAAAAGCGTCTCTTCGATATTCACTTTTTTAAGTGTCTCTGCGATGTGTGTTCCATCTACATTTGATACAAAGAGTACTTCAGGAGTATTTTCAGGTTTAAAAGACTTGAGTGCTTCGTAGACCATTACGGGACCGAGGTCAGAACCACCAATACCAATATTTACTATTGTTTTAATCTCTTTTCCAGTGTGGCCTTTCCACTCACCGCTATTTACCTTATTGGTAAATGCTTCGATTTTTGCAAGGACATCATTTATTCCAGGCATTACATCTGCGCCGTCAACCTCAATAGGTGAATTTGAACAATTACGAAGTGCAACGTGGAGTACAGAACGTTTTTCTGTAGTATTAACGATACCACCAGAAAACATCTGCTCTTTAAGTTCTTCATATTTACTTGATTTTAAAAGATCTATCAGACCCTTAACAGTATCCTCAGAAATGATATTCTTTGAATAATCAAGAAAAATTCCGCACGCTTCTTTTGAAAATTTTTCTGCACGGTCACTATCAGCAGCAAACATATCACGCATGTGCCAGTCAAGGGTTTCATTATAATGGTCAACGAGGGTTTCCCACTCTTTACTCTCGGTCAATACACTCACAATGTCCTCACATCTAATAAATTATTATGCCACAATAATACGTAAATTAGAGAGATTTGTCCCCTCCCTTTCATTGCTAAATTTGAGCATTTTGTCTTTATTCACTATTCTAAAAGTTGGGTTTTTTGTACAAAAGAATAAATTTGACCCCCATTGTATGGTATCAAGCCACAATTGTAAACTTTTGTAAACTAGCTGTATCCAATTAGGATATCTTTTAGAAACACGAATACAAATAAGCTGTGAGAATTTATGAGAATACTTTTAGTAGACGATACGTTCATCATGCGTAAAATGCAAAAAAATACACTCAACAGTATGGGATGTAGCGAAATAGTCGAGGCCCGCAATGGTGCTGAGGCACTACAAAAGCTCGATGAAGATCCAACGATTGGTCTGGTATTACTCGACTGGGAAATGCCTACAATGAGTGGGCTCTCTGCCTTAAAATCAATAAAGTCAAATCCACTTCACCAAAATACACCCGTTGTTATGGTAACAAGTCAAAAAGACCGTTTTAAAGTGATGGAAGCGATTCAAGCTGGCGTGAACGGGTATATTATGGTGCCTTTTAATGCCAAAGACTATATCAATAAAATTAAGTCCATTTTAAGTACTTCCATGGTCCCGACATAAGGCCACCAACAAATACTAACAAATAACTGAATCATCAAAATTACCTAAAAAGTACTCATATTAGCTCGTTTAAACCCATTATTCTATTGGGTAATTGAAAAGAGCTCAATCAAAAAGTAATGTTCTGATGTTTTCATAATTATATAATCTTCCATTTTGTTATACCTTTTTTAAGATTAGTGTGGTACTGTTTAACGATGCTATTTACTAGTGAACGATTATGAAAATTATGCTTGTTGATGATTCCTCTACTATGAGAAGAATCCAAAAAAATACCCTAGGTCGAATTGGTTACGATAATATTGTTGAAGCAGGTGATGGACAATTGTGCCTCGATATGCTCGGACAGCACTCAGATGTAAGTCTGGTACTGATGGATTGGAATATGCCTAATATGGATGGTATTACCGCCCTCAAAGCAATCAAGTCAGCCGATTCATTCAAGCATATACCAGTAATCATGGTTACTTCTGAATCTTCAAAAGATAAGATTATGGAAGCGATTCAAGCAGGTGCTTCAAGTTATGTAGTTAAACCATTTGAGCCCAAAGTAATTGAAGAAAAAATTGAAAAGGTTATCGAAATTAATAACCTGCAAAAATAATCTTACACCAGTCCAAGTCTACTTTTTAACTTTTTATATGTCATTGTGTAATAGGGCTTCATAAGTGATTCTCGATAATCAAACCCAAATGCACGTCGAGATACCGCGACAACAGGTGGCGCTTGTACTCGCTTTGCAACGCCCATTCCTTTATATAAATTCCACCACCGCTCAAGATCATCTACAAAACCTGCAACCTCAGGGAAAATCGACTTAATATCATAAGGAAGGTTGAGTTCATCATTCAGTGTTCCCTTGTGGTACCACTGGAGAACCTCTTCAGGTGTCACTCGATTCCATCGTTGCATCCAGGAATGAAAAAGCCTGTCGTGATACCAGTAAACCATTGGGTCCCCTTTATCCGCATCAACATCTTGAGTGTCACTCAATTCTGCAGAAGGAACAATAGTAAAGGTACCTTCGGGAATAATCGCTCGTCCCCATTTTTCATTATTTAAATAGCGTCCCAAATCATACACTTGCTCTTTCCAAAGGTCAGCGATAAGTGCAAGAAAACCACCATGATCGCCATAGAGAGTAGAATACCCAACTGTTGTCTCGGCCTTATTAGCATTACAGGTAAACACCCCACCAAAAGCAGATGAGAGTGCTGCCAATATACGGGAAGATCGATCACGTGCTTGTACATTTTCGAGATGAAAATCAGAGAGAGAAAGAACTTCTGATGCTCCATCAGGTGCATGAAGGGTTAGAGTATTAATTTGTTTTTCTGTTAACGCAACTGAGGACTCAATAGAAATATCAGTATAAAAACAGCCGATATTTTCTGCAAGCTCCCGCGCTAGGTTTTTTGTAGTTTGAGAGTTATACTGACTGGGCATATTAACCAAAAGAAGGTCGTGAGAATCTACAATCAGCCCATACAGAGCTGCAGCTACAGCAGAATCGATCCCACCTGAAACTCCTATGACTACTCTTTTTAATCCGCATTGCTTCATGTATTTTTCAGCAGAGTAGAGAAGCGATTGTGCAATTTCTGCACTCCGTATCTCATCATCTTTTTGATCAATTTTCAAATAGGATTCAGTCATATTCAAAGAACAAGTAAATACCGTTGAAAGATACGCGGGGAGCTTTACAACAGTCCCCCCCTCTGAATCATAGAGAGTACTTTGTCCGTCAAAGGAGTATATTGTTTTGGCATTATTCTGAATACCAGTATTATTGACATACAGTAGAGGAACTTCAGATCGTTTAGCGTGTGCAGCAAACACACGATCACGTTTATCACTTTTACCAAGGGTAAAAGGAGAGCTACTCAGGTTAAGGAGTATATCAACTCCTTTCTGTGCAAGTATATCAACAAGGTTAAGACTATAGTCATCGCCCCATCCATCTTCACAAAGCATACAACCAAGGCGCACAGGCGCTTCCTCAAAGGGAACGACAAATGGTTCAAGAAGATCTGCTACAGTCGTACCGCGAGTGTGGGCAAGTACTTGGAGGTCAGAAAAATGTCGATTCTCTTCAAACTCCCGATAATTGGGTAACAACGTTTTGGGTTGGAATTTAAGGTCAAGCTTTTCTGATCGAACAAACTTTCGCTGATAAGCAACATAGAGTCCATTGTATTTCATCCGCCTGCCGTCGGTCCCAAGAGCTATTTCATCTACCGCAACATTACCAAATACAATGCAGATTTCACGAGAAAGCCGACGAACCATATCGCCATAAGTTAAACAATCCTGAACAAAGGAACGCTCTTCCCAAAGGTCACCAATAAGATACCCCGAAAGGCAAAACTCTGGAAAGACAATAATATCTGCACTTTTAGCAACGGCCTCTGCAACACTCTTCTCTATCGTTATAAAATTAAGGTCAGGGCGCCCTGGTTCCACTTCAATTTGTCCAATGGCTATTTTTAATGCTGAACTAGTCATGACGCTTGCTCCACTCTTCATACAGGTAAAATGCACAAATATTTTTTGCATCAATAGCCAGCGTTCTCCGCGCTTCGATATACGGTGCAATTTTTATCTGTATCACTTCATCTTCATCATCATGAATGCGATGCTTATTATGATATTCATTAATAAATGCTCGATCTACTGTGCGCTCTAAAAGAAAAATTCGTAAGAACTCATCCATCCCCCCCACAGAACAATAGATGCCATTTGACTCCATCTTAAGCACCTCTTTGGTCAAGTCAATAAGTTCTCCCGGCTCCGTTTTAAGGGCGGCCTCTTCTTCAAGCTCAGTACGCATTACAGTCTCATAATCACTGCTATGATCGAGCATACCTGCTGGAATTTCAGGACAACGACGCATTCCAATGCCGATCCGAGACTGCTCAACATACAGTACATATTTTTCATCGTCACAATGTAAAACAATGAAACAACCGACAGCCCCACCGCGAAGCATCACAATACCATTAATTCTTCTGCCTTGCTCATCGACCGCATCACAATCAAGCTTCAAAAAGAGTAAATGCTTAGCGTCTTTTTTTTGGATAAAATCTGCCGATTGAAAATTAAGGCCCTGAACAATCATTTCAGGATCAAGCTTATTAAGCCAATCATTGAGTAGCGTCCCCTTAAGAATGAGTTCTTCTTCCTCTTCTGTAGGCGAAAATTGAAAACTGTGATACATTGGTGTACCGTCTAATATAATTATGATTAAAATAGCTTAATCGAGAGCCGATGTAAATTACAGAATCTTTGAATACCGGTTATAGGTATCTCTAAAAATAAACCGCTATTGTAAAACGGATACTCATTCTATGCTCTGAACAGCCCAACAGTGAGCATAATTACTATACTTTATTGAAACAACGAGCCACCACCTCTTATGATCAAAAAAATCACTATTCTTGGGATTGCCCTCCTCACTATAATTGGAATGCAGTACTATTTCAGATCGCAACGCCCCCTTCCTTCTGAATATACGTGGCATAAACACCACTTTACTAATCTCTATACACAAATAAACCTTACTCATCATACATCGTTATCAACAGACAGTCTTGTCTATGATTCACTTGTATCAACCTTTACAACCTTTACCGAACAGGTCCAAGCCAACTCTTCTCTGGATTCTATGGTGTTTTATGCTGATTCTGGTGCTCAAATCCCATTGAGCCCGGTCCTCTTTGAACTCTTTGCCTATGGCCTCACTACCTTTACTCAAACAGACGGTGCAATCAATGTGGGTATCGGAAACTTACTGAGAGAGTATGGTCTCCTCTGGAACATGACCCCGCACCTCCCTAGTGATTCATCGATACACTATTTAGTCGACAAAATGAGCACTCCCTTTTATCGATTAGACAGTGCAACACAATCAATGATTATTGAACGTACTGGCGAACACTTTGCCCTCGGTTCATTTTCTAAAGGCAAAGCTCTTGATCTTGCAGAATCAATTTTCTCCCATTTTAATATTGAACACTATCTTCTGGAAGTGGGTGGTGATATTATTTATAAAGGGCAGAACCCTAAAAACCGTTCTTGGACTGTAGGCATACAAGACCCCAACTCCCCCGATGGCCTCAAGGCTGCGCTCTCTCTTTCTCACCCTAAACTCAACAGCATGGCAACATCTGGTGGGTACGAAAAATATTTTGTTGATGCAACCGATACTAAACATCACCATATTATTAACCCCAAAACCGGTTATTCTATTACCGATAAAAAAAGCGTCTCTGTGGTGAGCCAAGGTGGAATGTCCACAGATTTCTGGGCGACTTACCTCTTTATACTCCCAGTAGACTCCGCAATAGCACTGGTAGAAAAAATAGAATCTCTCGAAGCAATAATTATCACCGCCAATGACTCGATGAGTATCAGCAGTGGTCTTGTACACAATGTAACCCCTTTAACGAAATAACCTCCACTAAGGATTTATATGCAATATAATCGACTCGGAACATCTGGCTTGCAGGTGAGTGAACTCTCCTTTGGCTCATGGGTAACTTTTCACGATCAGCTCGGTATCGCTGAAGCCAAAAAATGTATGCATGCTGCATTTGAAGCAGGCGTCAACTTTTTTGACAACGCCGAAGCCTATGCCGGTGGTAAAGCCGAAGTGGTTATGGGTGAAGCACTCAAAGAATTCAATCGAGATGAATTGGTCATATCTACAAAAATTTTCTGGGGTGGAAAAAAACCAAACCAAGAGGGGCTTTCACGAAAACATATTATTGAGGGAACTCAAAATGCTCTTAAAAGATTTGACCTCGATTATGTAGACCTCCTCTATTGTCATCGCCCAGACCCTCATACTCCTATTGAAGAAACGGTGAGAGCTATGAACTGGTGTATTGAGAAAGGATATGCTTTTTATTGGGGAACCTCAGAATGGACTGCCAAAGAGATTCAAGAAGCTATTGATATATGTGACCGCCTTGGTCTCATGCGTCCAACTATGGAGCAGCCTCAATATAACATGCTTGTTCGTGACAAAGTAGAACGAGAGTTTGCTCCTCTCTATGCAAAGTATGGCCTCGGCACAACAATCTGGAGCCCCCTTGCCAGTGGTGTTCTTACCGGTAAATATAATAATGGCATCCCTAAAGATTCACGCCTCGCCCAAGTTGATTGGCTTCGAGATATGTTTCAAAATGAAGGGGGCTTCTTAAGTGGTGATGAGGTTATTATAAAAATCAAGAAAATCACCGAGATAGCTCAAGACCTTGGCTGTTCAACAGCACAACTTGCTCTTGCATGGTGCCTCAAGAATCCTCATGTTTCATCAGTTATTACTGGCGCGAGCCGCATTGAACAGGTTACTGAAAATATGAAAGCTATTGAAATCAAAAAAAGTCTTACCGAAGAAATAATGACAGCCATTGATGAAGTTTTGGGGAATAAACCCGATATGAGTGCTGAGTGGTAACACTACTCTATTAAAAATTTTAGCCCCAACTTACTTAAGTTGGGGCTTTTTTATTTATCACAGCATGGCATTATTTGGGATGTTATTTCAGTGCCCCATTCGATTGCTTCATTCCTACTCCACCCCCACGGAGTAACATAAGAACACTTCACTTGTGCTGCTCCCAGAGAACCAGCCATTGCATCATGTAATGATACACCTTCAGTAATTTGCGCAAGAAGACTCCCCAAGAAAACATCACCCGCTCCAATAGGATTCACAACAGTGTCAAGTACAGGCTGTTGATACTCTCGCAATTCTTCCCCATTACAATACCATGTTGATCGTGAACCATCGGTAACCACAATCTGTTCTATGGTATATTTTTTTTGAAGTCTATGCCATCCAACTACTACATCGTCAGTAGCAACGAGTTCTAACAACTCATCCTTATTTATCTTGAGAAGCCAGACACCATGTTTTAATATAGGCTCGACTTTTTTAACGCCATCAAGAACTACTCGACACTCCTTCATTTTTTTAAAGAGTGTATCGAAAAGGTAGTCAGGGGTCCCTTGAGGGTAGGTTCCACAAAAAGCGACATAGGCATATCTTGATACTTCCATTTCTAATTGATCAGCAAATGCTACCATATCTTGCTCTGTAACAGTTAACCCAGGTTCAATAATTTCAGTTACAGAATCAACGTCGCTTATAAGCGAGTGACAAAATCGAACCTCTCCCTCACCACTACAGATGAGAGATCCAATAGCATTTTCTGTCAAAAACTGAGTAATTGCACCTGCTTTAGAACCTGAGAGAACATGAGCAAGGGTCACCTGAGCTCCCCAAGTCCTTGCCGCCATAGCACAGTTAATTCCCTTACCCGATGGGAATTCCTGTACCGACGTCACTCGATTAACTTCTCCAATTATGAGTGAAGGTACATGCATCACACGCTGCCATGATGGATTAAGACCAACAATTAATAGGGGAACCGACATTAGTCACCCTGAGAACGGAGCCATGCAGGTAGTTCATGCAAGGCTTTTAATAAGTGTGTCTCATCTAATATTGCGTGCCACTGCTTCATTGATTGATGTCCTGCTTCGATAAGAAGTGCATCGATACCATTCTCTTGAGCTACTTCAAAATCGTGTAAGGTATCCCCAACCAAAAGGGTATGCTGAGGATCGATTTGGTATCGGTCGAGCATTTCTTTAAGAGAGTGACTTTTTGAATGAGCCCGATCATCCGATACTCCGTAAACCGCAGTAAAAAAGGAGTCAACGCCATACTCTTTAACGGCAACATCCAAACGTTCTTGTTTATACGCCGAAATTATACCCAATGAATAGTCCTGACCTAGGGTTTCGAGTACTTCTAAAGTACCAGTATGGAGTGGAACAGTATCGAGAGCAGCGTGATAAATACTCATAAAAACCTGTGCAAGGTCGTCAAAAGAGTACTCTTTAAAATCAAAACCAAGCTTTTCGTAAAACTCAAAAAGAGGAAATCCAAAATTGTCTAAATACCACTCATGAGTTATCTCGGGTACTGAATACTGTTTACAGATGGTATTTACAACACCGAGTCCATACTCTACATCATCGAGAAGAGTACCATTCCAATCAAATAATATCCATTGATATTTTTTGGACATTAAATCATATCCCGGTTCATTACTCGACCTCGATCAAGAATAATACGTCTAAAAGTACTATATTCATAGAGGCCCGGATTATGTGTAGCCATGACTATAGTAGTTCCTTGAGCGTTAATATCTTTTAAAATTTCAAATACCTGTTGTGCATTTTCTGGATCAAGGTTACCTGTTGGTTCATCAGCTACAATAACTGAAGGATTATGTACCATTGCTCGTGCAATTGCAACGCGCTGTTGTTCCCCACCTGAGAGAGCCAAGGGATGCAATGATCTTCGGTGAGTAATTCCCAGATAATTCATCACCTCATGCACCCGCTCTTTTATCTTATGTGACGGGTAGCCGGTAATGCGTAGAGTAAACGCAATGTTATCAAAGACCGATCTATCGGTAAGTAATTTAAAGTCTTGAAATATGATGCCCAATTTGCGACGAAACAACTGAACCTGAGCGAGTGAAGCATTTTTCGAGTCATACACATTCTCTTGTCCATAAGAGATAAGCACCTGCCCTCCCTTAGGGTCTGGACGCTCTTGCATGTATATATGTTTGAGTAACGTTGTTTTACCTGCCCCTGAACTTCCCGTAAGAAAAACAAATTCTCCCTTACTGATCTTCAATGTGACATCATCCAGAGCCCGATAACCATCAAACGTTTTACTGACATGTTGAAAATGGATCATGACTTTTGCACCAAAAGATGAATTCTGAGTGATTTCCCACTAGGCTTTTTAAAGGTCTGTTCAGAGTAGGCACCTTTTACAACAAAACCAGCGGCTTTACACTGTGCAATAACCTGCTTATAAGGATAGACTTTTTGAATATGATCTTCTTCAATTTTCGCATAGAGTCCATTCTCTGTTTGGATATAAAAAATAAAGTCATTATGTTGAAGATTATTATTGGGA
This sequence comes from Fibrobacterales bacterium, assembly GCA_051532055.1. Taxonomy (GTDB): domain Bacteria; phylum Fibrobacterota; class Fibrobacteria; order Fibrobacterales; family JAOPTW01; genus JAOPTW01. The sequence goes on along the minus strand of JAOPTX010000044.1, from coordinate 54,123 downwards.
TCATACCAAGAGTTGCGTACATATTCAAAATCACCACATTCTTCATGAAAAGTATCATCCATGAAGTAAGTCTCTGAATTGTACTCAGTTGTCATATCAAATAGAAAATGGCCCTTCGGCTCTAACACTCGATAGACCTCTTTGAACATATCCTCAACTTCATACTCGGTAACCATATAATTGAATGCATCATAAAGCATCATAACAAAATCAAAATGAGGCTTAAACGGAAGAGCTCTCATATCACAACACGCAGTGTTCAGTAGTTCTTTACTCCATGCATTTTTAATCATTGTTTCAGAAAGGTCTGTATAGACCGTATATGCATCTGAACCAAAGTCTAGAAAACGCGCATGCTGACAGGTCCCCGCACCAAGCTCAAGAATTTTTGTTGGTGCAACACTATGTTTTTCTAGCAATTTAGTAATATACTGTGACCACTCTGAATAGTCTACATGGCACATAATTTGATCGTACCATGAGCTTATATGTACATAAGAGTTATACGATTGTGTGCACATCTATAACGACCAGATTAAGGTAATACTAATTTCTTAAGGTTTTCATCAAGTATATTGACATAAACCAGACTGCGCCATTTCTTCAAATACCCTTCCAACTTTTTTTGTGAAAGGTCATTCATGGCCATCATCTCCAACTGAGGAAAATCATCACCTATAGTAAGAGTACGTTCAGCTAGCTTTTGTTCAAGATAGAGTACATTCCAGGTGTCCTCAACAAGAAAGGGCTCAGAAGCACTTTTCTCTTGAAGTCCTTGAAGCGCTGGCGTTAGTGAGGGTTCAACCTGAGACTGCTCAAACCACCCAAGTAGCCCACCTCTTTTATTGGTTGCGTTATCACTTGAATATTTTTGTGAGAGGGTGGCAAATGACTCTCCTTTCGCGATAAGAGTTACAACCGAGTCAGCCATTTTTTTAACTTCTAACGTATCTGCACTATTAGGCTCAACCCTTAACAGGATATGAGCAGCTTGGATTTCATTATCCTGTCTTTGGAGGACCTTTATAATGTGATATCCTATTTTAGTATGAATTGGGAACTCAGTATACCGACCAATTGGAGTACGAAATGCATACCTCTCAAATTCTGGATCGTGAGCCCCTTTCTTAAAAAAGCCCAGATCACCACCACTTCCTGATGTAAAGTCCTGAGACCAGGTATCTGCAAGAGTATCAAATGCAACACCTTTATTGAGCTCACTAATAAGTGAATCTGCAAGTGCCCGCACTGAATCCAGTCTCTCTCTATTAGGCTTAATTTCTAGAGTGAGTTTCCTTAATTTAAAACAGTTATACTGCTTAGGGAGTTTCTCCTTATTTTCTATGTAGAACTGTTCAACATCTTTGGGGGTTGGAAGGAGGCGGCCAACATATTTTCCACGTACTTTATTAAGAATCGCTTGTTGCGATAACTGTCCTCCGACATACTCACGAAATTTAGTCATCGTCATACCCGTTTCTTGAAGAATCCTTTGAGCCAATTGTGCTTTATTAGGAATATTAACCGCAAGCTTAGCAATGTGGTTATCCACCAATTCATTAAGTTCATCAGGGCCTACAAGCAGAGTATCAAGGCGTGCTTTTGCAAGAACAATTTTTTCATCAATCAGCTTATCAAGTACCTTCGCTTTAAGTTCTAATCCATCGAGAGTACTAAAGTCTGGAAGTGCACTATATTGATAGAGTGCTTCCATGATATCAGATTCGAGAATCACCTTCCCATCAACGACCGCTACGATTCGTTCATAGGATTCAGCTTTTTTAGCTGCAAGAGCAGGTGATATCAATGACGCTACTATCAGTGCGAGAGATACATAGATTTTTTTCATAATATTTCTTTATTGTTTTTGAGGAATATTTTCGAGGTCCACACTAATGAGCAGTCTGCCTTTTGTGCGTTCAATCATTTGGTTTAACTTATTTTTTAAGGTTTCTTTTTTCATTACTTGCGCAATTTCATTTTCAACCTCATGGTAGAACTTTGTCGCCCCTTCAAGTTCACGCTCTTCGAGATGTACTACGACCACTTGATCATCGCATCGATTTGGCACACTCGTCGTACCAACACGCATTGTGCTAATAGTTTTCCTAAAACATTCCGGATATTCCCCGATGGTCCTATAGTCATTAAGGGTAACAGTAAATCCCTTCTCACGACGAACTGAACGTTCTACATCCATATAGGGAGTTTTACTCTTATTCACTCTCCGTTGATCTGTAATGCGTTGGCGCAGTTTCCAAGAGCCCGTCACTGTTTGGGTGCCAATAAAGCGAGTTTTATATACGGCCTCACTTCGTTTGAAAAGATCACCATTTTCCTTAAAAAAGTTCTTGATTTGCTCGTCGTTAGGATCTTCAATCTCTTTGAGAATATCAGCAACCACATTATCAACGAGAATTTTCTTCTCAATCTCAATCATCTGCTTTTTAAATTTGTCTTTGTTATCAAGTTTTCTTTCAAGAGCAATAGTATACAGTACTTCAGTATCCATCCAACGATGTACCATATCAAGATACTGTTCTCTACTTAATAACTCACTGTATTCTTTAGGTACTCGCGCACTGAGATCATCTTGGGTAAGAACGCTTCCTCCTACCTGTGCGACGATATTTTTTGTTTCTGTGGTTTTACACGAAACTACAACAAGTAGAACTAGACCGAGGAATATTTTCATTTGGACTCCCAAAATGTGATGAACAGAATATTATGCCGTTCTGCTAGAAAATACTAAATTCCCCAATTTTATTCAATCAAGGGAACTTTTAAACTCATATTTACGCAGGAGAAAAGCTATTTGTCCACACCTGCCAATTTTTTGATAATTTCTAGAGACTGAGCGCACTTCTCTGTCTCATTTTTCCCATTAAGATCCACAACTGCCTGTATCGGCTCCTCATATATTAGACGAATTGGCCGATTACAGCGCTCCATCATCACCGCATACTGTTCAGGTTTTGGCTTATAAAATTCCGAAAAGGTGAGCACCAGTAGATGTTTCTCAATTTCTACCTTCTCAACACCCATACTTTTAGCCGCTATTCGCATTTCAACAGAACCGAGTAACATTTCACATGGTGCAGGAAGATCACCATATCGATCCTGAAACTCACTTTTTAAGCGATAAACCTCATCCATCGTTTCGAGTCGAGCAATTTTCTGATAAAGAGATATTCTCTGTAGGCCGTCTTCAACATAAGATTCAGGAATAAAGGAGTCTACTGAGAGTTCTACCTTAGTAGAAATATCCGGTTCTTCATGCTCCCCTCGAAGTTCATTAACTGCTTCCCGGATCATTTTCACATAGGTTTCATAGCCAAGCTCAGCAATATGACCACTCTGTTGCGTACCTAATAGATTTCCCGCCCCTCTAATTTCAAGGTCTCGTAGGGCTAATTGATATCCAGACCCCAGATCCGTAAACATTTCTAGTGCTTTTAATCGTTTTTCGGCATCATCAGATAGCACCTTATTGTGTGGAGTAATGAGATACGCCCATGCTTTAAGGCCTGAACGACCCACACGCCCACGTAATTGATACAGTTGTGACACACCAAAATTATGTGCATTATTTATAATCATTGTATTGGCTGACGGGATATCAAGGCCCGATTCAATAATAGTGGTACTCACCAAAACATCAAATTCTCTATTGATAAATGCTGCCATCACCTGTTCAAGATCTGTGGCGTTCATTTGTCCATGGCCAACACAGACACGGGCCTCGGGAACCAACTCTTCAATCTCTTCAGCGACTTCCATTATGGTACGTACACGATCATTTACTACAAATACCTGACCCCCTCGGTTCATCTCATTATAAATGGCATTCTGAATTACTTTTTTGTCAAAATGCATCACCCGTGTTTCAATAGGGAGACGGTTACGAGGCGGTGTTGAAATAAGCGAGACATCACGAGCCCCTGCGAGAGAGAGGTGAAGTGTTCTCGGAATAGGAGTTGCACTCATACAGAGGAAATCAACAGAAAGCTTCAATTCCATTAAGCGCTCTTTCTGCTTTACTCCAAATTTCTGTTCTTCATCAACAATAATAAGTCCCAGATCTTTAAAAGAGATCTCTTTAGAAAGAAGCGCGTGGGTACCCACAACAATATCAACTCTACCGGTACTCAACTTCTCATACACCTCTTTTTTCTCTTTGGTGCTTTTAAAACGATTGAGGAACTCTATTTCAACCGGCCATGAAGCCAGGCGTTCAACAAAACTATTAAAATGCTGTGTTGCCAAAATGGTAGTCGGCACCAGAATCGCTACTTGCTTTTTCTCACACACAACCTTAAATGCAGCACGCATGGCAACTTCAGTTTTACCAAACCCAACATCACCACACACCAAACGATCCATAGGCATTGTTCGCTCAAGGTCTTTTTTACAAGCCTCTGAAGCACTCTGTTGATCAGGAGTTGGCTCAAATTCAAATGCCTGTTCAAACTCCACCTGTAGTGGATTATGAGCAGTAAAGGAGTGCCCTTTTGCCAATTGACGCTTAGCATAGAGTTCAACAAGCTCCTTAGCAATTTTTACCACTTTCTTTTTGGCGCGCTCTTTTAAACTCGCCCAAGTCTTCGTACCTAACTTATTAAGATTTGGTTCAGGGCCATCTTTAGATACATATTTCTCTAATTTTTGTAGATCTTCAACCGGAACCGTTAAGCGGTCTTTACCCGAGTACTCAAGAAGGATACAGTCAATATGACCCCCTTTAATCTCGATTCTCTGAATACCGATATACTTACCAATTCCATAATCTTGGTGAATAATACAGTCACCCCGAGTCAGGGCCTCAAATGAAGGGATCGCTACTCCCCCTTTGTATTTTTGTTGCCTAACCTTTCGACTAAATTTGTTAAAAATCTGGTGATCAGTAAAAAGTGCCACCTTCTCATCTTCGACAATAAAGCCAGAGGAGAGGTGTCCAATGAGTACTTCAGAAAAAGCCATATCTGAAACGAGTTTTTTCAGTCGTTCAGCCTGCCCTTGATTTGAGGAGACGAGGTAGACCTTATACCCCTGTTCTTCTAGCTCTGCTGAGGTTTCATCAAGTTGCTGTATACCTGCAGAACTCCGCTGCTGATCGGTAATGGTATATTCGAATGAACTTTTGCCCTCCCACGATAGCCGAGTAAAACAAGCCCGTGTAGTCGACCGTATCAAACGATCAAGTTCAGTACCTGTATAAAAAAGGTCGGTCGGTCGAGCAGGGAGATGTCCACTTTCTAGGGCTTCACTAAATCCTTTTTCTAATTGGGCATGATAGGCATCAACAGCAGATTCTATTTCCCCATTATCAGTATAAAAAAGCGTTACTGCGTCTCCCATCACCTCAAAGAGCGAATGAGTCAGTGGCTGAAAAAATGAGCGCATCCAGTGAATACCCGTGAAATCTCGCTGCTCAATAATCGCAGTCTGAACCGCTTCGATGGTATCAGCACCATCATGAGCATCCATCATTTGTAATACACCCTCATCGAGCATATCAGCAGAATAGCAAAATTCTTCCATAGGCATAAGTACTACATGTTCTTTTTTACCCCGCGAAAGTTGGCTAAAAATATCGAACTCTCGAATCGATTCAATCTCAGTATCAAGAAATTCAAGTCGTAATGGGTGGTCAGCTAAAAAGGGATAAATATCAACAATACAACCACGAATAGAAAACTCACCAATATTTTCTACCATAGGCTCTTCACTAAACCCCATAATCATTAAGGTCTCACGCAGATCGTCAAATTCTATTTCACCTCCAACAGAGAGGGTCACAATAGTAGACTTTAACTGTGCAGGGTCAGCCATTTTTTCGAGAGCAGCCTTTAGTGTTGCAACGGCAATAAATGGTGACGTATCACTCAGTCGATTTAAAAAATGAAGCCGTGACTCTACTACATTAGTAAAGGGAGTTCTCCATTCGTAGGGATTCAGCTCTAGCTCTGGCACCCGTACCACCTGTTCATCTCCGACAAAAGTACCTAAATCGTCTGCGAGAGAATCCGCACTCCGCACATCAGGACAAAGCACTAAAAAACGTCGAGGATGACTCGAATAATTTTGCGCAATACAGGCTGCTTTTGAAACATCGGTAAAACCCGATAAATGGGGAACTAAGCTTGCATCAGTACTGGTCTCAATACATGCAAAACTCGGGAATAGCTTTTCTGATATAACAGTTTGTATCTCTTTCATAAGGGCAAAATATACCAAAATGAAACTGATAGTGGTTCAGTTCGCCCCACTCTTTCACCATTCGAGTACCTTTTGAGTAATGCTTCTCTAGCTTGAGGATTATTCTAAAACGATACGGTTTCGACCCGCTTCTTTAGCCTTATACATAAGTATATCAGCCCGGTTTATGCAATCGTCTATTGCCTCCCCCCGCTGATGCTGTACCAGACCGCCACTAATAGTTACCCCCGCTTGAGTCATCGCCCAAGAGCGCTCTTCAAGTTCTCGACGGATTTTTTCTGAGACTTCTAGTGCTCCATCAATATTCGTATGCGGGAAGATCAACACAAACTCTTCCCCCCCCCATCGCCCTACCACATCAGAGTCACGTACCATCTCTTTCATAACTTTAGATACATCTGAAAGTACTGCATCCCCAGCATTGTGGCCAAAAGAGTCATTAACTCGTTTAAAATAATCAAGATCAACCATCAGAACAGAAACATCTGTTTTGTACCTATCAGAGTAACTAAAGGCATCGCGAAGGCGATCAATCATATTACGACGATTATACGTTTGAGTTAATTCATCCGTAATAGCCAATTGTTGCAACTTTTTATTTGTAATGAGCAATTCGCGTTTTATTTTTTGTAATTCAAGATGCACTTTTACGCGTGCAAGTACCTCACGACGTTCAATAGGTTTTGTCACATAATCAACACCCCCCGAATCAAATGCTTTCACTATAGTATGGGTATCAGTACTTGCACTTATAAAAATTATTGGAATTTCCTCGAGACTCTTATTGGTTTTCATCTGCATGCTCAACTCATATCCGTCAACATCCGGCATATTAATATCGAGCATAACCAAATCAGGGGGAGTTTGATTAGCAATACGAACAGCATCCTCAGCGTTTAACGCGATTATAACATGATATCCATTCAACACCAAAATTTTCTTTAATATTTTTGTGTTGATTGAGACATCATCAACAACGAGAATAGTTGCATCAAATGGAGCTTCAATTGACATGTAATTCAATTCCTAAATATACTCAATCTAGTATACCAGAATTTCAGACATGAATCAATATAATAAATAGAAGTTTTCAGATATATGAGAGGGTACAAAAAAAGCCGACTAAAAAGCCGGCTTTTATGAATCAGGAAGGGCTCGAACCTTCGACCCACGCCTTAAAAGGGCGTTGCTCTACCAACTGAGCTACTAATCCAACTTGTTATTAAAACAAGTGCACTTCAGAAGCGCAGAGCAAATATACATAGACCGTTTTTATACGTCAACGGTTTTTATTAAAATTTTATCATTTTTTTATTTTTTTTTTGAGTCACTTATTTTTGATATTTAGCCCTTTAATTTTCCGGATATATCCTCTCTCTTTCTTAAATTGTGAAATTATATTCCCCCTATAATACACACCCTTTTCATTCCTGGTATACATAGCTTTTGCCTGTGTGACACTCACCCTATATTTAGTTTAGACACCTCCCAGATATAGACTCCCTCCTTTCTCTATCTACATATACACTAAATTTTACTTTTTACGTTTTACAATTTATAGAGAAGGTTCACTGAACACAAAAAAAGCAAACAGTCACCTCTTTAAAATCCTACATTATAATTTATGAAATATATTTTATACATCCTACTACTCACTCTCTCACTTTTTTCAGCCGAAGTGGCAAATACTTTTGATTTTTTAGGTACGCACACCTCTCCCCTTTCAAAAGCACTCAACAACATATCTTCCTCTTATGTAACAGGAACACAATCCCTAGGAGTAACACCAGCAGGCCTCCCCCTCACCTCTGCTTCATCAGCAATAGCACTCAGTGCTCAGTTCGGGATTGACGGTGATAAAGCAGTATCTCTATCAGGGGTAAAAACACTCAATAAACGGCTAACTGGTGCTCTGAGCCTTCACTACACCAAGAGTTCATCAATTGAAATGCTTGATGTGACCAACACGAGTATAGGGAAAACCAACCCCTATGATTATGTTTTTGCTGCACATGGTGCTTATCGCTTATCAGAAAAATTAACCATAGGGGCAAGCGGCAAATACATTGCAGAGTATCTCACTTCTATAGAGTATGGCACAACAGCACAAGGTGTTGCCCTTGACATGGGAGCCCGATATACGATGATCCCCGCCGAGCTCGTTTTTGCAACCACGATAATGAACCTAGGGAAACAAATTACTGGACACACTCAATATTCTGAGACCGATCTCCTTAACAGCTCTCTAAAAGTTGGCGGTTCCTATACCAATCCAGATCTTGAAATACTTACTTTAAATTTAGAAGGTGAGTATTTAATGAATAGCCCCTATCGTATTGGCGCCAGTATAGCGGCGGCTATTCACCCCGCGATAAAAATATACGCTGGATATGCAATTGACAATAATGCACTCAAAGAGATAACAAGTAATTATGACAATGCAAATCAAGAAACCACCATTGCAACGGGAGGTTTCTCCCTTATTCTTAATACTATTGACCTACACTATGCTCTAGAACTTCATCGGTTTTCCTTGGACCCAACACATTTTGCAGGACTCAACTGGAGGTTGTAATGCCCCACAGACTCTCACTTTCACTCCTACTCTCACTTGCAGTACTGCTTCTTTCACATCTTGGAGCAGGCCCAAAGTCCAAACTTCCTCCTTATATTTTTATAGTCCAGGAGAACGCCTACCTCAGAGAAGGCCCTCATGAAAATGCCCCAATTAAAGCGGCACTTCCCTTTGGGACTCGATTTAAAGTAATTTCAAAAACTGAAGAGTGGTATCAGGTAAAATCAGACAATATTTATGGCCACATAAGTGAATATGATACTCAGTACCTAAAACAAATGGACTCTAAAACGATACAAAAACTCAATGCATACCAAAAAATGGATTTCCCTATGGTCGAAATTAGAGAGGGCGACACCATCGCACCACTGGATACTATTTCGATTATAGCTATAGCATCTGATGGTCTTGGAGAGATTACGCAACTTGAATGGAAAATTGGCAATGGTCCCTACGTTAAAACGAACCGGACTGATACAATCTTTATCGCTCCAAACAAACCGACTCCGCAACTCCCCGTAATATTAAGAGCTCGTGACAACTCTGGCCTTTATGGAGCTGATACTGCACACTTTGTGGTAAAGTAAATATTCTTATATAACGACTAAACCAGCATTTTTCAACACAAACCAAAATTCCGACTCTATAAGATCCTCAACAATAGTGGTTCCTGAAGGGTACCACGAAAGCGCTTCATTCCAACTGAGCTGTTCCTGCTTTTTGATATCACCAGTGGTGCATACTTTCTTACACCATGCAGCAACAGTATAGGGTATGGCAAAATCAGTTTTCACCCCATTTACTTTACAAGTAAACTGTGCCTGAGTCGAACCACTTTTTGTATACTGTACCGCCCCCCCTAACCATACCACCCGTTTCGTTCCTTTTGGTGGAAGCAATGGCTTCATTAGAGATTGCTCTATGAAATTTTTCGCTACTGTTGGACTGGGGACCTCACAGTCAAACCAGGACGCAATTTCATTATCTACACCTGCGCCATACATAAAATTATAATTCGCTTTTTTAAGACCATCAGCCAATACATCAATAGACCCACCCCCACTATACGGAAGGTCATTATTGGCAAAAGGTGCGGGAGTCGCATCATATTCAACACCATACACCTCTGGATTCTTCGCTACAGGACTATGAGTCGTCAATGAAAATCGATGCCAAAAAGTAGAGTCGATCACACCACAGCTATACATCTGGCGAATAATTTCTAATGCATCAACACCATCCTGAATAACCTGCCCTGGAAAACTATAAATGAGATAGGCATGAGTTAATACACCCGCACGGGCAAAATTACCTGCTGTTGTTGCAGCACTCTCAGTTGACACTCCTTTATTCATTGCATCAAGAACACTATTCGTTACCGCTTCGAGCCCTCCTGTCACTGCAACACATCCAGCACGGGCCATTAAAAAGGCGACATCTTGAGTATACGCTGTTTCAAATCGTATATTACCCCACCATTCTATATCGAGTCCTCGACGAATCACTTCGAGAGAAAAAAGTTTTGCACTTTTGGGTGGAAAAGCCTCATCAACAAAATGAAATGTTCTACACCCCGTCTCAGCTACGATACTTTCGACGGTATTCACCAGATACTCAATTGAAGCAGACTGATACCGCGCGATATAATCCAATGAGACATCGCAGAATGAACATTTTTTCCAATAACAACCATGGGCTGCCCTCAATTTAAGCCACCCTTTCTGAGACCATAGAGTATGCATTGGGTTAAATGATTCATACAGAGTAATATATTGAGTGAGATCAAGGGCCCCATAATCAGGCACCCCCACTTCGTTCACGTGTATGTCAGTAATATTGGTATTATTACACCACTGAACCCCTGTATTACCTTTCACCATAGTCCGATAGAGGGCATGAGTGTCACCACTTTTTAAGTACTCCAAAAGTTGCAAAAGGGGACGTTCACCATCATCAAAGCAAATGTAGTCGCAATAATCAAATATCCTTGTATCAGTTAATTCACGCAGCTCAGAATTTACATATCCCCCTCCAAGTACCACTGGAATCATTGAATAGTTCTTTTTGAACCATCGTCCTATGGAGAGTGCTCCAAAGAGATTCCCTGGGAAAGGTACCGTTATAGCGCAAAGATCATAACCTTCAAAATCCATTTCAGAAAGATACTCACCAATAAGCGTATCAATTAAATCACTTTGTGAAAGGCTCTCTTCAATGGCATCAAACGTTCGGGCACTCATCCCTAATCGATCATTATACTTTGAGAGACCAAATCCAGGTAAAATAGTTTGCTGCATTAGATCAGTTAAATCATCTATATAGAGCGAAGCGCGATAATGGGCTTGGTCTTCAATAGACATCTCTAGGAAAATATCTCCGAGTTCCTCTAAAGCATTGAACCGAGGCCCCTCAGGTAAAAACCCCATACCATTGATTGATGCACTGCCTTCGGGCCACTTGCCTTGTAAATAAGTGATTACCTGATCGATGGTTCTCTGATAGTGTGTAGATAATTCAGTATCAAGCTCGAAATCGTCCTGGAGTAGGGTAAAAAAACGTGCTAACCCTTTTGAACAGAAGAGCCTAAGAAAGATCGAAATACCCACATCAAACTGACGTGGGTTGTGCCCATATTCACGGAGTGTTCCCGCTAAAAACGGCATTGCCGAATAAGGGGTATTGAGTTGAGAGAATGGAGGAGTGAACAGAGCTACAGTTGCCATATCTTTTTTACCCACAGAGGAGAGAAATGTGGTACAATATCATTATTACCACAATTATAACATTTTAATGAAAGACCAGGGTATGGATCTATCAGACAGACAGTATATCGAGATTATCGTTTTACCTGGTGAAACGGGTGAAAAGTCACTCGACACCCTAGAGTATGCCCTTGCTCTCTGTGTCTACCATTCCAGTACCAATGTCATGGTTAATTTACAAGAGATCAACCACTATGATATTATGCTCCTCACTCCATTTTCTTCACTTATTACAGAGATGCAATCACAAGGCTTATCAATCAGTATTTGTGCTCCACCAACTATTTTTACTCAAGAATTTAATGAACTCTATGCTAACACAGGGATAGACCTCTATTCAGACAGTAAGATATTTCTCGAAACAGGTGCCTCAATTGGCGTCACAATAACTGATACTGATGGGGCAATGCAATCGACCATTACTCAGTATGCTCTACACCATGCCTCAAAATATAAGGAGCAGAATGAAAGTATTCGGCAAGAAGCGGATCAAGAAGCTGAGGTACCAACAGATCCTGAAACACCAGAGCCAAATGAGCATCATGATGTTAGGGCAGAAGAGAAAAAAGAATCTCCTCGCCTGCTAATTCCCGAAATCATTGACTCCAACGTAAGTTTCAGTTATTTTGATCAAAATAAAAATATTGAGATTTGCATCCTCTCTGGCGAGTATGAGTGCATAGAGTGCGCTGCAAAAGAGTATTTTATGAAAGGATTTCCTTTCGACTCGTGTAACACGAAATCCTGCAGAGGTTCTTCCCCTTCATGGAAACTAATTAAGAAGGTATTTTAACGTGAGTAACCATTTTTTCAATAAAATAATCGCCTTTGGCGGTGGAAAAGGCGGAGTAGGCAAGTCCTTCATGACCAGCAACATTGGTACAATGCTCGCTCAAAGTGGTAAAAAGGTTATCTTAATTGACGCAGACCTCGGTGGCGCCAATCTCCATAGTAGCGTTGGTATCCCCCATCCATCTCATACTCTGAACGATTTCATTAAAAAACGTGTTGATTCTATCCAAGATGTGATACTCCCCACAAAAATCCCTAATCTCAGTATCATCTGCGGTGCAAGTGACATTCTCTCTCTTTCAAATCCGAAATATACCCAGAAAATGAAGCTTATTCGCAGTATCAACACTTTAGAAGCGGACTATATATTACTCGACCTTGGAGCGGGTACCTATCCAAATGTGATAGACTTCTTCATTATCTCTCCTGTGGGAGTCGTTGTCATTGAGCCGGGTATTTCATCCTTCGAAAACGCCTATGGGTTTATAAAAAGTTGTGTATACCGAAATATTGTTGCTCTTGTCAAATCAAATAAAGAGCTTGCTCAGACTATCGGTGAAGGGACAGATCCACGCTCCGAAAAAACATTTAAAAGTGTCCAAGAGCTTATTGCGTATGTTCATGATGCCGACCCTGTATTAAGTAAGAAATGTATTGAATGGCTCAACACCTTTAAACCGTTTCTGATCTCAAATAAAATGGAACGGGGGCAAAAAGATAGTCACACTGGTGGATTTATTAAGATAGTAGAAAAATATTTAAGCGTTGAAATTGAGTTTCTCGGACGTATTTGGCGAAGTAATGAGCTCCATAAATATGCAAACACCATGCTCCCTATTTGTCAACAGAGTGCAAAACTGAGTTCAGAAATGGGTCTTCACACCCTTGGCCAGAGTGTGAATAGCAAAATGCTCAAATAACGGCCCTCCTGAGGGGAAAATATCCCTTTTTTACCACTCTTTTTGATTCATCTCTCCCCCCCCCTCTTTAACATTCCCCTAACTTTAACTATCATTACCTCGGTTTACAAAATCCGTTGATGTTTATGCCCACTCAGTTTGATTTCGATGTCATGTTTCTTAAAATGGCCAGAGTTCCAGCAACTCTGTCTAAAGATCCGAAGACACAAGTAGCAGCACTGATAGTTACGCCAGATAATAGGCAGATTTCATTTGGGTACAATGGATTTTCGCGAGGAATGGAAGAGACTGACGAACGATGGAAGCGTCCTATTAAGTATGAATATGTAATTCATGCCGAAATGAACGCTCTCATGAACTGTCCCTTTGACACCCAAGGTACAACGCTCTACTGCACGTATCAGCCGTGTCATCGGTGCCTACAACACCTGATAAACGCAGGGGTTAAGCGGGTAGTGTATGCCAAACCGTATGAACAACTTCAGTATGCAGAGATTTGGTTAGAAGCCTCATCTCACTTTACCGAAGTCAAATGTATAGATATTGATAACAGTTAATACACGGGAGCAGGAATGGATAACAAGAAAAAAGCAAGAAAAAATAAAGGTAAAAAACCTACCGAAACAACTCACTCAGTGGGTACTCTTGCAGATATGCTGAGCCCTGCCATGCAGCGCAAATTATTAATGCACCCTGAAGATCGTATTAAAAATATGGTTAAAGAGGCGCGCAAAAATCCCGAAGTTATCAAAGCTGAGGAAAACCTCAAAAAGAAATAACTTCTACTAAAATAGATCTACCTCCCAAAGAGAGGCATTAAGCTAAAATAACTACAATATTTTAGCTTTTTTTGTCTTTTTTACCCAGATTTACGTTGCATCTCCATTATAATAGTGATACAGTAAGGTCAACCTCATGATTTTGAACCTGATGTATACTATGAAAAAAAGATATCTTACTCTTCTTATTGCACTTTTGGTAATGTCGACTACAATCTCATCTAACCTTGCCCGACGTTCCAAAAAACAAGAGCCACTCAAAGGTACATTCCTCGTCATTATCGATTCTCAAGCAACACTCCGAAGCGCCCCCACTCAACATGCTTCCCTTATTGATCAAGCGCCATTTGGAGAAACAATATCGCTTATCAGCATGCATAACGACTGGTACCTCATTAGCTACAATGGATCACAAGGCTATATTTATAAAACAGCAGCAACGACACCCGACCATTTTGCAAAAATCAAACAACTCGTTCATCCCACAAATAGTGAAGGACGGGTAAATGCTATTTATATAAAGCCTAAGAATGGTGCCATTCTTAGGACAGAACCTAAAGCCGGCGCAACCCCTATAAAAGCATTCCCAAACGGGACTCGTCTCTTAAAGATTAAAAAGGTGAATGATTGGTTTCACGCTAAAGCTAACGGGTATGAAGGATATATACACCAAACAGTGGTCTCTTCTATCAAGCCGAAAAGTTAAAAGGCCGAGAAGTTACATTTTTAACAAATCCGAAACAAATTCTTTCAGAGATGGATACACCTTATAGGCCGTACCCACAAACTCATCATTATGCTCATCATTATGTACACCAGCAAGCTGAAACCCAGCTTCTTCTGCTGATTGAAGATCACGTACTCTGTCACCCACCATCCAAGAAGATACTGGATCAATGTCAAAGTCTGCCATGGCCCGTTCTACTAGTTGTGGCAAGGGTTTTCTACACTGACATCTATCACTTGTTTGATGTGGACAATAATAAAACCCATCAATTGTGACCCCATATTCTTTAAGCCTAGAAACCATTGAATGCTCTAGAATTTCAAGGTCTGTGTGAGAATAATATCCTCGAGAAATCCCCGATTGATTAGAGATGACCATAAGCATATACCCTGCATCGGTGAGCATTTTTAACGCTTCAGGAACCCCCGAAATCCACTCAAAATCTTCTATCCGATAGACATACCCGTGATCAACATTGAGTGTGCCATCCCGGTCAAGTAAAATAGCCTTGTTCACTCTACTCTCACTATGATTTTATTCTTCACAAATATATCAAATAATGATATAATAAAAATGAATTTGCATGAAACAAGCAACAATTACACGACCTATACAATCTCTTATTGTGATTAACACAACGGGATATATCTGTCATAGCCTCTGAGGATAGTATGAAATCGCTCGCATCAATACTTACTACTGTTATTGCCCTCACTGCGACTGCCAGTGTCGCACAGGAATTACACTCTGCTCTTCCTGCTCCCCCAAACCCAAAAAACATCATGATTTCGGAAGCTGAAATCGTCCAAGCTGATCTTTTAAAAAAAGAAAATCTATTAATTGCTGAAGAACGCCAGCGTGAAATTGAGCGACTTAAAAGGAAAAAGGAGAGAGAAGCCTCTGAAGGCCATACTGTGGACCGGGCAACACCAACCTTTGTTGATGACGCCAAAACCCTTGAGTTAAAAGAGTATGAAGTAACCCCAACTATTGGGCTTTATATTAGTTTTGGGGATGTGGACTATCAAAAAGTTTCCTACACTGATTACACCCCCACAGATGACACATCAGGCACCGCATCGTCATTTGACCTTACCTCAAGTAGTCACGGTACTATTTTTGGCATATCAGGCAACCTCCCTATCAACAATCTCATTGGAATCCAACTCGTCATAGGAGGACAAAAAAGTAATCTCTCGCTTCAAAGTGGAACCCACAATCGTGACATCTCAATGCTCAACCTTATCATCCAACCAGGAATCGAAATTGGGTATCCGGTGTACACCAATACCAAATCAAACATCTCAATCTATCCACACCTCTATGGCTCCGGAATAACAGGAAAAACATTTCTTGACCAAAGTGCTACCGACTTTGAAAATGGACAGTTTTGGGGGTATGCTTATGGAGCGGGCGTCCGTATTGGATGGAACAATATTCATATTTCTGGAGGAGTACGCAGCTCATATCAAATATGGAAGCTTGCCATAGACCCAGTAAAAATAAAAGGCACAGCGGGACTAACAGAAAATGACTACACATTTATGCATGAATGGTCTACTTTTATGCAACCATTTATGAGTGTAACCCTTGGCTTTTATTAGTGACCTATTTTAGACAATTTCTTTCAGGATCCGACCATGCCTCTGACGACCCCAATGCCCGTGGCATGGCAAATTTTTCATACGCAATTGGCTGCAGCATAAGCAAAGAGTGCATGTTAGTGGACCCTACTTGGGCTCCTGATGAACTCCACCAACTCATTACACAAGATGGCTACACCCTTACAGGTTTAATTGCTACACACCACCATTTTGATCATATTGGTGGAAACGCTTATGGTATAGAAGTCCCAGGGGCTTTAGAACTTATTAAAAAACACTCTATTCCGCTTTATTGTCACCCGCAAGAAAAGCCATGGATTCTCAAAAAAACTGATATCGAAGAACGGTCCATTAAAAGTATCACCAATAACTCACCATTCTCTATTGGTGAATCTCTTTTTACAATCCACCATACTCCTGGCCATTCTCCTGGTGGCATATGCATACAATTTGATGATACATTGATTGTAGGCGACACCCTCTTCCACGAAGGCTGTGGCAGAACAGATTTAGAAGGTGGTAACGTCGACACCCTCTTAAATAGCCTGAAAGAGATCATCCTCCCCTTGCCAGATACTTTAGAGGTTTATTGCGGCCATAACTATGGACATGTCCCCTCTATGAGTCTTGGCGTCATCAAAGAGACTAATTACATTTTTCAACACATTTCGTGATCATCAGAATGAGCTCCATTGAACTCATATGATTCCTGACAAATCCCTCTATTTTTACTATCTTATAGGCCAAATTACTTATTAATAGGACTACTATGGCTGCTGTATTGGATTTTAATCAGGATTGGCAATTTTGTCTCGATGGCGATGGAATTGGGCTCGATAAGCGGTGGCATGTTAATAGCCCTTCAGGGACTGAAACTGTTACCCTTCCTCATACCTGGAAAAAAAATACACTTAAGTCTACTGACAATGTAGGATTCTATTTCAAGACATTTTCTTTTGAAGATCCAACACTCGTTAAAAAAGTAATTCTAAAACTTGAAAAAGTTTTTATGAAATTTTCAATCTGGTCTAATGGTGTATTAGTTCAAGAAGTACTCAGTGGATACAAGCCTGCAGAGATCAATCTTACCAAATTTATTGATATCGAAAAAGAGAACACAATCTGTATTCGTGTATCAACACTCAATGGTACTCTTGATTTTGAAGGTCACGCAAGTTGTGACGTTGCACATGGCGCCCTATTTGAACAAAGCCCCTTTGGTGGGATTTGGGGATCAGCTCAACTTGTTTACTGGAAAAAAGCCTGTATTCTTGACGTCAATATTATCCCTGATTATGACGGTAAAAAAATACGTGTTGAAACTCGTTTTTCAAATTCAAAAAACTTTAATGCAAAAATCCATTATGTTCTCACTGCACCTGATGGGCCCATTGGCATGAATACTATTGAGACAAAACTTGATAAAGAAAATGCAATTCATAAAACACAATTCAATATCAAAGATCCTGTTTTCTGGACTCTTGAAGAACCTGAACTCTATGTTATTGAAGTATACCTCGAGATGTCATTTGGTGTAACCAAGAAATTTGGATTAAGAAAGTCAGATGTACTTCGTGGTGATTTTTACCTCAATGATAAAATTGTAAAAATTCGTGGTGTCAACTTTACAAACAGTTATGCACTGACTGGCGCCCTTCCTGAAAGCACTAAATCGCTCCGTAGTGAATTAGTGACCATCAAAGCTCTCGGGTTTAACCTCATTAAAAGTGGTGGTTCTCCTATGAGTAACGCTGCCTTAACCATTTGTGATGAGCTTGGACTCTTTGTTATTCAAGAGATGCCTATTCATAGACAAAAAGCATCAAAAGAAGCGCTTGAACTTGCACGGGATTTTATTGAAGCAATCATTAACTACCAAAAAACTCATCCCTCTGTTATCGCATGGAGTCTTGGTTCTGATAATGGCACCCTTATGCTTGAAAACGGAACAAAGCTACTCAAACATACTGATAAAATAGATGAAGCTCGGGTTGTTTTTTCAAACCTCAACGCTGTCTTCATCTCAGGTGAAGGTGAATACGATTCTGATACTGGTAAAGTACTCGGAATTACAAACGAAAAAGTATCACTGTATAATTCACATGAGCTTCACCCAGAAATGAGTGTTAACAAAAAGCAATCTCATTTTTTAAGTGAATACTGTAATAAAGCAAGTGACATTACTGAAGTGCCTAACAAATATTTTGGTGACGAAGATTTCCATGACCATTACGAAACAATGTACAAAGGACTCACAGGAAAAATTCTTGTTACTACAAATAACCACACACTTTTTCCTGATTTTAAAGAAGTATACAAATATCTGAAAGCCCATAAAGGTACTGATGTTTACAAAAAGCTCTATTCTTTTGAGAAAGAGATTAAAGCCCTTGCTGCAGAACCAGTATTTAAAACTATATGGGATACCCATGAAGACTTTATTGCAGATGCAAATACTCTCGCAACAAAAGCAATTATCAACAAAGTAAATGCCATTCGCTCGAATGAACAATCGAGTGGATTTATACTTGATAGCTGGGCTGATACTAAACAGATAATGAATGGTCTTGCTGATCTAACACACCAGCCCAAAAGTTGTATTCCACCCCTTAAAGAAGTTACCTCAGTATCTCAAATCATTGTGCATAATCTAGACCGCGCTGTGGAAACAGGTTCAGAAATTAACTTTAATCTCACTTTACTCAACGAGCTTCGTGTTGCTCCTTTTAGCCTCACCCTTCAAGTGCTCAATGAGAAAGGAAAAGTAATTGAATCGAAAGATGTCAAAATTACTCCTGAGGGACTTGTGTTTAAAATGGGAGCCTTTACTCTTCCAGCCCCTTCATCGAAAGGTCTGTATACTGTAACAGCTGCAATTTCAAATAATCCTGGCAATATTGGTACATTTAGTGATGCAGTTATAGTGTTAAACAAACCTACCAATTATCTCAAAGGTATTACTACTCTCACTGAGTTTACCAATGATGATGAACGTCTTAATGCTATAAGAAAAGCTGGAAATACTATTCTTATTCATGATGTAGCTGATTATAGTTCAGAGATAATCCAAGCACTCTTTGATACTGCTGAGACTGGGACAACTGTTCTCATTAATGCATTGAATGAGAACGACGCGCATGTACTCAACAAGTCTAAACGCTTAAATACAGAGCTCATTGCAACACCAACTTCTGGTTCAAATGGTGCTGCTTATCACTACTTCTCTACTGATGGTGTTCTCAAAAACATTACTCACACACGTATAGCAGATGGAACACTCAGTGAAGTCATACCGGCCCACTCTCTGAATCCTATTAAAGATGCTGCAATTGAAGCATGTTGTATTAACATTACAAATGGCAATATTATTACACAGCATGTTGATGTACAAACTATCTCATATGGTTCAGGTTCGATTGTATTTAACCAATATCAAATCGGTGATAAATTAGATAGCAGTATTCTTGCACAAGTAATTATTGCTAAGTAATTGAACTTTATTAAAATATTTCTAAAAAAGCCCAATTACTTTGGGCTTTTTTATTTTGTATAAAGTTACTAAAAACGGCATTTTTGCCCCTTTTCACTTGCTCAAGTATCATTTTTGTTAGGGTAATGTTTCGAATGAGTAAACTTTACCATATTATATGAAAACTATTAGGTCTCTCACAACTTGAATATATATTGATGGTACGAACAATAATCTGGGGAGATTATGAAGATTCAAATATATCAAAGACCAAAAAAATTTGCTAATCCCTCGGTAGCATTTCTCTTTCCGTATGCAACCGTTCTGATGGCTCTATCTGCCGTATTTTGGGGTGGTGCTGCACTGCTCATACACAAAATAGTGAGCTAACTAACCCCTATTATAACATTACAAACGACCATCTCTATTTTTTGAGTCTATAATAAGGGTTACTGGACCATCATTAATCAGAGATACTTTCATATCTGCGGCAAACACACCCTCTTTGATCACTCCAGGATACTCTAATCGGAGCCGATCCATAAAGGTAGTATAGAGTATTTTAGCTTCTTTGGGTGGTGCTGCGCGACTAAACGACGGGCGCGTTCCCTTTTTAACCGTGCCAAACAGAGTGAACTGGCTCACTATTAACAACTCACCCTCTATATCAATAACGCTCCGATTCATAAAACCTTCACTATCATCAAAAATGCGAAGTTGAGTCATTTTTTTAATTATCCAGTCCATATCATCCAGACCATCGCCAGGAGCCATACCAGCAAGCACCAGGAGCCCTGTGCCAATAGTTTCCCTCTGTATACTATTAGTATTCTCTATTGTAACAGTAGCATCTAAAACGCGTTGTAATACTACTTTCATTATTGAACGAGAGAACTGTCTCGATTAAGAGTGTCTAAAAGAACTGAATCAATTGAAGAGCTATTCATCGATGTTGAGTCAATTACTTGATATATTTCAGAACTATCACGAGAGACTGTATCAACAGAATCAATTATTGATTCAACTATCTGCCGTTCCCGAATTACAGGAATATCTTCAAGTAACGAGTCATCGACATCGATATCACTATCCTTTGTGCGTACTGAATATCCTGAGGTATAATTGTATACCTTTATTTCAGACTCAAATGAGGGAGTATTTACAATAAGCTCAATAGCATTCATGAGATATGCAGCCCATTCAGTTGCCCATTGAAGACGAGATTGACTTGAATGAATCCATGCTTTTGGATTGAAGCTTTCTTCGTTAGTATAGCGGACAACAAAGCGCGGGTTCCCTTCTGCTAAAGAGTCATATATATATTTGACGCGTGCCGACATATGTTTCCGTGTATACAGCACCACTTCCTTAACCTCTTTAGTTCTCAGAAAGGGTATGATTATTTCTGCCTCTTCAAGGAGCGTTTCAGCATCATGATAAAAATAGTAAAGACGATCTTTATCAAACTCCTCCAGCTTCAATTCATTCAGCGCGATATCTGCGGCTGATACAGACTTTAAAATTGGAGAACCAGAAAGAATTACCCGTTTAATATCCATAGTACCAAGATCTTCGACAAGAGCACTATACCCCGCCTCGAGGCCGCCTTCAGCAGTTATAACCAAACCACATTCAACTGAATTATACGTATCATCTATTACTAAAAGATTACCTGAAATTCTAACCCAGAAAGGTATAGAAAAAAGGAGTATTACAAGCCCTATAAAAAAATAGGGCATTTTTCCCTTACTCCAGAGAGCCGGGCGTTCTCGCTTTTTTTTCTGAGGTATATACCGTCTATTCACTTAGGTTCCTATGAGCAGGTACAAATTAAATTTCTATCACCATGTGCATCATCAATGCGTGCAACTGAAGGCCAAAGCTTATACTCTTTGAGCCATTCTGTAGGATACGCTGCCGTTTCTCGGGAATAGGGAAACTTCCAGCCATCACTAGTAAGTTGCATACGTGTGTGAGGTGCATTACTCAATGGATTATTTCCTTTTTCCCATTCACCCTTTTCTACTCTGGTGATCTCTTCAAAAATGGTTAGAAGAGCGCAGCAAAATCTATCAAGTTCAGCTTTATCTTCACTCTCAGTTGGCTCAATCATTAGAGTTCCCACAACCGGAAATGAAACAGTTGGTGCATGGAATCCAAAATCCATAAGACGCTTAGCAACATCAACTGCGCCAATATCAGCACTCTGCTTAAATTGGCGACAATCAATTATAAACTCATGCGCACACGTATCATTATTCCCCGTATAGAGAACAGGATATGATACAGACAATTTCTTCATGAGGTAATTGGCGTTAAGTATTGCTGCAGCAGTAGAGCGCCTGAGCCCCTCTGCCCCAAGCATAGTGATATATGCATATGAGATGACTAATATTGAGGCACTCCCAAATTCAGCAGCAGATACATTAAGGTCATTCAAAAAGGGTTTCAGCGTATCATTAACGCAGATAGGCCCCATTCCAGGGCCGCCCCCACCATGAGGGATGGCAAAGGTTTTATGAAGATTTAAATGACATACATCTGCTCCAATAAAGCCTGGATTCGTATAGCCAACTTGTGCATTCATATTGGCGCCATCAAGATAAACCAATCCACCATTATCGTGAATCAACTGACACACCTCTGTAACCGATTCTTCGAATACCCCATGGGTAGATGGATAGGTTATCATAAGTCCTGCAAGATGCTCTGCATGCTTCTCTACTTGTACTGCCAAATCATCAGTGTCGATGTTTCCATGTATATCGCATTTGACCACCACCACTTTAAAGCCGGCTAGAGCGGCACTTGCTGGATTCGTTCCATGAGCAGATGCAGGAATGAGTACAATTGAGCGATCTGAGCCATGTGTCTTGTGATAATCACGAATAAGTTTTAAACCTGCATACTCGCCTTGAGCCCCTGAGTTTGGTTCAAATGAGACACCGGTAAACCCAGTGATCGCACAAAGATATTCACCCAATTCATCGATCAATTGGTGATAGCCTTTTACTTGGTCAGTAGGAGCATGAGGGTGAATTGAACCAAGTCGCGCCCAACTAAGGGGGATCATGGAAGCTGCTGAGTTTAACTTCATGGTACATGACCCTAATGCAATCATAGAATGCACGAGGGAAATATCTTTTAATTCTAGCTGTTTCAAATAGCGAGTCATAAGATGCTCTGACTGATATTGGTTAAAAACATCTTGTTGCATATACTGATTTTCACGACTCAATGCGCCCACCAAAGGAGATGCCGTAGTATCCTGAAGCACCACCTCTTTTCCACTATAGTTACAAAGAATAGCAACAATAGATTCAAGTGCATCATCATCAGTCGTTTCATCGAGAGTAATTCCTACTCTGTTGTCGGGTCCATAATAAAAATTACAACCCGCTTCTTCAGCAATCTCTTTCAATCGAATTGGTTCATCAATGGTAATTGAAAGTGTGTCAAAAAATGCACTATTTGATTGAGTAATACCAAGTTCACCAAGGAGAATATTCAATCGACAGGCTTGCCTATGTACTGCTGTAGCAATTGATTTTAGACCAGTGGGACCATGATAGACACCATACGCAGTGGCCATCACAGCAAGAAGCACCTGAGAGGTACAGATATTTGATGTCGCTTTTTCTCGACGAATATGCTGTTCTCGGGTTTGAAGCGACATTCTATATGCTTTATTCCCTTCTCGGTCAATCGATTCACCAATGATACGCCCTGGGAGCTGACGTTTGTACGACTCTTTAGCAGAAAAGTATGCCGCATGTGGCCCCCCATATCCCATCGGAATTCCAAAGCGTTGTGTAGACCCAACTACAGCATCAACCCCCCAAGCCGCAGGCTCTTTAAGAAGTGCAAGGCTTAAAATATCAGCAGCCACCGCAACCTGAATTTCGCTCTCTTTTAATTGAGCTACAACCGTACTATAATCTGTCACCTCTCCATGAGCGGTTGGGTATTGTAGTAAGACACCGAAGACCATTTCATTTTTTTCAACTTCCGCAAGGTCCTTATTAGGGTCCCCAATAGCAATAGTAATATTAAGAGGCTCTGCGCGAGTCTGAAGTACTTCAATGGTCTGTTGAAAACAACCCGAGTCAACAAAAAAAGTATTTGCCTTTTTCTTAGAACGGGGAACTGATCTATAGAACATAGTCATCGCTTCAGCAGCTGCAGTCGCTTCATCAAGGAGAGAGCCATTTGCAATTTCAAGCCCCGTTAATTCAGTGATCATAGTCTGAAAGTTTACCAGCATCTCGAGACGCCCCTGCGATATTTCAGCTTGATAAGGGGTATAGGCTGTGTACCATGCAGGATTTTCTAAAATAGTACGCTGAATAACTGGTGGCAATATAGTATTATAATAGCCTTGCCCAATATTAGATTGAAAGACGCTATTTTGCCCTGAAATTTGTGCAATTTTTTGAAGAGTCTGATATTCACTGAGGCCCTCAGGTATTGTCCCGAGAGAGTCTGTTCTAATACCTGCGGGAATGGTCTTTCCAATAAGTTCGTCTATTGAGTTCATTCCTATTTCACGAAGCATTACTTCTTGGTCGCTACCACTAATCCCTATATGTCTGTCTGCAAAATTCATTTTTTCTTTCCTGGTTGCTCTCAACCCTGTTAATTTGTGACTCAGATTGTCACCCACTGTTAGTTATTTTTCTTAAGTATGGTTACTGTTGTTCCTTTACGATCAAAATAAACATGATCCATATAGAACTGAACAAGAAGTAATCCATATACTTTCACTTCACTGTCGATGTTATCCGAGCGGACAATTTTACTATAGTCAAACCCAGGACCTTTATCAGAGACCGATAACTTAAAGATCTCCTTAGAAATTGAGAATGCAATGGTCGCCTTCATACTCGTATCGCCATTATGTGCATGCTCAAATGCATTTATCACTACTTCCATAGTTGCACTAATAATATTAGAGATGGTAGTAGCTTTGTAGTTTAATTCATGGAGGTCTTTAATGACATCCTGTAAGAATTGGTCAAGTTCCTCTTTAGTTGAGATTCGTATCCGCCTAATATGATCACCTTCAATAAAATGATTGAGGTAGGTGAATCGTTCAGCGCGGCTCTTCTTCTTAATTTCCATCACCAAAAAGGTCCGATCATCGTCAACATGCCAATCAGTGACTTGATCCCGAAGTTTTCTATTTACTTCATGATAGAGTTCATCAATAGGAAAGTGAATAGTCTCTTCAATTATTTTAACGTACTGTTTATAAGCAATTGCATTGCTCTTTGATACCGAATAACACCCGTCAGTAAAAAAGACCACTTTATCGCCTTCAGAAAGCTGCACGGTATCTTGTTGATACTCTGGGTTTTCAAACAGGCCTAAAAAGAGCCCTTTGCTATCAAGAGTCATCACTTCTCTATTTTTAGAATAGAGGAGTGGATATGGATGACTCGCGCGGACATATTGGAAAACATTCGTATCAAGATCAAGCACTCCATAAAAACCGGTGAGATAGTATCCAGAACAAAGCTGGTCCCTCAAGTCTTCATTCATGACATTAAAAAGCTCAACAGGTGAATGAATAGATTTTGCATGAGCTGCTAAACTCATCTTTGCCAGTGCCCCAACCAGAGCTGCAGGGAGGCCATGCCCCGATACATCAGCAATAAAAATACCAATTTTATAATCACTGAGTTTAACAATATCATAGAGGTCACCACCAACCAAATCAAATGGTTCATAGAGTGACCAAAAGTCTACCCCTGGAAGGTCGGGAATAGATTTAGGTAATAGACCTTGTTGAATCTCACGTGCCATTGCTTGCTCATGATCCCTCAATTCAAGATTTATTTGAATCTCGCGTTGAGCAGCTAAAAGCTCACTATTTTTCTCTGTAAGTTCCTGAGCGGATTGTTTAAAACGGTCTTTCTGTTTTTCAAGTTCTTGTTGTGTAAGATAAAAACTTGTGACATCTTTTTTAATTTCCATGACCTGTTCAACTGTTTCCCCCACAAATATTGGGTGAAAATAGGTCTCATATATAACCTGATGACCATCATTCTCAATTTTTTCATGCCCCAAAAATTGAGTTTCTCTTTTTAAGAATGCTTTTGCGAGCATTGAGCGGCGATGAAAATCCTTTTCAAATAATTTGGCATAATTTGAATGGACAACAGACCGGATGGGCTCATTGATGGTCGACGCATAGAGTTCGTTACACCGCAGTACCGTAAAATCTCTAGAAATAAGGGCCACCGGTTCAAGCAGGTCAAATATATCCTGGAGTTCCGTCTTAATCTGTTTTGTTTTATTCCGCGAAAAGAGCAGCTTAAAAATCGTCACCAACGCAGCAACCGGTATAATATACCACCAATACTCTAACATAGCATCCATTTCATTACCATTGCCGCCTCTCCATCGTTGTAATACCCTTTTCGGGTGCCTACAGTTGTAAATCCATTTCGTTTATACAATCGTTTCGCAGTGTCGTTCCCCTCTCTCACTTCGAGAAACAGGGATGTAATATGCTCTTTCTTCATCCGATTGATATGATAGTCCAATAACGCACTCCCAATTCCCTCTCCTCGTCTTTTACTATCAACGACGATAAGAAGGAGTTCTGCCTCAGGAGGCATCATTCTCATAATAGAGAAGGCGTACACAGCTGAATCGTCAACCACAATACATGAAGAGAGCGGGTTGTTAATTTCAAACTCAAACTGTTGTTTGCTCCATGCATCACTTCCTCTTTGGGAATCAAGTTGAGCCATACTGGCACCATCATTTTCACAGGAAGGGCGGAAATTTATCATGAAAAAAAGTTAGAAAAAATTCATCAGATGATAGCAAGCAATAGTGATTCAGTACAGGGAGTAGAACATTATTTCAAACTTCCCCATTTGCTACCAATTTAGGTAATAACAAGTGTAAGCGCTGTTACAAATTACACAGTTTCAGCTAACTCTCGATACCTTAGAACTCTCTACTCGTTAATTATTATTTAGCGTAGGGCTCTTGAATATAGTTTGGAATGGCCTTATCCACGGCAACAGGATCAAGTACCCCAAAAAAGTGGGCGTAATTCTTCAATGAAAAATCAGTCCATAGATCTTGGACCGACTCTGCAGAGAGATGAGTCAAAACTTCAGCCTCCATCTCAGTATCAATGAGCAGATGGTGATGCGGTTGAACAAATGCCTGCAATTCTTCAGTAGTCATGATGACTTCAGTTGAAAGCATCTTGCTTAATGGCTCTTGGGCATCTCGAACGCCCACATAATATACACCTGGTTTTGATCGGCAAAGAATGATGTTTTTAGAGTCACTCCGGACCCCAGTTGCTAATGCAGCAAGAGTCGAAACAGCAAAAAGCTCCCTTTTACCACTAAAACAGAGCCCTTGTGCAAATGCAAGCCCAACACGAAGTCCCGTAAATGAACCAGGCCCTAGTGTTATAAGAACTCGCTTAATTTCATCAATAGTAGAGTGACTCTGTGTAAGCCCCTCAGCGAGAAGATCACTTAAAATTTCACCTCGTCCCTTTTCTATTCTTTTTTGGAATAGCTCTTCGCCCTGTATATAAATACCAAGAGCAACGTCTCTGAGAGATGTCTCAATAATTAAATCTTTCATTTCTTAAAACTCTCCTCAATAATTGTGTCGAGCAGCTGTGAAAAGCTGAGTCCTGCATATTTTGCAGCCTGTGGCAATAATGACTGGGCCGTAAGTCCCGGCAATGAATTAGTCTCAAGGGCCAATACTTGATCATCGATGATCATAAAATCTGTTCTGGAGTATACCTCCATTCCAAGAGCCTTATGACTCTTTTCAGAGAACATCTGCATCTTCTTTGTTACCTGGGGCGAAAACTTACCCGGGGTTATTTCTTTACTTTTACCCTGATATTTAGCTTCAAAATCAAAAAATTCAGTGTCAGGTATTATTTCTGTCACTGGAAGAGGGTTTTTACCTTCGAGATAGGCAGATGTTCCTTCTCTTCCTGAAATGAACTCTTCAACGAGAAGCTCATTAGTATCAGTAAAAAGGCGTTCGATTACTTCTAATGCCTCAGCTTCATTTTTAGCTATTCCAATACCTATGGAAGAACCACCCAGTGGATTTTTAATCACTAGGGGTAGAGGAATTTGTTGAATAATCACCCCTATATCTGATGGGCGAAATTGTGACTTCTCTATTACACCCCATGAAGGCGTTGGTATAAGTGCTTCTTGATAGATTTTCTTAGTAGAAATTTTATTCAATGTCTGCGCCGATGCTGTGACCCCTGAACCTGTATAGGGAATTTCAAGAATTTCCATCAACTTCTGTACTTTTCCATCTTCACCAAAAGCACCATGAAGTGCCAAAAATGCACAATCAATTACGGGAAGTTCGCTAAGCGATGGCGGGGTTGCAGTGCACAAATCTAAGCGACTTGAGAAATGATCAATTGAAAAATGTTCACACTCCTCAGCTGAAAACGGGCCAGATGGCCAATGCCACTTGCCATCACGATTAATCCAAATGGGAAGAACAGAGTATTTACTCTGGTTGAGATTTCTTACAACTTCACTCCCCGAAACGAGAGAGACGTCATACTCTAATGACGGCCCCCCAATAAGAACTGCAATTTTTTTAGGCATTGATTTTATTAAAAACGTAAGATTGAAGATCAGAAATTTTAATACGTTCTTGTGTCATGGTATCACGATCACGAACAGTAACACTTTCATCATCAATAGTATCAAAGTCAACAGTCACACACAGTGGTGTTCCCAACTCATCTTGTCTACGATACCGTTTACCAATTGATTGTGTCTCATCATACTCAGCCCCCCAGTTTTTCAAAAGATCTTGATAAATACCTTTTGCTTTACTCTGAAGCGGCTCTTTCTTAGAAAGAGGGAGCACTGCAACTTTTACTGGAGCAAGTGATGGATGAAATCTTAGTACCACACGCTCATCCCCATTTTCCAGCTTTTCAACATCGTATGCATCAACAAGCACAGTAAGAAGTAGGCGATCAACACCAAGTGCAGGCTCAACTACATAGGGGATATATTTTTTATTTTCTATTTGATCATGATAACGTAAGTCTTTTCGAGAATGCTCCATGTGTGCATTCAAATCAAAGTCAGTTCTCGATGCAATACCCCAAAGCTCACCCCAACCAAATGGAAAGTCATACTCAATATCTGCGGTCGCATTAGAGTAATGAGAAAGCTCTTTATCCGTATGAGCACGAAGTCTTAATTTATCTCCAGTAATACCGAGGTCTTTCACTAACCAATCCATACAGAACTGTTTCCAAAAGTCATACCACTCGATCTCTGTTCCTGGCTCGCAAAAGTACTCCATCTCCATCTGTTCGAATTCACGAGTTCTAAAAATAAAATTCCCTGGAGTAATTTCATTTCTGAAGCTTTTACCAATTTGGCCAACACCAAAAGGAATTTTTTGACGACAGTTTTCAGCAATGGTTTTAAAATTAATGAAGATACCTTGTGCTGTTTCAGGGCGGAGGTATACACTTTGAGCGCTATCTTCAACAACACCAATTGATGTTTTAAACATTAAGTTAAAAGCACGAGGTTCTGTGAAATCACATGATTTACAACTTGGACAGGGAAGTTTATTTTCGGTAACTAAAGCAAATATTTCATCAAAAGTTTTACCAATAGCAGCTTCTTCACCAAGGTGTGCTTCTACAAGGTGATCCCCGCGAACACGTTCTTTACACTCTTTACAATCCATAAGAGGATCCGAAAAGTTACCAACGTGACCAGACGCTTCCCACACTTTAGGGTTGAGAAGAATTGAAGAATCTAAGCCTACAACATCAGGACGTGTGGTCACAAATTTTTTCCACCACAGATCTTTAATGTTTTTCTTAAGGTCTACACCATAGGGTCCATAGTCCCAAGTATTTGCAAGTCCATCATAAATTTCAGAACCGGCAAAGATAAAACCTCTTCTTTTACAGAGCGATACAATATCTTTCAGTGAATCCATTAATTTTGTAGCCATCGTGTTCCTTTTTAAATCTCGGTAATAGAGCCCATGGGTTTAGACTCATCAAAAAAGTCTTCCTTGAAATAGAGGAAACCTTCCTCATTATTGGAGTACTCTTGAGCATATTGTTCAAAATAGAAGCGAAGTGCAGTTTCTTGGCTCTCAAGTTCTACAACTTTTTGAACTGTTCCCTGCTTTTCGGAATAATGTGCAATTACAAACCGGGCCAAAATGCCTCATTTCGCTTATTTGTTAATTTGGGTGAAATATAGAAAAGAATGAGGTTTCAGATTTTAGATTTTCTGATTTGAGAATAGAAAAGGGTAATTTTATTCAAATTACCCTGATATTCCACAATTTGGCATTAAGGAAGAGTGTATTTAGAGACCAGCTTCTTTTTTAAGCCCAGCTGGAAGAGCAAATGTGCTTTTCGCAACTTCTTCTTTTTTAATACTCTGCCAAGTAACTTCACTCTTTTCACCTTTTTTAGAGGTTACTCGCACAGGAAATCCTTTTGTTTTTAAAATATCTTCGCTAAAATACTGAGCTAATTCAGCTTGTTTGTTCTGCTTCGCGAGATCTTCCATATACGAAGAGAGTTGTTTAAGAGAAGAGAAATCCGCCATTGTCAGTCCAAGAGCTTTAATTGGAGTAAGGCAAAGAAGTGATGTTATCGCGCCATTTGTTACTTCGTTATACTCGTTACATAACCACGCACCAGACTTTGCACCTTTTTTCTTGAGCTTTAACTCAACTTTGGCGTCAGCACTAGGAAGCGCTCCCCCCATCATCTGAGCCATCATATCACGCTGTGCTTTTGGCATGTTTTTCATCTGAGCTTGTAACATTGCCAACTGCTGTTTGATGTTATCGAGATCTTGCTTAGTAAACTCAACATATGATTTCTTCTGGTTATTAATAATCCAAAAAAGAAATTTATCGGCTTTAAAAATGATAGTCTGATCTGTTTTCTTAGAGGTAATGTCAATTTTAACCCCAGCGTCAGAAAGTTTAATCTCAATATCTTGTTTATCAGAACCTGTAACGTTCAAGCCTTTCATTGCAACACCTGCAAATGAAAGAGAACAGGTAATCAATACCGCCAATACAATTTTCATAGTTTCCTTAGTGTTAAATTATTCCCTCACGGAATATGAGGTAGAATGTATAAAATAGGTACCCTAAAATAAATAGATAGCCCCATAATTTACTGATTTCAAAGCGTTTCTTTGTCAAAAAGAGTGAAATCATCAATATACCTGTTACTCCAATAACAAGGTACATATCTTGAAAACTCCACCGAGAGAGGTTTAATGGCAGTATAAGCGAGCTACAACCTAGCACCCAAAGAAGGTTAAATATATTAGACCCAACAATATTACCTATGGCCATAGAGGTCTTGCCCTTTCGCGCAGCCATAACCGTTGTTGCAACTTCGGGGAGGGATGTCCCAATAGCCACAATAGTTAGCCCTATAAGAGCCTCACTCATATTAAAATAGGATGCGAGAGTAACAGAGCCTTCGACAATCCAGTGCCCTCCTAAGGCCAACCCGCCGAGCCCCACAATAGCTCCGACTGATGCACGCACCATAGATTTGCCATGGTGCACTTCTAGATCGTCAGTCTCATTGCGGCATTTGAATGTCCAGATAAGAAACGCTACAAATGCCCCCACGAGGATTCCACCAGCTATACGAGTAATCTGATATTGTGCAGGGGAACTCAGTAACAATACACTCCCTATAAGGAGTACTACCGCACCAACACTCATGGGGATTTCTACGGAGGCAATCTTCCGGTCAACAACAACAGGAAAAATTATTGCTGCTGCGCCAAGTCCTAGAAATATATTGGCAACATTACTCCCCAGTACATTGCCAAGAGCTATATCAGACGATCCCTTAAAACTTGCAATAAGGTTTACTACGAGTTCAGGTGCCGAAGTGCCAAGGGCAATAATAGTCATACCAATAACTACTTCAGAAATCCCAAGCCGTCCAGCGATATCACTCGCCCCATCGATAAGATAGTCAGCCCCTTTGATGAGCACAAGAAAGCCAAAAATGAGAAGAAAGAGATCTATTACAGGGAAATTTTGAAGTAACATTTTACATTTCTATTAATGATTTCGGAATAAATGTAAAAAAATGGATTTCATAAGGGCACTCGACCTCTATAAAGCATATATCGCACTTGAGAAAAACCTCTCACCCGCATCACTTGAGTCCTACACACTGGATCTCGAATCTTTTATCCGTTTTTGTGCCACACAAGGCACAGGCACCATCACTATTCCTGAGTGCCTTCTGGAGGAGTACATTCAGCAACTTTCAGAACGGGAATATGAAGCAACCTCCATTGCCCGGCATGCATCGAGCTTACGTAATTTCTACTCATTCCTCAATAGCCATGGATATATAGACCACAACCCCACTGCACTCCTGGATTCCCCTAAGATTTCCCGGTATCTTCCCGTTTGCCTAACACACGACGAAATAAGCTCAATATTTGATACAATTGATAAAACCAAAAAGGGTGCGCTACGGGACCTCGTCTTATTTGAGCTTTTATATAGTGGAGGTCTTCGCATCTCAGAGGCCATTACCTTACCTCTAGCCCATATCGACCAAGAGGAAGGGTTGCTTCAAGTTGTAGGAAAAGGTAACAAGACTCGTCTTGTTCCTCTCGGACAAGGGCCCATGAATACCCTAATGGAATACATTACAGAGTTCCGACCATCTTTAAAGCCTAACACCGACATCGCTCTCCTCAACCTGAGGGGCGCTCCTCTCTCACGCATGGGTGCTTGGAAAATAGTTCAAAAACACTCTGCACACTTAGATAAAAAAATTTCACCTCACACCCTCAGGCACTCCTATGCTACACATATGCTCGAGGGAGGAATAGATCTACGGGTTCTTCAAGAACTTCTTGGCCATTCAGATATCACCACAACTCAAATATACACACACCTCAACAATGACTACATCAAAGAAGTACATGGACAGTTTCACCCCAGAAGCCGTTCATGATATATCGAAATTGTCAATTCAAATGAGCTTAATGACCTTTTTGTAAATAAGAAAGCCCTTTAAAGATTAAATAAGCCTTTTTCCAATATTGATTTGATATTTTTCTCTGACAATTACCTTGACTTACCATTTCATTAACAATACAATATGATGATGAAATAGAATTTGCGAGTTTTGTGATATGTCAGATGAAGATTTAGAGCTTCTCAACGAACTGGTACTCGAGTCAACCGAGCACATGAATAACATTGAACCGATTTTGCTCAATATGGAGCAGAGCCTCTCCTGTTCACCCGATGAAATTAATGATATTTTTCGGGCAGTACATAGTATTAAAGGCGGGTTCGGATTCTTTGGAAAGGTGATAATTACAAAACTTACCCACTCCATGGAAAATGTTTTTGATAAATTAAGAAGTGACAAAATAGAACTCTCGAAAGAGTTAATAGATGTTACACTCACTTGTATGGATAAACTTCGAGAACTATTAGATAATATTGAAGGGTCTGACAATCTTAATGTCGATGTAGAAGTAGCATTGCTTCAACCATTTATTGATGGCACTACTCCAGCTCCTGCCGCTCCAACACCTGAAGCTCCTAAAGTAGAAGAAGCAGCGCCGGCTGCTGAAGCATCTGAAGCAGAGGCAACCGTTGCAGGGACAACCCCTCCAGCCCCCACTCCCCCTCCACCTGCAGTCAAGCCAGCGGAAGCAACGCCTCCCCCGGAAAAAGCAGTGGCAAGCCCTGGCACCGGTGATAAAGATTCTCTCCGCGTTAAAGTAAGCTTACTAAATCATCTTATGAATCATGCCGGGGAATTGGTTCTGAACCGTAATCAACTATTACAGATATTAAGTAAAAAGACCAGTGAAATTTTAGACTTCACATCCATATTTAATGAAGTAGATAAACTCACCGAACAGTGCAAATCATCAACGGGTAATCTCGACCTCAACAAACTTGCCACCCGGATAGAAAACCTTAAACAACTGATGATGGGAGTAACAAGTAGCCCCATCTCGGACTCACCAGGTATTGCGGGCATTACTCAAAATCTCGATCGTGTAACGACCAACCTACAAGAACAGATCATGAATACCCGTATGCAAACCGTTGGGGGACTTTTTAATAAATTCCCTCGTATTGTTCGTGATCTCTCAAAACAACTGAGCAAAGAGATTGCTATTCAACTCAATGGTCAAGACGTTGAACTAGATAAATCAATTATTGAAAAACTTTCAGACCCACTGGTACATCTTGTGAGAAATTCTGTCGATCACGGTATCGAGGCCCCCGAATCACGTGAGGCTGCTGGCAAAGAAAGAGAAGGCACTATCCATCTAAATGCCTACCACGAAGGGGGGAAAGTCAATATCTCTATCCTTGATGATGGCGGCGGTATCGACCAAGGTAAAGTACTTCAGAAAGCACTTGAAAAAAATATTATTACCGTTGATGAAGCGGAATCCTTGACTGAACAAGAAGTGAATCAACTTATCTTTGCTCCAGGCTTTTCAACCGCAGCTGAAATTAGTGCCGTTTCAGGACGTGGCGTAGGAATGGATGTGGTAAAAACCAACATTGAAGCTCTTGGTGGTTCCATTCAAGTAGAATCACAAGAAGGCAAAGGGACGCAAATATATATGCGTCTCCCTCTAACCCTAGCAATTATACCAGCACTGATCGTATCTGCTTCAGCACGAAGATTTGCAATCCCACAAATTGCCCTTGAAGAACTTGTACGCATCCGATCATCGGAAATCACTGAGAAAATCAAGAATGTTAACAACGCAGAAGTACTCTTTTTAAGAGGCAATTTACTTCCTCTTGTTCGCCTCTCGGATGCACTCAAAACAGAATCAATCTTCCCTGGACCTGACGGCGAACCCCATGAAGACCGTCGAAACAGGCTCTCGGACAGAAGACATGACGTAAACTTAAAAAACCTTAGTGCTAAAGAGGCTGAGGCAATAGACGCCGAAGAACAAGCTAAAATGGAAAATGAGCGTCGTACTCAAGAGAAAGATCGCAGAAAAAGTGTAAGAAATGCGATTAATATTCTGGTCCTCAAAGTGGGTGAACATCGATATGGCCTCATTGTTGACGAGGTTCACGACAATGAAGAGATCGTTATAAAGCCTCTCTCAAAATATGTGAAAAAAGTGAAATGTTACTCAGGATCTGCAATACTTGGCAATGGATCAGTTGCGATGATTGTTGATACTGGTGGACTATCAGAGATGTCTCAGATGAGTTTCTCGGATATCGACATTGAATCTAACCGACTCAAAGAAGAGACCGAAGCAAAAAGTATGATTGAGAAACAGGAGCTCCTTCTCTTTAATACAGGCGGAAAAGAGCGTTATGCAATGAACCTCGACCTTGTTGCCCGTGTCGAGAAAATATCTATTGACCAAATTGAGAAAGTTGGTGAAGATGAGTTTATCTATTTCAATGATAAATCTCTAAAAACTATTCGACTTGACAATCACCTTCCCGTCTCTCCTCTGGTCATTCCTGAAAGTAATGAATGTTATGTTATTATTCCAAAATTAGTAAAACACCCACTTGGAATTATCTGTTCTAACTTGGATGATACCTTGCGTACCCATGTATCACTTGAAAAGGATAATATAAGCTCTCCTGGTATTTTAGGAAGTGCAAAAATCAAAGATACCATGACTCTCATTATCGATATCTATGCACTCTTTGAAAAAATATCGCCTGAGCATTATGAGAAAGATGTACAGAAAACTGAAACTCTCGAAGGTAAAAAAATACTCTTTGCAGAAGACACCGACTTTTTTAGACAAGTCGTTGGCAACTTTTTAAGATCTCATGGTGCAATTCTCACCGTTGCTAATGATGGCCAAGAAGCATGGGAACACCTTGCCAAAGGAGAAATATTTGATGTTCTGGTAACTGATATTCAAATGCCCCGTATGGATGGATTTCAACTCACACAGAAAATCAGAACCAGCTCTAACTGTAAAGACCTCCCCATAATGGCACTCACATCGATGGCTAACCAATCATACATTGATAAAGGTAAAGAGGTCGGTATTGATGCATATGAAATTAAACTTGATAAAGAGCGCCAGAGACAACGTCTCGAAGAACTCGTAAGTGGAAAAGGATAATCATGGCAGCGCAACAATATACAACATTTAGGGTTGGTAAATATCTTTTTGGTTTGAATATTTTACTTATCAGAGAGATCAACAGAAATACTGAACTTACTAAAGTCGACCTTACCGATGATTTCATCCTCGGCCTCATGAACTTGAGGGGTGAAATCATCACGATACTCGATCTTGGAAAACGAATTGGTACAACAACAGAAATTTACAACGAGTCCTCCCGATGTATTATATTAAAAACAGGTAGAGAATTTGCAGCCATCAATGACCTTCTTAATAACATGGCCTACAAGTGCGATGACCTTGTAGGGCTTATGGTTAATGAGATTGGGGACATTATATCCATTGATGATAGTGAAATTACCAATCCACCTGCAAACTTCACCATTGAATCTAAATTTTTATCAGGAGTCTATCAATCCGAGTCACAGTTACTTCTATTATTGAATCCTAACTCTGTTTTGAATGATTGATTATGGCGGAAACCTACCCTGTACTTATAGTCGATGATAGTGTAATTTATCGCAAGAGCCTCTCGGATATTATCACTCAAATAGCAGAGTGTACTACTATTCATACCGCTCCCAATGCAGATATAGCATTGAAGAAAATAGAGACATCTCAATATGCACTTGTTTTTTCTGACATCAACATGCCTGGGATGAATGGCTTTGAGCTTCAAAAAAAAATAAAAGAGAATAACCCCAAGATCCAAGTGATCCTCATGAGTAGTGAAAATTATTCACAAGCATCCCTCACTATTGAGGCGCTGAATAATGGTGCAGTAGATTTTATACAAAAACCAACCGATGGCTCTCACGATTCAAATAAAAAAGTTTTAGAAAAACAGGTACACACTCTATTTAAAACATTACATCCTTCTATAACTTTTAAAAATGAGTCTCCAGTAGTATCTGCAAAGCAAGCTATAGCGACGCCTACTTCTCGACCAACCTATTCTAAACCAACAAGTTCAATTCCTGCGCGTTCAGCGTATACTTTACTCGCTATTGGAGTCTCAACTGGTGGTCCTCAAGCACTGGGCAAGATCATACCACTCCTCCCAAAAAACATTAAGATCCCCATTCTCATTATCCAGCATATGCCTGCCAACTTTACTAAATCCCTCGCCGAATCTCTCGATAAAAAATCTGAGTTATCGGTTACCGAAGCATCCCACGGCGATATTTTAAAACCAGGATCGGTGTATATCGCCCCTGGGGGCAAACAAATGGCTATCCAAAAAGATGGATTAAGTAGTAAAATCGTTATCTCTGATGCCCCCCCTGAAAACAGTTGTAAACCTGCAGTTGATTACACTTTTCGTTCAATCTCAAAATCCTACCTCAATGAACCAATTCTATCTATGATATTGACTGGTATGGGCTCGGATGGATGCGGTGGAGTCTCACTCCTTAAAAGTAATAAAGCGTACTGTATCACTCAATCGGCTAACAGCTGTGTCGTCTATGGCATGCCCAAAGCAGTTGATGATGCAGGTTTGAGCGATATCTCCATTGATATTGACCAGATCGCCCCAAAACTACGGGAGTTACTGACATAATGTTTACTCTTAAACTAAATCCCAATGAGTTTACCCTGTTTCAAACATTTATTCATACAAAAACAGGAATCTTCATAGAGCCAACCAAACAATATCTTATAGAACAACGGCTATCCAAAATTGCATTTCAACACAAATGCATGAGTTTTATTGAATTCTACAATAAACTAGCAATTGCTGGTCCCAACCTTATTAATGAAGTTATCGATGCCATAACAACAAATGAAACATTGTGGTTCAGAGATAAAAAACCATTTGAGCTTCTTGAATCAATTCTCATTCCTCGATTCGTAGATATGCTTAAAGCAGGCAAAATTCCAAAAATCAGAATCTGGTGCGCAGCATCTTCGAGCGGTCAAGAACCTTACTCCATTGCAATGATCATTACTGAAATGGAAAAAACCTACCCTCAACTCAGGGGCAAAGTTGAAATAGTAGCAAGTGATATTTCTGAAGAAATATTAAAACACGCTGAGACAGGTATTTATAACAAAATCAGTATATCACGAGGCCTTCCACAAAACCTCCTCGAAAAATATTTCAAAGTGCATGATGAAAATAATTGGGAACTCGTTGATCAAATTAAACGTATGGTCAGCTTCAAGCGTATCAATCTTATAGATCAATTTAGAATTCTCGGCCATTTTCAAATTGTATTTTGCCGCAATGTCCTCATCTATTTTAATGCGGAAACAAAGGTTGCTATCTACAATAAAATGTATGACCTTCTCACACCCAATGGTGTACTCCTTATTGGAGCATCAGAAACCATAAATAATATCACTGACAAATTCAAAATTTCACATGGCGAAAAAGGCATAATTTCTGGTATTTTTTATGAACCAGCGATTAAGAATTAACCTACTATTGGGGTCCCCAATAGAGAAAAGATAGCACTCACCACACTTAAATAAATTGTTAATCCCACGATATCAGTTGTCACCATAATTATAGGCCCCGAACTTATTGCCGGATCTATTTTAAAATAAGTAAACATCAGTGGTGCAATTCCACCCATTACTGCAGCAAAGCTCATAGCGCCAAATACTCCAATCCCCACTCCAAGAGCTAATGACAATGTACTGACATCTGAAAATTGGGATACCACGAACAAAAGGACGAATGCAAGCAACCCAAAAATTGCGGCATTCACCCATCCGGTAAGTATTTCTTTTTTGATACTCTCTTGTAAGTGATGAGAACTAAATTCTTGATTAACGAGTTCTCTCACAATAATGGTCGCACTTTGCACACCAACATTACCTGCGATTGCCATTACAAAAGGGACAAATGATGTCACTATTTTATTCACTCCAAAGAGATTCATAATAACTGCTGCAATACTTCCACCAATTAAGGTACTCGCAAGCCAAGGTACACGATGTACGACCCGCCCAAAAACTCCTCTACCTGATGGGTCCCCTGTGGTACCTACCATGTGGTAAAAGTCTTCATCTACAATAGTGCGCACTTCATCAAGTACATCATCTGCCGTAATAATCCCAACCATTTTGCCACCATTATCAGTAACGGGGAGTACCGAAAGACTGTGGTGAGTCATCATCTGATACACCTCTTCAGTGGGGCTCGTATCACTAATCGTAATAACATCTTCATCGATATGTTTTAGTAAAAATGATTTTTCAGGAAGTACCAGTAGGTCTTTCACATCGAACATTCCGAGTATTTTACCACCTTCAGTTAATACAAATCCCATATCAATAGTCTCAAGGTCTGAGTCACTATCTCTTAAAATAGAGAGTACATCACTTACTCGAGCATGAGATTTTACTTCCAGGAAATCGGTAGTCATTAAACTACCAGCAGAGCCTTCACGATATTTTCGAAGCGTACGAATCTCAATAGCTTTTTCAGTTTCTAATTTATTAAGAACCTGATCTACTTTATCACTCTCGAGCTCTTCAAGGGTGTCGACGGCTTCATCCGGTGCCATATCGTGAATGTAGGCAACTAATTCATCAGTATGTATTACAGAAAGTACGTTTTTAAGAGTTTCGCCTTCTAGAAACGAAATGAGTTCCATTTTATCTTCACTAGAATTTAAGGAACTATAGAGTGTAATCTGATCTTCAAAAGAGCAGTCATTGAGAACTGCAGCTAAGTCTGCCGGTTGAATGGTGTCGATCCATTCCGGCAAATGCGTTTCATACTCCTCAGAACTGAGAATATCCTGAAGTGTAGCATAGAGACGTTCAAAATTTTCTTGCTGATTTTGTGGCATATGCGGCCCCCTGTTCAGTCTGCAGCACAAAGGTAGGTCAATAGTATTGATTATACCACCATTTTCAACAAAATTAAGTGAAATTATCCAGTTTTGCATTTTAATAAAATTACGATTGAACTCTCAACAAAGCCCCTCCACTATCCCTGATCATTTATGCTATATTTTTTCTAAAAAGAATTCACTATGCATGATACCGTATCTATTCAGGGAACAACTATCCGCCTTTCACCTCCACTTGATGTGAAACCCGAATGGATAGCTCAAAAAGAACCGCTCAATCAACTCACTGCCTGTTGGTTAAAAATATCTGAGAGCGACTTACCACTTACCCCTCGTCTTATAGGCCCCCCGGGGTTAGGTAAAACAACACTTGCAATGGCTGCTGGCACTGCATTTAATCAAGACATATTCCTCATGCAGTGTTCTGCAGATACCCGCCCTGAAGATCTTATAATTACGCCGGTGCTGGGCGAAGAAGGATCGATTTCATATCATGCATCACCTTTACTGAGTGCTGCAATTTCTGGTGGTGTTGCCATACTCGATGAAGGCAATCGCATGTCTGAAAAGTCATGGGCTTCTCTTGCGGGGC
Source organism: Fibrobacterales bacterium (assembly GCA_051532055.1). Classification (GTDB taxonomy): domain Bacteria; phylum Fibrobacterota; class Fibrobacteria; order Fibrobacterales; family JAOPTW01; genus JAOPTW01. The sequence continues at coordinate 13,700 of JAOPTX010000044.1, read as the reverse complement.
TTCTTGATCACCGACGGTCAGCTGAATCAATTATTGCCGGCATTACTATTAATGCACACCCTGAATTTCGTTGTGTTGTTACAATGAATGATGATTCATCTACATTCGAAATCCCCGACTATATTATGTCACGACTTCAGCCTGCTATTGAGATACCTTTTCCAGGGCGTGAAGATGAATTACAAATTTTAAAATACAACATCCCTGACGCTAAAGAGGACATATTAGAACTCTGCGTCAATTTTCTTCAACAGGCCCATAATCTCGACCTTCCTTATTCTATCCGTGATGGTATAAACTCTATTCGTTACACATTAAAATTGAGTCATAATTCCGACCGATCATTACAAGACATTTTTGAACAAGCAATAACTCAAATACTGGGTAAAGAAGCCTTGAACCTTGAGGACCTTGCCAATAAACGGAGACTCATTTATCCTAATATCCCTGAAATGGACATGGGTGAATTCTTTTTTGGAGATGATGATCAAGATCTAAACCCTGACCATGATTAGCCTTACCCCATCAATAACAGCACTACCTGTGGTCCACGGTAAAGTTGCTTTTTCAAACTACTTGAGAGATGAACTCCTCAATCAGTCGTTTGACTGTATTGCTATTGAACTCCCTCCAATAGTATGGGATGAAGTACACGCTGCAATTGAAGCCCTTCCTATCATTCAGGCAGTGGTAATGAAATACGACAACTACAGTTGTTTTATCCCCATAGACCCATGTGACTCTATAATAGAAGCCGCCCGTCAGGGAATGCAGAACAACATACCAATACATTGCATTGATCACAACGACCCACCAGAGCTAACCGAAACACCATATCTCCCTGACCCCTATGCAATAACTAAGATTGGTTTTGACGATTATTATACTCTCTGTAAAAAGGTTCTCCAAAAAGCTACTCCAAAAGTTCCTTCTCGTTCGAAGCTTACCCGTGAACGAATGATGGCCCAAAACCTCCTGAACTTGGAAAAAAAATATTCTAATATTTTGGTTGTCTGTGGCATGAATCACATTTTGGGATTAGAAAAGCTCATCTATGCCAATGCCTTTTCTGATTTAAAAAATAGTGCGCCACTCTGTACTATAACTCGATTCCCTATTAATCCTAACCACCTCTATTTCTGCCTTGGAGAACTCCCTTTTTACACTGGGCTTCATGAAATGAGTCGTCATGATATTTTTGCAGAACGCCCCGACCTTCCAGAACTTATTAAACGACTTTTCATTGATACTCGTGAACAATTTGTGAGAGATTCCGTACAAGGGACTCGGGTATCTCCTCATCGAATTCAAACAGCACTCACCTATATTCGCAACCTGACCTATCTCAATAAGAGACTCTCCCCTGGACTTATAGATATTATTGATGCTGCCAAAGGAGTGTTCGATGACCGCTTTGCCCTTAATGTACTCAAAGCCGCCAAACACTACCCATTTATCAACCCCGAAGATGATCAAACTCTTGGTGTTGGTTTAGGACAAATTAAAGAACCTTTTGGAGAAAGTGAAGAAGCAGAGAACCTTTTTGCTGATCTCAATTTAGAATGGAAAACGTTAAAATTAAAACAGGACCCTGCACAAGAACAAAAGAAAGAGTACCGGTATACGTGGAATCCATACTCTATGTGCTCACACCTCCCTGAAGACACTCGTATTGAAAATTTCAATTCTCATATACGCCGTTCTGCCCTTAAGCAGCTCAGCGCTCTTAATATCAAATCTGAAGAGTTCTTAACTTCTGTAAAAGATGGCATCGATATCAGAGAGACCTTAAGAAATTGGCATACTAAAAAGATCTATGTCAAAGAGATTCCACCAGGACGATCACACATTGATACTGTTGTCATTATTTTTGATGATGCCAATGACATAAACTACCCCCATCAAACCGTTTGGTTTGCAGAGCATGCGGAAGAGTCAACCCTCACCTTTTTTGGAACAGACCCCATGAATGACCTTATTGGCCCTGGGGTCGCTCGGGCTCAATACGGCGGATTATCCCTGCTCTTCCCGCCAAGGCCCGTTAACAACCCATTTGGATTAGAAGGAAACACCCTAGCTGAGCAGTTACTTCATGGTGCCTGTGTGAATGCTGCCGATAAAAATATAGCATACGTCTCTGCGAGGAAGCCAACTCCAGCTCTCAATAAAATTGCCAGAAAATATAAAAAGAACCTCATCTGGATGCCCTTCGCAAAATTCAGTACCGAAACCCTCAATCAACTCAGAACATTTCACGTACTGAACGACAAAGAGGTTCGCACCATCGCCACAAGATTCATAGGCTTCTAATACTTTGAGTTACAAAGGTCCTTCAAAGAAGTATCAAGTAAATAAACGGATTTAAAAAAAGTAATGGCACTCTGAAAGAGTGCGGAACGAAATATTTTTTATTCATAATTTAGGCTGAGACAAGGCAAATGAGGTAAAGGCGTACTTTAGTACGTCGAACCTCATTTAACGCAGCATCAGTCAAATTATGTATAAAAAACTAGGGATAAAAAAGAGTGTAGACTAATGTGCTGTTGATATTATTCTGACCGAGCATTTTCTGAACCACCTCAAGATCATACCCTTTTTTGAGCATACGAACGGCAAAGCAATGTCTAAAAGTGTGAGGAGTAATTGACTTCTCAAAACCAAGTTCTTTGACTGCAAGCTTAATTGAGCGCTGTACAGAGCTTTTATGAATATGATTGCGTTTAACTTTACCATCACACTCATCAACAATAAGACTTTTTGCAGGAAACAACCACTGCAGCTCCCATGATGTTGGAGGATATGCATCAGAATTTATGAGATCAACAGGCATAACTACTTCTATGCGTCTTTGATTTGGCATAGCGTTATACTCTTCCTTTAACTCTAAAAGGTACTTATTCATAACCATCTTTGCACGATCAGAGAGAAACACATAGCGATCAGTAACACTCTTACTTGAACGTACCACAATATAATTTTGATCAAGGTCGACATCTCTTACGCGAAGGCTCACTGCCTCATCTAAACGCAAACCACATTCAGACATAATAAGCGATATGTAATAGTAGTGATCAGTCAAGTTCTCATATATTTTTTCGATATGCTCATCTTCAATTACGACCGGACGTTTGCTTTGTGCAACATGCTCAATCATCCCCAACAAGTCAGTAGAATCTTTTTTTAGAATACAACGCATAAAATAAAGAAGCGCTGCAATAACATGATTTCGAGATGCAACATTTAGAGAGGAGTTATCATTTGTATATTGAATAAACTCCTGAAGGTCAGTCACAGTGAGCTCAGAAGGCACTGTAGACATATAAAAATCTTTAACTTTATTTAACCACGTTATATAAGTTTTTTGTGTGACAGAACTATACATATTAAAGTTAGGGTCATTATGTACAGCCTCCATAGCTTCGCGCCAATTAGAGATAGTCGGAACTATCGCAACTTGAGGAAGCGTATTATAATAGAGGCTCACTGCTTCTATGGCTTGTTCAACCTGCCATATTTCAACACCTGAAATCCCCATCAGATATTTTTTATATGTAGAGACTGTGCTCTCTTCGTCAGACTTTTCATTTAAAAAAGAATGATACTCTTTCACCCATTTAACGTACTCTCCAATAAGATCTTTAGAGACCAAATCCTTATCTAGGAGTATATTTTTAAAGTCTTCTTCATAGTCTAAATGCGCCACGCATAACCTCATACAATAAAATTTCTAAATCTAAGCAACCATAATCATGTAGAAACGTAAATGTACTTAACCTCGATACAATTTTATGTAAAACTTTATTATCATTAGTGAGCACTAATGCGAAAGGACTCCTCCGTTCCATATGTGCCTAAAGAATAAGCAACCAACAGGAAAATATCAATGCCAAACGCGAATGTATTAAAAAGGGGCAATATTGTTACCATCAAGGGCCAATTGTTAAAAGTTGTTAACATTGATGTCCAGAGCCCCTCTTCTCGAGGAGCTGTCACCCTCTATAAAGTCCGCTATACCAATCTCAAAACAGGGCTCAAAGTCGAGGAAGGCTATAAAGGTGGTGATTTTATTGAAGATGTCGACCTTATTCGCAGAAAAGTCCAATACTCCTTCACGGACGCCGACATGGTCACCTTTATGGATGTAGAAAACTATGAGCAGTACTTTATTGGCTCACTGGAAATCGCAGACCAATTAAAGTGGGTTCATGAAGACCTCGATGGCATGTACTCTCTTATTGTCGACGAAAACATGGTTGGACTCGAATTACCTGAATTTATTACTCTGTCGGTAGAAGAGACTGCTCCTGTAGAAAAAGGTGCATTTGCAAGTAGCCGTAATAAACCGGCAAAACTCTCTAATGGCATTGATATTCAAGTCCCTGAGTCTGTAGGTCAGGGAGATTCTATTAAAGTCGACCCAGAAACCTCAAAATTTGTAGCTAAAGCGTAATATACTGGAGTAAAATAAAAATGCAAGACCCTGTTACTCCAGAACCAGATGAGACTACCGCTGAGAAATTAGCCCGTGAATGTGCCCCTGTCTCATGGGAACACATTCGTCCTCATTTTGAACGCGATGCAGTAATACTTGCATCAAAAGCTCTCGACTTTATCTCAATCGGCACTCACATTGCTGAGGACAATTCAGAAGCTATTTCTCAAGAAATAACTGCAGGAAACTTAGGCAAACCCCTTGAATCTCAAATAGCTCAGTGGGATACTGCCGGAGCAACATTTAACACCCTTATCATTAGCCCCTTCGTTTTAATTCAAGAGCTTTAAGCAGTATATTCGTAAACTCTACCCGTGAGTTCAATATCTCCACCACAACAAGGACATGCCTCTCCTTCTGTCCAAAGCGTTAAAGAATCTCCATGACAACAAGGACATTTATCAATAAGCGAACCTCCATTAGCACGCTTCTCTTTTAAAATAAGTGGTTCATCCCATACCTCACCTACATAAATATCCTCAAGGGTATTACACTCATGACAGTACATTGTGATAAATTTTTTACCCGAATTGCCTAAAAATTCCCCACCTGCTACTGTTGATTCTAATCCACACGTATCACACATCATTTCAAATTGAGTACACATTTGTACCTCCTGTAGTTTAAACAAAAGATAGATCAACTGCATTGTCAATTTTTGTCACCCCAAAACTTATAATCTCGCAACTAGGTAAAAGAGCCCGAAAGAGTTAAGTAAACTGTTATTTAACTTTGTTTATAGAGTATTTCGCTTAAATTAAGACCGAAAGAGGCAAGTTACACCCACACCATAGTGAGCACAAAGCAGACATATTATGATCGATCCAACACCAGCAGTTCAACAATTTTGCAGCGTTATATTTAATGCGCTTAAATTACCAAGTAACATTCAAGAGGTTGCTCAAGAGATATTACCAAAACTATTTGAATTCGAAGAAGTAACCCCTAAAAACAAGTACCCATACCTCAACTGGTTTCAGTTTATTTTCGATTCTCTTCGACCTACTGAATCCTTTGAAAAAGAGTACTGCATCACTCAATCAGTAGGTCAATTAAACGACCCTATAGCACTAGAGAGCCTTGCACATGAGATTAAACAGCACATAGAAAAACGCACTCTCGACGGCACCTTATCCCAAGTAGATAGTCACCACTTATCTCAGAGCCTCTACTCCACATTTTTTGTATTGAAAATCCAGATGTATAAAGACCAAAACACCCTTCACGAACTCGACCTTTCTTCCTTCTTACAGAGAGAAGAAAATAAATAGATTTCATTCAATTATTCAATTTTCAATAGGTTGTAGTTATGCTACAACCTTTTTTATTTCCTGTAAGGTTCAGGCCAGTTTAAAGACTAACTCATAGATTTAATAATGCATATTGTAGTAAAATCGATTGCACCACTCTTATTAGGGAGAAACTATGACAACTTCAGAAGTACCTCAAAGTCTCAAACGCTGGTTTCTTGTTCATTTCATTGCAGATTTTATATTTGCACTACCCCTGATGTTTGCTCCTGTTTTTACCATGCAGATCTTTGGATGGTCAGAAATTAACGAACTCACTGTTCGTCTTACGGGGGCTGCACTCATTGGTATTGGTGGTCAATCTCTCTTAAGTAGAGATGACACAAAAGAGACATTTATATCACTGCTCAGTATGAAACTCATCTGGTCGAGTGCTGCTATTCTTGGTATTGTCCTTACCATATTTTCTGGGAATCAACCCCCTATCATCTGGGGGTTTCTGGGAACATTTGTGTCGTTTAATTTCTTGTGGGGGTATTATTATAGGCTCTTAAAGAAACCTTTTAAGACTGGAAACTAGAGATCTTGCCTAACGTATACCTCGTAAATATTCATTAAACCAGTGAAAAGGCATTATCGAACACGCTTCAAACCCCACTAATACATTTATAACATTTGGGTATTTAAGTCATGATAATGAGCGCAGTCTCTTCCTGATTTTTTAGCAGTGTATAACGCCTCGTCTGCTTTTTTTAAAAGATCGATATGGTCAATGGTTGCATTAGGTAATTGTATCGTCACGTATCCAATTGATATTGAAACTACGGAAGAGGCCGAAGAGTATTCATGTATTAACCCACAACCACGGACACCTTGCAACAAATGTTCTGCAACGCGTGCAGCTCCCCCTGAATTGGTATCAGGTGTAACCACAACAAATTCCTCTCCTCCGTAACGAGCAATAAAATCCAATGGACGCTTCAAGGACTGTTTTAAAGCCTTAGCAACAATTCTTAAGCAATTATCACCAGATCCATGACCATAATTATCATTATATGCTTTAAAATAATCAATATCTATCATCATAACATTAATAAAACTCTTGTTTCTTTTACATGCATTCCATAATTTTTTGTAATGATCTTCAAACGAGTGCCTATTGTGAATATTGGTAAGCCCATCGTACAATGCCAGTTTTTCCAATGCATCTGTTCGAATTTTAAGATCAACCTGTGTTCGAACCCGTGCTCGAACTACCATGGGTCGAAAAGGCTTACTAATATAATCAGAAGCCCCAATACTAAACCCCTCTTCTTCATCTTCAGCAGAGCTCCGGCCAGTAACAAATATCACCGGAATCCCCTCTGTTTTTTTATCACTCTTCAAATGACGACACACTTCATACCCATCCATATCCGGCATAGTGATATCAAGTAAAATAAGTGTTGGCGATAAGGTCCCTCCAGCCAACTCTAATGCTTTAACGCCGTTATTAGCTATAATAATACGGTAGGTCCCTTTTAACAGGTTTGATAATACTTGAATATTTACCGGTTGGTCGTCCACAATTAAAATAGTAGGCTGATACTCGTATTCTGTCTCATTCATGATACTGTACCCCCTATACGTTCACTTATTGCAGTCAGCACTATAAAAGCTTTTTCGTGTTCATATGCCTCAATAAGCTCTTTGAGTTCATCAAAGGCCCCCTCTCCTAAAATACTTGTAATAAATTTGGCAACATGGGCCAAATCTTTATCGTCTACTAATTCACTATTCTGTAATGTTGTAAGCAAATTTAGTATCAGGTTATTACCTTGATCATTTGAGAGTGTCATATCATCATGATTATGAATACTCAGTGTTTCTAAAGATTTTTTGATTCTCTTGATTTCCGAATCTAGCTGTGTAATTACCTCTTTTGGTATTTCATCATCTGTCTTATAAGCGCCATCAATGGAAATTAATAGTTGTTCGATGTCAGTAGCGCCAACTGTCCCAGCAATGCCCTTGAAGGTATGAACTAAATCTTTAACCTTACTATCATTGTTCTGAATCATAGCTACAACATCTAGAAATTCATTTTTTAATTGTTTTTTAAAAGCATGTAATAGTTTATTATAAAACAGAGGATCATTATCTGCAGAACTGAGGCCTCTTGAAACATCAAACCCATTCAATTCATCAGGGAGTTCTGTTACAACCTCAGTATTTTTAACTGATTTGCTACTTTCAGGCTGCCTGCTTTTTTTTAACCATCGTGCCATAACTTTGTAAAGTTCCTGCTCATCTATAGGCTTCCCCAAATGCCCATTCATCCCTGCTTGCCTTGACTTTACCCTATCTGCCTCCAATACAGCAGCAGACAGAGCCACAATTGGCATATCCGGAAACCATTTGCGAATAACTCTTGTTGCTTCAAACCCATCCATAACCGGCATTTGTAGATCCATTAATACTAAATCAAATTCATGATTTTCTACTAAATCAACAGCTTCCAATCCATTATTAGCAATAGATAGTGAGACTTCTGTCTTGCCAATCCAGCGCCGAGCTACCTCCTGATTCAATTCATTATCTTCTACTAACAGAACGGATGAACCTTTCAGAAAAGGTATCACAACTTCCTGAGAAGTAAATCCGCCACTTTGATGAGTACCCATTGCCTCTACCATTGAATCATACAAAAGTGCTTTTGTTATCGGCTTTTGTAAAAAACCATTAATTGGAGCTATTCCACTTGGAATATCTTTTCGTTGATACCCACTCACAATGAGTACCGGCGTCTGTGTATTAGTCAATGTTTTCGATGCTCTTAATTGGCTAATTTTATCAATCGTCTGTACACCATTTAGCTCCCCCGGCATATTCCAATCCATGAGAATAATATCAAATGGATTATTTATTTTTTCTGCTTCAACAACCGCAGTTATGGCATCAGCACCATTGTTTGCTTCTGAAACGTCAACATTCCAACTATTCAATATTTTTATTATTACTCTACGAGATATTTCCTGATCATCAACAACTAATACGTTTAATTGTTGATTACTTAATTCAGACCGTTTATTTACAATCTTCTTACCTTTAGAGACTAATAAGGTAACATCAAAGTAAAATGTACTTCCTTTACCCTGCTCAGATTTTACTGCAAGCTCTCCCCCCATAGCTTGAACTAACTTACTACTTATTACCAAGCCAAGGCCAGTACCTCCAAATTTTCTCGTTGTCGACGCATCGGCTTGCGCAAAGGCTTTGAATAATTTTTGCTGCTCATCTAAGGCTAAGCCAATACCACTATCATTAACTTCAAAACGAATCTGAACTTCATTATCATTTCCATTTAAATAAATAATGTCTACCTCTACCCAACCCTTTTCTGTAAACTTTATAGCATTACCAACAAGGTTAATAAATACCTGACCCAGCCTTAAAGAGTCGCCCATCAACAATGGAGGTATTTCTGCTGCCACCTTAAAATACAGCTCCAAGCCTTTTTCATCAACAGCTGTACCAAATAGAACTCTCACCTGATTTAAGATGTCATCAAGAGAGAATTCATGAATATCAAGTTCAAGTTTCCCCGCCTCAATTTTTGAATAGTCCAATATATCATTGATTATTCCCAATAGCATTTTTGAAGAGTAATATATTTTTTTCAACGAATCACGCTGTAGCTCATTAAGGTCAGATTCCAGGGTTAAACTACTTAATCCGATAATTGCATTCATTGGTGTTCGAATCTCGTGACTCATATTTGCTAGAAACTCAGATTTTGCAGAGTTTGCAGCCTCTGCAGACTCCTTTGCTGACCCCAGTTCATATTCTACTCGTTTACGCTCAGTTATATCAGTTCGAATTGCTACAAATTGGCGCGGTGTTCCATGGGCGTCTAAAAAGGGAACTATGGTAGTTTGCACCCAGTAAAATGAACCATCTTTTGCTTTATTTTTTATTTCCCCTTTCCAAATACTGCCTTGTAATATTGTATTCCAAAGGTTATTAAAAAAAGATTTTGGGTGATAGCCGGAGCAAATTATGCGATGGTTTTTACCGAGTAACTCTTCTCTTGTATACTTTGATAAAACACAAAACTTATCATTAACATAAGTAATATCACCTTTGAAATTTGTTATGGCAACTATACAGTGGGAGTCTAAAGCTATACGGAGTTCATCCTGAGTAATCTGAGCAACTTTACGTTCAGTAATATCAATGTAGGTCCCCCGGTACCCCAACAATTCACCTGCTTCATTCAACCGAGGAATTCCATTCGTTGATAGCCAAATTTCATTTCCCTCAAGAGTAGTTGAAAAATTCTCTATATTAACAAATGATTCCTTCCTTTTACTCATTTCTTGATACGTTTCAACTAACTCGTCATAATTATCTATTGCATACATTTCATAAAAATATTTTTTACCGATTACTTGTTCGGGAGAATATCCTAAAACCTGTTTTACCGTATTACTAATAAAGGTAAAAAGACCTGTTTCATCTATTTCCCATGTAATTGTCCGACTCTGTTCAGCCAAGAGTTCAAGCCGCTCTTTATTTTCCTGTAGGTCTCTAGTTCTTACCCTTATTTCAAGCTCCAGCGCCTCACGGCGTCGCATTATTAAAGCAAAAAATGCTATTAGAATTAGGGTTATCCCCACCCCTGTCACTCCTGTATATAATCCCAGCCGTTTAGGGTGTAGGCGAACGAACTCTTTACCCGCATATGCAACCACAACAAATGTTTTACCAAAATATGATAATGTCCGTTGAAATGATATTTGATTTTCTTCATTGACTTCAGTACTATCAAATGTTCTAGCCAACACTTTTGATGTTCCATTTTTTTGTTGTGTTTTCAATTCCATATGAGCTATTGTATGAGGCCCAATACTCTCGAGCAATGAACCGATGCGCAGTACTGCCAAGGCAAACCCTCGTATTATTAATGAATCCCCTTCATAATAAACCGGACGATACACCAGCATACCTTTTTGTGTACCTGTTTCCTGTACCAAGGTAATTGCCTCTGTTGCCGTAGCTTCTTTTGTTTGCAATGCCTCGAGCAACGCTTTACGACGCAATGGTTCAGAGCCAAGATCAAACCCTAACGCTTGTTCGTTCCCTTTTAATGGGTTAATATGTAAAACTGGATAATACCAATCCCGGCTAACAACATCTATTCGTTTTCCCAGGTTATTTTTCTCACCGATTGAAAAATTTTGCACACCTGAATTACGAACTGATTGTTCAAATTCCTCTTTATTTTCTTCAGGTACTGCCTCTATCCACTCCCAAGCCAGTATTGAAGAATTATTCAACAAATGCTTACTATAGTGCATAAACTGTTCAGCAGTTATATTTTCTGCGCCACTATAAAAGGTCGCCAACCCCTCCAGCTCAATATTTGTCAGGTTACTTAACTTATTTGCCAGCCGCTCAATTTTACTATTTGCTAATAACGTAAACTTTTCAAGATGATCATCATATTCAAGCTTATTTGTTGTCACTGTTCCCAAAATAGTTATGCTCAACATAACCGCTACAACTGAAGCAAAAAGAAAAATGTTCTTATTATTTCTATTCCTATTCATATAATCAATAAACCAATACCTACGATTTTATAATATCACATATCCCCATTCTAATGCAATGCAATTAATCAATTAGTAGGTAATTCGAAATATTGATTCCAATATTAGGCACACATCTGTAAGGTACTATTACAACTTGTCTTAAGTAGATATAAAAAATCATACATTTCGGCATTTCACGCCACTTAATACTCAACATTTATGCAATATGAGCGAAACCCCTAAAATAATCTCCATAGACCTAATTCCAGAGAGCTCTACAAAAACACAATATGTAGGAGTACTATTAGGCCCATTGATTGAAAAGTGGATGTATTGGGGATTATTTTCGTTCAGAGCGGATATATCCAAATCGATAGGACACCCCACTCGTAAGAACTTGCACCAACCCTTCTTCCAAATCAGCAACGTCATTATTTAATGTCAAATGAGTGACACTCTTAATAACCGCAATAATAACTCCTGTCGAAACCTGTCTTCCCTTGCTATTAACTAATTTAAGGTTTTCATTTTCCAATATCGGTGCCCATTCAAGAATCAACTCTTCAGTATCATCTTCTGCAAACAAATCACCAAGAGATACTACGTGGGAGGCACTATTAAGAAACTGTCCTAAATGGTCATAATACATTATCTCAATAGTTGTGACATCTTTCCACTCCGGCTCATCAGTAAATGCAGCATCATAACCCGTAATATCTGGCGCTTCTAATTCAAGAACAAATGAAGGTCCAGCTATAGCGTCCTCCCTAATTTTTTCTCGTGAACTCTCTGAATAATTTTCACCAGACAACTGTCGAACTCTTTTACCATCCTTTCGATAGATGTACGCGCGATCCAATACTTCTGTATCCTGAGTATATCGACCCAGATCACCACTTTCAAATTGTTCATTATCTTCTCTATAATCAATAAGCCCCCTCACCACATAAATACTCTGTGTTCCCTCTGTAATTTCGAGTATCTCTTCAGCACGAACGCGTACCTCCAATTCAGTAGTTATGGTATCACCAAAATGGTCAACAAACCACGCCTTCAAGAGCACATCTTCACCCTGATACTCCTCTAATTCTTCTTGAATATCTTTATCATCAGTATATACACCCCAATCACCATTTTCATCGCGTTCAAGTCGCAATTCTATTTCTTCCCCCTCAGGGAACTCCAAATGAGCATGTACTGTAAGTCTTTTAGATGCATAATTACCCGCAACCACGGTGATTTCAGAACTCCCTTTTCGCCCATACCCTTCCTCCATTACCAATGTTAAAGTACTGGGCGCATAGGTTACCGTATCCATCAATTCAATAGTATCTCGCTTAATCAACTCACACTCAAGATCCCATTGATCACTTTCATATACTTCATCATCAAGACCTTCTTCCCGTTCTACGGTAAAAGAAAATACCTTAGAGTCAGTTTTGAAATAGGAAATATCAAGATCTATTGAATTTTCACCTACCCCTAAAGGTATTGCAAAATCAAAAGCGCCCTTCCAGGTACTATCACTATCAGCCGTTATCTCTGATGAGAAAACTGAAAACTGTGACTCGGGTCCCTTCGCATCAACTTTAATATTTGATATTCCTTGTTTTACGTCTTCAACAATAAACTCAATTATTTTATCGAGTGTATCTGCCATTGCATACGTATTTTCTTTTGAAATATGATAATAATCTCCGCCAGTACGTTTGGCCATATCTGCAGTAATCTCTTTGGTACTCATATGTGAGCCATCCCCTACCGGAACGTTTTTTTCATCATCAAATGCATCTCCAAGGAAAAAAGGATATACTTTGGGGTACTCATTGAGTAAATCTCTCACTTCTCCATAATACCCTTTATCATCAGTACCGCCTCTTGAAGGCCGCCCATCAGTAATAAAAACTACATACGGTGCATAGATACTCGAATCGAGATCATCCATATATTCTTTGCTCTTTTTAAGAGCATCATAATAATTAGTACCTGATATTTCCTTATTCACAATTCCAGAAATCAACGAGTTGTAATGATGTTCTTTATGCAAGTCGTCAATCCCTTTTGACCACCCCACATACGCACCAAACTCAACAAAGCCTGCAGCAATCTCTGGATAATTATTTCTCATCCGCTCTAAAGATTGTTTAACCGAAGGAGCTCTGAGCCCGTTGGTATCATTGGTCCAACGCATACTTCCCGATTGATCCATGACAAAAATTACCGCAGGAATTTTTGACTTCACTACTGTTTCATGGGACGCACAGAATCTGAGTTCTGCACTATTAAAAGAGGTCACATATTCAGGAAACACAAAGGTCTCTCCCTCATAGAACTCCTGATCAATACACTTTTTGCTCATCACTGTACAGCTTTTTTCTGATGCAC
>JAOPTX010000043.1:0-4518 GCA_051532055.1 Fibrobacterales bacterium | reverse complement strand
CCTCAAGTGAATTCATTATCATCCTGAGTACTTTAAATGGGCGCTTTTGAAGGTTAAGCTCTCTCATTAAGGTCTCTTTGGAAAGAGCCTTTGGATCTATTGACTGGGAATCTAACCCTAACTCGTTTTGCATATACTCTTTTCTGTAGTCTTCTAAAACAACTCAATGAGAAGAGCTCAATTATGAGCTCTTCATTATAGTACGACTTTGATCTAAAGTTTTAAAATACAATAATATTTTTAGATCAATGTAATATTAAATTGGAATTAATCAACAAACTGCCAATCGGTATAAATGAATATACCCAACACACAGAATTTTCCCTGAACAGCAAAATCGCCCTCAAATACTCCTGAATAGGCATGTTTATCAGGAACAATTTCTGTAATTGTATAGGATGTTTGGTGATCAAACTGATTATAATTTGTACTACCACCACCCAGGAACGTTTGTGTTTCTCTTTCAGCAAAAATCGCTTCATATTGTAAACCAGCGTACTCCTCTCCTACTCCCTGACCAGTAACATTGCCTGATATACGCATACCCTGAATAATTGTATTATTATTGAGTTCCCACAATAATGAAAATGGCCCTCCCTGAACTTGAACAGCTATATCGCCTTCTAATTGAACGTAGATGTTACTGCCACTATTAGCATTCAGCACTTCTACATCCACCATCATATTAAAATATTCAATAGTTGCAGAGGTTGATAGACTATTAGGAAACGTTCCATTACTAAAATAGTACGTATTGCCAATCTTCTTCCAAGTATAGACCGCTACATTGTATGTTGTTCCCCATTCTAAGTTTTCTATAGTCAAGCGAGTATTATTGTTTTTCTCTTCCCAAGCAGCAACAAAAATATCATTCTTACTATTGTCTTTTATATAGCTATTGGGCACGAGAATATTCGTTTGTGCAGGAATAATTGGCAAATTTATGCCATTTTTACTCACCAGTACTACTATTCCATCAACCTCATCTACTACAGTACCCCAATCATAATTAAGCTCTATACTGCGATAACTCTCTACTTGAGGGTTTGATAAAGAAGCAGAAGAAAATCGCATATTTTCATAGTTAATTACAATACATTTCAATACCACATCGCCACCAGTCACAGTAAAAGTAGTAGAGGGACTCGAAGCATCATTAAAGTTTACAGAGCCTGCGCCGGACACTTTTTCCCACCCAATAAATGTCCAACCACTATTCAGCACTACACTGATTGCTTGCTCCTCTCCCCAATGAATCACTTTATTATAAGTCATTTCAGAAATTGCATCAGAAAACTCGTTGTCGATTGTAAGTGAGTAGTCTATCTGTTCAAAAACGGGCTCTACAGAAACACTCTCGTGCATAGTTATATCGAGTGTTTCCGTAATAACTTCAACGCCACCATACTTCCAAAACTTAAAAGCCCAGCCATCAGCCGGTTGAGGTACAAGGCGTACCGAGTCACCATAGATATATTCTGTTTTTAAACCATCTATAACAACAGTATTTGGCGTGATATCTGATATAATATCAAGTGAATATTTTAACTGTTCATAGAGCGGCTCTACAGTAATATCAGATGTAACTTCAATATCAACAACCTCATCTGTTACAATAGTATCGCCATAGCTCCAGGATAGAAATTTCCAACCATTCTCAATTTGAGCAGTAAGACGAACCATATCCCCATATAAATACTCTGTACTCTGGGGCTCAATTAATACAGTATTTGGCATAGGAGTAGAGGTAACCTCAAGTAAATATTTTATTTGCTCAAATACCGGGTTCACCGCATAGTTCTTGTTCACTACTAACATGAGAGTATCCAAAGCTGATGTAGTTGCCTCATAATTCCATTCTATAAATTTCCAACCATTATCGACCTGGGGTATTAAATGAACTGTATCTCCAAAGATGTACTCTGCTTTAAGTGGCTCAACTAAAATGCTATTTGCTACAGTATCATTTATAGTTATCGTATGAAGCGACTTAAATACACCTTGAACCGCAATATTACCATTCACAATCAAAGGTAAGGTATCGGTTAAAATATCTCTCGCACTATAAGTCCAGTGAGAAAAAGTCCACCCATTTAACGGCTGAGGAGAAATTGAGATAACATCACCCATTCCATAAAGCGCCTGTAAAGGTTCAACCACAACCATATTCCCATCATTTGCTTGTGTTATAACACTATGGAGCGAAACAAACCTCGCTTTGATAACAATATCGATACCCGTCACCCGAGCCGTTGTGGTTGAAGCAGTACTATCACTCAATACAACAGTCCCCGTCCCTGACTGTTTCTCCCAGCCAACAAACTTCCAATTTGCTATGGGAGCCGCTTTAAGAATCACCAAACTATCTTGAAAAAGAGCGCCTTCATAAGTGAGAGCCCCAGCATTCAAAGGGTCAGTAGCTAAAGTAAGTGTAAATGGCACCGCTGCCTTTGGCACAGCTATGGTGTCTTCAGGGGTTGTAACGGTATCGATTGGGGTTGTAGTAGTATCAGTCGGGGTGTCTACCGCATCGGCGGTATTCGTTTCTGCTACAGTGGTATCTCCAGGGGTAACCAATTCATCATTTGGTATACTGGCAGCAATGACACTGAGAGAATCACTATTCAGCATAGGGAGTAACTGAGCTACTAAATCAAGAGCATCACCACCCTTCGCTGTGGTAACCACCATAATAATTTGCTGAATAAGCCCTATGGTATCGGTGCCTGGAACAACCTTATAACTATCATAAAAAAGAATAACATCCACAATGGTATCACGTGTCATATACGATACAAATACCGAATCAAAAAGAGGGAGATCTAATGAATCGTTAATAAGAGCGCCAGCATGGTACTCTTTGAGAGCGGCAAGCAAGAGTGAGTCTTGGGGCTCTTGAGAAATATCGTTGAGGATGCCCGCTTCAATAGCCAACTGTTTTGAACGCTTCTCTACTTCAATACCTTTATAATAGAGGGAGTATGCGATAGATACTTCAGATTGCTGAGAACCTGACATTG
Organism: Fibrobacterales bacterium; assembly: GCA_051532055.1. Lineage (GTDB taxonomy): Bacteria > Fibrobacterota > Fibrobacteria > Fibrobacterales > JAOPTW01 > JAOPTW01. Next base: position 1,498 of record JAOPTX010000043.1, on the reverse strand, counting down.
GTATTGATGCTTGATAGGAGACAATGCTATCGAGGGTATCAATAACGATATTAGATTTTGAAAAGCTATAACGGGATGTATCGCCTTCGACGACAACTTCTGCATAAATACTGTCGATACTAAGGTGATCTGAAGTGATATTGAGTGAATATTGACGTTCCACATCACCATTTGATGCGATATCGCACTGCGTCATCAGTAATGATAAAATGAGTACCATTGTCATATAACAGAGTTTCATATATTCTCCCAAATATTTAACGCTTCTCTATAGAGAGCAATTATAGTAATAAAAGAGAATCACCTGACTATTTAGAGTCTAAACAGCCCCAATGGAGCTAGTAATTGTGAATAATTAACAGTGTCGAAGTATTCCATAATACAAGTATTTGGAGGGGACTGGCATAGTTCTGAAAGGCTTATTTGAAGGATTCTCTCTAAAAAAGAGCTGTTTCCCTATTGAGAGCTCGTTTAGTGACAAGGCTTTATTCCAACAAATATCCAAGATTCATAAGCTTATAAATATAGCGATCATCATTTGCAGGGTCTTCGTAGATTATTATCTGTACGCCCCCCATTGAACTGATAGATCCACGGCCAAATTCCCAAACTGGAGTAACACTTTTTGACTCTGTACTCGACATCTTTCCCGGAACCCAAAAGTCCATTTTATCATTGCCTTCTCTATAATAGTAGACATACTCTGTACCAGAAATTGCAGCCGCACCATAAATGTGACCTGCTGCTTGATGAGTATTGGCTATGCCAATAAATTCTCCCGAATTCCAGTAGCGAGCCACTTCAGTTCGGTTATTCAAATTACTTCTATAGAGCACATCAAACGTACCGTTACTTTTTTCTTGTACTGTAGCACCAGAGACTGAACTCGAAGTAATTCCAAGATCTGAGCGGTGCACTGTACCATTGTTCGTAAAGACTGTACCTTCGAGTGAATGGTTACCAGTTGAAATACTCATTTTTAAAATAAGCAAAAACATATTCCCATTAGAAAGGGGGCGCAATACAGTTGTGTAATACCCACTTCCTATACTATTAGTATTCACGAGCGCCCCACTGTTTGAGTAAAAGCCAATGTAATGATCATTATTGTTATGACTATAGGTTATAGCCCAGTTACCTCCACTAAATGCAACGGCCCCTTTTATAGAAAAATAGGTATTCGCACTATTTTTTAAATCTGTGTCTGCAACTACAGTAGCACCAGTTTGGTTAATAATTTTAAACCCACTCACCTTATCTCCACCACCACCCCAAACCAAGAGAATATTTCCGTTTGATAGCTCTGCAGCGTAGGCACCGTAAACATTTCCACTTTTTATAGTACGCTCTGTACCTAAAGTAGTTCCTGTTGCAGAGAGCAATCGATAGTAGGCCGTGCCCCCTTCTGATGCATAGGTCATAATAAAATTACCCGTTGATAACGGCGTCACTTCGGTATTGCGAAGCTCTCCAAAGCTGAGTGATCCAGAGAGTGTTT
>JAOPTX010000042.1:0-175100 GCA_051532055.1 Fibrobacterales bacterium | reverse complement strand
TTTCTGACGGAAACCCTGCTGACGGAGGGACGTGGCAGTTGTTAGGAGATGTTACTGACGATGGTACGAACTGGGAAGGTGCAGATATATCAGGGTGTAGTTATTCCGACCCCTTTGCCCCTATATTATCAGGAGGAAATGTGTACTGGCGAACAGATAATGATACCGCAGAATATAAAATGGTATCTATTAGAGAAATTGACCCTTACTCTATGTTCCCGGCAAGTAGTGACGAAAGAAACGATATCAGCAACTCATCCGATTTGACAACGTCCTCTTCTGCCATAATGAGTAATGCACTTTCTTCTTCATTGTCGTTGTCATCGTCTTCGCGTTCTTCATCTTCATCGTTATCATCATCATCTTCGTCATCTTCGTCATCTCTATCAAGTGCAGCACTATCATCTGATGAGTTACAAACCAGGATGCATGATGGCATCGGGTATACAGCAGTACAGGGGCATACCTATTTCATTATGAATGCTATTGGAAATGTACCACTGGTAAACAACCTAAAAACCATGAATCCCCATTTATATATAAGTAGAGTTCTATCTATACATGGAAAGGTTTTGTATAAAAATTCTATAGGAATGAATGGACAGGATAAACCAGATTTTTCTGTACCCTCAGGGTCATATGTTGTTGAGATGAAACCTAATCTCAAATAATTGAAGTAGGCTCGGCACTCCCCTACTGACCCCAAATATGCGTTTCAGGATGCTAATGAAGCCTTTCTATCTTCACGATTCGTCCTTGACATTGGAAATGGAATCATTTATTAAATATTTTTTTCTTACAGTAATTTATCAGAATAAATGGTATACTGGAGTTAATAAATATGTTTATGTGTAAAAATATATGAAGAATAGTAAACTTACCGCTATGATTTTGGAAAACCTTCCAATTCCTTCACAACCAAAGTTGCTTGCTGATTATTTGGAAGAAAGTGAACATGGATGTGATATTACAAAAATTTCTAAAATAGTACATCAGGACATGGCCCTTTCTGCTGCAATACTTCGAACGGTAAATTCTGCAGCTTTTAATCTCTCAGAAAAAGTTACTTCTATTCAACAAGCAATTATCCTTCTTGGACTTTCAAATGTTACTAATCTTGTATACTGTTTTACTTTACGCGAATCGCATCAAAGTGATTCCGAAGCTATTGCAACGTTTTGGAATCAGTCAACATTAATTGCGCAAATTGCGGCTATTGTTGCCCAGAAACATAAGCTTATATCTTCAGATGAGGCATTTTCCATATCCTTTTTAAGTAATTGTGGAGTGCCTGCACTTGCTGAGGAATATCAAGGTTATTTGGAATTTTATCTCAATCATGCATATAGTTCAGATAAGTCAATTTTAACGTATGAAGATAACCAGTTTATGGTAGACCATGCGGTTGTAGGCCATTTTCTATCGAAAAAATGGGAATTTCCGAAACTACTGTATTGGGGAATACTCTTGCATCATTCTGAAAACATTGAACAGGATGTTGCTCTTATAAAGAATCCTGAAATAGAGCCTCTGATTACAAAGGTTCTGGTTGTTCTACAGTATGCTGAATTCCTTTATACGAAAAAGTATGAGTTATCAGAGCCATTTTGCTGGAAGTGTAATAAGGAGTTTATTTTGAATACTATTTCTGCCGGTGATCATGATGCGCTTCTAGTGGAAATTGAAACAAAAATTATCCCAGAAGAGTGATAGGTAATTTGCTAATGCACAAATTTTTACTTCTTATCAAGGAGACTCGCCAATTTTTCGGTATCGAGTACCAATGCAATGTTTCCATCTCCTAAAAGAGCAGCACCTGAAAATACGTAATCAAGAGAAGGAATTCCATTAACATTTTTTAGGACCAATTGCATAATGGAATCAACTGCATCGATACTGACTGCGAATCTGAATGAATCATACTCAAGTATTACGATGGTCCCTTGTTCAATTGATTGAAAGGTACATTCTTCTTGTATGTTAAATAATAACCTTTCAAGGCGGAGCAGTGGTACGATACTATCCTCATATACAATTGCTTCTCTATTACCTGTTATTGTGGTATGCAACTCTTTTTCTAGTTGGAACGTTTTTATGACATCGGAAACCGGTATAATAAATTTATTTGAATGTGCCACAACTACAAATCCGTTAAATATCTGAGTGCCACTATTCTGTGGGACATCAATGCGGAAGCAACTTCCTTCACCTGCTGTCGTTTCAATTGATATATCGCCTCCAGCCTTTTTAATATTTTGCCTCACGACGTCCATGCCAACGCCCCGTCCAGAAATATCGGTAACTTCTTGAGCTGTAGAGACTCCGGATTTAAAAAGAAGATCAATAAGCTGCTTCTGTTCTAGTTTTTCGTTTTTGGTAATAATTCCCTGTTCTATTGCTATTTCTCTGATCTTTTCCAGATTGATTCCCTGCCCATCATCCCGAACCTCTAATATGAGTGACTCATCTGATTCTGTAAGTGATATGTTAATTACTCCGTTAGATGACTTACCTCTCTGTTGCCGCTCATCGGGAGGTTCGATCCCATGATCAGCGGCGTTTCTAACCATGTGCACTAACGGCATTTCGAGGAGTTCAATAATTGATTTGTCTATGAGTAAATCATCCCCGATAATTTCTATATCAATCTCTTTCTGTTTTGCTTGTGCGACATCTCGAACTATACGATGAACTTTATTGAGGATATTTCCAGCGGGTACTTTTCTTACTTCCATGATACTATAGAGTAGTTTATTTGATAAGTCCGTAAACATGCCATTGAGTTGGCTGAATTCGGAACTGGTAGTTGGGTTCTCATCTGAATTTTTAATTTTTAATTGTAAATGGCTATACATCTCTCTGACAGTAATCAATTCAGCAACTTGCTCTAGGAAGTCTTCAATACTCTTTTCTGAGACACGGAGCGTTTTTGTTGTGTCTGGAGGGGGCTTGGCAGGAGAGGCGTCGGGGGCAGAAATATTTTCTTCAGCAGAACTTTCAGAAACGGACTGAGTTGATGTCCATTTTGCTTTTGCAGCAAAAGAGTTGAGGTGTTCAAGAAATGAATCACGAGTAACTTGATCGCCAATACCAATGGTATTACTGAGAAGAGTTAACTCATTTAGTGCTGATTGCAGGAGTGTTTCTGCATCGGTATTTTCGTTAAGAGAGAGTAATTTTTGTATCAGCGGTTCAACGAGATCAATAGAAAGGTCGGGGGGAGGCTCTTGAAGTAATGTCTGTAATTCGTCCAATTCACTTGGAGTATTTTTCAGCGATTGCATAAGCTCGTTTTGGTCAAGCTCTTTAGGTTCGACATCACAAAGGGATACTAACTGAACCATATGTTCACGAAGGTCAGGTGTGTTGAGAACAGCGGGGTGAGAGAGGATAGTTTGTAATACCGCTTCTAATGAGTGCTTTCCCGCTGAAAGGAGCTGTTGTAATTTAGACAAAAGTGTATTGTAGGTTGCTTCATCTTCCAGCTCGGTGGCGCCTTTAAGAACACGTTCTAGAATTGCTTTTAAAAAGTCGAGGCACTCAAGGAGTAGGTCAATAAGATCATGGTGAACAGATACCGTTCCTCTCCGTATGCTATCAAGAACATTTTCAACTTCATGAGAAAGATGTGCAAGGTGCATTAATCCAAAATAAGGAGCACTTCCCTTTATAGAATGTACTGACCTGAAAATAACTTCAATTTCTTCTGCAGGCTCCTTACTCTTTTCTAGAGAAATAAGTCTTTGGATGACATGAGTGAGAGAATCGAGTGATTCATCAATAAATTCGGCTCTGATTTCAGGATCTACCTGAAGTTGAACGCCACTCATGATTCTCTTCCTTCATTGGCGTCTCTTAGGCCCTTGAGTTCTCGAAATTTTTGATTCCAGCGGATCAAATTTCTGAGTGCTTGATTCACCGCCTCTTCCAGTTCACTGAGATTATTAAGTGGTTTAAATATGCATGTTTCTGCTTGCTTTTTCATGCATTCCAGTGCATTCTCCAAGGTAACATATCCGGTTATCATGATAACTTTTGTCATCGGATACGTATTACGAATTTCTTTAAGAAGCATAATGCCATCCATTATTGGCATTATGATATCACTAATAACTATGTCGTATGGACTGATAGCAAGCAGTTCCAGTGCTTCTTTTCCATTTTGCGCATAATTGACTGTATGACCAAGCATTTTAAAATTGCGTTCCAGCATTTCACAGATCTCGATTTCGTCATCTACAATTAAGATTCTTCCATATATTTCTTCACTCATTTTGGTGTTTCCTCGTTTAAAGGAGCCTGAGAAACAGGGAGAGTAATAATAAAACATGCCCCACTATTTTCAGTTGAAGTTGCCCTTATAATTCCGCCATGATCTTCTATTATTCCTTTCGATATTGATAATCCTAGGCCTGTGCCCGTACTTTTATCTTTTGTGGTAAAAAAAGGATTAAAGAGCTTTTGGAGGACTGCATCTGAAATCCCCGGTCCATTATCTCTACAGGTAATTTCAATTGTTGTAGTATCACAGGATACATCTATTACTATGAGTGGGCTCGAACTCTGTGCGAGTGCATCTGCAGCATTAGTTATCAGATTAACAATAACTTGACTCAGTTGAGTGCGATCTGCATTGACATACAGAGTCTCATGTGCATAGTTTGTTTGTATGGTAACCTTTTTGGCAATGGCACGACACATCTCAAGTGCGTCATTTATACAAGTAATAAGATTAAGTGATTGTTTTGATGATTTTTCTTGCCGGGAGTAAAGCTTTAAGCCCTTTACAATGTTGGTAATACGTTCCACACCTTTTTTAACGCCCTGTATCATATTAGGAAACTCATTAGTAATCAGAGTAAGTCGTTCGTTATCTTGTAATACATGATTTTCTTTCAAGGTATCTTGAATCATGTTCCATCCTCGTTCTATTGTTTGGATATTTCCAGAAATAAACGAGGTGGGGTTATTAATTTCATGGGCAATACCGGCAGACATGGTGCCGAGTGTAACCATGCGGTCGGCGTGAATCAGTTGTTCAGCTCTCTGTTGCGCCAAGTGTTCCATCTTTTCAGCATACTCAAAAAGCTCGGTAGTCTGCTTTTTTACTTTTTGTTCATAATGTACTATTCTCATTAATGCAGTAAACATCTGTATTGTCTCAAACTGATCAGTCAGTGATACGCTCGGGCTTGTGAGGTGCATATCGATAGTACTTTTTGATGCTTTTAAGGAGTTATCCATTTTGTGACGAGTGGTACTATAGAGGTAAATAAGAAATGAGTGCCGGTCTTGTAACGCGTCAAATTTTCTAATCCGTTGTACAAACGAATCATTTTCTTCATTATCCTTTTGATATTGAATAAAAATAATTGGTGTCTCTGTATCTAATCGTATATCTTGCCATGCATCTAATATGGAGACATGAGAATGGAGTGAATATCCGTTCTCTTCTAGATAATTTCCAAAAAATGAAGAGATGAATTCGTTTTTACTAATTATATATGCTTTCATATGAAGAGTTGCTTACCTACTTTATGCAAAATAATTATTGATACATATGTATTATACCCTGTTTTTTTTTAAAAAACTGGGTATACATGTTAATTTTCGACGTATTTTCAAGTGTGTATGATATGGTCGTGTACAGGTCGCTTAAAAATCAGAGAAATGTTGCACTTAGACAAGCGGTAGGTGTGGGATTTATTGCTATTGGGTTGGGGATTGTTGCGGATGTGTTGTGGGGTGTGCTTCGCACTGATTTTAGTGACAGAATTCTTTAGGGGTGGCTGCACTACCCCATTGTCCCATTAATAGTCAGTGCATATTAGATAATTATGTATTAAAATAGTGGTATGACTGATGCGAATGACCACTACTATGAATCATTCACCCGCACAATGTTTGCGGGGTGTACCAACAAGGCACTTACTTCACTCGCAGACAGCCAAGTCAGTGAACGGGGTGAGAATGGAGATACGCTTGACTTGCGGCTTGGTACTGCACTGGCACTCAAATGTCTTGCGCACAAAATAAAATATGAAGAATGTTCCATCAGTGATTATGACCTTGCTCTCATTTATTCTCGAGAAATCCTAAACAACCCAGCTATATCATATGAGCGAATTCAACAGATTGTAGTAATTATGGCGCCTGTCTTTTCACATCATACACTCTTAGTATCGGATACATATAATACTTAATTCGGTAGTCCGGAGTTATAGGTAGGATATTCACTTTAAATGATGTTCCGCATTTAATATGTTTTGTTGAGATTTGAGAGAGGAATATATCATGGGTATACGTTCAGTAGTGTGTATCATTTCGGTTCTTTTGACTATACATGTTGATGCCAGAGAACGAGGAACAACTAATAACCGCTATCCTGATTCCGATCGAGATACTGAGAATACAAAATCTAACTACGGCTACAGTGAAAACGCTACTCAGGCACCCAAAGTACCCCTTTGTAAATTGGAATATGCTCGGTGCACGATAGATTTTGGGTTAAGTGTTCACGCCTCGTTTAAAGGATTATACACGAGTGATTCCAAGGCCAAAGAAGCGACCTGGAATGCGAGTGGTGGCTATGAGCCAGCAAAGGCTGCGTCATCAACATATGGGCCCGATGATATTGTAGAGATTTCTAAGGAGCCCGTTGGTGTTTCGGCGTACCTTCTATTCTATAAAATCTTTGGGTTGCGTGTCGACTACCTCTACAATCAATATACGGTTAAAGAGAGTATTTTTGCAGATGTCTCTGCTATTGACCAATGGAAGGTTCATAATGAGACACTGATAACCTCTTTAATGCTCTCCATGTACATTTCAAGAGACCGAGTAGATGATGTTACCCATGGAACCCTTTTGTATTTGCTCCTTGGAAGGGCGTATGTCTGGCGAACCGATGAAGTGTTGCTCAAAGAAAATGTGTACCTACAGGGAGCCCCTAAAATAATGGAAAATAGTGAGGGATTCTTTTTTGGGTTTGGAATGATACAGCGGATAACCTCTTTTGTTGGGATTGAATTTGAAATTGGAATGGATTCCTTTGGCTTCAAGCCGATTGGAGCATTTGAAGTTCCTGAAGCCAAACTTACTAGTGATGGCGGTATGTATATGAAAATTGGTTTGGCAGGTTTTTGGGAGGTGTTACTATGATTCGTTCAAGTGTATTGATGATAAGCCTTATGTTGTGCTCTCTGGTGTGGTTCGGTTGTTTTGTATCGACTCCCCATTATGAAGCGTTTGTTCCTGGGGCACCTTCCAGTGAGCGTGGAATAGTTTGGTACACCGGCTATTCAAATGATACGGTACATCTGGAACTTCCCACAGTGTGGAACACCTTAGAGGGCAGTCAAAACGTTTATGCGTTTATACCCCAAGTGTTGTCGTTTGACACGGAATACCTCTATACAGGTGTGGGATTAAGTATCCTTACTGTTTCTGAGTATACAGCCCCCAGTCACATACTTATTAATGCAAACAATGATACAAGAGATGATACGTTAAGTAATGTGCAGTTGATTGATTCGACTCAATTTGCACAAGGGTATACCTTACGCTATAGTGCACTGCATCACCAAACTGAGGTTCGTGCCTATGATATCGTCATTCCTCTGGAGGGAAAAGGATATCTTATTCGTTTTATGTGTGATACATCAAAGGTTATAGAACTCCCTGACCTTGATCAGGTGCGTTCATCTATCGATATAACTCTCTCTACCGTGGAGCTATCATATAACTCTGGGTGGTTTATGAACGATACCAGTGCTGCATTAATTTATGATAGCAATCGAGGTTGGGGCTCTGATGGAGGCGACCCCAACATTACGATGACCGTGCGAGACACCTTTGCGATACGGCTCAATAATACCGACCCTATGGAAATGAACGGTCTCTTGAAGTGTGAATTTATGAATCAAATAATAACTGCCGAAGAAAATACTTGTTCAGGTTTGGTTACCGGAAATAGTAGTGAGTTGGATACGATAGTAATATACAGTATTAATCCTTTGACCAATATTCCGGGCGATACCTTTTTACTTGCGGTGGAATATGAGGTCAGTGAGCCAACCACCATAGTAACCATTGCAGAATCAACAATTCACCCCAATGCACGAATTAATGTAGAGGCACGAGGGTACAAGAATATTCAATATAACGGATTAGGGCATTTTGCCTTATGGAACTCCGAAGAAGATACGTTAGCACTCTTAGAGGGTTTGCTGGTTCGTGAGGAGTTGCTACAAGACACCACAGTTACTGTTGAATATATCATTCCCCAAGGAGTTGATTCAATCACCTTTTTTCTCGAAGTCCAGGATGTTGATGCTGTTACAGATACTATGAGACAGACGGTTTTAATAGAACCGCATGTGTTTGATACCATTCGCCTTGCTGGTATCACTGATAGTGACACTATACAAATGGCATTTCCTGATTCGTGGACGTATTCAAAAGTGAGTAGCGGTCACGAATTTAAAAATCCTTTTTATTCAGGCTACAACTATACAGAAGATATGAGAAGTTCGTGTGTATATCAAACAGTTATGGACAGCGACTATGTACATATCTCAAACACGTATTTAAGTGATGTGGGTGCCCGGTCGGGAAGTGAAATTATTGATCTTGTGGTGGTTGATAGTAGTACCATTGATGGTCTCCGAAGAATTGAATACTCGGGTAGCGTATCAGAGCGTGGGTTCGTTTTTTATGATATTCTGAAGGAGGTGAGTGGCTGGGTGCATCTTATTCGCTGCCATGGAGAAGAGAGAAACTCATTGGGATTTGTCGAAGTGGTTGATTCTCTAGTGAGTTCTATAGAAGTATCATACCCGGAATACGAGGTCACGTTTAGTGACGTGATACTCAATAATGACACGTCTCTAATGCCTTCATTTTATCGAATTAACGATACATTAAGCTATGTGGTAACAATCACCGATACCCTTAATGGTGAGTTTGAGGTGCTGTGTTCTATGGGAGACTCAACAAAAGCTATTGTTGGTGATACGTGCAAAGGGCATGTAACTACGGTCGGTGAAGAATTAAGGGTACAGGTAACTAACCCCTTGGGCGTCGAGCAGGAGTATTCAAAATATATAACTGTGCGAGATAGTACTCTGGGTGGGAACCTTGAAACGAATACCTCCCTGAGTGTTCGGGCTGGAGATACCGTTAACGTTAGGTTTAGAGCGTACGATAGTTATCTATATAGTTCGTTCACTAGAATGCACCTGTATATTGACAGTGGAATTGTTCTTTTTGATGGAACTGGGGATGATGCTGACTCAATTAATGCTTATTCAAATCAATACTCAATTGACTATGAGGTTCCTAATGATACTGGTTTGCATAATTACATTTTAGAACTCACTAACGATGCTGATGTAGTAGTGGCCGACACCTTTGAATTCGCAATCTCACCATAGGTGTTGTAGCCTTCATACACGGTATTAACTTTGCACATTTATTTGGTGTTGCCATTATTGAATGGAACGAATAACATTATATTGTATGCTTGAGATGTAGATTGTCATATTTATACATTTCTGGCTCTTTGTTGAGATGTAGAAAAATGTATTTTCAAGCAGGAATGAATATAGAACCAGTGATTGAAGAGGAGGCATAAGAGGAAGAATAAGGGTGATACGGATATATGATTAATCCATTCATAGAATTATGAGGGGTCGTGTAATTGCGGTCCCTTATTTTTTTAATAATAATAATAATAATATAAAAATCACGATTTACTTTGATCAAAGCCTTTTGGTTGATTGCCGGCACCCAATGTATAACTAGCACTATCGGTAGTAAAGAAGCCCTCCCCCATTCTACAACTTATAAAGAACACCTTTGAAGCGCAACAACCGAAACAGCCAACACATCGAATTAAATCACCGGCATCATATGTCTCATCTTTCCAATCACTCGATTCTTAAACACCATCTTAAACGGAAATCATATTTCCACACTCTCTGTGCCTAGTTACCATCTTTGGTTATAACTATTGTTTCAATCCGTAACCTAAATTAACCGATCAACAAAGGATTGAAACTCATGAAAAGATTAACGTTAATAAGCTGTGCCTGTGCACTGACGCTACTATTACTCGGGTGTGACCAGAATAATACCGCTCCAGCAGCCCAGATATTTGAACAAGATAATAAAGAAACTGCTACAGCCCTTGGGGCCAAAGTAGTTGGCAATACATCCAATTTGCCATCGTGCACTAGCGCAAATCGAGGAGAGTTCTACTATATTGAAAATGAAAAAACAATTAAAGTATGTACCGCCACAGGCTATGCTGTTGCCGACATCTCAGGTAATCTTGAAGTTTCAGATTTAGAAAATGCAATTCCTGGAAAATTCTCGGGTAAAAAAATATACATGCGTGCTTACGGATTTGTCGGTAGCGTCGAGGCTCCAGGCTGGGAAGGGTCAACTCGAATATTCAATCTTGACTATACGATGGGTTCAGTTGAAGATAATGAGGGTTCTAGCCTTATTAAAGCTTCAAAAGATGTTGATAAAGCATCTCATAACCTACTCTCTAAGTATTCAACAGGTGAGAAAATACCATGGCTCTTTTTCTACTTCTTTGAAAATGAAGAGAGTACTCGAATAATGTATCGTGTGTATCTAAAAAATGCAATCATCAAAAAAATTGAAAACAATACTAATGATGGAGACGAAGAAGCGTTTTACCTTGATTATGAAGAAATGACATGGACCTATTATGATGGATACCTTTCTTATCGGTATCAAAAAAATGTAAAAGAAGACCGTCCATCACACATGTTTATGACAATGGATAACATTATAGGTGGTGTTGAAATTGCGGGTTTAGAGGGGTCAATCGCATTACTTGACTTTGACCATACAATAGGTGTTGATTCTGAATCATCATCTATAACAAAGCATAAATTTATTACCATTAAGAAAGAGTTCGACAGAGCCTCTTCATACATGCATATGTATAACAGCCCGCAAAAAAACATTCCTAATATTAAAATTGACTTTTATGACCCTCAAAACCATCTAGTGAAGCTTTATGAAATTGAACTAGAAGATTGCCAGATTGTGAGTGTTCAAAATACAAGTCAACCACTAGAAAATCCTTCAGATGCACCATTTTTAGAAACTATAAAAATAAAATATACTACGATTACATGGAATTACCTTGATGGTAACTTTGATCATACCGATACGTGGTCGGTAGCGAGGTAATAAATTATAGTATCAAATCGACCGCTGCAATATGAGTGGCGGTCTACTATTAATTTGAGGGCGTTACTGAGGTAGATCTACCTTCAGCCCTCTTATCGCTTGTAGGTCTTGCTTGAATGTGCTCTCGTCTGCTTTCATGGCCATATTACGACAAGCAGAAGCTGGAACTAAGGTGCAAGAGCTTTGCCGTGAGTATGGTATGAAGAGCTATACGAAGCCTTGAACAGGTTATAGAATGGAGGGGTAAACCAAACTCTATCAGATGTGATAATGGGCCGGAGTACATCTGTGAAGTACTGCGAAAGTGGGCAGAAGATAATGATGTAGTGTTATTACATATTCAACCAGGGAAACCAACTCAGAATGCATATGTTGAGAGGTTTAATCGTACAGTTCGCCATGAATGTTTTGATTTGAACCTTTTTGAAACTTTTGAACATGCACAACACCTAGCCACAAAGTGGTTATGGAGTTATAATAATGAACGACCGCATAAGGCTAATGGTGGGCTTCCGCCTGTTCTTTATCAGGCAATGTTTAGAGTTGTTAGAATTACAGGTTTAGGTTTCATTGCGATACAATGTTTTATTGCTTCACCAGATAGCCACGCCATATTTTTCACTATATTTCTTGACTATTCTATCATAGGTTCCATTGGTCATAATTTCTTTTAGAGCGTTATTAAGAGCATTAAATTCTTCAGAAGTATTATTCTTTTTACTGAGCATAATATGGATGTCTCCGGTAGTAATAAGTGGCATTGTGTGTAATTCAACAATGTCACTTGTGTCCTTATAAGCTATTTCAGAAGTAGGGTACCCTAAATAGCAATCAATTCGCTTGTAGATAAGTTTTTTTCTGTTTGAATCATTTTCATCGGTTATTGCCTCAACACGATGTTTAATAGTGTTCAATAGTGAATCGATACGTCTTCCGTAATACACTCCGGACTCGATGCCAACTTTGAGATTCGGGTAGTTCAAAAGGTCTTCTATTTTTTGAATTTCATATTTATTTACATCATCATTTCTAAAATAGAGCCCCACACGCTCATGCCGATATGGTATCGTAAAATAAGCATACACTTCTCTCTCTTTGGTTTTAGAGGCACTTGTAGCCAAGTCGATAGTACCTGTTTTTAAACTATGCAAGTGTCGCTTCCAGGGGACACTATGTTTTGTGTATTGTAACTCAAACCCAGCTAAATCAACCACTTCTTGTAAAAGTTCGAGATCAATACCAAAATACCCCTTTTCATTTTTTATCCAAAATGGTTCCCAGTTTTCTCCCCATGCATTTACGAGTACTTTTTTGTTTTTTGCCACAGGTTGAGAATAAAGTAGAATCAAACTACATATGATTGAAATTAAAATACCCGAAGAATTATTCTTTAACAATTGTGATTCATGTTAAAACGTGTGCTTTATTATACTATAAAAGTATTGATTCAGGTAATAATAAAAATAAGGGTGAAATAGATGTTAGTATCTCATAGTGTCTTTCATGTTTAAATAAGGCAGTTGCCACAATTGACGCTGCCTTTTTAAAACGAAGTACTTTATGAATATACCCATCGAATTCTACAATTACAAAGCTGTAAAATCATCCTGAAACATCTGAAATTAATTTGCCCAAAATCAGGTAATATATATTTATACTCATACTTTTTTTCGAGAAATTCATAATGACAAACAACACTCTTTACAAATTAATGTGCGTAGCCTTTTTCTCAATGCTCATGAGCTGTCAACTAGGTACAGAGTATTATACACAAATAAAACCTGATTCACAGCAATACTCTTTATCAAAGGTGTCTTTAATAAGTAGCCCGATCAAAAATGCCCGAATTACAGTTCAGAACTCCAATTCATTTAATTTGTTTATTCAAGTAGAGGGTGATAAAGAAGTCATTGCTCAAGTGGATCAGATCCAATACACCTTTGTTGATCTCTCTGCACATAGCCAAATAAAAGTAACGGGCACCGCTCACTTTATAGATGATTGGCAGGGTGAAGCTGGTTTTCTCGCGGTTATAGATAATGGTGATAAACCACTTGAGGTACGGTATATTGTTGAATTGAGTATGCTTGATCTAAAAGGAAATAAGCTGGGTGCCCCCACCAAAGTAGAAGTGGTGGTAGAAAACGAAGATAAAGAAGAGTATAACATAGGCGCTATACAACTCGTTGCACTCACATACGATAAAGGATTTTCATCCACATTTATCAATATTGAAGTTGATATTAGTATCAGTAGTTCTGAAAAGAGTTACCAGGGCGCTGTGAATATAACAGCCACTCCTGTAGATGACACATCACCACAATTCAACATTGAGCCAACCTGCGACATGACTCTTTCAACGGGAATGTGTATTGGAAATGGATCAATTATAGGGAACCCTATCGGTCATAAGTATAGCGTTAAGATAGAGATCGTGAATGAAGATGGTAAAACGGTATATTCTGAAAGCCAAAATGTTGTCGTTCAACCCCTACTGGAAATTACAGATATCAGTGTAAACTACTTAGGTAACGGAATGTATCAATACAATGTAACGATCGATTACACGACCAACTCTAGACTAGACTCTTCTCAAACGATAATGATGAGTATTGATGATGAGAACCAGCAAAAAACTGATTATACGCTATTAGACCTGAACGGTACAGATCGTGTATCAGCATTTTTTGTTTCAGGCATGAGACAAGCAAGAAGAAATGGTCATATACCCGCTTCTCTGAAGTTTAAAAGTAAGAAAAAGAAATACCGCCACAAAAGTGGGGTACTTTCTATCAACATATATGAAAGCGGAAATAGCATGATTATTCCTCCCACTTCTACAGAAGTGACTATCAATGATTTGTCAGCAGAGCTTACTCCTGAAAAACTCAAGACTTACATAACAGAAATACAAGAGAATAGGAATACCATTCGTAGAGCAAATGGCAAAGGTATATGTCGGTATGGAAAGTGTTTTTAATTTATTCAATAGAAATCGTCAGTAGAAACATTCACTAATTTAAGGGTCACAACAAACGTTGTGGCCTTTTTGACAGCGTATCTCGGCTCAGTAGATATGAATAAAATTGTCTGCACACGAGTAGTCAATTATTGTTCCCCACTGCTGACATAGCGTTGTCTATAATGGTCGCTTATTCATGTACCTAAATGTTTACGTAGGCTCAAAAAAATTAAATGCGTTGAGTACACAAAAAAGATTTAAGCGCACTAATATAAGGTGATGTAACCAAACTTTTAGTTTTAAATAACAAATGAAATAGAGATTGTACTTTATAGCTCTTCTAAACGTACATATTAAGACCCACAGAGAATTTCATCTTCTCTAATAACAAAAGAGCAGTCAGAATGGGTGCATCTATCTGCATAGTAGTGATGTGTTGTAATGGTTAAGGTGTCTTTATTCCCATAGGCATTGGTTGATTCAATAACCCAGATACCTATTGAATCGCTGGCGTTATTATTCCAACTCATCTGAGTATAGGTTCCTAACTCTATATAGTAGGGAAAACCACCAAAGTAAAATCGGTCACCTGATCCAGCTCCTGCTATGTCATTCGTAAAACTACGACCATCTTCACAATTATACCGTGTATAGTTTGCCCCCATTTCACTCGGAAATAATTGTGGTGTATAAGTTGAATGTGAGGTAATCCACTCGGGAGCTGAGAGAATCGTTGTATGATTTAGATTATCAAAAGAAATATCCCCTTCAGAATTCATAAAAAGTGTATTCTCAATAAAATATTTGAAAAAGGTTTGCTCATCGTAATAAAAATCAATGATAAGATTGACCGTATCTTTTGCGAATCCCGAGTATAATGGGTTGGTGCCATAGTTAACATATACAGTATCGTCAGCACTTAGATATTTTTCTGGAATCAATTCTTCTGCAAGTGTATAGTCTTCATTAAAATATTCATTATAAATCATGAGTTCTATAGGTTCTTCTTCCCAGTTTGGGCTTTCAAATATAATATCCGAGTGGACAAATAGCGTGTCATCATCTGCATCTTTGTGATATACAACCCAGGTATACATGCGTGGTGGTGTTAGAAAAAAAAGTGAATCGTCTGGCGCTAAATATGTAGAATCATTCGTAGTATATTTATAAGGAAGGTCACGTCCGTTTCTACGCTGTTCGATAGTCAGAGTATCACTACTACTACTACTGCTACTACTCTCTAAAATTTCTGTAGGGGGTTCTTCAGATGATTGATAATTAGAACTCCTTTCCAAAGAGTCATATGAGGAATAAAGAATGACCTTCTCTTCTTTTACGTCAGTATGAGAGTTCAAAAAACTTGAATTTGCTGTATTGAATGACGACTCTGTGTTCACATCTGAAGGTTCCCTAGATGAGCTCTCTGGTTCCTGGCTGTGCCAAGAAGATGACTGTTCTTCGGAGTCTACCCCTGAGATTGGTTTGTCGTTAATAAATTGGCACTGCATAGTGAGCATTCCAATACAAAAAACAAGAGGATATGTATAAAGGGCTTTCATAATTGATACCTGAATAACTGTAGACATATTTATAAGATATAAAGGTTTAAATAAGTATTCTCCTTATGGTTGTAGCTGCTCGTGTATATCCCTCACAAAATGTGATGTTACGATATTTCCATAGAGTAGCATCTCAAAAAAAAAGACCCCAAAGCATTCACTTTGGGGTCTCCGTAAATCTAATAAGAAGGGTTCTACTAGTTTTTGGCTCGCGCCATTTTCTTCTGGAGTCTAATCATCTTCTTTTCTTTGGAGGTCAATCCAATAATAGGTGTTGAGCGTGGACGCTTGTTTTCATCTTCAGGGTTAAAGTATCTTTTCTTAGAAGAAAGTTTTTCATTACCATTTCTATAGTATGCACTCTCCATGACACGACCTTTATAAGGTCCCGATACCCAATAGGCCACATATTTACCGTCCATTTTGCCATTAGTGTAAGGGATTCTTGAAGAAAGGGCTCCATTGAATTGACAGTCATACCAGCGTTCAGTTTTAACTTGTTTGCCTTCCTTCCAATGTCTTTCGTGGCCTACGAGATGTTTTCCACTGTTTTTTGCGTCAAAACACCATTCGTTCTCTTTTCCGTCTTTTTTACCACTGAGCCAACTTGTTTGGATTTTCAATTCACCATCAGCAAACCACTCTGATTCAATACCATCTTTTTCACCATCTTTAAATTTGGCTTCGTAGATTTTGTGACCACTATTACTCCACTCCGTTTTGGTACCTACAATTTTGCCGTTTTCCCACTGTGTTTCACTTTTTACTTGTCCATTAGGGTGCCACCAGGTCTCATCCCCATTTTTAATACCCGTTGTGTAGGTTAACTGGCGCTCTTTTTTGTCTTTGGCAAACCAGTATGTCGCAATACTATCGAGAACCCCATTAGTATATTTCTCAGTTTTCATAATTGCACCACGACGACTCCATTCAGTTGAGAGTCCATGTTTTATTACGGTGCCGGAATCGGTCGTTTTGGTCGTATAACTTGTCTTAAGTTGACTGCTGTTTTTATAAAATTCTTCGACAGTTGATTTTCCACAGCCTATGATCAGAAAAAGGGATAACGAAATTGCTGGGAGGGCAAGTGCTTTAATCATGGAATTCCTATGTGTGAGAGGACTTTTGTTCGTGGTTAATATATATAAAATATGTAATTACCGCTCAAAAAGAAGCGGTTATATGCATTATTAGTTAGTATTGCCCCTTAAAGTGAGGCTCTACCCTAATGGCACATAATCAATCTCAAGAGAAACTGAGTATTATACTCACGGTGATAGGCACCATACTCTTTTCGAGTAAAGTGCTTCTTGCGAAATGGGCGTACCTGCATGGGGCGTCGCCATTAACGGTTCTTATGCTCCGAATGGCATCTGCCGCACCATTTTACATCATTATTGGTATAATAGCAAGTCAACGCTCAAAAGTACCCATTACTAAGAAAGAGTGGTTGACGCTTCTTTTCTTAGGAATTATCGGCTATTACTTATCAAGTTTTATGGACTTTACCGGTATGCAGTATATTAGTTCGGGCCTAGAACGAATGATACTTTACCTCTACCCTACCTTTGTTTTTATCATATCTGTGGGTATACTCAAACAAAAGATTACACGCAGAGTCCTCGTTGCACTCATAATCAGTTATTCTGGTATTTTGTGCATGTTTTTTGGTGATGTTAATTTTGATAACAGCGATCAACTCTTTGGGTCATTCCTGATCGTTGCAGCAGCTTTTACCTTTGCCATATTCCTTGTGGTTGGCGGAAAGCTCATTAAAAAAATAGGGAGTATTCGGTTTACCTCCTATGCAATGCTCACTTCAGCAGTCTCTTTG
Source organism: Fibrobacterales bacterium (assembly GCA_051532055.1). Classification (GTDB taxonomy): domain Bacteria; phylum Fibrobacterota; class Fibrobacteria; order Fibrobacterales; family JAOPTW01; genus JAOPTW01. Next base: position 157,513 of record JAOPTX010000042.1, on the reverse strand, counting down.
GTTACCCATTTCTCAATTGCATCACCCATTGGATTTGCAGAAATTTCAACAGATGTACTTCTTATTGGAAGTGCAATTGGCGCAGGATGTACGGTTCTCCCCTCTTTTATGATCAATAAAGGGTTAGCCGAGCTCGGTCCAGAGCGTGTCTCTATTTATGGTGCCGTAGGTCCAGTTACAGTACTTGTGCTGGGGAGTGTCGTGTATGATGAGCCATTTACGGCACTCAAAATCGTAGGGGCCATTCTCGTCATCCTTGGGGGTGTTACCCTTTCAATCAAGGGTTTTAAGAGAAAATAACCAAGCCATTGCTTAAAGAATATGGAGCACCGTTCTTGTTTACTATCCCGTAAATACTCGCTTCTTTACTCTACAGTCCAAATATTAGCCAATTATTGCCTAAATATGCTTAAGCGGTTACAGGTGTAACCGAAAAGTTACCGGTTGCTGGGCTCAGCTATTCTATTCATTGTAATCGTATCTACATTTATATGTATGGAACGGGAAACACACATATTCACACTCCTATCCAATAAGGCAGACGATGAAGATAAGAGAGAAAAACATATTGAGGGGAATACTAATGAATCAGCTTGATGAAACGATATTGGGTGTCATTCCATATAGTATTGTAGGATTAGTCCTATTGGGACTATCTTACGCGAGTGTCGTAACAGTATTATAAGTTCACGGTTATACTCGTATCCCCATTAATTCTAGCGGTATGGCTATTCCATTACATCGCCCTAAATAGTGAAAACATCACTATAAATAGTATTGAAATTGGATCATATTAGGGGTATACTGAAGCACACACACACAAGAGTTTTGGATGGTAGCATGTCCACTGCATATCATATCGATCTCTATTTTGTACAAAATCCAGTTTGTTCTGCATCTAATGTGGTACATTCAATAGGTTTATTATGAAAAGTATATTGCTGACGATTAGTTTTTTTTTATTTGCATGTTCATCTAATAGCGACGATGTATCTGGTATTACAGATATTGAAACAGGTGGTCAAATTGCAGGAACTCTGTATACCGCTAATGGAACTCCAGAAAACGGTGTAACCGTATCACTTATATCAGACGGCTACAGTCCAGTAGTAGATAGCCTCAATATACTTCGTAAAACAGTTCTCAGTAATACAGAAGGTCACTATGCCTTTGATAATTTGGATAGCGGACTCTATGCCCTTGAAGTGATTAATGAAAATGCATCAACGGGCTTTTACAATTCCTCACTTCTTATTAATGATACCAGTGATTTAGAATCATCTGACACCCTTCAAGGTACCGGTACCATTGTAATCACCTTATCTGATTATACCCCCATTGTAAATGGACAGGTATATGTTAAAAATTCTACCCGTGTAGGTAGTGTGGTGTATTCAGTTGATTCCATAGCTACAGTAGTCATCGATAAGCTGCCTACGGGTGTGTATCCAGAGTTCTATTTTTCTGGAGATGCACAAGGTTCTGAGGTATTACTGAATGTTGAAAGTGTCGACGTGGTAACGAGTGATACCAATTATGTCACAACTATTGACACTATTGATGCATCGAGTGCATCAATCAGTTCAAGTTCCTCACTGTTGGAATTATCCTCTTCCCTATCATCCTCCTCCCTATCATCCCAATCATCCCAATCGTCATCATCTGTAGAGGTCATGATACTATCATCAATGAGTGTTTCGTCGTCGAGTAATCTACTGGTACCTTCAGTGTTAAACTTTAATGGCAGGCCTGAGCATGTAAAAATAGAGAGTGATATGAATTACGATTGGCCAACCTATGGTATTACATTCGAAACTTGGGTAAGATGGGATGTAATGGACACAATAATACACTTGTTTCACCTATCGAAAGGTCCAAATGATGACTATGCTGCTGCGTTTGGGCTTCGGGAGGTGAATGGAATGTATAACCTCAGATATGCAATGACTAATACTGATCCATCTGGAGAACATAGGCCATGGATAATAGAAGAAGTTTATAACGCTCTTTTTGTAGGTGAATGGATGCATATTGCCCTATGCGTAACTCCAAGTGGCCTTATCTCGTTCTATAAAAATGGTGAATTGATTAGATCTAAAGACCGTGGAATTTTTGCAAATCCTGATGCGGTCGAACGATCGGTTAATTACTTGGGTCAGAGCACTGTGGAAAGAGACGGGGTCTTTGATGGGCGTATGGATAATGCGCGCATTTGGAATCGAGCACTTACTGCTTCAGAAATAAAAAGAGATATGTATCACTCAACTGAACAATTGAGTGATACAACTCGATTAGTGCTCAGTTATGATTTTGTGTATAATCCCTTACAGATGACGATTGTCAAAGATGGCTCTGTCAATGGTAACGATGGAACACTCATCGATATGCTTGGTACGTATGGTGACGATGCTACGTGGGTCCCGCAGGTTGATTTTGAGGAATAATGTATAACTATTCAGCTCCCTGTTTAGCTCGTTCACATAATCATAATACCCCTGCTTACCTAGGGTAAACTACGAAAAACTATCAATATGTAGTCCGATTTTACATTAGTCACTTTCAGTTAATACAAATAGTTGTCTACAACGCTGCTCTGATCTTTTAATTAAAATCAACTGTAGTATATTTGTAAGCAGCACTACGTTTGGGACACGCGGTTAGAAGTTTGCATTCAATACACTTAGAATACTTGAATGCATGCCACATATATATACTCAGATATTTCTGAATCAAGATACTTCTATCCAATGCAGTGTATTAATGCTATGAACAAAAATAATTGTCATGCTGGTACCTATTGCATAAGACTGGTGCATACACATACAAATCAAGGAGAAAAAATTTGAAATTATTCAAAACAGTGATTGCAACGCTATTAGTACTCGGTGTGTCAGTTACATTGGCAAAACCCCGTCTTCAGAGTTGCGGCAAGGACATCTGTGATTCAGATGGTAACGTTGTCGTCTTGAGAGGCGTTGCTATTGCAGATGCAAAATTTACCGCAACAAATGTCAATACGGTAGAAGGTCATTACAGTAATGACTTAACCAATACACCCCTCAATCAGCTTCGCGCTACCCTCCGCCTTGCATCAGATGCATCTAAGGGTTGGCACTCAAACATTATTCGTATTCCAGTCCATGTTGATGATATGGGATGGGGATTCGGTGGTTGGAACACTGATCCTGATGGTTGGACTGATTTTATTGATGCTGCTGTTGATGAATGTGTTCTCCAAGATATTTATTGCCTTATTGATTACCACTCCACAAATAACTGGAACTACTTTCTCTCAAATATAGATGCAACAAAACTATTTTGGGGATGGGCTGCTGATCGGTATGGAGACAATCCTAATGTACTCTTTGAACTGTTTAATGAGCCAGTATCTGACCTCGATAATCACGTGTGGCCTGGTGGATCTTCTGGAGGGAGTATTCTTTGGGATGACTTTAAAGATGATCTTGCCCAGCCTCTCGTAGAATATATCCGTAATGATATGGGTGCTACAGAGACTTTTCTTGTTGTAGGAAGTCCGGTATATACTCATGAACTCGCTGGTATTAATAGTAACCCAATACAAGACCCTGCTCCTGAAGAACGTATTGGCTATGCACTCCATATTTATGGATCTCACTGGAAAGGTGATCCATCACTGAACCAATATGTAGGATCAACCGTAAACAACTTCCCTATTATAGTAACTGAATTTGGTTATGAAGTTGGCGCACCATGCCCTATCGAAGATTGTGTTACCACAACTCCTATCGATCAGGACGCCTATGGTGTTTCTCTTAAAAATTATATTAAAGCGAACAACTTGAGCTTTACTGCATGGGTATTTGATAATAGTTTTAGACCTATTATGTTTGAAGATGATCAGTTTACTGTATTAGCTGAAGGTCCTGGATATATGGGACGCTATACTAAAGACTTTTTGAACGAAGAAAAAGACAACAATAAGACGTGTGACCCTTGTGAAGCTCCGGGTAGACCAACGGGTTATGCAGGTGATGATCAGATAGTATTCGACACTGATGGTGCGGCTGGTGAAATAGTTCAGTTTACTGGTGTTGCGTCTGATGATGGACATATTGTAAGCTATCAATGGAAAGATAATGGTGTAACGGTTGCCACATCTCAAAACCCTGCACTCTCTCTTTCAGAGGGAATTCACACTATTAGATTAAAAGTAACTGATAATGATGGTAATACTCATAGATCTTATGCACGTATCACTATCCCTTCATTTAGCAATGAATCGTGTAATAACCAGCTCGATAATGGTAACTTTTCAACCGGTTCTGCTGGGTGGAACAATTGGGTTGATGCCTCTGGTGCAAGTGCAACATTTAGCACTGGTAATAATGAATTGTATGCAAATATCACAACTGCAGGTGCCAATTGGCAAATTCAATACTGGAACAGCACTGATATTTGGAGTAACACGCGCTATATTGTTAAATACAGTGCACGTGCCACCTCTAATCGTGATGTTGAGTTTATGATAGAGCAAGATGGTGCTCCATACGCGAGTATCAATTCAAGAGTACACTCAGTTACAACCTCTATGCGTGACTACTCACATACGTTTACTTCTGGCAGTGCGTATACTCAAGCTAAAGTTGGTTTTAAATTTGGTGGACGCGGTACTTCAGATGTTATCATAGATAATGTAGTTTTCGCAGTAGAAAGTAGCTGTGGTAACGGAGATACAGAAAATCCTACCACTCCTTTAAACCTTGCAGCATCATTGAACGGTGTATCTTCTGCACTACTATCATGGAGCGAAGCGTCGGACAACAATGAAATCGCTGGATATGGTATTTATGTAAATGGTGTACTCAAAAAATCAGTAGGTCCTATTACTACGACGAGTATCACGGGTCTCCCTGTTGGTACAAGCAACACAATATCTATCGTTGCAATAGATGCATCGAGTAATCATTCTCCTCAGAGCGCTGCTGTTGTGATTGTAACTGCAGGTGACGAAGAAGCACCTACGGTTCCAACAAATGTTGCTGCCGCTTCTATGGATCCATATAGTGTTGCGGTAACATGGTCTGCGTCAAGTGACAATGTTGGTGTGGTAAGCTACGATGTATTTGTTGATGGTTTATTCAATACATCCGTTACTACCCCTTCTGCAGTGGTTAATCAATTAACCCCTGCGACGACTTATACCATAACGGTTAAAGCAATTGATGCTGCAGGTAACGAATCAACAGTAAGCCAAGGCATGTCTGTTACTACATTAGACCCTCCTGATACTCAGTCGCCAACAGCACCGACGTCTGCAATTGCAACTGCTACAGGCATGTATTCAATCAATCTTGTTTGGAATACTTCAACTGACAATGTTGGAGTAATTGGTTATGATGTGTACCAGGGTAGTGATTTACTCGTAAGTTTAGGAACGGTAACGTCATATGAAATTACTAATCTACTGCACAATACCATGTATACTTTTCATGTTGTTGCAAAAGATGCAGCGGGTAATTTCTCTGTGGCAAGTGCTACAGCAATGGCAACCACAGATGACGATACTGAAGCACCAACTGAACCAACATCAGTAACCGCTTCGTCTACCGGGACAACGTCAGTTTCTGTATCATGGTCTGCGGCTAACGATAATATTGGTGTGAGCAGTTATGATATCTATGTCGATGGTGTTTTTAACAAATCAGTGACCACTATTTCTTCATCTGTTACTGGACTTACGGCTGAGACTTCTTATGCTATTACTGTAATTGCATCTGATGCAGCGGGTAACAAGTCTACTGTAAGTAATGTGGCTACTGTAACTACTGATACACCTCCTGATACTGAGGCTCCAACGGCACCAACGGCGACTATTGCAACTGCAACAGGTATGCATTCAATCAACCTAGAGTGGAATGCGTCAACAGATAACATCGGTGTTGTAGGGTATGACGTGTATACGCATAATGATTTACTCGTCAGTCTTGGAACCGTAACATCATACGAGATTACGGGCTTACTTCATAACACAAGATATGAGTATCATGTTATTGCTCAGGACGCTGCTGGAAATCGCTCTGTAGCAAGTGCTATTGCAATAGCAAACACCGATAACGATACCGAAGCACCTACAGTTCCGGTTTCTGTTGCAGGAGAGGCAACTGGTACCTCGTCCCTATCAATATCTTGGGCAGTGTCAACAGACAATGTTGGAGTATTTGGGTATAATGTATTTATAGATGGTGTATATTCTCAGACTGTTGGTCCCGAAACTATCGCCTCAATTCAAGGCTTGAATGAAGAGACTGAATATGTTATTACGGTAAACTCAGAAGACGCTGCAGGGAATCAATCTACTCATAGTACACCAATAGTGGTTACTACTGATGCTCAACCTACACAAGTAGCTCTTCTTATTGAAGCGGAAGACTATTCTTCAAAACATGCGTCAATTCAAACAGAAGGTACTGATGATGTCGGTGGCGGATTAAATATTGGTTGGATTTCAACTGATAGATGGACCCAATACGACAACCTAACCCTTGCTGAAGGGCTTTGGAAGGTTGAAGTACGACACGCTACTTGGAGTACTAACCGGATAATAAAAATCAAGATTGATGGTGCTACTAAAACAACTTACACTAAAGCAAGCAGTACCTATACCGGAAGTGGAAATAAGTATCAGACCTGGAAAACTGGGACATCTGAGGTATTTTCAATAGATAATGGTGATATCCATACGGTACAACTCTCTTTTGGTAATGGAAGTCAGAACTTGAATTGGGTTCGCTTTGTTCCAGTTATTCCTGATACTGAAGCACCAAGTACTGTTGTTGGACTTGTAGTTACGGGTGTTACTTCAAGTGCAATCAGCCTTGACTGGAATAGCGCAACAGATAACGTTGCTGTTACAGGCTATGATGTCTATCGCGATAACGTATTCCTTACAACGACCAGTAGCAGCAGTTATACTGTAACAGGCCTTAATGCTGAATCAGCCTATAGTTTCACTGTGAAAGCTAAAGATGCAGAAGGTAATGCCTCTGTTGCGTTTAGTAATAGCGTTACAGGAACTACAGATGCAGTGCCTGCAGTTAATATTTTGAACAATGGCGATTTCTCAAATGGAACTACTGATTGGATGTGTAATATTTGGGGCGGAGCAGCGACCTGTTCAGTTTCAGGTGGTGCGTACAAAGTAGCTATATCAGACCCAGGAACTTCTGATTGGAACATTCAGCCATCCCAGGATAATTTTGTTTTACAAAATGGCGTTACCTATACCTTCGCATTTGATGCTCGTGCTTCAGTTAATCGCATAGCTAAAATCAAAGTAGAGACCGATGGAAGCCCATGGAGCGATTATGCGAATATTGGTAATGGATCAGTACTCGGTACAAGTATGGCTCGTTACAGCTACACTTTTACCATGACTGAAACTGCTGATGCTCGTATTGTTTTTAATATCGGTGCTACCGGTACTAATAGCGTCTATATTGACAACATTTGGCTCACCGAAGGGACTTCAGATCCTTGTAGTGGTCAAGTTGGTTGCCCATAAATTGACTCAATACCTATAAATATACAGGCTATCTCATTAAGTGAGGTAGCCTTTTTTTGTATCAAAAAGCCTATATGAATCATCAATGTAAGGTACAACAGAGAGACTCGAACCTCAAAAAAATCAACTCATAGGTAAAAAAACAGCCCTTTATGTTTATTATGTTCGCCATGAGTGAACGAGTATTAGTTGCTCGCAACTAAATAGATTACATACTACTGTGATGGTATACTAAGGAGAATAGGTGCGAAAGAGTAACTTAACTAAGAAATGTCTTGGTTTTATAGGTGTAGCGACAATAATTGTTGGATGTGGAGATACGACTACCCGAAGCGATATAGCAAGTTCCGATGGAAATTCGAGTAATTCAGCAATAATCCTTAGTTCTGATATAAAGTATTTTGAAGATAATACTGCAGAATCTTCTCGTGAGGATGATAATTCCAGTAGTTCATTTGAAAGGATTAATACTGAATCGTCGAGTAAAAAAAATGAATCGAGTGGCCTCTCTACCTCAAGCGGTGGCATGCTTTCGAGTAATTCAAAGATGCCAATAGAAGGTGACTTATCAAATGATGATGTGCCATCGAGTGATACCGATATTCAAAGCAGTATGGATTCTTCTGATGCCAGTCGCTCTTCGAGTAATGGTGTCTTAATGACTGCTATCGGTTCAGGTGATTGGGAATCAGGAGCGAGCCCCGCAACATTAATGAGAAATTTTGAACAATGGAAAATTACCTTCCCTGATGGATCGGAAATTAAGGATCTAAAAGATGTAAAAAACGAGTACTATTATGTTGATGGTGATGCCATTGTTTTCTACTCCCCTATTAAGGATGACAACAATTCAACACCAAACTCCCCCTATATTCGCTCAGAACTGAGAGAGCGAACAGATGACGGCAAGGAAGATGTGTATTGGACTACTGATGGGACACATGTTATATACGTAAAACAAGCTATAACACACTTACCCATAGTCAAAGACCATCTCGTTGCGACACAAATACATGGAAATAAAACCGAAGGAATAGACGATGCAATGGTCCTGAGGCTTGAAGGGACACACCTTTTCTTGAGCTTTAATGGAGGCGATTTACAGGAAGACCTGACTATTAAGAATGACTATGCACTCGGGACTATCCACGAAGTTATTTTTAAGGTAGTCGATGGAAAGCATTACGTATATTACAGTGAAGATGGAAAGCTCAATAAATTGTATGATGATGGAGTTGCGGAATCATATCTTATTAAAAGTGATGATACGGATTATGTAATGGATTTATCATACGATGAGACCTATTTTAAAGTGGGAAATTATACGCAGAGTAACTCATCAAAAGAAGGTGACTCGAGTGGTGATCCCGAAAATTATGGAGAAGTAAAAGTATGGGATTTTTGGGTGACTCATGAATAACGCAAAAGTGCAGTTATACTTCTGTTCTTATTGTCGAAAGTAATCCAATAAAATTAGGTTTATATTAGAACACTTCTCTGGAAATGTTATTACGACTATTGATTTTTACATATGTGTTTCCCTCAACGAGCAAAGACTTCTCTCCTATATTAGCTCAAGGTGTACTCCATTGTTAACGATGTTTAGTATACGCTATGTTTCGCATCTTAGTGGTGGAATCGTACAAGAATTGAATAGAGAAAAGTGTAATGTATTTAAGCATTTTGATAATGCATCAAGAAGTGTTTACTGTCAAAAAACACTTTGGAACACAAAAGCTTTCAAGTTTGTTTATTTAGGTATTGAATAAAGCAATTTTACTGTGACCTCAATAGAGAGGTATTTAATTAACATACAACAGTAAGGAAAAATATGAACTTAAAAAGTTTAGCAACTATCTCAATAGTCTTGGCTTCAGTAATGGGTTGTTCAACCTATGATGTGGTTTCAAATAATACATCAGATAATAAAATGGACAGTATCAGTGACAAAGAAAATAGTATTCTCAATAATAAGCCGGTATATGAGAAAGGTGAAGGATCTGCGAACGACACAATTTATACAACGAGTGGCATTATAACGGGAACTCATATTTTAAAAAGAGAAAACACTATAGATCCTGCCTCAACTGGAGAGTCAGTGAAAAACATTTGGTTTGTTGGACCAAATAAAGATGAAGCGTGTCCCTCTGGCTATACAAAATTAGATAGAGATTTAAATGAAGGCTCTCCAGGAGACTATATATACATGTGTGTATATGATGTAGTATGTGGTAACGGAATAAGTGAGATACTCTATGAAAGCAGCCCTAATAGTTCTCTGTTAACAAAACATTCTGCTAATGCAACCTCATGGAGTAATAGTAGCTGGACTCGAAATGGTATTATTGGAGGGAATGCTACTTATGGTAATGATTATGCCTATGATCTCAACAAAAAAAATAACGGTGCTTATGTCACTATTTCACATAAGCAAGGTTCTACCCCCTATAAAGGTATCGCAATCTTAAGTTCTGATAATTCATATGCAACAGGGAGTAAATATGGGAATACTATTTGGACTGTTACTTCTGGTGATTTGAATAAAGATGCGGGCGGTAGATGGATTTACGTTTTGACGTACAAACCATAAATTAAAATACACTGAGCTACTTTTCAGTAGAGCATTTTTCTTAATTGAAAAATGCTCTTTCTAATTTAGCTCTTACATTATCATTGTCACAAATGAGTGAATTACTCACCCGGTAAATCCAATAATACCATTGTGCTCCCTTAAAGAGAGCGGATTAAGAATCTGACTCAATCATAATGAGGTTTATAAATCTATCTTATCTCTATAGACACGAGGGTGTGACCATCGTAATGATGGCTATAAAAAGGATATATCTATGAAAAATGTATTAATGGTACTTGGAATATTGTCATTGGTTGTAAACTGCATGTTTGATTCTACTCAGAACATTGAGACACAGTCGAGTCAAGGGGAATCAAGTCAAGGTCAGGATTCGGGTAACTTCACTTTACAAGGTGATAGAAGCTCTGCACTTGAGGTTAGTTCTGCAGAGATGTCACAAACCTCCTCAGAAGCTTCAGAAGTAGAAAACTCATCTTCGAGTGATGGAGTTAGTTCTATTAACGCAGATGAAACTATCTCTTCTGAGATGGTGGTAGAACTAGTTTCTTCATCGAATAGAGAATCATCCGAAACAAATATCGAATCTGAACTTGAAGTAAGGAGAACTTATAAAATAGTCGACACTGGGCTAAACACCTTTTTTGATAATAGAAGTGCCATTGACGAGCCGTCGACTAAAGAGGCTTTTTATGGTCAGGACGCACAGCATATTGGACATCAACCATCTTATACCGATAATGGTGATGGTACGATTACTGACAATGTTACGGGCCTCATGTGGCAACAAGAGTTTACGGTCATGTCATACAATGATGCAATAGCAACTGCTTTGTCTCTTGATTTAGGTGGTCATAATGATTGGCGTGTTCCCACTATAAAAGAAGCGTATTCACTCATGCTGTTTAGTGGTAAAGATGTGAGTGGGCCAGATGACACTACGGTTCCAGTCGGTGCGGTTCCCTTTATCGATTCATCCTATTTTGATTTTGCTTATGGCGCCAATGGTACTCGAATTATTGACACTCAGATGCTCACTTCAACGATCTATACTGGAGTGACTATGGGGCGGGATGAAACAGTATTTGGAGTAAATGTAGCAGATGGTAGAATCAAAGGGTACCCTTTGTTGCGGCAGGGGCAAGATAATGAGTTTACCGTACGGTTTGTTCGGGAAAATACAAAATATGGCGTTAATGCATTTACTGATAATGCAGATGGCACTATAAGTGACAACGCTACAGGGTTAATGTGGCAACAAGCTGACAGTGAGTCAGGTATGTACTGGGAAGAAGCATTAGAGTATGCGGAACAGAAAAATAGTGAAGACTATCTTGGGCAGAGTGATTGGCGTCTTCCAAATGCAAAAGAGCTACACAGTATTGTTGATTATACTCGCTCCCCTCAAGAGACCAATAGTGCTGCTATAGATACTCTTTTTCAGGTTTCAGAAATTATAGACGAAGGAAGTGAAACGAATTACCCCTTCTATTGGTCATCGACAACACACCAAAATATGATGAGTAGTGATAATGCAGTCTACTTTTCATTTGGTGAAGCGCTGGGATTTTTCGAATCACCTGCCACAGGCACCACAAGTTTACTTGATGTTCATGGTGCTGGCGCCCAGAGAAGTGACCCAAAAACTGGTGATCCTGCTGATTGGCCAGAAGGACATGGTCCTCAAGGTGATGTTATTCGAATATATAATTATGTGCGATTAGTGAGAGATATGTGATTGTTTTACTGACTAAGTAAGGATAGTTAACCTGTGAGGGACAATATTGGTTAACTATTTTAGGTTTAGAGTATAAGCGAGATGTTAAATTCCGTGCTCACAACATGAGAACGTTTAATGAATTTCCTGTAACAATTCTCTTTTATATCATTTAAAAAGAATTTAAGTTGTAAAGAAATTGCACTCCATAGGTTAAAAACCATGAAAACCCTTATTATACTCCTTATTACCCAGCTTTTATTCATTGGATGCCTTTTTGATGAGTCAACCAATAGTGATCAAACCAGTGAAAATGATTCGAGTCATCACTACTCAAGCTCCTCTTCAGAGGAGCAAGACGAAGAATATTCTAGCTCTAATAAGCCCGTTATATTACAAAGGATCATTGCAGATGATTCCTTTCTTACCTCAAGGAAGGTAACCTTTGCTGTTGATACCGTAGAGCCGATCACTGAAATCCTGGGTACTCTCCCTTATGATGAAGTAGTCATTAAAAAAATGGTCATTGATAGAAATGTAAAAGAACGAAAGTCATTTTTAGGTGAAGATGCTTGGGATTATACCTCTGATGAACTACTCGATCCAAAAATATTTCCTGATACCCTCCCTAACAGAGTCGTTGAAGCAACGGCGTATAAAGAAATTGATTTGGTCCCTACTTCATATCATGCTTTCATGGAGGCCCTTCGTAGAGCTTATGCCAATCATTATAACTTTGTGATTTCACCTGATATGATTTGGCTTTTAATTTCACAAGGTTTTGCGACTCATATAAATGAGAACTCTGAAGACCTGAGGAGTCAGTTTGTTGATTTTGATGGCAAGAAAAAATTGAATATTAGACGGGATTCATTTTCTAAGGGAAGTCTTTATAATGATTGGGCGGGTACTTTTGAAGAATTCTCGGACTCTATAGAAGCAAATACAGGAACTGAACTTCTTGATCTCGTTACGGGTAAGTTCTCGACCACAACACCAATAGAGAAAGCCGCTTTTCAAATCACCCTTATGGATGCTATGAAAAGTTATTTCTCTTATTCGATGACCACTGGATGTGGAATTCCTTTTGTTACTCTTGAAGGAACGACTGCAGATTGGGAATTGGTTAAGTCCAAAGCTGAAGCTTTGCGCGATTACGACCTTGCTTGGTGGATTAATGAATTGTCCCCGATTCTCGATCAATTTATTGCAGCTTCGAAAGGAGAAGCGGATGCTGATTTTTGGAAAGGTATATACGTTGAAGGCACTATTGGGTGTGGAAATGTTTACATCGCAGGGTGGATATTACTCTTTTTTCCTTATATGGAGTATGATGATGGGTTCGAACGTTTTATTAAAGAAGAGTGGCCCATTGAGTATACCTATGATGACGATACTGGAGAAGAAGTAGCTATAATGGGTCGATCAGCTGAAACAGATATTCTACCAAGTGGTCTATCTCAAGCGCCTGTATTGTGGGATTATTTTGGCACTAAATATTCTATGGAATATATATCTGGATTTGTTGGGTATCGTCAAGACCTAATGACTGGAGCGCTCAGACCTGAAATTTCTTGGGCTGTGGTAGATCAACAGGTAGAACCCTCTCAAGAAGATATTGACATCTATGAGAATGGTGGCGATAGCAAGTATTTGAAAGGGAAATAATAGGAGTGATTTGTTCTTTTTAGATATCACAGAGTATAGAGATCACTTTAGCGGTCTACTATACTCTATTCAAGTCAATTGTTATAAACGCAAACACCTCAACTATAACTCTGAAAAATCAAATTAATCCCCAACAAACCATCCAACCAACAACCACTACTCTCCATACTTTTTGTATCTTTGGCGCAACTGGAGATATATATGATACTGACAACCCCCGCCCTACTGTTCCCCGCAATTTCATTGCTGCTACTTGCGTACACCAATCGGTTCGCTATTACTGCTCAATTGATACGACAGCTGCACGCAAATGGCAGAGAAAAAATGTCGCATATTATCGACCCTCAAATTGAGAACTTACGAAAACGGCTCAACCTTATTAGAATAATGCAGGCTTTTGGCATTACCAGTTTCCTTTTTTGCACTGTTTCTATGCTAATGCTCTTTGTAGAAAATGTGTCAGCTGGTAAACATGCCTTTGGCTTGAGCCTCGCATTACTCTGTATATCCCTTTGTATATCTCTATGGGAAATATGGATTTCAGGCGATGCCCTCAAATATGAACTTCAAGATATGGCAAACGAACGAGATAGTGAAAAGACAAGAAGAAAGGACGACATCGCATGATTGTGTTACTCTCCCCTGCTAAGAAAATGAAAATTAAGCATGCACTTACCAAACAATACCGTGCACCACAATTTTTAAAGGAATCCGAAGAGATCAATGAGTTTCTATTAGAGTGGAATGAACCACACCTCAAAAAGGTTATGGCAATCAGTGATGCCTTAGCTGAATCAACCATAAACATGATCGCCCACTGGGATAAAAAACATACAGCTCATAATAGCACTGAAGCGTTACTTGCTTTTGCTGGCCATGTATTTGAAAGTATGGACCCTCATAGTTTTAATGATAGTGAACTCATATATGCTGATAAAACGATTCGAATTCTTTCTGGATTTTATGGTATGCTTAAACCACTCGATCTTATGAAACACTATCGGTTTGAGCTTGGGTACCGTACTCCACTCGGTGAGAGTAAAAACCCGTACCATTACTGGAAAGAACGAGTGACCAAACAATTGAGTACAGAGTTGAGTGGTGACAAAACGATCCTTAATTTAGCATCAGACGAATATTCTAAGGTTATAGATTTTGAGAACTTAGACGCAACTGTGATAACTCCTATTTTCTTGGACCTTAAAAACGGAACACTCAAAACTGTCAGTGTCTATGCGAAAGCAGCCCGTGGCAAAATGGCTCGGTATATTGTGAAAAATAAAATTACCGCACCTACGGACCTTAAATCATATAGCGTTGATGGGTATAATTATCAGCCAGATAAATCTGATGCTACTAAAATGGTATTTGTAAGGGAATAACAACAGTATCCTCTAAAACAATACAGGTAATGTCTGAATTGTTTTAGAGGAATTCAGTGACCTAAGAAGGGTTAATAATCTTGGGTTTACCAAAAGCTTTTCGAATCATCGATAGAATCTGTTTTTCATAAAACATACAAATGAGTCCCAGTGCAATGAGTCCTGCACTGGGTCCAATAGTCGAAACAATCTTTTCACCCCCAATGAAAACCCCTAAACTTATAGCAATTAACGGATTAATAAAGGTGTAACTCATTACTCGAGAGAGGGGTTCATTTTGAAGCAGCCAGCCATAACAGACCAAAGCAAAGGATCCGGCTATTGCTAAGTACCCTATTGAAAACCATGAGACTGTAGCAATTTCACTCCAAGTATACTGAGAGGCTGGGGCATAAAACTGAATAAGTATAAGAGAAATTACACCAACTGAACCTTGCTGGATTAACGAATTTATTACAGGGTCAGTAGGAAGTGCAAGTTGTTTACTTAAGCTTGAACCGAGGGCCCACAAAATAATTGCAAGAACTCCAAGCCATAATTCATTGGAGACAGCGCTCAGTTGACTCGACCCATCTGAGAGTAGAACTATAACTCCTGTAATTCCGGAAAGGATACCAATACCAGCTATTATAGTAATTCGTTTGCCATTGATTAGCCAATCAAAAAAAATAGTTACTAGCGGCAATGAACTTGCCATTAGTGCAAAGAGATAACTATCGACATGTTGCTCTGCTATGGTTACTAATCCATTAGCACCCATGAGTAACAACATCCCTATAAAGACAGCATTGATACTTTGCTGTAGAGTGGGTCTCTTTTTTATTCTTTTAGCTAAACATGCAAAGGCAAAAAGTACTAGGGCACCCATAGTAAACCTGATACCAACTACATAAAAGGGAGAAACAGTTGTTACCGCTGTTTTAATGAAATAGTAAGTTGACCCCCAAATGAGGTATATAGCGCTATATGAAATGATTTTAGTAATCATGGTGTACTCCTTTTGCACAGTAATAGGGCGTGCCACCCTCTTAGGCCTCCGCCTGATTTTTGGGTAAAAAAAAAGAGCCGTGGAATAATCCACGGCTCTTTGCTCTGCTAATAGTAGAGATACTTAGAAACGGTGGACAACTCCTGGTATATTCCATACCGGTAACTTGACTGCGAGGTTTCTAAGACAAAAGTTCATACTGTTTCTTTAGTTGTTAATTAATGATGCAAAGATAACATTCTTGTTAAGTACTGTGCAAGGGTAGTTATGCTTATTGAGAAAATGTAGAGATGTTTAGGTTTAATGAATCGCTAACTTATGTAGGTATTGAGTAACCCTTTGAAGTCACTCACTGCTTTTTCAAGTTCATCATTAATGAGTAAATGTTCGTACTTCCCTTTAGTTTCAGCAAAGTCAATTTCTTCACGTGCATTTGTAAGGCGCAACTGAATCACCTCTTCACTATCGGTCCCTCTGTGACGAAGACGGTTTTCCATCTCAGCCATATTAGGAGGCATTATGAAAATGCCGACTGCATTAGGGTACTCTTTATCAAAAGTAATTTTACCATATACATCCATATCGAGAATGACACTAATGCCTTTAGAAAGTTGATCTTCTACGTAGCCACGCGGGGTTCCATAGTAGTTACCATGGACTTCCATATACTCAATTAATTCATTATTTTTAATCATCTTTTTAAACTGATCAACGGTTTTAAAGAAATAATGCTGACCATCGACTTCCCCAGTTCGTGGTGGTCGGGTCGTAGCTGAAATAGAGTAAGAAAGTGTTTCAAAATCTTCTATTACTCTATCTTTTAATGTCGTTTTTCCTGCACCAGAGGCAGCAGAGAGTACAAAAAGTGTCGATTTCATAAATTATTCATCATCATTTTTAATAAGTGGTACATTAAGAAGTGCCTCTTGGCGCTTTTTTCGTTCTTCTGTATTTTCGCGGCGCTGAAGTTCAAATTTAAGATCTTGAATCTTCTGATTGTGGGTGAGTATGACTTCTTTTGAAATGATCTCCTGAAGGCGCTCTAGCGCATGTGAAATCCCACCTATGGTATTCATGATAATCATAAACGAAACACCTACAACGAATAGGAAAAGTATCGCTATAAAGATTCCGAGTTTTAGCTCAATGTCCATTTATATCCTACTGTTTTATAAGAATTGGTTGTATCCAGTCAGCGTGATCATAATGTTTGTCTGTAAGTGAGTCAACTTGCAGTGAAAGTACCTTAACATTAGAAACATCGATTGTTAGGCTATTATAGGTAAAATTCTTTACAACAGATGATTTAAATAACTCTTTTCCATCACCATAAACTATAAAGCGAACACCATCTCCTCCAGGGTCTTCATCATCAAGACCATAACCCGCTATAAATGATTTGTAATGACTATCTAGTTGAAAATCTTGAGTTGAAAAGGCGTGAACACCATACCCACTAGTAAACTCTCTTCCACCAATTTTCAATACGTTTCCATCGAGAGATTTATCTATTTGAGCCTTAGACCATGATTGAATGCTCTTTATAGCTTTAAGCTGTGTCAGTGGCTTTACTGATGGGTCGTCAATAAACCCATCTTTTGTAACTCTACCTAGATCTCTTCCTTTACTATTAAAAGCAAGCACTTCTAAGGTATAAAAACCAATAATTTTTTCTTTAAGGGGTATGTTGAGCTCAGTATCACCTTTTTTAGGTTTAATCGACTGTACTTTTTGTCCATTAAAA
Source organism: Fibrobacterales bacterium (assembly GCA_051532055.1). Lineage (GTDB taxonomy): Bacteria > Fibrobacterota > Fibrobacteria > Fibrobacterales > JAOPTW01 > JAOPTW01. Next base: position 139,881 of record JAOPTX010000042.1, on the reverse strand, counting down.
ATGATATCGAAATCAGCAGACTTACCGATTTTCTTAAGTGAGAGTGTAACTGAAAGAGATTTATCAGTTATAATTATATCTGAAAGAGTAAGATCTCTTTCGATTTGCATTACTCTTTTGCCATGGAGTTTAGATATGTATAGAGGATAGCTCCGCACTACTTTAGAACGAAATACTTCTTGAAGGTCATAGGACTGCTCAAAACCATCACATACTGCCTCTATTCGAGTTTCAACAGCCTTTTTGTGAAATGATTTACTATTCCAACAATCAAGCCCTCGTACATAGTACACTTCCCCACCAAATGACTTCATTAATTCTTTTTGCTTTATAGAACCAAGGGATTTGAAGTTACGGTAATGCATAGATGAGTGGCCATAACCTATCATATGATAAGGGCGGCCATATATGAAGAGTTTACGCCCTTCATTTTCAGAAATCCAACCACGAAGTTCTACTTGTTCAGTGGTGAGATGATTACGTTTGTACATTATGTTTTTTTCAAAACTTGGTTGATGTCTATAAGTAAGTGAAAATATCACTGCTAACACTAAGAGGGTAAAAGCAATGTTTTTTTGAACAGAAACGGTTTCGTCTCCCCCGCCAATAAATTTTTTGATCCAAACAGCAAGAACTTGATATATGAAAAACCCGGCGAAAAAAGCCATGGTTGGGAGTACTATAAGGATATATCGTTGGTTAATGTTAATAGTGAAATCACCTGAAACATTTTCGAATATCATAAAACTTTGGATATGGTATAGTGCTAAGAAGAGCAACCACTTACGATAAGAACTATTTTTAAATGCGGCCACACAAAAAGTTACGAAGCCTGCAATAGCAAGTACCGTTTGATAACTGAGGAAAGGGTTATCAAGGAGGTCGCCTTTCATAGGAGTATTAATCATGAGTTTTAAGTTAATCCAAAGGTTTTCCCAGAAGTGCCCATGAGCACTATGTTCCCCCCCTTGAAATGAATACCCTTGATAAATTGAGATGGTAATCAATATAGGGATACTGAAGAAGGTAAGAAATGTTGTAAATGCGTGAAAGCTCTTCCTATTATCGAGAAGAAGGGGGAGCGAAAAAATGCCAAATGCTAAGAAACAAAATACGGTCTCTTGTCTTGTTTGTGCAAATAATCCTAAAAATGATGCAAACAGTGCCCAATCCCAATGATCTTTACTGTGCTCAAAAGCCCATTTCATTAAAAAGAGCGCAGTGAGCGAGAGGAGTACATAGAGAGGTTCCACCGATGATGACCGAAACTGAAACATGAGTGTCGGCGTCAAACCGAGCATAGCTGTTGAAAAGAGAGAAAGTACCTCGTTATTCGTCCAACTGTTAATTCCGTAAAAGGTTGCGAAGAACATAAGGAAATAGAAAAGTAACTGTAGTTTAAAAATCCATTCAAGGTCTTCACCTAAAAACTTCATGGGGATCATGTATAGGAGCGCGAGGCCTTTTGCTTTAAAATTAGTAACAGTCGTTTTACAGTTCATGTCACCTTTCGCGTCAAAGTAACCCTCTTTGCATGCACCGGCACTCTGATTATGATACATGTTTTGGGCTGCAGCTAGATAAATAGATTCATCTGACTGAACACGATGACGTTCAACGATATAAGTGCCAGTAAACCAAGTACAGATAACGGCAAGTGATGTAAGAACTACAATCGTTGATTTACTTGGGGTATACTTCTTAAAAAACTCCCATAATGACTTTCTTTTTACAATAGAGAGCGCACCGATTACAATGATATTAAGGAGAAGAATCCAAAAACTTTCATGCTGATCCATAACTTGTTTGAGAAAATATTTTCCTCCTGCCAAATTATCAACTAATTCACGAAGCGGCCCTTTTTGAGCAAGAAGAATAAGAAGAACAACGACAACTACAGGAAAAATGAGAGGGAGCAGGAGCTCTGGCTTTTTAACTTTTTCTTTTAGTTGGGTAAAATGTTCAGGAATGGTCATACATTATCCGATTGCTTTAAACTCATTGAAATTATAGGAAAAAGATCATTTTTAGTCATCGAAGTACCATAACTTTATGAGTGAGTAAGTTTTTTACACGATTTATGATGCCGTTTCAGTATGTATTTTAAAAAATCTTAATTTTACTTGTTAAGCAATAATGAGAAAGATTAGATCTCTAACAAAGAAACCGAATTATACTATATTAAATTATAACTACGTAAAATTGGAATAGTATGCAAAGCTACGGCTTTTTAAAAATCCGAAATATTTTCATTGTTCTCTCTATTGTGGCAAGTTCAGCGCTCGCGACCACTACATTGAATATGTGGATCATGCCTAATGGTGAACAACCTAAAAAGAATTTAAAAGCATATACTGACCAGTTTGAAAAAGAGAACCCCGGTATTACTGTTAATGTTGAAGTGTTAAGCTGGGGGAATGCCTTCTCACGGCTTAAAATGATTGCAAAAACACGCAGGGGGCCAGATATAGTACAAGTGGGAACTACTTGGGTCCCCTATCTAAGTGAGATTGGTGCTTTACTTGATTTGACCCCTTATATAGAGTCACTTTCAAGACCTGAAGAGTTTTTACCCGCTACATGGAGTTCAACTCATAGATATGGCTTTAGTGAAATAGTGTCATTACCTTGGTTTTTAGATATTCGTACCATATCTCTGAATAAACGGTACTTTGACTCAATGGGTTATTCTTTAAAGAACTTCGAGACAATGGAGGGTTTTAAGAAATCACTCAAAATTTTTGCACAGAAAAAGGAATTTCACGAAGGAAAACGAGTATGGCCTATTTCATTTTCAGGAATAGGAGACTGGAATTTGATTCATAATTTTGCCCCATGGATATGGTCACATGGAGGATCATTTGTAAAAGAAGTTGATGACAAGTTTGTAAGTAATATGAGTGATCCAAAAACAATTGCAGGGATCCGAGAGTACATCTCATACTATTTTGAGAAACTTGTAGACTCAGCAGATATTGAACGGGGAACCATCGTCACAGAACGAAAATTCACTAATGGTAATTCTTTCTGCTTATTGGGAACGACTTTTGGTGCGTTAACCCGTCATTATAATAGAGTAAAAGAAGGTAAAGCAAAATTAGATAAACTTGAAGATATGGTTTTGGTACCTTATCCAAAAGGCCCAGGTGGACAGTTTACTTTTATGGGTGGAAGTAACCTTGCGATACCTAAATACTCAAAAAACAAAGAGAAAGCCCTTAAGTTATTAGGGTTCCTCATGCAGGACTCTACTCTCTTTCATTATACCCGAGATATTGGTGCATTTTCCACTAAAAAGAAGATTATAAATAATGTGCCGGAAGTTAATAGTGACTATTATCAAGCCGTTTTAACGAGTTTAAAAATGGGGCGGGCTTTTCCTAATATTCCTGAATGGGCTGAGATTGGTTATGTGCTAAAAGAGGGATTAGAAAATATTTGGTGGCAAGTTTCTGGGATTTATGGTGATTTTAATGAAGGGTACTTCATTAAAGAGCTTCAAAGCATGGATGCAAAAGTGAATCAAATTCTAAAAAAATCAACTATGAATGAGACGTATGAAGCTGATGATATGGTCATTGAAGTCGACCTACCTGGCCAAGATGGAAGTGCAGCATCTTTTATAGATAGACTCGGCCTCACTCGTAATTCTATCAATGCGATAATTGGAATTTTACTTGCAATTGTTATCGTAACGTTGATACTCTTTATGGCCAAAGGCAAGAAAGAGTAAGGTTGTTTGATCTTTCCTATTAATAGTATGCCTTTTACGGATATGACGGGCGGCACTAAAGAATTTAATTCTTAGAAATTACTGATTAAGGAAATTCTTTATGAGTTTCATGAGATCAGGATATTCTTCTACGGCAGGAAGTTCAGGGAATTGATCCTGAATCGCCTTGTTGGATTTGAAGAGAATGCCGAGTTCTGCCTCCTTAAGCATTGTTGTATCATTAAACGAGTCACCTGCAGCACAGATAGAGTAATTTAGCCCCGTAAGTGCTTGGACTGCTTTTTTCTTCTGGTCTGGCTGTCTTAGACAATAATCAACAATGACATCATTCTCAACTTTAAGATTGTGACAAAAAATGGTTGGCCAATCGAGCTGCTTCATGAAAGGGACTGCAAATTCTACAAAGGTATCAGATAAGATGATAACCTGTGTGATGGAACGTAGCTCAGTAAGAAACTCTTTTGCACCTTTGAGTGGCTCGAGTGTTCCTATAACTTCTTGTATTTGACTGAGCTTGAAGTTGTTTTCATTTAAAATATTGAGACGCCCTTGCATCAACTCGTCATAATCAGGGATGTCACGAGTGGTCAATTTTAACTCTTCAATTCCTGTTTTTTTTGCAAACTCGATCCACACTTCCGGAATGAGAACGCCTTCTAAATCGAGGGTAATAATTTTTTGTATAGCCATTATTCCGCTCCCTTAAGTTGTTCTTGAATTTCAGTTGGGGTGAATAGGTACTGTGTTCGGCAATAATCACAGATTATTTCTGTATCGTCGCCTTTTGTAATAATGTCTTCAATGTCTTCTTTCGTTAAAGCTTGTAGTGAGTTGAGCGAGCGCTCTTTTGAACAAAAACATTTGAATTCTGGGTCTCGCGTTGCATGAATAACGGGTGTAAACGGGCCATAAAGTTCAGAAAGGAGTCCTTCAATATCGTAGCCATCAGGTGTACTGAAATCTCCAAATGGTTTCATATTAACAATGACTTGTTCAAGAATGGCTGTTGTTTTATCATCAATATCAGGAAAAGCCTCTACAAGAAACCCTACAGCAAATTCAAGTTCCTTAGTAGTACCCTCTTTTAATTTAGTAGCAATACCAACTGCAGACTTTGTTTGCTCAGAATTGAGATAGTATGCCGCGAGAGATTTACTAATTTCAGGGTGAGTCATCTCAACGATACCTTCAGATAGCATTTTAGCTTCTTTGTTGTACTTTTTGACTCGAATAGTTTGAGGTGATAATAGGAGTTCAAAGTCACCCGCTGCATCAATTTCCTGATGAGGAATTTTAGCACGAACCAGTCCAGCAGGTGTTGAATCAGCCATTACATAGCTAATGTCACCTGAAAACTCAGCTTTAAAGCTTACCGTTCCATTATCCTTTAAAGATGAAGAGAGCATGAGTGATGCGATAGAAGCCTCTGCAAGAAGTGAAAGGGTCCAAGCTTCAGCCCCTTGTATCATTCCAATTTTATTTGCTGTATTGGTAAAATCAATGACGACAACTCTAAAGGGCGCCTTTTCGGCAGTGGATCGAATAATAGTATCTTTTCGATGAGTAGTCTCTGACACAGAAGTCTCCTGAGAGGTAGGGTAATAAATCATTCTTTAGGTGCAAAAATACAAAATTAATACCCCTTTTTAAATCACATCCTCTTGGAATAAGTTAAATTTTGGCTGTTTAGGAGAATATGATCATACTGAACTGATCTAGCCACTTTATGAATAGAGAAAAAATCACTCGCGCTGTCCGATATTATCGCTACAAACTGTTTCCTCGTGATCAGCAGTCGTTCCCTGTAGCACTCTCTATATTTCTTGGTGTCTGGATAGGTGTAATGCCAACTATTGGTATTGCCATTGCCCTCACGGTACTCGTTTGTAAAATCATACATATTCCTGTTATACCGGGAGTTACTTCTTCTTTTATTGCAAATCCTGCAACCCAATTTCCTCTGTTCTATCCTGGGGGATACGCTATCGGGACTGCTATTATTGACCCGCCCCCTTTTGAATTTCTAACGATTTTCCAAAAAATATCTCAGGGATTTTCTTTGACAGAGTTGCAGAGTTACGGTGAAACCTTAAGAGGACTTGCAGCTCTTGCCTCCGAAAATACTCTTCATTTTGTGAGTTTTATGGTCGGTATGACGGTGCTCGCAACAATTATAGGGGGTATTTGTTTTTTTGCATCCCTCTATTACATGGAAAATCTTAAAAAAAATCGACTTATTGCGAAAGGTTCTAAACGATAAGCTAAATAAAGCCGAAAACCTATAGAGGAACAGTTACCTTTATAGTTGTGAGTCGTGTGAACGTTAGATCTCTTATACTTTTAATTTCTGTGTCAACGACTCTGTTGATGGGACAGTTTATATCCATTGACGGGTTGTATGGATACCACACAACACCATCTGCATCCATTAAGCCGAGTGGTACTTTTACGGGCTTTGGCAATATCCTTCCTGTTTATTATAGTCCATATCCAGATATTACTCGCCAATCATTCAATGGTGGTTTTAACCTTGCATTACTCAATAATCTTGAAATGGGCACTGTTATATCAACGATGACTTCAGATGGGGATAATTTTTATGTGCCCCGTTTGGCAATAAAATACCAATTTGAACGCTTTTCAGGCAACTCACCTCTACTGAGTATCGGAACCACAGATTTACTTAATAAACACAACTTTATTGGGAATCTATTCTTTGTGGGTTCAACAAATTTTTACCCTTTTCAAACAAAAATAATATTTGAAACAGGGGCTGTGTATCAGCGTTATACTAAAGAGAGTCCCCAAAAGGAGCTTTATACTCCTATTCGCGCCTTTCTGAATGGAATTATCGATAATGGGAGTTATTCCTTAATATTTGAAAATAAATTGAGTGATCTCGGTTTTGAATTAAGTCAGTTTTTACTGCTCCGCCCTAGCTTTGAAAAACACCCCTATACCGGTTTGAGTATTATGCTTGGTCGTGCTTCAACACGGTTCTATCCCGATCATATGAGTTCATTTGTTGTGGGCTTTGAATACACTAAGAACTTTAAAACAATTGATCCAGATCTTGAGCGAATCAAAAAAAGAATGAATTTTAAAGAACCTATTATATGGATTGATATAAAACCGGATTTAGTGGGAAGCTATCAAGAAAATCTTGCGTATAGAATAGGTATTGAGAGTGATATTGCCGTTGAAACAGGAGTCCCCAATCTTATGTGGGTTAACACATTTAATTTACCCCTACTATCTGCTCATGAGAATGACTTGACGAGTATATCCTATTGGTCGAGACGAGTGTTACAATATGAAATACCTGTTAAATACTCAAACAATTTTATGTCGATTCGATTCCCCCAAGTGTCCTTTGGTTATTTTGGTTATAATGCACGTGGTGTATTGTGGGGGCAGAAGGTTTCTCTGTTTAATTGGAGGCCAATGGAATTTTCTTTAGGAATGATTAATCAAGAAGAGCTTCAAAATAGTCCTTTTATGATGTATCGGATTGCGAAAGTCCCTGTACACCCCCCACTTAGTGGATCTATGAGTAGAGTCCAGTGGTATTTAGAAGGGGGAACCTACAAAGATACGACCACTGCAGTGGGTCTTGTGGGTAATCACCCTTTAGGACCGGATTTTAATGCAGAGGTTTCGATACGATTTAATTTTGATCGTGGTATAGAGGCTGGAATACATTTATCAATGGATCTCTCTCAAATTGCACAGTATACAAATTCATTAATCCATATTGGATTTTCAACACGAAACCGGATTAATAGCAGGTATGAAGTTGATAACGCAGGAATTTCCATTAATGAAGATATTCGGTTTTTGGATGCATGGTGGAAAAAGCCTGACATGATTGCTAATCACTCTATTGATAGTTCTTATTTTGAGCGGGTAGTATTTTGCAGGGACAATGATATTGAGGATTGTGAAATAACGGATCATGATGAGGACGGTATTCCTGACCATCGTGACGCTTGTCCTTATGATGCTGAGGATAAAGACTCATTCTTGGATACTGATGGATGCCCTGATTTAGATGATGATAATGATAATATACTGGATTCACTCGATCAATGTAAAATGATACCTGAAGATATTGATGGATACCTTGATCAGGATGGTTGCCCTGAATATGATAATGATGATGATGGAATTATTGATAGCCTAGACCTATGCCCTTTAAGTGCTGAAGATATTGATGGATATCTTGACCAAGACGGCTGCCCCGAACTCGATAATGATGGTGATGGCATTTTAGATAATTTTGATCGTTGTGTATCAATACCTGAAGACTTAGATGGTATAAATGATGATGACGGCTGCCCTGAATTTGTGGACAACGATGAGATTCCGGATCACCTTGATAACTGCCCTGAATCTACGGAAGATTTTGATGGATTTGAAGATGAAGATGGGTGCCCTGATCCTGATAATGATCGTGATGGAATTATAGATATTAAGGATCAATGCCCTAATAAACATGAAACATTCAATAGCTTTATGGATGAGGACGGGTGTCCAGAATAAAATAATTTTAGGGGAAATGGAGTGTGAGTATTTTACATCATGACTTCTAAGAAGTCACCCAAACCAAGCTCTTCAATAATAGTTTCGACTTCATCACTTGCGGCCAACAGGAGCTTTTCTTGTTCAGGAAGCTTTTTAGTAACCTTAATGAATGATGAGAGTAATACGTCTGATATATCGTCTCCAAAACTAGTTACATCAATGACGACTTCTTCCCCATCAGGGCGTTGTTCAAGCACTGTTAAAACATCCTGTGCCAGGTCAACCATATTATTTTGTGGCTTAAGAATGATAATAAAACATCCGTTTTCAGAATGACTATCAGGTAGATGGCGAATAGAGATGTGTTGTTGGATCTCTTTAAAAAGAGCGATCTGATCATCGTTGAGATTTTCAGGTAATTGTGGTTTGAGTCTACAAAAGCAGTCACCTACTTTAATATCATTGTAGTAAGGCAATCCATACCCTATAGATTGAACTAAGGTATCGACCTGTGAGTGCGGTACAATATCAATGACAATATCTTCTCCTGTGATATGAGGGAATGAAGCCTTACCTCCTAGAATCATAGTAAACATATCGACATTTACATTTCTGTAAATATCTGCATTATTCCGCTGAATTGATTCATCAATAGATTCCATAAAGGTTATCACTAAGTTACCGGAAATAGCATTCCGAACTCCTGAATGTCCTTTACCTAAAATCTCAATCATATTTCCGGAACTTACTCCTTTTGGAATTGAGAAAGTAATTTTTTCAGATGCTTCAGAAATGCCTTTGCCTTTACAGTCCATACAAGGGTCAGAAAATTGTGTTTTAGTTCCTAGGCAGTTTGGGCATAACACAGCAGAATTTGAATTGGGATCGAGTACTTTTCCGTGTCCTGCACAATATTGACAAGTGATTTCACTCCCGCCATTTGACCCTTTTCCAGCACACGATTTACAGTGCATCTTTCTATTGAGTTTGATCGTTTTGTCACCACCGGAATAGATGTCTTCAAGTGTTACTGCAAACTTGAGTGAGATATCTTTTCCTTTGAGAAGGTCTTGGCTTTCAGTTGTATAAGACCCTTCTGATACAGTATTCATGAATTGACGAAGGGCATTAACAAAATCAAATGCTGGGCCACCTGCTTTATTACCCCGGAATACAGCTGAAGGTCTATGAGAACCCGTTTTTAGTGAATCATCATACTCTGCACGAGTTACTGGATTATATAATGTTTCATAGGCTCGAGCCGCTTCAGTAAATGCCTCTTTAGTATTCCCTTCTGGGTTTTTGTCTGGATGTAGTTGAATAGCAAGTTTTCGATAGGCAAGCTTTATCTCGGGTTCTGTAGCTTTTGACTCCACCCCCAGTAATTCATAGAAATTTTTACCCATTCTCTTTACTCTGCAACACTTCTAATGTTTTAACTATCGTAAGTCGGTCGTCTTCATCGAGTTCTTCTCCTGCATCGCTCTCGACCTTTTTTAGTGCATTAAGTAAATTATGTGTGATAATTTCATCATCATCATTCTCAGCTACTTTATCCAGTATAATACTCAGTGTTTCTTTGGAGTGGATTTCACCAAGAGCCCAAATTCCTGAGGCACTTTGACGTTTACTTGTAGAAAAGACCATTTCTTTGAGACAATTTAGTGAAGCTTCACTATCAATGGCATAAATAACTTTTGCCGCATTTGCCCTAACCCTATTATTGCTGTCACTTAGGAGAAGTCTTACTTTTTCAATTTTTTCTTTATGTTCATCACTGACTGATTCGGACCCAGCGAGATCCTCTGCTATGGCCTCAACAGCATTTGCACGTTTTAGATCATCATCATTATCAAGGTCTGCTTCGGTACTACCAGAAGTAGCAGTAAGTTTGAGGGTGGACTCATTCATTACTGGACCTTGAGATAATAAATTTTGTAATACTTCATATTGTTGCGCTGATTGTAATTCTGATGTTTTAATGAACATTTTTGCAAGTAAAAACACGACCGCGATAATGATGAAAATAGTTCCTATAATGATTATAGCGACCCAAATGAAGGTTTTATTGAACTTCGTTGAACTTTCAGCATCTCTATCTTTCATAAGGTTTATGAGTTCAATATTTTGAAGACGCGAAAGGGAGTCTTTACGTGCTTGAATTTCTCGTTGCATATCTGATTGTGCTAAAAAAGCAGAGATCATCTTTTCACTTTTACCCCCATCATCAGTTTTAACTATAATTTGACTGGGTATTTGTTGTATCTGTTGAGGTGACCTGCCCCTTTGCTCTTGTGTCGCTTGCATTGTAGGCTGAACTATCAATAGGGGCTTAACTTTGGCTCGTAGTGAAAGGCCCAACTGGTGTTTTGGACTGATTACAAAAAGCTCATCAAGCATTGCGTCACACAATGAATACTCTTTAGCAGCAAAGAGTTGTTTGGACTGGAAGTAATACCCTTTAGCCAATAATTTTTTTGCTTGGTTATTGTTAGGGTTAATTCTGAGAACTTGTTTAACATTCTCTATAGAGGCGTTAAAGTCTTTGGAGACAAAAGCTTTAACGGCTTTTCTCGTATAGAGTTGTTCTAGATTTTGTTGGTCTTGCGCAGGGCTTGTACCTACGAGTAAACACACGCATATGAGTATAGAGAGTAACTTGATCATTGTAAAATCTCCTTAAGTTCATTCAGCATTTCAAATGCACTTTTTGCCGATTTACTATCAGGGTTGCTGAGTAAAATATCATTGAGTTCTTTTTCGGCGTTTTTATATTCACCATTTTCTATTTGTATAAGAACAGAAAGAACGCGTTCTTCAGTAGAAACACCGAGTTGCAGGGCTGTAATTTCTTCTGTACTAGTGCCACCTTCAATAAGCGCATCAAGGAGATCTCGTGCGAGTTTAAGGTCTGTATTTACTTGACTTTTTCTAAAGGATTCCAGTGCATTTCTTGCATCAGTTAGGGTGGTTGCAATCATATTTTCTTTAAGTTCAATTGCTTTTGTGTGAATTGGATCGATCTCAATTGTTTTGGATACCAGTGCAAATGCTTTTTTCATGTCACCACTATTAAAGGCTAAGAGCGCTTCTTGGTAGCTTGCTTTTGCTGTTTGGGTATAGGATGCTTTTTTAACCTTTTCCAAAAGTACCGTTGCACCAGGATGAGCACTGTTTTTACGAAGAATTTTATTAAGCACTACTTCAGCACTTTCAAAATCTTTATCATCAAAGAGATTGTTGGCTTCAATAATTTGTTGATCTAAATCGAGAGCAACCATTTGTTCTAGCACCGCATCTTCATCTCCAGATGCCGCCTGTTTGAGCAACTGGGCTCTTAATTTACTCGTAAGTTCCTCATACAGCTTTTTGGCTTCACTATTATCTTTGTCGAGAATTAATGCCTCTTTTAACTTTTGATGAGCTGCTTGTACATCTTTCTTTTCGTAAAAGAGGCTACTTGCAGTTGTATATAGTTCTTTGGCTTTTAATTGATTGTAATACGGTCTCGCTGTTTTCTCAAGAGAAGCTCCTTGTGCAAAGTCAGGATTTAATTCATAGATGCGAACTAATCCTTCTATAATTTTTACTGGTTCACTGTCAGGAGTTAAGTTTTTAATTGATGTAAATAATGTTTCAACTTGTTCTGCGGTGACCAATGATTTTTGTAATTCTGGCAAATTTTCATACTGAGGGCTCAGAAGTACTATGTCATCAATAATCGCTTTGGCTTTAATTAACTGGTTGTTATTTATCGTTTCAATAAACTCTATCTCGAGAATAACTACACGTTCTCGATTGATCTCTCCTCTGATTTCTGATTTAAACTCGAGTGCACTACTGTCCATTGGATATACTACTAGATATTCTTGAATTTGATTCAGGGCATCTTTATACTCTTTGTCAATAAATGATTGACGGGCATTATTGAGACTAATTTGCGATTCAAGGTCCTTTACTCGTTGGATGAGATCCTCTTTTTCTTTTTCATAGGGTTTTCCTATAAGGTAATTGAGGCTCACATAGTGATTGGAACCCATGCCTATTTCTGCATCGTCTGAAAGTAACGAGGTTGAAAAAGCATAATCAACCGAAAAGTTATTGACGGTAAGACCTGCTCCAACAGAGTACCATACATCATCAGTAATACCTCGAACCACATTAACCCCATTCACTCCTGTACGTATTGTACCATATTTAATAGGAGAAAAAGCGACTCCAAGGCGATACCTACTCGAGCGTTTCAGTTCATTACCCAGTGGATCCTCTCCCCCAAGAATATTTACAATATCGACATCCGCACTCATTACTAATATTTCGTTTAAAAGGTGACTTGCAACAGCAGTCTTTAAGACTGTTGCATATGATTCACTGACATTGACCAGCTGCATTTCAGGACCAAATAAATTTACGAGACTCACGCCCGCCATAAACGTTCGTTGATAATTATACAACAAACCCAAGTCAAAGCCAAACCCCATGTCGGTATACGAAGCTACCTCTTGATGAGCCATTTTAAAATTTAAGCCTACCCCAATCATATCTAAAAAGTTATAACCATACCCAATGACTACCTCCCTTTCTCCGCCCTGATCAGAACCAATATGTTCACCAAATTCAGAATATTGATTATGCACCGAAGAGAGTGCATCATTATAGAAAGCAATACCCACCACTCCAGCATTGGTAAAAGGATGTATATAGGAGAATGTTGTAAGATCAAATGACTCACGTACTTGACGTCCAATGGTTACACTGTTATAAATGTTAAAGCTGAGACCTGCGGGATTGTGATAGAGTGCTTCAGCATTAATTTCGGCAGCACTACCACCGCCACGTCCCTGGGATGCAGCGTCAGGAGCTAGTTCGAATGTGTAATCACCAGGATCACCTGCTGAATAAAGTATTCCAACACTTATGAGAAGTGTGAAAAGTGCTCTTGCTCTATGAGTATGCATAGTTTACCTATCTCTTATTTTATCACTGCAATTAACTGCTTTTGTATGTAGACCTTATTATTTGCTTCCGATTTAGCACGTATCTTAACGATGTAGTATCCATTCCCAACAAGGTAGTCATCCAAATTTTTGCAATCCCATATGATTTCATTCTTTAACCCATCTACTGGCTCTTCTATTCTATCATATTTCCAGACTAATTTGCCAGTTCTGGAGTAAATTCGAAGGTTTATCGATGTTTTATCGGTAATAGAGAAACTTATTCGGGCCTTTTGTTTATCGGGGTTTTCACTTGATGTTATTATGGGGGAAGGATATATGAGAAAATCACCAAATGGTTCTATAGATCGCTTAACTGCAAAAATAGTATAGACTGAAAAGTGGTTTGAATAGGTTAGAGCATTAAATTGGTTGTGAGGCGCCCGTTCATTTTCTTTATTCGAAGATGTTGAAGTTAAACTCTTCTTAGGAAGTATTGTTGGTTGTTCAATCGTTAGATCTGGTTGTACTACTGATTGTTGCTCAACCCACCTTTTTTTAGTCTCATCAAGCCAAAATACAGCAGTATTATAGATACTAAAAAGTGAATCACTAAATTGAACGACACTGCTATCCGTAGAATCTCGGTTTTCGTAGGCGAGATGTAATAACAATTGACTGGTGCTATCGGGTTGTACAACGGTATCAGTTGCCAGATCATGCGCTTCGACACTAAAGACTTTTTGTCCTAAAGGAAAGAGTTTACGATTTGAAGCGAGTGCCTTGTTGGCATAGGTAACAAGTGATACTAATGCCTTGGTCGTACTATCAATAATAGCGGATGTATCTTTGGGCACTGTTTGCATAACAATACCAACGGTGTCAGTAAATGCATTATTCGGTATTACTATTGTAAAAAGAGAATCAGCGCTTTGAATCAGAGTTGAATCTGGCCCTGTGAGCCATGCTCGAGTAGCAGAAATATTCTGTGATTTAAAGCGATTTCCTGTATAAAAATAAAGATTTTCTTTCAGTGGGCCGTATTCTGGTTGTGTTGTATTGCTAAAGGCAATAATATCCCAAAAATAGTAGTGCTCATCCTGATAGAGGGTGTCTGGGAGTAATGAAGATAGCGCAATTTTAGAAATAGAATCCACGCCTCCCTTAAAAACAATCGTATTGAGTGTATCGCCGCTGAGGGAATATATACGTGCACGGTATGAAACATCATCAAAAAGTGGTTGATGCCATTCTAGAGTATCAAAAGAAGTGAGCACCGAACTATTGATTGTACGAACATTTGGTATCTCAAACAATGAACTATCTGAAGGCATAAATACAAAGCTTGCAGTGCTATCATCAGAAAATGGTGAGAGGAGCCCTTCGGAATCTTGTGCGATAACACGCCAATAATAACGGTGCCCTGGTATCATTCTGAGATGCCCACTAAAGGTATTGAGTGCAACATTGGTTTCCCCTGTTACCCCGTAGCGAATAAAGTCGGGTGAAGCAAAAGTATGGCTATCATCAATCTGTATATCATAGACGAGATAGGGAATATCTTGAGGATCAGGGTCACTACCTGTCCATTTTAGTTCTTCAAATGCATAGAAAAGAGAATCTCCGTCCCCCATGGTTAAATCAACAGGCGCAGTAGGTGCTTGATTACCCAAATTAAAGAAAAAGGGCTCTGCAATACCACCTTCACTTCTCAGTCCATGGCGATCAATGGTATATACCTTCCAATAGTACCATTGGTCATCAGGAACATTTGAAAATGAGGGGAGGTCGGTGAGTGCAACAAGCGTATCAGAAATTATTGTGTCTTGTAAAACAATATCCTTAGTATCAAAGGATTCTGATTTCGAAATGAGGAGCTCATAGAGAAGTTCATCATCTACACCTAAATCAACGTCGTGGGCAGGATGCCAATAAAAGGGATTACTCAAGTTAGCGACCGCTGAATCCTTTGGGGCTATGATAACTGCATCATCGGGTCGAGTAGATCTAAAGGTAAAGATACCTTCAGTTGCATAGCCTGAAGGTGCATTGTAGATGTCTTTAGCCTGAACAATCCAGCGATATTTGGTATGGCTTTGTAGGTTACGGTAGTTAACGAGAGCATTGAGAGCGAGCTGTGTGGTATCAACACCCGTTTTAAAGGCAATACTTTTTTGAGTTTTATTTGTTGGTTGTTCATCAATATTCACGATATACACTTCGTACCAAAAAGCATCACCATCACCATCTGTTACACCTCCCCAGTATAGGGTGTCTCGCGGTAAAAAATATTTTACGGTGTCAATGGGAGAAATAAGTTCGGGAATTCCGGGCCGTCCATTTGAGGTGATATATTGAAAACTCTTAGGGGCTGACCATTCTGGGGCATTTCCTGCTCGGTCAATGGGGCGAACTCGTACGTGGTAGAAAATATCTTTTTCGAGAGATAGTGAGCCATTCATATCATAAAAACCAAGAGAGTCTTCAGTCGAAGAAAGGGTATCAACTGAAATTAGTTGAGTAAAGCTTGTATCTTCGGCAATTTCAAGGATATAGATGAAACTCTCTAAGTGATCTGAATGCTTGGACTTGCTAAACACAATTCCTTCAGATTCAGCAATTGCAGATGAGTCATCAAGAGGTTTTTTGAGAGAAACAGCAGTGGGTATATCATTTTCTAAGTTTATAAAAAGAGTTTGCCATGCTGAGGGTACGGAGCGAGCATTGTACTGATCTCTACTGTAAATTCTTACAAAGTATATTTTATCATCATAATCAGTTACAGAAAGAGTGTTATGTGATAATACAGAATCGAGGGTGAGAGAGGTGTCAGGAACTATTGTGTAGAGTTCACGGGTAAAAACGATAGTGTCACTAACCCCCTCAATGACATAGGACACCGTATGCGCATCAGGGTCAATTGATTTATTCCATTCTAGGAGATCTGAACCTCCGCGTTCTGCACTATCTGGAAGGTTTTTAAAAAACACACTACTGGGAGCGGCATTAGTCAATGAGTACTCAAAATAGTGGGTACCAATTGTAGTGTCAGAACGAAGTCCATGATTATCTGTAGCAAAAACTCTCCAATAGTATATTTGTGTATCTTGGAGTTCAGGAATACTTCCTAAGAGATATTCATTTTCAGTAACACCTGAGATGGTGGTGAGTACAGGAGTAAACCCTGAGTTCTGTGAAATTTGAATGGTATACGATAGTTTGTCAGGGGTTATACCTAACGTGTCAGGATCAACTGTTATAAACTTCAGTAAAGAGTCTGACGTTAAAAAAGGTGGTTCACCGGCTGATACTGAAGGTGAAAAAGAGGATATGGTGAGCGGTTTATCGTTGGTAGTATTGAGTACAAAGAAATTACTGACATCAGTATACTCAGAATAAGCACCTGCAGGAATAATTTCTTTTACTCTCCAGAAATAACGTTTATTTTCAGTGAGAGCAGTAACGTTCGGTAAATTTTGGATAATCACAGAGGTATCACTATAATTAGTAAGAGAAATAAGAGGTGTAGTAAACAGTGAGTCACTACTGATTTGAAGAGTGTATTCGAGATAGCCATAGGAATACACCCGAGACCAACTCCATGCAAGAGTATCTGATTTCATTCGTTCATTACCAGAAGCAAAGAGAGAGTCCATGCCGAGCGAGAGTGGTAATGGCGGCGTTATAGAATCAATTGAATATTGAAATGTTCGCACAGGTGAGCTCGACGCTTTATTTCCGTTTGCATCAAATGCTGCGACCCGAAGATAATAAAAATTGTTAATAGTGAGCGTTGAGTGACCACCGAGGTTTTGTAAAGGTACAGAAGTAGAGTCTTCGGGGACAGTATCTTTTGAAAGCGAAGCAATGAAATGAGGGTCAGCCCCCAACTCTACTTCATAAAAAATATCCTCTCTTTGATCTGAATGAAACGATGCACTATAGCGTATTTTTTCTGGTGGCCGTAGTTTTAATGAATCCAAGGGTGTTGTAATTGTAACGGCAGAAGGAACATCATTAATTTGATTAAAGTGGACAGGTTTCCAATCCGAAACTATGGACTCTAGTTGATAGGAATCGCGGGCTTTAACGCGAATAACAAAATCCCTATCATTAAATTCTGATACTGCTGTTGTTATATCATTACTATCAATCAATTGATTTAAGGTAAGTGCGGTATCTGAAAGAATAGTAGCATATAGAAGTGTGTCCCCAAAAGTGTTGTGTCTCCCTTCAATTATATAGGTAATGGGATTACCTTCTGGATCGATGGACTTATTCCAACGAATGAGTGAATCACCGAAAAATTCTGTGTCGTCAATAAAAAGTGTCAATGAAATAGCGGAAGGTGGGCTATTACTATGTATATAAGTAAACCAGTGAGTTCCCGTAGTTTTAGAAGACACTGCACTACTGTCGTCTTCAGTCCAAACACGCCAAAAGTAATTTGTGGCATTGACAAGGCCTGCGATCGAACCTGTAAGTGGAGTCGTGTCTTGTGTTGTATGGGTTACGTCAATTGAACCAAATGCTGGATCTGTATCCAGTTCAATACGATAGGTTAATTGGTCAGGTTGGTTACCTAAGGAGTCAGGGTCCTGACTTTTAAAATACAGAGGTTGAGTAGCTGTGAGCGCAATGCCACTATTGGTGTAAATAGCGGGTATGGGAGGAGGTTGATTTATTGAATTGTAAATAAATCTATTACCCAGTGAAGTATAGGTTGAGACTACATTATCGACATCTTTAGAACGTACTGCCCAATAATATGGAGTATTATCCTGCAGGGCCGAAGATAGTGTCAGGGTGTCGAGACTCACTAGGGTGTCTCCCCCGACATTACCTTGATACAGTATCGTAGAATAGTTTGCATTAGGAGATATGAATAATTCATAGGAAAGAAAGTTACTTGGAAACGTTGTATCTTGACTCCATGATAGGTTGTCTCCGGGGGAACGCACATCTTCAGAGGTAAACAGAACATCATTTCCAAGATAAAGTCTTACTGGAGCAGTTAAAGGGGTCTGTTTTTCTCCGAGTTCAATATTTATTTCCTCAAAAATAGGACTATCTGCTGAGCCTTTAGTAAGGGTTACTTTGTATTGAACATAGGCATCGGAATTTGAAAAACCAGTATTAAAATCAGTTCGGGCATTTTTGATAACCGGTACCCATGGTTCCCCCGGTATTGACCCTGTAGTTGAGGCAGTCCGAATCCAAACATCAACACTCCCCCCATTGTCAGTAAATTCCCAGTTAATTCTATAGGGACCATAATAGTCAGAATTGTTAAAAGCATAAATAGAAGAGAGTAATACCGCCGAGTCTGCTACCGCAATAATATTTTCCACGGGTGTAGGAGTAGTTGTACAACCAGTGCAGGTTTCAACATCAATTCTGATTCTTCCAACACTCCCCGCCCCCCCAATATCTGGTGATGAACCCGGTGTTGCAGCACCACCAGAAGCATCTACTGATTGGGTTGTAATAGTTTTGGCTGATAATAATATGGCGCCCCCAGCGCCCCCTCCTGTCACTCCTCCTGCTCCAGATGAAAAAACACCATCTTCACCTTTAGATGTTATTCTTGCATCAACGATTGTTTTAGCAAAGAGTATCACAATTCCTCCCCCATTTACATATTGTGGAAATGGAGTTCCATTATCATTATCTCCACCTGCACCAGCACCTCCTCCAAAAAGTATTTTGGAGAGTTGCGGATCCCCAACAGCAACGCCACCTATGGGCTGACTCGGCGCTCCATAACTTGCGGGAGAGCTCCCCGCAAAAGCATGCCCTCCCCCAGCACCTGGCTCCCCACCAATGCCCGATGGTCCATATCCACCACCGCCACCACTACCGTTTGCGACTACACTATTTCCACCAATACCCGTATGACCTTCACCTTGAGTCCCCCACGCGGCATCTCCACAGGTCCCACAATTTCCGCCTCGAAATCCTTGGCCATCTACATCGATATAGCCATTAAGTGTAACAGTCTCTTTAGTACGAAATATGACAATACCACCAGTGACACCATCCCATTCACGTGATTCCATGGTGACTCCATTATTAATTGTTACTGAGTTATAATGGGGCACTGAAACTACTTGGGCAGTACTTGAAACCGTCACATTATCTGTTCCAGAATAATAGGTATGTATTAAACCCGAATCTAGATTTAGGGTGTTCCCCACCTTAGAAACTACTGTATGAAACTCATAGTTTCCTGCACTATCGGCGTGTTGTGTCTGATGGATTAAAATTTCACTTCCATTTTGAAAAAGGGATCCATTACTCACATCAATAGTAAATGATCCTGCAGAAGGGGATCCAATGACTGCGCTATATTCATTAATTACAGTACTATCTAATGAAACAATAAGATCTATGGTTCCCGTTCCTGTATTAATGGAATTCTCTATAGATAATTGATTGGTAATAGAGGTTTTTATCAACCCATCATCAGACCCATACTGAGTAGAATTACTCCAAATGTTTTGTCCAGACCCACCAGACCAATCAGTTTGAGTCCAATGAGTATTAGCTGCAGTGAGCGGTCCATAAAAGCCAACGAATAATCCAATGAATAGATTACGCATTAAGCAAGAAGTTGAAAAGACTCGGTTCATACTATTTTACCACCGCTATTAATTGTTTGGCCCTATAGTAACGGTCGATACCTTTAATTTTTGCTGCCAATTTTACCACATAATAACCATTACCTACTACAGTACCTTCACTATTAGTGCCATTCCAAACTATTTCACTTTTAAGGCCATCAGTTGGTGCGATATGAATGGTGTCTTTTGACCACACTAATTTACCGGTTCTCGAGAATATATTTATGGAAATCGAGGTCTCTGCTGTCAGGCTATATGATATATGAGCGTTCTTTATTTCATCAGTTCCATGACTGAGAATAATAGGTGATGGATAGACTAAAAAATCGGAAAATGGCTCGCTATCCACTCCTCGAAACAGGATGGTATAATAGCTAAAGTGATTGGTGGTGTGTTGCATGTAATGCGTTAACTGCTGGTCAGAGTGTGACTTGAAAAAATCAAGAGATTCTTGGCTTTGTATAGAAATCAATGATGAAGATTGAACGGCCCACTCATTTCTTGTTGTATCAAGCTGTGCTATCGTTGCACTTTCAATGGGAGTATTAGAGGTTAATGTAGTGTCATTAAGGATAATGGCTTGGGACAGTATGACTTCTTTACCTTTGAGAGGTGCTATTGGATTCATAGTTCTGCTATTCAAAGCATCAATAGCATAAATTTTTTGTCCCAGTGTACGTCTAAACCGATCTGCGGTAAGATTATTTTGAGCTGACACAATGTTATTATGGGCTCCTGTACTAGAACTACTGTCGGTAACACTCTCACCAGGAAGTTCACTGATGAGTACCGTAACAGTAGTCTCCCCAAATGCTGAGTCAGGAATAGTGATAACCATGAGTGAGTCAGCTGAAAAAATCTCTTGATCTTTATGAGAAATAGACCACGCATGGGTTGTTGCTGCAGTGATCAACTGATTCGTGCTATCGTGTATAAATAGATGTTGCCTCTCAGAACGTATTCCCGATAATGAGCCCAAGTTGTTCGCAAAAGCTTGTATAGTCCAGAAATAACTCGTAAAAGGTTCTATGGTACTATCACCAAAAAGGTGACTAATAGATATAAACATGTTAGAACCAATGAACATAGAAGAATCATTGGTTGAGGGAATTAATGTTCTGCTTTGAATGACCGAACTATCATCTCTAAAGAGTTCTACAGTATATTCTGCATCATAATAGAGTGCTGATTGCCAAAAAAGAGAGTCGGTAGGCTCTTTAATTGTATGTGAAAACGAAACTACTGAAGGGATGTCAAGCATGTTGACGCCATTAACAAAGTTATAACCCAGACTGGCTACGGAATAATCCGATAGCAGCCCGTCGGAGTCTTTAGCTCGAACCCTCCAGTAGTACGTTGTTTCATTTGTAAGTTTTTGTGAATAGTTATTAAAATCACTAATAAAAACTGATGATGCAGTAGTATCCAGTTGGAGTACTGGTGATGCAAAATTACTGTCGTCATCAATTTGAATCCGATAGGATAATAGTGTATCTAATGAATCGGGGTCACTGCCCTCCCAGGTCAGTGCTTCAAAAAAGAAGAGTAGAGTATCTTGATTTCCTGTCGTGAGATTAATGGGATTAAATGGCTCTAGATTAGCGGCCTTAATTGTCGACATAGAAACTAAATAAGATAGGAGTATGGCGTATAATCGTACCATTATTTTACCACCGCTATAATTTGTTTCTCTATATATTTTTTACCGGTCGCTTTAATGGTTGCTTTTAGTTTTACGATATAGTAACCATTCCCTACTAGATATTCATCAAGATTGGTACAGTTCCAAATGACTTCATTTTTAGTACCATCTTCTGGTATTACTTCCGATAAGTCTTGCTTCCATACGAGCTTACCCGTTCTAGAAAAAATCCGAATGGCAATATCAGTGGGTTGTGTGATACGAAAACTAATACGGGCATTTCTGTTTTCTTCAGTGACATCTGAGGTAATGATTGGTGATGGGTAGATAAGAAAGTCACTAAAGGGTTCGAGACTCACTTTAGCTGCTAATATTGTATACACACTAAAATGATTCGTTGTGGTAGCAATGATTGACTGGGGGTTCACCTCTGCTCGTTTTGCCAATATAGATGTACTATCATTAAGGGTTGTATTGTTTATGAGCTCACTCTCTTGCATCACCCAACGGTCTTCTATCTCATCGAGCAAAAATATAGAGGTCTCATTGACATCATAGAGTGTGTCAGAATAAGTAAAGAGAGAATCCCTTGGTAGCCTCCGTCCACCACTAGTATCTTGTTCCGATACTTGCATTGATAACACCAGATTAATGGAACTATCCGGTTGAATTATTTTTTGAGAGACCAAATCAACCGCATGAATCTCAAATATTTTCTGACCAACATATTTAATTCCACGATCTGCAGCAAGATGTCGATTGGCTCGGTTTATTTTTCCAATGAGATAATTAGTTTCGGTAGTGTATTGAGATGACGTATCGAGAAGGAGTTCTTGTAAAAAGAGGCCTACGCTATCAAAAGCCACACCAAATGTATCCTTAAATGAATGCTGTGGAATGGAAACGTTAAGAAGCGAATCGGCTGAATAGAGAATGACACTATCTTTAGGGAGAATCCATGCACTGGTTCTATTGTTATCTTGAAGCTTCTCCTTTTTGCCTAAATAAAAATAATGAGAAACTACTGTTCCATAAGTAGGGTCATGAGTATCTGAAGCTGCTTGAACACTCCAATTAAAGAACTTCTCTGCTGTATATAGAGAATCAGGCAATACTGCCAGTAATGGGATATACATGCTGGAGTCATTATAACGGTAGGTACTTAGTTCAGAGGCATATATGGTGTCAACACCGATAAGGCCTCCTGTGGATCCATCATAGAGGCGTACAATATATTTACTATTTAAATGAGTAACTGGTTTCCAAAAGAGCGAATCCGTATGTACAAAGACACTACGTGATGGAGTATATATTGTAGAAATGTCAAACATGGTACTATCAAAACCCATATAAACAAATGACATTAGTGTGGCTGTATAGGCCGACGTCTCCCCAGCTGGGTCACGAGCTCGAACTTTCCAAAAGTATTCGTGGTTTTTTTGAAGTTGTAAGGTTTCTGCGTTATAGTTGAGCGCAACAAACTCTTGTGGTATATTGCTAAACTGTATTGGGGATTGAAATACATCTGAATCATCAATTTGTAGGTCATAGACAAGCTTGCCATTATCGCTAATGTCAGGGTCAGTTGCCCACCAAAAGAGTTCATCAAAAAGAAAGAGGGAGTCACTTTTTAAATAGCGAAGGCTATCAGGGACATTAGGTTTCTGATTACCGAGATTATAAAAGAATAGTTTGGTAAGACTTGATTCACTCACTTCACCATGAGGATCTACAGCAAAGACCTTCCAGTAATAATAGCGATCTTCAACTAAATCATTCATCCCTGGTAAATCCTGAAGGGCAGCCGAAGTATCTCCAACTACACTAACTCTTAAGGCTGTGTCTGAATAATTAGGAGATTGGGAAAGAAGGATATCATACCGTATTGTGTCGTTTACACCTGCATCGGTGTCTACAGCGCGACTCCACGTGAGTCTGAGTGTACCATCCCCTTCTGTAGAATCGACAGGTGAGTGAAGGGTAACCGCTCCTGGTTTTGTTGAGAAATACCAAAAGTATCGTGGTTCGGATGGACTTGATGGTGCATTAAAAGCATCAACTGATCGTACGTAGGCGGCATAAAGGGTTCCGCTTTGAAGATGTTCGTAGTGTGTGCTCTTATACAATGTATAAGTAGTATTTGTTATGCTTGTTGCAAAACTCAATCCGTTCTCTAATATGGCAGGAAAGGAAGAATCACTCGGTACAATTACCAGCTCATAGGTTACCAAGTCACCTTCGGGGTCGGTCGCTGTACTCCATGTAATAAGACCAGTAGGACCAAATGTGTTTGCAGTGTCGGCAGGTGTAGTGATTACAGGAGTGGTAGGCCGAGAATTATTAGCTGAATATTTAAATGGCCGAGGGTTCGTATACCCCGCGCTATTCCCAGCATTGTCTCGTCCCCGTACCCGTACATAATAGTAGTCGCCATTTGCGAACTGTTCAGTCAAGGTAAACTCGGTAAATCCAATTGCAGTATCGCCTTTGGCCGTTGTAGCGCTCCCCATTAAAGTAGAGAAGTCAACGGTTTTAGAAATCTCTACTTCGTAATAAAGTGTATCAAATCGATCAGGATCGGTTGATTGTGTATACGTAATTAGTTGTGTTTCAAAAAGATCTATAGAGTCATCAAGAGGTTGTTTTAACTGTATTTGAGTAGGGGTGTCATTTTCACTATCAATAAAGAGCGTGGTCCATGAAGAGGCTATAGATCTAATGTTAAATTGATCAATTGAATAAATACGTAGATAGAGGGTTTGATCGTCAAAACTCAGTGACGTTGTTGTATCTATATAAACATCATTATCGAGGGTGTCTGTGGTTAGTACTTTTTTAATGGTATTAAAAGTGATCAATTCACTATAAGTGTATGTAGTATCAGTCACTTCGGATATTATATTAAAACTAAAACGGGTAGTGTCTTGAGTAAACTCCACGAAATATCGGATTGATGAACCTTCTGGGTCAAAGGAGCGATTCCATTTAAATAACGTGGTAGAGTCAACAATGGTACTATCAGGGAGTGTAATAAATTGAACCACTGAAGGTGGGGTGTTTGTCATGAGATACGTAAAAGAGAATGTTCCTGCGGTATCTGATGACGCTCCATGACTATCGGTCGTAAAAACCCGCCAAAAATATTCAGTGCTATCTTGGAGACCGGGGACACTTCCAATTACATAACTATCTTCTAAAACACCAGGTATTGTAGAAATGATTTGAGCAAAAAGAGAATCAGTAGAAACTTGAATAGTATAGCTATAAAGGTCGGGTGTATTACCGAGGGAATCAGCGTCAGTTGAATAAAACCTAAAGAGTGAGTCAGAGGTGACATACAGTTCTAAATTGTTTAATGGTAAGGGTGATATATTCGTTGGTAATGTTGGTGCTTGATTAATAGGATTATAAAAAAATGATGAGGTTGGGTCGGTATAGTTAGAGCTTGTACCATCTGGATGAATTTCTTTAACGATCCAATAATAAAATTGATTATCGACGAGAGAGGCGTTCCCTGTGAGACTTGTAAATACAGCAGTTGTATCAGTGAGAGTATCGCGTACTTCTGGAGATCCAAAAGAAGCATCATTATCAATGATAAGTTCATAGGTTAAAAAACCATAGGAATATACACCAGAATAACTCCACCCTACACTACTTTCTGCACTAAACTCGTTACCTGATACAAATGATATTCCTGGGGAGCTGTAGAGTGTAGCCGGTGCAAAAAGTGAATCGATGAGATAGGTAAATGATTTAACTTGAGAATAACCAAAACTATTTCCTGAGGCATCATATGACTTGAGGCGAAGATAATACTCTTGATTTGCAATGAGCTGATCGAGTTTTGTGAACGTCGATAGTTGTTTATCGTGCACGGATTCAGCGAGAGTATCCGATTCAATAATAACATTAAAATCAGATGCATTACCCAGTTCAAGACTAAAATATGAATCTTCACGCTGATCACCATGAAATGAAGAGTTCCATGTTATTGATTGTGGAGGTCTGAAAAATTGATTATCTGTTGGAGCGGTAATACTAGCTACTGAGGGAGTGTCATTGACTGCGTTAAAATGGAGGCGCATCCAACCAGACCAGTTTGACGATTCATTGTAACTATCGGTTGCTTTAATCCGGAGTGAGAGATTCTTATCATTAAAGGTAGCAATTGTTGCGCCCAAAGAATCAGCAGTAATGAGTTGAGCAATCGTTGCTGAAGTCGCTGAAATACCAGTGCTGTAATAGACTGCGGCAGCGTTAACATCACTTCTCCCCTCTATAGTATAAAGTACTGGGTTTGCATCGGGATCTATAGAAGTGCTCCATTGAATCACGTCTGTTTCTATTATCATATCATCTTCTGAAACACCAGTAAATGAGGGTACCGGAGGAGGGGTGTTTCCTTCAAAAAGGTAACGTATACTGTCTGATAGGGTGATTGTCGGTCCAGATTCTCCCCCGTCATCTTGTACGCGCACTCTCATAAAATAGAGTTGATCGTTTACTAACACCCCAAATGAACCCATAACTGCAAAGGTATCTGTTGTGCTATATGAACTTGCAATAAGGGTGAATGATTTATTAAGACTGAGATCGATAGTGTAAGTTAAAATGTCGGGTGTATTACTGATTGAATCGACGTCAAGAGCTCTAAAGGTGATTGTATCGGTACTTTTTAATATTTCGTACCCTGTTGGTTCATGGAGGGTATTAGAATGTGGGGCACTGTTCACATTATTAATATAAAATGATTGTAGGTCACCTGTCCATGAAGACATTGAGGCATCAGGGTGCACAGCCCTCACTCTCCAGAAATACCGACTATTTTCAACAAAAGAAATAGACATAGTATCTAAATCAATCTGAGTATCAGCTCCAATATTTTCACTGTATAGACTTGTCCCTACCCAATTAGAAGCATCTGAAGCTATTTCAAATTCATAGGTTAATGCGTTAACAGGAAACCCTGTTGGAGTATTCCAGCCGATACTATCACTACTTAATATCTCATCTTCTGGAGTAAAAAGCGAATCGCCATAGATAAAAAGTGAATCAGGTGTAGTAGGAGGCGTAACAACATCACCAAGGGTAATTGTGATATCATTCAGAACGGGTGACTCTGTACCGACTTGTAATAGTGCGCGATACTGTACATACCTATCATTATAATCAATGTCACCAGAGTAATCAACAATCACATTCTTTTCAATTTGAGTCCATGCTTTACCCGGTATAGCTCCTTCAGTTAACGCCGTGCGTAGATATACTTTAACTACTCCACCATTAAGTGTTGCTGTCCAGTTTGCACTCATGGGTCCAAACAGAGTTCCTGGTAGTGATTGCATATCTAAAATGGATGATACGACCTCTGCTGATTCATAAGCACCTAAGGTAGCTTCACTAATTGATTGGTTTGCCCCATTGATTCCCGTCTGATTAACAATACTCGTTTTACTACTATACTCCAAAAGCATTCGCCCATTTG
Source organism: Fibrobacterales bacterium (assembly GCA_051532055.1). Taxonomy (GTDB): domain Bacteria; phylum Fibrobacterota; class Fibrobacteria; order Fibrobacterales; family JAOPTW01; genus JAOPTW01. The sequence continues at coordinate 112,934 of JAOPTX010000042.1, read as the reverse complement.
AACCGTCACCACCCCAGCCAGCGGTAATCTGTTCATAGTCATTTTCTCCATCACCACCAGAAACATCAAGAGTAACACTACTGATATCTTTAGCTTGTATTCTTATACTTCCTCCGGCACCACCACTCCCTTCGGCGGCTCCGTTACTTACCCAAGGAGTTTGACGGGATTGTCCTTTGGTTGTTAACGTTCCACCCGTCATTGTTTTTGCATATATCATGATGATGCCGCCACCGCGACCACCATACATATGATAAAAGTATCTATCGTTGCTCGGGTCAACCATGTTATTATGTTGATTGTCGTCGTCACCGCCGCCGCCGCCGCCACCACCCATAAATATAGTGGTCATCGCAGCATTCCCCACAGCAATTCCTCCCCGTGCGAGTTGATCAATATATTTAGCTCCCCCATTTTGACCTGCAACCGCGTGTCCACCACCGGCACCTCCACCACCATAAATTGATCTCCCAAACCCTCCAGACCCACCATTGTTAATCCCAGTGGGATAACTATTACAAGGGTTACAGCCATCACCATCACCTTCAGCCATATCTTTCCCGAGTATTCCTTCGCCCTCCCAGCCTTTTGCTTCATTCCCCGCCCCACCCGCCCCACCGCGAAAACCGAGAGTATCTGCCGTGACCGTAGCACCAGAAGCGATAAAATTCTCTTTAACTCTAAAGGCAACTACTCCGCCAGTGGTACCATTCCATGGGCTCCCCGTAATGGATGCAGCGGTACTTATCGTGAGGTTATTATAATTAGGGACACGGATAACTTGAGCTGCGTTAGCCTGTGCCATATCAAAGTTTCCCGAGTAATAGGCATAGGATAAATTAATTACGAATGTTAAGGTGTTAGTACTAATAGATGATATATGAGCAAATTCATAAGTGCCCGCAGTACTCGAATTATCATTAGTATATTGTTGCATTTGGATGAGAAGTACTTCGTCACCAACACTAAATAGAGATCCATCTTGAACTACAACTTGTTTTTGAGCTGCGGCTGTGTTCGTTGATGAAATTGCAGAATAAGTATTAACTATCTGATTGACCGTTGAAATAGTGACATTACCATCTGAACCATCACCGTTTTGAACACTAAACGTTATACCGAGCTCACCCACATCATCAGTATGTAACTGAGAGTCATCACTTAAGTATTGATTTATTACTATCCACTCATTTTGACCAGAGCCACCGGACCAATCAGTTTGTAACCAAGTCTGGTCTGCCTTGAGTATAGAACAAAATAGAAATAATAACAGAACTGCTTTATACGGCACTTACTGATCTCAAACGTCTAATATTTGTACTAGTATATCACCATATTCAGGTAAAAGTAAAGTTGTTTCAGCTAAAGTAACCCAAATGGATCACATTTCAATACAGCGAAATTTATTGTGGCCTTATATTTATTTAAAAGAACCCTCTTATTGAGTGAAATCCTGTGTTGAAATCTTGATTAATAGGATGCTCAATTGTTTTTTTAAATAGTGCCGAGGTAGAACTCCCCATTATTAATGCTAAAGAAGCGGCGAGCACCTCTTCGTCTTCGGAGCCTAATGTATGAAGCAGATCGTCTTGTGCTGTAACAGACACATCAATTCCGTCATAGAAATCCCAGTCTTCTCCTCCACTACCACCAATAAAAGAGATAGGGAAAAACATGTGAGTTTCGAGATCAAAGCTGTACATTCCAACTGGTTTACCCGCTGTTTTTTGACCCACTATTGAAAGATCAATGTGCTCTTTTAAGGCCATAATGAGGAATTCACTCGCTGAGGCGGTATGGCCACTCGTTATAATCACCACTTTTTTGGGGTCAATAGTATTTGAGTGAGCCTGGAGGGTGTATGTTGTGTCAATTTCGGGATGTTTGTCATTTGCAGAGAGTGTAATCGTGGCTCCATCATAATTTGTGGGTAGTAAGTAGCCTGCAATATGAGACGCTACAGAAAGAGCACCGCCACCATTATAACGCAAATCTATAATAACTTCAGAGACACGTTCATCAGCAAAATATTCAAACACTGTATCGAGGTGTGGTATTGAGAAATCCATAAAACTATTAAAAACTAAGTACCCAATAGTGTTCATTGGTGCCTCAATAACCGTTGCCAGAGGTATAACAGGAATGAGAAGTTTTTCTTTAGAAAAGTCCTTGTTAATTATTACTCCAGATGTAGTCTGAATGCTCATTGAAAGGCTATACCCTTCTTCATCAGGCCCAACTTCTTTTCCAAAAATCTTTTCGCGTACGAGCTTTTTAACATCTTTTCCATTAAGTGATATGAGAGTATCACCGCGACGCACTCCTGCTTTTCCTAGTTGAGATTCTGCCATTACTTGTGCAAATACAAGGTAATCGGTTGATACTCTCGAAAAGGTAGCGCCAAATCCAACACCTTCACCTTTTTCATAATGTTCAATATACGTCTCTTTATCGAGAATAAAACTCCACTTGTCTGGACCGGGACTATTATAAGAAAGTGCCGTAACATACTCTTGTGGGTCACTATCAGAGTATTCGGATACGTCTACCCAGTTAATTTCTTCATACCACAAATAATAGCTATCCATCACTGATGATATTTTATGTAAAAGGGGTTGATTGGTAGTTTTGGGTTCATTGTCGTGTAATAACGAGGTACATTGAACCAATGAAACAAGGAGTATACCCCCGATAAGGGTTTTAAAAAACATAGCTGGTACCAAAAGAACAATCATTTAAGTATATCTTTTTTAAGAAAGTCCCAAACAATTATTTGCTTATTTTTAATTGAGTTTTTTTAACTAAATCTTCAAGGAGTATTACCCTTGATGACTTTCACTCTGAAAACTAACAAAATACCAAGTACATCATCTTCAGAAATTACTATTTTGGGGTCGCTTTCACCATAAGGTAGACCTATGACCACTTTTCCAATGTATAGCATTATTTTGACGCTATGTTCCTTCTTCTTTATTGGTTGCTTCCAGAACTCAACTATAACCGAGCGAGATTACGTTCTCTCTATAACTAAAGAAAATACTTTTCAGATTGATAGCATATCTGTTAGTTTAAACTATGAAACCACTCATATAGATACCATTGTTTACCCTGAAGCTCTCGCTATTACACCTCAAGATTCTCTTATGGATGTGGTTCATATCACCTTCCCCATTTACGCCGATGAGTCATCTCTAGTGACTGTATCTTATACTGTATATTCGGGACACTCAGCAGTAATCCGTGGTGACAAATCTTTTTCAATGGGCTCAAATACCCTCACTGGGGTTACAGAAAAAGACACACTCGTGCTTAATTCACTTAATGAATATTTTCGCTTAAAAGGAGCTACTTCTGTCTATAATCAAACGCTCTTTGACTCAATCATGGTAAACCACATGCTCTCACTGGGACCAGACTCACTAAACCGGTTTTATCAGCTTGTACGAAACTCTGAAAGTGATACCCTCTTATTTATACAAACCATTTTGGACACTCTATTACGCAGAGATCACCCGACTCCATACCTATTGTTGGCTGACATGGTGCCCCTAGAAAAAGAAACGCTTCTTGCACTCGCTCCAAAACCTCTACCTACAGATACTATTGCCCCTCCAGAGCCCACCCATAGAGAAGTCACCCTATCGGGAACATTTAATAATAATCACGTTGCTGCAACCTCTATAACAATAACCCTTTCTACCCAGGATTCGTCGGATATACGAGTCCTCACTCCAACATGGAATCCACAACTAGCCGTCTATCAAGTTATTGATTCTATAGTTATTACATCGAGTTATACAGCATCTATCACTGTGCGCGACACAAACACCTATGGAACAGGCTGGTTTCAGTTACCACTTACTGACAGTATATCTCACATTACCATCCCCCCTTTTGATGCCTGGAATAGTAAACCATCTATCACACTCCATGCAATTCCCACATTAAGCCCCAGTGACCTGCTTATTGTAACATTTTCAGAAAAAGACTCACTGGGGACCGGCATGAATACAGGAATCATTAGCCGGGAATATGCATTTAATAATGGTCTTACTGCTCCTGTTAGCGACACCCTCTTTACCATCACTCTTCCCGATACCCTGATAACTAATGCTCCCCTTATCGTGACAATTACTGACCGTGATTCAAATAGAGTTTCTGATACCATTCTCGTTTCATCTATCAGAGACCTACCGTCAATCACCTCTTTCTCTTCAGATTCTGTATATACCGTCAAAGACTCTATCTCATTTACTTGGAGCGCACATGACTCCTTAGGAACCATAACACAATATGCTATCAAGGAAGTCACCTCTCCCTTTTGGATTGAAGTTACAGCCGAAAGGATTACCATTGAACCCACCACTACAATAGGCTCGCACAGTTATTATCTGAGAGTGACTGACGATGACAACAATAGTGTATTAGATTCAGTGACAATTTCTGTTATAACTGGTGACCCACAAATAACACATTTTGAATTAAGCGATAGTGCAGTCTCAATAAATGATAGTATCACATTAACCGTGACTCTATGGGATAGTTTAGGTACTTCATTATTCATCGATATACTTACAAATGGTGATACTACCCATACTGTGTATAGTGCTCCATCACAAACAATTCAAATACAAGCCCCATCAACGCCAACCTCAAGTAACCCGATCTATTACACAATTACGGATGATGAGGGTAATACTATTTCAGATTCAACCCATATCACGGTCCTACTAGACATTCCTCTTTGTACTCTTCATGTCAATAAAACGCAAGAGTCCCGAACCTTTACCTATTCAGTATCACACACACAACAGTTTGGGTCGATTATATCCTATGCATGGGATTTTGATGGTGACTCTGTTATAGACTCTACCACAACGAGTAACAATGTTACCTATACCTTTCCAACCTACGATACCTACTTCGTGATGGTTACCGTTACTGATGATGACCACAACAAAGTGACCGTAAGCCAAAGTGTGTTATCAGGCTTTAATATTCCTGGGCATACACTTTATCTCAATGAAGAATTTAATACGCCTATTCTTTTGACGGATTCGATCAATCCACAGGACTCTATCTGGCAAATTTCTTCATATCAGCATGGACCTAAACTTCAGTCTCGACCTGAAAACTTTACCTATACCGATTCATCAGTAATTATAACGATGAACATGGGAGCAGATTACTCGAGTGGCATTATGCGCTCTATATTTCCCGACTTCCGATATGGTACCTATCAATTTAGATATAAAGCTCCAGAATCTATTTCAGGGTGGACTTCTATTGATCTTTCTCTTCAAGCAATTGATACAACAAAATATTATTCATATATCGATTGTTTGATTCAGTTTGATGAAGAAGGTTATAACCTGAATAGTCTTAGTCTATATAATCCATTTGGGATTGGCGATATCAATGAAAAAGTTTGGAATTCAATATATTTTAAATCCGTCTCATTTGATGATACACCTGTAGATAACAGATGGCATGATGTCACCTTAATTTGGAAACCAGACACGCTGAGTATGACGATAGATGATAAAACAATACTCTATACAGAAGAAACTGCCACTGGTATGGGAATTATTCAAGTACCGACAGAAAATTTCTACCTCTCAATTGGGTATACATGGGCGAGTTGGATGAGCGACTTTCCTAATGGTGCTCAAACTATAGAACTTGATTATATACGATATTTTAGGTGGGATGGAGACTCATTGGAGCTGCCTCACTATACCCCTCAAAGTATTGTTCCACAAATTAATTAAGACAACACCTCAATTCTCTTAGAATGTAGCAACGGGGAATTGAATATTTGATTCCCTCGTAACACAGAATTTCTGGCTATATTTAGACCGTAACATTGAAATTAGACTTATACATGAAACCCGATAATCACCTGAGTAGAGCAGGATTTGAGACCCTAAAGGCCGAATGGCATGACTTGAAGTTTGTGCAACGTCCTGAAATGAAGCGTCAGGTACAAGCTGCTGCTGCTGAAGGAGATCGATCTGAGAATGCTGCGTATACTTATGGTAAAATGAGACTTCGTGACATTGATCAGCGTCTCAAAAAACTTGATCGTATTTTAGATGGTTCGATAATCGTTGATGCCGTAAAATCTGATGATGGAAAAATTCGATTTGGAGCAACAGCCACGCTTCTCAGTAAAAATACTGGGAAATCTTCGACATACACTCTTGTTGGTTCAGCTGAAGTGGATGCCATCAATGGCCGTATTTCAATGGATTCACCCATGGGTAAAGAACTCATGTTTAAGGTTGCTGGTGATACGGTAACTGTAAACACACCGAGAGGTGCCGTGGAATACACCGTATCAGAAGTGGAATTTCTCTAGGTATAGGAAAAGACTTTATTCACAGCTTTTCTGTTAGTTATTACATTTACTCACTATAGAACCTTTGATCGTAAGAATCTCATGTATATTGATACCCATTGCCATATTGACTCCATAATCGCTAAAATGAATCTTGATAACCAGGAGATGATCACAGATATTTCTCCTGAAACAGTTTTAACCCACTACAATAAACTCAAGGAGCTTTTCCCTTCCGAATATGAAGGGGCTATTAATGTATCGTGTGAGACGGCAACTCTTGACTTTGGACTGAGTATTATTCAATCATGCCCTGAAGTCTTTGGAGCCTTAGGGATACATCCTCATGATGCAAAAGAGTATACTGATACGGTACACGAAAAACTGGTTGCAGCTATGGCTCTTAAAAAGGTTGTTGCTTGGGGTGAAATGGGACTGGACTATCATTATGACTTTTCTCCACGTGATGTCCAAATCGCAATTTTCATTAAACAATTAAAAGCCGCAGCATCTCTTAACAAACCAATTCTTATTCACACTCGAGAAGCTGAAGAGGATACACTTACAATTTTAAAAGAGCACCTTCCCGACACCATTCCTACTCATATTCACTGTTATACTGGTGATCTTACTTTTATGAAATCACTTATATCTCTTAAAAAAAGACTCTTTTTTGGATTCACTGGTGTTATAACCTTTAAAAACTCCGATTCTATTCGTGAAGCGCTTGAATGGCTCCCTATGGATCAAATTCTTCTAGAAACCGATGGCCCATATATGGCTCCCATTCCTTTTAGAGGTAAAAAGGCACATCCTGGAATGATTCCACACATAGCAGAAATGATCGCTGAAGTCAAAAAGATCTCACTCGAAACTGTCTACACTGCATGCAGAGAAAATACCCGGGTCATGTACGGTATTTAACGCCAATTTAATTACATTTATTTTGTTTCCCCTTTCTATTTAGGTCTAATATGCCCAACTTATTCAGTAACATATTCTTAGTGAGTTTAGCCTCGTTATTGCTCGTACATTGTAGCAAGGACACGAGCCCAACAAGTCCCACTTCACTTCTTTTGACTCAATCATCTAATACACCTACCGTTGTTCTCTCTTCAAGCTCAACCCAAGTTTCTTCCCTGTCAAGTGTACTGTCTCAACCAGATTCGAGTAGTAGTAGTAGTAGTAGTAGTAGTAGTAGTAGTAGTAGTAGTAGTAGTAGTAGTAGTATACAATCGGTAAACTCTTCAGTATTGGTCAGCTCAAGTGCAACAGTTTCGAGTAGCACAATTCTAGAAGCGGTGTCATCATCCATGGAAATAATTGATCCAAACTGGACAGGCCCTTCAAAAAAATTCCCTTCATTGGTGAGTACTACTGACACCATTCCTAATAAAACGGTCCGTGTGATACAAACAGACTACATTAAAAATGAAGTAGTCTCTATGTATGATTCCATCTATAACAGCGAAAATCAGTTGGTCACTATCGTAGAATGGGATGTTGAATCATTAAATACTGAAACACCCATTATTGATGTGTTAACCCATAATCTTTACAATCACGATGGTCTTATAAGCGCGAGTCAACGAAGCTCCCAAAACTTAGGCCTTGATAGCATTTATGCAGGCGCAACGTTCAATTATTCAGACTCAAAAGATCTGGAGGAATATACAACATACTATTATGGTGAATTATATGAATGGGAATTATATTCTTATTCTTTAGACTCAATACACAAAGCTACTTATAAAATTACATCACCAGAATCTGCTCAATTTTGTTCACGAAATACAATTGATGGTTCGGGTCGAATAATAAACCTCTATGCTGGCACGTGTGATAGCCTTGTCCTCATAAATGAATACCACTATGATGACGCCACAGGTCATCTCACAACAATCCATAAATATAGTGGTCAAGAGACTATTAATACAACAGAACTCTTGACCTATACAGGCTCATTCCTTTCTGAAAAAACCATTTCAAATGGAAACAACTATGTGTATCAGTATGATGGAAGTGATCGTTTGGATGAAATCATATGGTATAATACTTTAGGTGATACTAGTGCCGTTTGGGATTACAGTTATAATCCATAGGTACTATCTGTAGTATTGTAGCACATCTTTCATTTTCACCTTGAGTAATTTTATTTATTTGTGGATGATATACTTTTTAATCAAAACAGTTTCACATAATTCCGATAATAGAGCTCAATCACGGTTACGCCTTGTAACCGCTTTAATCATCAAAAACAACGTTTAACAGCTATATGAGCCAATAGCGGTTACAACTGTAACCGGAATGTGATCACTTGTGTACACAAATATTCCTCTCAGCACTGTTCGACTATATATTATACCTATGACAACAACAACAAAGACTCGCACCATGAGAAAAGCACCTACAGCAAACACTCAACTGTTGTCAAAAGAGGATACTTCTATGAGTAAAGCAGAAGAAATATTAATCGACCTCATCCAATACTCATTTATTGGAATAATTGCACTTGTCGTTTCGTACGCAAGTATCACTACACTTATTTGAACTCATATAACGGACTAATAGATCTGAATTTACTCTAATTTTTAAGAATGATTCAGATCTATTGTTTTTTAGTAGTTGTAAATAAAAGCGGAATTTAGGTATAATGAATAGATTAGCAGAGCAAAAAGATAGAGACAATGTGAGATACCCCGTATGATTTCAGTATATGATTATTCTGACTATCGACTTTTTTTAAGAGACCATCAAGCGATGAAGTCTACTCAAAATCGTTCTTTCTCATGGCGCTATTACGCTCAAAAAGCTGGCATCAACTCTACTTCATTCTACACTCAGGTTGTTAAGGGAAAGAGAAACCTTACAAAAGAAACTATTTTAAAGACCTGTATCGCATTTGCACTCGGCGATGAAGAAGCTGAGTACTTTGAAAATCTCGTATCTTTTAATCAAGCGAAGTCAGTAAAAGCACAGCAGATCTTTTTTGAAAAAATTATTGAGCAACAGAAAATCAGAAATATTAAACATCTAAAAGAAGAACAGTTTGAGTACCTCTCTCAATGGTATCATAGTGCAATTCGTGAAGCGGTTCTTATATATGACTTTAAAGGAAACTACGCAGCCCTTGGGCAGTTTTTAAAACCATCTATTCCTGCTAAGGCAGCTCAGGATTCAGTAGAACTTCTTTTAAAACTTGGATTTTTGACACATGACAATGACGTATTTGTACAGACTGAACCAGTTCTCAGCAGTAGTCATCAGAATAATTTCAGTTCTCACCAAGTAGTAAATTATCAAATTGAGATGCTTCAAATGGCCATTGCGTCATTTGATCGCTGGAAACCAAGACAACGCCTATCATCCTCAACAACAATGAGTGTGACCAAAGAGAGTTATTCTCAAGCCGTTGATATTATAAGAGATTGTCGTTCAAAACTCATGAAACTTGCCCTTAATACCACAGTAGCAGAACAAGTCTATATGTTGAATATAAACCTGTTTCCATTAAGTGATCACCACGAAGAGTAGAGAGTAATATGTTTAAATTGAAATGTTTTGTAAGTATTCCAATAGTATTAAGCCTAGCACTCACGAGTTGTTCGCTCTCAGATGAGGGAACTACAAGTGGTATTACTGATATTGAAACCGGTGGAAAATTTGCTGGGGTACTCCATTCTCCCTCCGGTGAATTAGAGCCAAATGCTCAGGTGTCACTGATTCCTGCAAATTATAATCCAATAGTAGATAGTTTCGAAATACAAAGAACAACTACAGAAACTGATGAATTGGGTTATTATGAGTTTTCTGATGTCGACTCCGGTACTTATGCAATCGAAATTCGTAATAAATCATATACCATTGGTCATTACCGTTCAAATATAATTATGACATCAGATTCACTGATATCTTTTGTAGACACCCTTCTCCCTACCAGTACGGTTACAATAAAAATACCATTACACAAATTGGAAACAGAGGGAAGGCTTTATATTTTGAATACCACATTTTCTAGTGGTGTTACAGTTATGAATGATAGCCTTGGAACAGTTGAATTTACATCAATTCCTCCTGGAGTCTACCCTATTCCAAAGTATTATTCATCAACAAAGTCTTTTGATGTAACTATAGGAATTGACGAAATGACTATAAGTCCAGATGAAAATATCATCCTTGAGTATAAAGAAAGTAGTAGCCAATCACTTTCGCTATCATCGATTGAATCCTCTTCGTCCGAAGTTGCTTCTCAAACTTCTTCATCGGTTATTGCGACGCCATTGTCCTCGTCAGATAATAGTTCTTCATCGGTTGTGTCTTCATCCGAGGAGCAATCATCCTCTTCAATTGCATTAGTATCATCCTCAGAATTGGTTATGGAGTCATCTAACTACTACTTAGATACTACAGAAATTATTCATTTAAATGGTGGTAATGAATTTATTGATATTAATACTGATTTTGAGTATGATTGGATGAGCTATGGACTCACCTTCGAGCTCTGGGTTAAATTTGACTTGATTGAAGATAATACTCATATGATACACCTATCTAGAGGATCGGATTATGAATATATGATTTCATTAGGGGTAACACTTGATAATACTGTAGGATCATTGACGTATTCGGTATGTAATGAAAGTTTCTGTAACATTAACAGTGAAATGCAGCAGGAAAAGCTTGATTCTGTCATTCATATTGGCCTTTGGACACAAGTAGCGGTAACCCTCACACCAACAGGTACTCTTTCAATGTATGTGAATGGTGTATTGGAGAAAGAAGTTCAAGAAGATATATCATTAATCCCAACAGTAACAAGTCGCTCTCACAACTTTTTGGGAACAAATTCCAAAATAACTGAAGGGCGTGTACTCGGTGAAATGGATAATATTCGAATTTGGAATAGGGCTCTATCGAGTGAAGAACTGCTCAATAACTTGTATAGTACTACCGATCATTTATCTGATACTGATAAGCTCGTAGCGAGTTATGACTTTAATTACAATCCTATTTACGCTCATAGAGTAACCGATGCATCCGGTAATGATCATCACGCTGATCTTATGTTTATGAATGGAATGTACGGTGTTAATACCAGTAACTGGCAAGAACAAGTGGATCTCAGGCCTTAATCATACTGATACTAATAAAATCCCTTCTATGCAAAAGCTCACTATGATCAAGGATATATCATAGTGAGCTTATTTACTTATTTATTTTTTTATTCAAAATTTATTCTTTTACACATTTTCTATTTAATGTAAAAGAGGTGCTTAAATGGTACTGCTGCACCATGAGTTATTTTCAAATAATAGATACCATTATCAAGTGAACGACTAAATGAAAGTTCATTTAATCCCGCTTGTTGAGCATAGTTCATTCCCACAATTTTCGTACCATTAATGGTAAAGACTTGCACGCTACTTACGGCATCTTGTGTAGCACTGTAGGTTAAGCCAGATTGTGTAACTGAGTGAATTTCAGAAATAAATGAACTTTTCAGTATTGGTGCTATAGTTCCTGGTTTCGTCAATACTACAGGACCATTGCCACCGGTAACACACTGAGAAAGTGAAGCGTGTTCAACAAAGAGCATTTCAGAACCACTTGCCCCTGGGAACCACTGTCCATCAGCAAAAATATTGAAATGCACATATTTCCCTGTATAGTTATGCGCTGTTTCATCGAAGGCGTAGACGGTTCCCGTATTTGACGATGCTCTTGCATTTGCAAAATAGAGACCTGTTGAACCAACATTACCTTCGCCAATAAAAAATCGAGGATCAGAATAGGTCATTTCGTTATCAAGAAGTATACGAACATTACCATTACCGAGTGCACAAGCACAGATAGTTTCTGTACCGCATGCAGCTCCAGGAAGTGAACTTGAACTAGACAGTACCGATGAAGAAGAAATAACCGAGCTACTGCTTACAACCGAAGAAGAGCTGATGACGGATGATGAACTAACAACCGAAGATGATGATGTCTGTGAACTGCTACTCATTTGTGATGATGAACTTACAGGGCCTGAACAGAGGTTCATTGCTGTCTCATCGACATAAATCATTTGAGTACTTCCAACACCAGGATACCATGATCCTTCAGCAAACGCATTGAAATGGATGGTGTTCCCTGTATAGTCATGATCAACTTCATCAAAGTAGAACGCAGTTCCTGATGTCGATGTTGCTGTCGCATTTGCATGATATAAACCATTAGAGCCTACGCCACCTTTACCCATAAAAAACCGAGGGTCTACAAATGGAGATTGGTTATCAAAAATAACACGTACGGTACCATCGTCAAGTTTACATGCACAGAGTGACTCTGTACCACATTCTGAACCTGGAATAGTGCTTGAACTTGATAGTACCGAGCTACTGCTTATTACTGATGATGATGAAACAACTGAACTACTGCTCACTACAGAAGAGGAGCTGATGACTGATGATGAACTGATTACAGAAGATGATGATGGTTGTGAACTACTACTCATTTGTGAAGATGAGCTTACAGGGCCTGAACAGAGGTTCATTGCTGTTTCATCAACATAAATCATTTGAGTACTTCCAACACCTGGATGCCATGATCCTTCGGCAAAGGCATTGAAATGGATGGTGCTCCCTGTATAGTCATGATCATCTTCATCAAAGTAGAACGCTGTTCCTGATGTCGATGTTGCAGTCGCATTTGCATGATATAAACCATTAGAGCCTACGCCACCTTTACCCATAAAGAACCGAGGGTCTACAAATGGAGATTGGTTATCAAAAATAACACGTACGGTACCATCGTCAAGTTTACATGCACAGAGTGACTCTGTACCACATTCTGAACCTGGAATAGTGCTTGAACTTGATAGTACCGAGCTACTGCTTATTACCGATGATGATGAAACAACTGAACTACTGCTCACTACAGAAGAGGAGCTGATGACGGATGATGAACTGATTACAGAAGATGAAGACGGTTGTGAACTACTGCTCATTTGTGAAGATGAGCTTATTGGCCCTGAACAAAGGTTTAATGATGATTTATCAAAATAGGCAAAATCCGTACCTCCTGTTCCAGGTGACCACATATTGTCTGCGAACACATTGAAATGAACAGTGCCCCCAGAATAATCATGGTCGAGATCATCATAAAAGCTTGCAGTGCCATCAGTAGATGTTGGCCGTTCATTTGCATGATACAACCCCACAGAACCAATAGACCCTTCCCCTACATAAAAGCGTGGGTCAGAGTGTGTTGTTGCATCGTCAAAAATAAGACGGATATGGCCATCATCAAGCTTACAGGCACAGAGTGTTTCTGTCCCACAAGTGGTTTTAATGACAACATCTACTTCAGACGTTTTAACAGATTGAGCAAAAAGAGCCATCTGTGAAATCATAATCAGAAGTAGTATTTGTTTGAATTTCGATAATTCATAGATACTTTTCATAGGTAATTGTTTCCTTTGTTGTGTGTGTATTGTATAAATGCTTAAGGGGAGAAATGTTACTACAATAATACGATGCCGGAATTGGCATATCTAAAGGTCTTGATTTTTTTTAAATCTAGATATCTGACTCGTTTAGTTTAGGTGTTTGAGGGGAGAGGTTTTTGTGATGCTGAGTTAATGTTCACATTATGTTGTTGTGGTCTTTTACAGCTGAGGTAATTGAATACCAAACTTTAAAATAATATGATATACTATTAACAGTAGATTAATGTGAGCCTAAAGAGTATTATGTGTTTTAGATTAAAGTTAATTCATTGTTTCAGTATAGTGATGCTCGCTACTTCCCCTCTATTGGCACAAAATTCTATATCAATTGCTGTTGGTGAATGGGACCCCTATATATCAAAAGATTTAAAAAATGATGGTGTTATCGCTCAAATCATAGTAGAGGCTTTTGAACTTGAAGGTATAACAGTACAATTTGAGTATGAGCCCTGGCAACGAGCTCTATTGGAAGTAGAACATGGAACCAAAGATGCTACTCCCGGCTGGTCACCTGTAGAAGAGCGGAAAACCCATTTCTATTTTACTGACTCATTTATGGATGAAAGTATGGTTTTTTTTCATCTAAAAGACACTCTATTTGATTGGCAAACGATCAATGATCTTTCTGGTAAAGCATTAGGTGGAGTTTATTATTATAATTATTTAGATGAGTTTGAAAAGGCAGAAAAGTCAGGTCTTATTACTGTTGACCGTACCAGTAGTGAATTACTTAATTTCAAAAAATTATTGAGTGGCAGAATATCTGCATTTCCTGTTGACCTGAATTTTGGGTACTCTTTGATTCATAAAAACTTCACCCCGGAGCAAGCGGCGCGTCTAACTCACCACAAGACGCCGTTGTATTCGGAACCTGTGGTTATGCTTATGTCTAAAAAAGTTCCAAACAACAAACGACTTTTAACGCTCTTTAATAAAGGATTAAAGAGCTTAAAAAAAAGCGGGCGCTTTAAAGAGCTCTTTGAGAGCTCACGGCGCGGTGAATTTATCGTTAAGTAGATTCCACTTCTGTAGGGGTTTTACTTAATGATATCTCTTGCATATCATCCATCCAACCCGCCTTATCATCAAATTGCATTATCATCATACGGCTTGCCATGTCAGGCTGATCAGGACGTGAATGAATTTGTTTGAGTATGAGTTTGTCTTCTATTCTGCCACAAATTTCAATTTTACCACTGTCGTGACCCATGATAAATTTAAACCGCTTAGCGTACCCATCCAATGTTTGACGGGCGGTATCAACGATATCAACACCAACTTTTAGAGGTACTTGAAAATGATGACGCACCCGAGTGACCGGCATACATTGATAGAGATAGTACGGGTTGACCCCAATTTTAGTGAGGCCATTCATAAGATTTTCTATAGCTTCAACACTATCGTTCACCCCTTTAAGAAGAACGGCCTGATTATTGACGGTTATACCCGCCTCTCTAATTTTAAGTATGGCAGCAGTTGCTGCTTCAGTAATCTCATGAGCATGATTAAAGTGGGTTGGAATATAGAGTGTTTTCTTTTTATTAAACTCTTTAAGGTACTCCATCAATTCATCGTCAAAAAATCTCATAGGATACACTACTGGGGTTCGCGTCCCAATACGCACGTAATTGACATGGTCAATATCGAGTAAACAATCAAGCATTTTCTTTAGCCGCTTTGTACCTATAAGCAAAGGGTCGCCACCTGAGATCACAACATTTGTTATTTCGGTATGTTCCCGAATGTATTCGGTGGCTTTTTGAAAGTTTTCGACAGTCTTATCATTGGGGAGTCCAACAATTGCTTTTCTAAAACAGTGTCGACAATACATAGAACAATAATCTGTGGCTACAATCAATGCAGAATATGGGTATTTATGTAAAATACCATTTCCTTTATTGTGCTTGTCATCACCATACGGATCTTTAGTGGTTTCACCCATGCTTCCCATTATAGTAAGTTCATCTGCACTAGGAACAGCGAGCTTTTTAATAGGGTCGTTTACATCGGACCTATCTATAAGATTCAAATAGTAGCGCGGGATATTCATTGGGTGCTTTTGGACAACCTCCCTCAACTCGGTCTCTACCTCGTCTGACAAGTCTATATAGAGTTTCAATTCATCAATTGTTGTGATGTTATTTTTTAGTTCTTTCTGCCAATCCAGTTCAAACCAATTTTTAGTATTGAGTTGCTCTTCCGTATCACTGATCCTGTTACCTCGAGTAATTCCACAGAATTATGGAATAATATAGATTAAACCTAATTTAATATTGTTTAGACGTGTAAGTTTTTAAGCTTATTATGCTTAGAAAACATCATTAAATCGCATTTAAATACTTACTCAACCGATTAAATAAATTGATCTCTGATGGATACTGTCATCCCTATTAATAATGAAGGTTGTTTGTGACTTCGTTTAACTTGTGGTATAATCTAATATTTGAAACTTTTTTGGAATGAACACCCGTGAGAAGCGTAAAGCGATTCTTATGGTCATCCTTATCTCCAAAGGCATGCACTACATCAAGCAAAAGTTCACCACTTTGATTTATGAGTAGTGTATCACTGTGACCACTTTCATAATCAAGTACTAATCCTGCTTGTGTATAGAAATAGGTCCCTCTTTGGTTTTCACCGGCCATATCATAGCCCCATATTCGAGAGACCGAGAACGTCCCTTTTTTAGTAAGAGAAAGTTCTGAATAGTATTCACTCATGAGACTCCACGTTGTGAAAAACTCCCCATGCACTCTTTCTTGATAGATAGTAACAACAGGTGACAATTCGCCCCATACCGTATACATAGGTAATGTATCACCATCAAAAAACCTATTTTCTAATACAGCATCAACGGTTATAAGCTTGGGTTCTCGAATTTTATTTAGAGGCATCTTGACTTTAAATGAGACCTGATCGACTGAATCCACAATGTGAAATTCTGAATAGGTAGCACCATATATTTCAGTATTTCCAAAACAGGTCTGTGTTTTATTGTGGAAGGTAGCACCCTTCCAAGTGTGATCATAATACACACCTTCACACTGAATTGTGCCCATTGTTTTTAAATCTTCAGAGAGATAATTGAAGGTTCCTCTCCACTCAAGGGCTGTTTGATAGAGGGTAATAGAATCAACTGTTTCAAAATGATATACAGGACCAAGTATGGTATATTCTTTGTCGGCAAATTGAGAACTATCGAGATCAGAAACACTTGATAAGGGCTGCTCTATTACATCAGATGAAGAATACTCTTCAGGTAAAGGGTTCTCTTGATTGCTACTCGAAGAATAGTCATCACTACTAGAATAACTATCGGTATTTTCATACAATGACTGACGCTCTATACTAGAGCTGTACTGAGCATTCACCTGAGAAGAATAGTCCCCTTCATCATCCCCCATGATCGTACAGTTTGATAAACCTAAAGTAACAAGTATCACTGAAGAGACAGCACCAAATTTCATAATAATTCCCGATTAATTATTTTATGGATTAAACATATGAAGAGATAGGCCAAATAACAGTAAATGAATAATGGCACTGCCTCAATCATATGCACATTCTGTTTCCATTTAGTTCATAAAAAGCGGCATTGTATTACTGGCTCGTTTAAAAGTAATTTAAGGGTACAAAACTACAACGGGCATAGCGCGCGCTTTGGGTACATCGTTTAATTTCACCCCTAAAAGGGTGTACACTGCTACCGCTGATTCTGGAATCAGTTCATGTGAGCCTATAACTTTATAATGTAACTTCTTATTATAAAACAACTTACCTATTGGAGATGTGATGGAGTCGGTATTGGGCGCGAATGAATGGCTTGATGACTCCCTTTGTGGTTCACTACTTTGGCCGCCATTTACAATGAGAGGAATCGTGGTCGTTTGAGTTGATGGATCACTTTTAGAATCAGGCATTAACAATTGAAACAATTGGACTGAACCATGGAGTGTAACACTATTCTTCAAATTTAAAGTATGAGTTAATCCTGTTAATGCATAATCCCATTCAACCAGAATTGCATTTTTAGATTCATTAAAATCATCTGGAAATAGATATTCTGCTTCTGATTTTTCACTCATATCAGTATCGGTTTTGGCCCATAGCGCAACAACACTCGTCTCCTCTTTTGTAAAGGCTCCTCCATCAATGGTTTCATTGAGTTTTAATCGGTGGGTCAATGTACTGTCATACCTAAATCCATTAAGAAAAAGGGATACGGTTCTTAATGCTACTGCAGCATTGGTTTCTGTCTGCTTTCCATAGGGAACATCAATAAGGGAATTATAAAACCCCATTACACTATAAGGATCAGTAACTGTGTCGGAATTTTTAGTATCGAAAAGGGCGTAGGTATGAACTTGATCGAGACCCATAGTTTGTGCTTTGATAAAGAGTTTACTTAAATAATTATATTGTGCACTATCAGAACCAATAAGATCACCTGTAGCTACCCGTGGTATATTTGTTTCAGTGATAATCAAGCGTTTTTCTGGGTAGGTGTTACCATCATACCCGTACTCCTTGAGTTGATTTCTGAAAGCACTTGTTGTTTCATCTATGACTGTAATCGCAGCATCGGAGTGACGAAAATAGGTTCGCCCGCCGTTCTCCCACTGCGAAAGAGTGTACATGGGGTATTTATGAAAGCTCACACAATCAAACCAATCTCCACCTCGACTACTATACACGTCAGTTATTGATCCATCAACAGGATTTTCACTATTTCTAAGCAGTGCATCCATAAAATTAACATATCCTATTCCACCAAGGCACACATAATCAGTTTCATCTTTTGACTTTATTACCTCATAGGCTATATGGAGGGCTCGATTGTAATATGAAATTGGTGCGAGAATATTGGGGAGATCGCAGGGATCCGGGTTACTATTATACCAGTTGTGATCATCTGTAATGCTCCCCCAACCAGCATCTGAAGATGTGTAATCAGGCTCATTGATTATCTCCCAATATTTTATATATGAGCCATACGTTTCTGCGACATCATAGATATAGCGTGCAAAATAATTCGTGTCATTGACCAATGTACCGTTTTGGCCTTCGTCCCAGATTGGGGCATACATATTCTTCCACATTTTTGACTGCTGACCATCACAATGATTAACCTCTTCACGATACTCTTCAGCAACACCACCTACAAAGAGAGTAAATTGATCTAACCCACGATTGTTATAGTATTCATAATCATCATGGTTGATGGCTATCCCCCATTTTTCTATGAAGTGATGGGGTAAAGAGCCCCTAAGGCTATTGGCTCCTGTTCCGGGAATACCTGTTTCAGCATTCCCTGCTATAAGATCTGCTCGCTGCTGATCTGACCAGCCTTGCACCCAACCAGGATTGGTACCCCAGCGAAAGATATCAGAGCTTGAAGGTACCGTATCAGAGGCCGTTAATGCATAGGAAGCGTCAAATGCAAAAATAGCTGTATTTAAAACTAAAAAGAGAACCATAGTGCTCTTACCCAGGCTCTGAAGGCTAAAATTTGAGATCACATTTTTCATTTATTTTCCCTAATAATTGAAGTTTATAGTTAATGGTATGTGATGGTCGATTAAATCTAATAGATTTGGGTTAAATATGAACTATCGGCAACATTTCAGTATCGATCCAAAGTCATATGTGTTTAAGAAAGTGTTTATAGAGTATCAATTATTAAAAATATGGCATATATTCTACGAGATTAAACCGCTCCCAGCGTGAGAGCGCTTTAATCACGCTGTATGTGTATTAAGTAAACACATTTACAGTAACGTTATATATTTAGAGTAATTACTATGGAGCCTCTATGTTATACAAACTCTTAATTACTCTTACTTTTTCATGCTTGATTCAAGGCTGTCTCACAACAGCCGAAGATCAATCAGAGTCTATGGTACAATCATCTAGTGACCAAGCAACAGAAAGCTCCTATCAACAAACCGAGATTATTGTTGAAGACAACTCTAGTGATATTGACTACGACAGTTCCGTAGAAATTACTGTTGAAAGCTCCAATGATAGCTCAGGAGAGAGTTTCGACATACACTCCAAAAATAGATCGAGTAACATGTCCTCCAGCTCTATAAATAATTGTGGTAACGCTTGTAGTTCTGAAGACTTAAGTGTGAGCAGTAGTAACAGTGTACCTCAAGATACCGTGATTTTCGACATTGAAAAACTTAAAGAAATGCATCGAAAATTTTTAGAAGCTGAGCCATTGACCTATGAAACAAAATGGACTATTTACGACATGGGTAATACAATCGTTCAACATGTACTCAAGAATGACACCACAATCATATACTTAGATGAAGGAATTAATAGCAATCAGAAGGGCTATGATTATTGGAATTCAAATATTGATTCACTGTACAAGCAACTTATAGAAGAGTTTGATAATTCTCATAAATACTATATAGACACCATATTGATCTCGTATGATACTCAGTATTTTTATCCTAAGAGCATTCAATGGAAGTTTGATACTAGAGTAGAAGTGGATGGCATTATGGAAATTACCATAGAATCTCTCAAACCGGTTGAAATTGCATGTCCTCAGTATTCAGCGCCTCCTGAAGATTGGTGTGATGACGGTGTGGTCATCCCACAGGGGTTAGATGAGTATGGGTGTCAGCAGCCAGGGCTTTGTGAAACAGCATGTAGTGCTTTCGGATTTGACTGTCCCAGTTGGTGTAAAGAACAGTGTGTACCGAGTGTTTGCCATACAGGCGACGATGGTTTTGAAGAATGCACTGCTGACTGCGCTGAAAAAGATTATTGTGTAGAGGACGATAAAATTATTGTAAACGAGTAAATAGATTATCATTATCATCTAATTATTCGTCGAACGATTAGAACTGAATGTACCCCTATTTAGGTTTTTAGCCTTCGGTCACCCAAATAGTCATCAAAATTCTTAAATTTAACGCTTATAATCTTACATACATGTAATATTTAGGTGTTTAATATACAAAATTACATTTATGTATTTAATAATTAAGCCCTGAATTCACTAAATTATTCGGAGCTGTACCGTAATCATAAAGGATTTATTAATGCAAACACCCAAGTACATAGTAACGGCTGTTATTTTTATTTTAGCAATGGCAGGGCTCTCTTTTGGCTCAGACGTTGGCCCTGGAAATGATCTTGCCTCAGTTATTGAGGTTCAAAAATATTCTCGCGCCATTCATATTATGGCAATGCTCTTAGTAGGCTTTGGCTTTCTGATGGTATTTGTTAAAAAATATGGACGGACTGCTATCACCGCTACCTATATGCTCGTAAGTGTCGCTATCCCCTTTTACTTTCTAAAAGACAATTTAGGAATACTTGGTGAGCCAACATCTCATATAGATGGATTAATACTCGCTGAATTTGCAGCAGCGAGTCTTCTTATCTGTGCAGGTGCAGTCCTGGGAAGAGTAAAAATTTACCAATACCTCTTATTAGGCATATTGTTTATACCGTGTTATGCTTTTAATGAGTGGTTACTTGTGTCTGGCGGACTCGGACTTATACCGGTCGGAAGTTTTGTAGATACTGGTGGTTCAATTGTCATCCACGCATTTGGTGCTCTATTCGGGCTTGGTGTCGCATATTCAATGACAACGAGTAAAGAGTATGAAACTCCTATTGAATCTGATGACACCAGTGACCGTTTCTCTCTTTTGGGAAGTATGATCCTCTGGGTATTTTGGCCATCATTTTGTGCAGCTCTTGTAGCGCCAAAAGATGTTCCCAATACTGTTGTTAACGTTATCCTTGCTCTTTGTGGTTCTACCCTCGCCACTTATTTTGCTTCACTTAAACTCCGCGGTAAAGTTTCTGTCGCAGACATTGCGAATGCTGCGCTTGCTGGTGGTGTTGCTATTGGTTCGACCTGTGACAAAGTACCTCCAATATATGCATTTGGTATTGGCCTTATGGCTGGTGTCATTTCTACCATTGGATTTGCAATCATACAGTCTAAAAACCAAGCACTTGTTAAGAAAGTTGATACGTGTGGTGTGTTACACCTCCATGGTCTACCGGGCCTCTTTGGTGGACTTATCGCAATAGCTGTTGTTGATGGTATTGATGGTGGTATACAAATAATGGGTATTGTAATTACTGGAGTAATAGCCTCAATTACGGGACTTATAGTGGGTAAAGTACTTTCTATCACTGGTAGAAGGTCTGAACCGTATACCGATGATGAAGAGCTTGAAACCGAATAGAAAGGTTATGATCTTAGCATTCCAAAATCAAATTAAAAAGGCACCTGAGTACTTACTCAGGTGCCTTTTTTTATTCTCTTATTTCTTTGAATACTCTCTTTTAAATAGAAGTACTTTTCTTAATCCCTTGGAGGACTTCTTCAAAACTATTTACATTGAGTGGTATCACCACATTGGTTTGATCATCAGCCAATAGTGAAAATTTATCAAGATACTGTTGTGCCAAACGCATATTGATTGCTTCCTCACCGTTTGACTCGGTTATAGCAAGGGCAACTTTATTGATCGATGATGCGGTCGCCTCTGCAATAGAAAGAATCTCTCGTGCACGTCCTTGAGCTTCATTGATGCTCTTTTGACGTATCCCCTCAGAAAGGTTAATCATCTCATTTTTCACCCCTTCAGATTCATTAATGTTTGCCTGACGGACCCCTTCAGCACGAGCCAGAATTGCTCGTTTATCGCGTTCAGCTGTCATCTGCTTTTCCATTGCATTTTTAACCGATTCAGGAGGAACGATGTTCTTTACTTCGTAACGGTGTACCCGTATACCCCATGCCTCAGCCACTTCACTTAATACTTCTACTACCCGTGCACTAATGAGCTCACGTTCTTCAAAGGTTTTATCAAGTTCAATAGTACCGATAATTGCTCTGGTGGTTGTTTGCGCCAATTGAATAGCAGCCGATCTGTAATCAGTTATTCCGTAACTTGCTTTTTCTGCATCAACTACAGAGATATAGATCACGCCATCTACTTCGACTAATACATTATCTCTAGTAAAACATTCTTGAGGCTCTACAACATTGGTTTGTTCACGTAAGTCTAGTTTAAATGCAACCTTATCAAACCATGGGACCAAAATATGAAAACCCGGTTGGAGCGTCATATGATAATTGCCGAGTCTTTCGACAATAAGCGCTGTTTGTGTAGGAACCATCTGAATAGAGATGATTAATTTGTATAGGATGGTAAATCCTAAGATTGCCAATATACCTTGAGATGCCATTTCGGCTATGTTCATTGCTTGACTCATTATCGTACCTCTCCGAGTGAAATACCTTTGGCATCATTCATGATTTTAAACACGCTATTCAAGTTCGCTAATCCATCAGGCATAACCGTGATGTTAGAATTGTCGATTATTTTACCATACTCGGTAATGTACTGTTCAACTAGTTCCGCTTGTACCGCGAGCTGTCCCCCAGGTTTATTAATTGCTTCACTCACCATTCGAATACCTTTTGCGGTAGATTCAGCAATAAGCTTAATGGCTTCAGCTTTACCTTCTGCTTCATTGATGCGTGTCTGTTTGGTGCCTTCAGAAAGATTAATAGAATTTATTTTCTGACCTTCTGACTCCATAATCTTTGACTCTTTTTCGGCCATTGAAAGAGTGATTTCCGCTCTTTTTTGACGTTCAGCTTCCATTTGTTTTTCCATGGTATCTTGAACTGAACGTGATGGGCTAATATTCTTAAGTTCGTAACGGAGTACTTTAATTCCCCAACTGTCTGATGCTCTGTCAATTTCTGCAACAATTTTTTCATTCAGAGAGTCTCTTTCAGAAAAGGTGTCATCAAGGGTCATTTTCCCAATTTCAGAGCGCATCGTTGTTTGAGCAAGGTTAACCGCTGCATTTTTATAATTGCCAATACCATAACTTGCTTTGTAGCTATCCATTACTTTTATGTAAATGAGACCATCTACTTCAACAGTAATGTTGTCACTGGTGATACATGATTGACTTGGAACATCAAGCACTCGTTCTCTCATTTCTCGGTGATAGGCTGCATTATCAATGAATGGTAAAAGAAAATGTAAGCCTGGTTTTAGGGTTCCCACATATTTACCCATTCTTTCTTTAATAACTTCTTCTCGCATTGTAACAATGAGTACCATTTTATTTATGATAATCAGTAACACAATTGCGATTACTGCTAGTGTAATCCACATAGATTTGTTTCTCCTTTAGTTTGATTGTTCATTAGTTTTTGAATTTGAATTTGAATTTGTAAGTGATACAAGAAATTTTTTATCAACTCGTTCAAGTATAGTGACCTCAGTATCTTTTGGAATAGTCTCCCCTTTAGAAAAAGCATCCCACCATGTTCCTTGATAGAGTATCCTTCCAGATGTTGCATCTATAGATTCTGATACCATAGCCCCTTCACCAATACTATCAAGTGTATCGACAAATTCTGGACTGGAAGTCTCTCCTTTGAATAAAAACCGCGCTATGGATGCCCCTATCAAACTCGATACTATAGAAGCAGCACTCCAAAACATCATAAGATCAAAAACACCAGTGAGCATCTCTGTTTCAAACACATATGCTGTAGCTAAAAAACTGAGGCCAATACACATTGAAATAGCACCAGGGAGCACCATTTCCATTAATATGAAGATACCACCAAGAACTATTAAGATAATTGTAATTGTTTCCACGTAACCACCGTATTGCGTTGAGTGGATGAAAACATAGAAAAATCGTTAGTGATTTCCATCATAGTGCCCTAGATAAGTGTCAGCACAATAACTAGTTCAGCTTACTATGAGGAAGCTAGAAGGAGCGTCCTTATTATACTAATCAACGGTACCCCATTAATTTAAAAGTCATTATTTCAATTATAACTGAACATTCAATACGTATTGTGGACTCCATGAGTGATCTGAATACTCAAATTCGACACCACCCTTCCATTGAGTTTTAAGATTGAAAAAAGTAAGGTTTTCTAAAAGCAGAAACAATCCCGTTGTATGTACATTATTACTATGACCTACTGATTGTGAAAAAATAGAATTCCTTTCACTATTAAGTGTACGCATGGATGTGGTATTATATGCCTGTTGCGGTGATAAATCCGATGGTTGCGTTCTTAGTAAGCCACTATATTCCATAACGATAGAGGGTCTTTTAATAACACTCGAGGAACCTATAGAAAAATTAGGGGGTATCAATTTCATAGAACATTCTCCATAGGCACTTGTTGACTGCTTAGATGCTGTATACCCATGGGCACTATTTACAAAGCCTGTAATGGCACCATTGATCAGTACTTTCCTCTGTATATTTCCATACATTTTAATTTTAGCACTATACACTGAATAACCATATTTTACCATGTTATCTTGATCGAGTATTGAATCGTATTCCAGCTGTTCTCGAATGAATATTTTTGGTGACAATGATAAATAGAGTCCTTTATTCACGCCATACATACCGTACTCTTTATCAGAATACTCTAAACCTAATCCAATGTTGGTTTCTTTTGCAAAGAGTGTCCACGTGTCTCGTAAGCGTTCCGACCCAACCCATTGGTATTCTGCCCCCATATACTCTAAAAAAGAAAATACTGAAAAATGGTTACTCAATTGAATTTCTGAATTAAGGTAAAAGTTTAAAATACTATTCGCAATAAATATTTCAGTGGATACCCCACCAACATCCTGGTAGTTGTTGGCGGCTTCGTAGGTCCAGTTAAATATGGATAATTCAGTACTGATATAAGGGGTAAATGCAGATGTTGAAAATCCTAGTTCCATTTTAGAATCAAGTTCATTGGTATAATTAAAAGGCTTATCTTTATTGGTCAAATTGAGAGGTCCTGAAAATAGTTCAATAGATGAATATAATGCGGTCTGATTATCTGGAGTTACATAGTTTAACCCGAATCCACCGCCAAACTTTGTGCCTCCTCTTCTTTTATTACTTTTCGAATCAACGGGAGCATGTATTACACTGAGGGATAGATCGAATCCTAGATAGCGAAGTCCATTAGTATTACTTGTAGAGGAAGCAAGTTCATTCTCTCTAGAGTTTAGAGATGTCCCATATGATGTCAGTGGTAATTGTTCCCGAGTTAGCTTCATATAATCAAAGGGTGTAGCTGACTCAACACTCTTTGAAATAATAAATCCAGAATGAGTATACTCTGTGAAGTAGATTTCATTATTATATATGTAGGGTTCAAATGCACCTCCGACTACAGAAGTAAGTTTTATTACGGGACCATCGGGGAGTACCTTTTGATAAATCTGATGAGAACCAGTATAGTTAGCAGAAAAGTACAGTATATCATTTTGAACTATGGGATCTCGTTCATCATAATCAGTATCAATAAATGGCTCCAACTGATTTGAATACTCATCATAGTGGTAAATACTTTGCCCAAAATCGGTGACCCCAGTTACCAGAAGGGTGTCTTCATAACAAGCTAATGACACTAATTCAATGGAGTCGTTCGACTGAATAGTATAACTGCTTGAGCTACTAAGAGTTTTAATGTATTGATAACCATTTTCACGAACAATGATGTAAATAGAATCGTTACAGGGCTGCACAGCATAAACTCTGTCATCTTCTGTTATTCTCTTTACCTCTCCTGACTGGGGATTATAACTCATAAGGTTAAGAGTGTGATGTTTAAAATCATTATAATCACCTTGAATATAATAGAGGAGACTGTCATGTTTAATTACAGGCCTATCTACCCCTTTTGCTATTTGACTATATCCTTTTTCAGTCATTCTATAGAGAGAGGTTTCACCATAATCGTTTTCTCGTGATGAGAGTAAAAACATCTCATCTTCAGTTACCAGCGGAGAACGCTCAACAACATAAGGACTATTTTCTTGAATGGTACTCATAGGTACTGTAGTCGAATCTTTAGCAACAACCGCGTACTTATTATCAAGATGCCTTTTCCACATTTGATAAACCTCAGAAAACTCAACCTTAAAATGTTCCGCTATAGAATTTTTAAGTCCCGCTTTTGACCCTCGTAATAACAAAAAATTAAATTGGGTTCGTTCGAGCGTACCATAGATAAACCTCATGAAACTATAGCCCTGATTATAGAGTCCTTCACGAGTTCGACTGTCTTCTGAAAATGTTTTTAAGATCGAAAGAGGAAGTATCGCATCGCTGATATAGCGTACTCGTTCATGCATTGCACGATGAGAATCCCAGTGATCCAAGCCAACAAGCTCTGCCCCAAGCTGAGCGAGACCCTCAACGAGCCATTTTTCTTCATTGTTTACTGAATAGGTAACACTGCTATTAATTGAATATGGGTACCCAAAAGAAGATCCTCTATGGTTAGCGCTCGAAGAAGTCCTCACTTTAAATGATAAAAACGATGAGTTATAACCAAGTTTCCTAAGGGTAAAGACATGGGATAATTCATGGGCGATCACTTCTTTTAACCAATATCGACTCCCCCGCAGCATGGAGTTACTGGACGGTAGATAAATCCCAATCCAATTTTTAAAACCATAGGCATACCCATTTGAGTAATCCGCTTCGTCCCGAAAAACAACAACAGTTTTTTCGTCAAGCTTATAATCAAATACTTCGGTAAGGCGGCTATAGACTTCTTCACAAATGTCTGAGAGGTACGGCATTCGTTTCATTTTTTCTTCATCAATAGCATATTGAAAATTTTTGGACTCAAAACTCATATAACTTTGGCTATAACCAGGAGTAATGAGAAGTAATAAATAAAGCCCCAAAAGCACATTTAGAGAAAAGCCTAATTTAAATGTTTTATTAAAATATTTATGCATTGTTGTCCCTGTGATCACGCATTGAAGTGCGCAAATATAGCTTTTAAGAGCCTAATTTCAATTAGCGCTTACCCAGGGTAAGTTAATGCGTTTTCTAGCTTTTAAAAACAAGAAAATCACTCATTGTCCGTACTACTCATCCCTCCAATTAATAATCTCTTCAGCATTTTGAAAAAGCTGCAGACGAACCAAATTATAATGATAATTCCAGTAGGTTTCATCAATCGCACCAGCTCTCCCCTCAGAGGAACCAGGCCATTCTTTTATATCCCCATGGAGCTCATTCATTTCACGAGTGATTGGTGCTATCTTATTATACCAAGTGTTTAACTGCCCATCGAGCAGTGGATAGACATCTCGAAGGAATGTATCAACTTGGTTGCGATATTGAGTTTCAAATGTATTAAATCCTCTAAATAATCTATTACACTGAGGGTAGCTTGGTTCATCGCACTGCTCTGGAGGACCTACTCCGGGGAATGGTGTCATATTTGAACCGTAGTAGCCATATGTATCAAAGAAATCTCTAAAATCATCAGTACCACTTAATATGTTATCCAAATCCCATGGTACCAGTGTAAATTGCTTATTATCAGGGTCTTCATACCAATAGAAATTTTTCCCATCCCATACATTAAACATTAATGCCCACGGACTATCCCAGTGATTGAGTAATCGGTTGACCATCATATGAGCCATCATAAGATCGATATCCATCCATGTGTCAATGACGGTGGTCACAGAATCACTATCAGCATCTCGCAACGCTCGAGCAAATTCTTTCATCAATTCTACTGATGTTTCATCTCCTTTGTTGGTTTTCAGAACCGCTCTATATTCATCAGAGCTGTGTCTATTATTCGATGGATCAATAGGCATGATCTGTTTATAGGTATTTCCATCACCACTTGAAAAGTGAGCTTTCGTAAACCTACCATCAATATTTTCGACTGCAATATAGAGCCCGACATCTTCCCCATTTATTTGAACCCGAGAATAAAGTGTTCGGGGTGCTGGGATACCCATCATTCTAAAGACCCAATATCCTAACTGTTCTCGCATTTGTGAGGGGTCATTGTTCATTGAATGCAATTGAAGCTTTTTTAACCCATAAAATCGCTGTTTGGGGCTGCTATCGGTGTTGAATTTTACTTTGAGTGAGAGTTTTTGACACGTTTTCGGATAAATATAACTGCTTTTTGATATTTTAAAACGGGCTGCACAAGAAAGTTCACTGGTGTGTAATGTGTTTTCATAGAGCCATGACCCGATGTTTCCTTTATAGCGTACCGTTACATCCGCATAGTACTGTGAGCCAAATGAAAAGGACGCAGGAACATATTCCTCGGCTCTCGGATCATCATTGAGTATATCCAGTTGTTCTTGATCTATTATAATATTGAAGGTTGGAACGGAGTCCACGCCAAACAAATCTTCGAACTCGGGAGGATTCAATATACCGAAATGAACGTTAGTATTCGACTGAGAAGACGTATCTTGAGAACTACTCGAGGTATTTATGTGTGTTTCGGAGGAAGACTCAATACTCGATACAGGTGTAGCGCTACTAGAACTCATCGGCGGAGGTGAGGTATCAACGAGTGAAGAGTCCACTGAGACATTAATAGAATCATCAATGAGTGAATCATTTTCAACGAGAGTTACAGAAGATAGTTGTTCCGTAGAAGATACAGTAAGACCTGGGGGCATCGGCATATCAGATGAACTAACACACCCTTCGGATCTAATAGAATTATCGTCAGGAGTTACTGAATTGCCGCACTGTAAAAAGACGAGGGACAAAAGTGATATCAATAGAAATGATTGAACCCTCATGGAATATATACTCCTGTTGGAGCGTTTCCATGGATATACAGGTATACAGGCACTATTAGCTCTTTTCATGTTTTACTTTTCGTTCGTTAGCGCGTACCCTCGCGATATTAATCTATACCTTTTTCCGTTATGATAAAAGAACTTTTTGCATAAAGTCATAATGAGCTCTATATATGAGTATTATAAAATCACAACATTGCCCTATGAAGATTATTAGAATTGAAAAAAGGGCCATACACTATGCATGGAGATTGCTTACGAAATTGGTTTTATTGGGAATATCATGAAAAGCAGGTAAGAAAAGAGGCTTTGAAGGGCAATTTTAGAATGTCACTCTAAAAATAAAATGATATACTAAAGGTGATGTTTAATTTGGTTCTGTATCATGATATTAACTATCAAAGTCAAAATTGCGATTTTAGCAATAATACCATCTCTTATTATACTGTTTTTTACTCTTTCGGGTATTGTTGATAAAAAGATTTTGTTAAACGAAATGAGTCAACTTGAACAGCTCACTGAACTATCAGTGAACATCAGCAATTTTGTCCATGAAATGCAGAAAGAACGTGGTGCAACAGGTGGATTTATGGGGAGTGATGGAAAAAAATTCATATCTGAACTCCCTGCCCAAAGAAATAATACTAATAGTAAAAGAGAAGTCCTCACAAAATTTCTTGAAAAGTTTGACGCTACAGATATTAGCACTGAATTTGTTTCACGCTTTAATAAGGCGATGACCGAATTTAATAAATTGGACAACCATCGCGTCCAGGTGAGTAAATTGAATATATCCGACAAAAAAGGTATTGGTTACTACACGAATCATAATGCGCTGATGCTTGATATTATCCACTATATCTCAAAAACAAGTACTAACTCAGAGATTGGCACCTTAATTAGTGTCTATGTAACATTTCTTGAAGGCAAGGAGAAGGCTGGTGTGGAGCGTGCAGTAATGACCAACACTTTTGCCGTTGATTATTTCCGTGATGGTGTATTTAATAAATTTGCCTATTTGGTAAATGCACAAAATACATATTTCGATGCATTTTTATGGAATGCTAACTCTGAACAAGAAGAACTTTTTACGAAAACAATGATGACGCCAGTAGTAACAGAAGTCCAACGTATGCGTGATATTGCTTTTGATAAAGGGGCAGCGTCGAGCAAAAGTATCTTGATTAATAGTATTTATAAAGAGCTGGGATATGGAGGGGCGATTCATAGTTTTAAAAATTACATCCTTAGGAAGGATAAAAAATATGTTTCACGCTTTACTCAATCATACGAACGAATACTCGCTGACATAAATAAACTTGAATCATTGGCTTCAAAAAATGGTGGAACCATTTCAACATCTGATATAAGTGAAACACTACAGAAATATGCTGACGCCCTTACTGTTGCCCAAGAAATGGTTGCAGCACGGAAATCGAGTAAATCAATTGATGCTGTTATTAAAATTGATGATACCCCTGCCCTACTTCAAATCGAAGGTCTTTCAAAACAAGCGAGCAATGGAGTATTTGGTGTAGATGCAGTCCATTGGTTTAAAACAATAACTCAAAAAATAAACCTATTGAAAACAATAGAGGACAAACTTTCGCAAGACCTCAACAATCGAGCCTTAGCAATTCATGCTTCAGCTAAATCGGGTCTTATACTTTTCGTCATAAGCACCCTAGTCATCATAGTGATTATTGTAACTTTAAGTATCTACATCATGCGCTCAGTTACACATCCATTGAATAAATTACGAGAGATTGCAGTCAAAGTAGCTGAAGGGAACTTACGTCTAAAAATAGACCCAGCTCTACTCTCTCAGAAAGACGAAATTGGCGACCTTGCAAACTCATTTGATAGCATGATTTTAAATTTAGGTCATTTAATTGAAAACATTACCCAACAAGCAAACGAAACGGTTGATACCTCACAAAGTCTAACTAAGACGGTTACCAGTGTTAATTCTGCTACCTCAAGCATGGCAACTCAATCAAACTCAATAGCTGAGACTACGCAACAAGCATCAGAAAATATGAACGTCATTGCGTCAAATGTAGAAGAGATGAGTACTTCAGTTTCTACTGTAGCTGCGGCTATCGAGGAAATGAGCGCGACCTCAAATGAAATAGCACAGAATTGTCAAAAAGAATCTGAAATTGCTGCAACAGCTAGCAGACAAGCTCAAACTACAAACGACATGATGAAGCTCCTTGAAGTCAGTGCAAATGAAATTGGCAAAGTTTTAGGAGTTATTAAAGATATTGCCGATCAAACCAACCTTCTTGCTCTGAATGCAACAATAGAGGCAGCATCTGCAGGTGAGGCCGGTAAAGGCTTTGCCGTTGTTGCAAGTGAAGTAAAGCAACTTGCGACTGAAACAGCAAAAGCAACAGGTGAGATTGGGAAGCAAATTGAAAATATGAGAGAGAGTACCCGGGGCTCTGTTAAAGCTATAGAAGACATTACTTCAATAATTGAAGAAGTAAACCTCATCTCACATACTATCGTAAGTTCTGTAGAAGAGCAATCGGCAACCATCAACGAAATTTCAAATAGTGTGAGTGGTGTCAGTATCGCTAGTTCTGAAGTATCAAGTAATGTTGGGGAATCGGCACAAGGCCTCAATGTTATTTCTGGCAATATCATTGGCTTAAATAATTCTATAAATGAAGTTACCCTTGGAATGAATCAGATAGATACGCATACTGACTCATTAACATCTATGGGAAGTGACCTAAAAAAATCAGTCGGTCACTTTGAAGTTTAGGTAGATAAACTATTGGTTTTTAGCGTCCATCATCTTGTGTTTCATCGTTACTCAGAAACCAATTAAAATTTGGACGCTCTTTTGACTTGTAATAAAATAGATCATACTCCCCATAATCGAGCCATACAAACCTATACCATTTATCGAAAGTATACTCTCCTCCAGCCACAGGGCCAAAATTCCAATTATCTGATAATTCAATCAATCGGGAAACAAAAATCGGGTTTTTACTTTCATCAAAGATTGGATATGCCGTTATGACAGAACCATCAGGATTTATGATGTACCGAATGAGTATGTGAGCACCGTTAAGATTGTAGCTTTTATGCAATAATGGAACAGGTTTGTTAATGCACACTGGGATCACTCCATAGAGTGTCAGGAAATGAATGTACCGGCGTTTCCATTGGTTCCCATAACTATCAATAATAGAATCGACTTTTTGTGGTTCACGAGATTCCCCAAAGCGCCCAATCAAGGTATCAATATAGTCATCAGTTATGCCATTCTCAGTTTCCGCAAAGAAAATAGGCTCTACTGTTCCATCAACCTCATCAATGGTGAATATATTCCCCTGAACATCAGTGTACACCTTTTTAGTGACTGTCCCATCAGTAGAATGAGTAAGGAGCTTGCTTCCGTCAGCGTGGCTTACACTCTCTTTGATGCTGTTCTCCTTATTGGAATATTCTGTATGAATCGTATCCCCATCCACTATGTATTCTAAAGTACCGTTACCATCTAGGGTATCCCTGACTTGGTAGAGTACTGTTGATACTCCTAAACTATCAAAGAATTGCTCACTCCCCTTTTGAGCGTCACCTTTTATATAGAGTACACTATTTTTGACCTGTCCATTTGGGTAATACTCTTTGTACACGCCATCTATATATCCGTTTTGAAAAGGAATATCATACAGGGCAATAGAGTCACCTTTATACACGGTATATATGTAGTCGGGGATTGCTGACCGATAGTGGTAGGTGCACCCTGAGAGAACCATGAGGCAGTATATCAATACAAATAGTGAAACGAAACGTTTAATCATCTTTATTTTCCAAGCATGTCATTCAAAACAAATAACCATTGAGAATCAGTTTACTTTTCTCATTAGGCTTTAAATCACCATTAGTATGATGATTCCATAAGAATAGATCAGTCTATTGAGCTATTCTTATGGATCTGTACATAAAAAACCTAAGGAATAATATAACACGCTTCAAAGCCGATCATGTTCTCCGCACCACTGACGCAAATAACCCCTGTAGGGCACTGATAACAACCGCTATTTGGGTTTTCTTCAGGTTCATCTATGGTTTGAACGCTTGAGCTCGATTCGGTGTTCGAACTTGAAATTGAGTCAGTCACTGAGCTTGAACTGACCGTAACCTCTTCTTCACTTGAGACCGGAGTTGTCTTACGAGGATTCTCTACTTTTCTCATAACGTAGTTCCATTTGAAAAGGGTGCGAGTATCGGCCACTGCCTTTCCCGTAGCATCTTCGGTAAGTTCTTCTTTAAGAATGAGATAGTACGTGTCTCCATCTTTGCCAACTTTATAACGGAGATCGTTTTCTTCAAATACACTATTTGCTTCACCATGACCAAAACCAGATTCTAATACTAGTTCCTTCCCTTTAAATGTGTAACTGTATTCATCGGTTGCACTTCCAATAATATGATGAATTAAGGTTCCATTATTAAACTCAAATTGTTTGTCATTTTGAAAACGGGTCACGACAGAACGTTCCTGAAATAACCTACCGCTAATCATCATTTTATAATCATATTCCAAGTAGAGCGTATCAAGTTCAAAATACTCCCCTTCAAGCTCCGAAGCGCTTACAAATTCGAGTTCTGCTAAAAGACGGAGTGTTTGTTGACGCGGGTGATTGAATTCATTGTCTAAATATTCCGTCGGTTCTGAATAGTGTTTAGAGCTAGAACTGTCGTCATCGCTTTGATCGGCGCTCGAAGATAGTGAACCGCCTAAACTACTGTGGTCATCATCACTGAGATTACCGTTTGCGGTATCACTCGAAGATAGTTCAGAGTTACTTTCTGAACTCATTGGTTCATTTTCTACGGTGTCAATTTGACAACCGGTAAAGATTAGGAATAGTGTTGTTGTTAAATATAGGAGTGTTTTCATTGTGCCCTCGTAATGTAAGTGAATAAACAGGGCATTGTATAAAATAGTGTTTGAATGATGCCCCGTATACCAAGTGTAGAAAATGTAAGGCAAAATATAAACGGGTTCAGCAGAGTAACACGTAATACCCTCCCCAAAGTGTCATTTTTACGTTTTAAATGGCCATTAGGGCGGATTGTAAAAATTGTACACGCTTACATTACAAGTATTGTACATCAGCAAAAACCTATGTAGCTTGTTCCTTGAAATAGTATACTGGGGCACACTATTTTACATAAACACAAAACACATACACCCCTTTACATAATTACAAAGGAAATTCATGAAACCTATTCAATCGTTATCAAAGCTGAAGGCAGTCGTTTTCAGTGGAATTCTCATGGCAGTAACAACCCTCTCGGCGCAAAACAGCTGGGAAACAATTGATCAAACCACTCTTAATACTCTAGCCATTGAAGGAGCTGTTTCGGTTGCATCGTCTTCAACGGGAGACCTCTATTTTCTTTCAAATAGAGTTGCAAACGCTAACCTCATACCAACTCTCTACAAGTTGGTGAGCGGGCAGTGGACCATTCAAGATAGTGATGGCCTCTCTGGCTTAAGTTATAGTGCGACAAACCACTTCTCTGTTAATCGATCTGGAATACCAACATTCAATAATGGTGATAACATTGCCCTCTTTAACGGGACAGGTTGGGATATTGTTTGGAGTAGAACAGTTGAAATCGATATTAACGGTGCCCTCACAACTGATAACAATGGTGTGCCATATACCGTTATTATCAGTGATGATGAACAATCAATTGAATGTATACGCTTTATAAATGATGCGTGGCAGATAGTTGGTTCATCAGTCAGTAACACCTTTGAAACGGGAGTTATTAGTGAATACTATACTCGAGTCGCCTTTGATGCAAATAATATTCCGTACCTCAGCTACTGGCAACGTTCAAGCAATAGACCAGGCGAGCCTGCTATAGCGTATATAAAGCAATTGGTAAACAATACTTGGAGTGACTACGCAGAATTAGATCGTTCTGCAGGGTACTTGAGTGGGCTATCTGAGCTTATGTTTACCGAAGATGGTACTCTGTACATGGCTACTGGTGTTTCTTATATTACTGTTGGACGTGAACTCTACAGATTGGACAAAGATAATGGTGAATGGATTGGGACCGGTGCTCGCTATAGCCAAACACGCGGTATTGGCAATTTGGATTGGCCCGCAATAGCTTCTGCAGATGGTTCTGTGATCTATTGGACACAGCAACGCTATGCAAATGGTAATGCTGCAATGAAATATTCTACTGGTGGTGATTTTGAATGGGTTAATGGGACTGAGTGGGAGGCGAGTGAATTTACCGACAGAAGAGCTTCTCCTATCTCTATGATAATCAACAAGTATAATAACCCTGTAGTAGCCTATTTTACTGCAGAAGGAACTGTTGAGATTAAAAAAATGAGCATCTTCTCTGAAGAACAAACTGATTGGGACCCTACTGCAGAGTATCAAATCGTCAATAAGCTCAGTGGTAAATGTCTTGATGTTGCTGAAGCTGCCCAATGGAATGGTGCCAATATACAGCAGTGGGATTGTTATGGGGGCCAAAATCAGCTCTGGAGTATTGTTAAAGCAGGCGAGCATTATAAAATCATTAACAAACTCAGCGGTAAAGCATTAGATATTGCGGAGTGGTCGTGGAATAATGGTGGCAACATTCATCAGTGGGATTATGTTGATGGTGCTAACCAACAATGGTCTATTTCCCCTATCTCAGAATCATACTTCGCTATTGGGAGTGCAATGAACGAGAAAGTTATTGATGTTGCAGCATGGTCAATGGATAATGGTGGGAATATTCATCAGTGGGACTTTGTGAATGGTGATAATCAGCTTTGGGAAATTGTTAAGTACTAAGGTAGTAGATGTAATTTATTAGTTTAAAGTATAAGCCGAGCATTTTGCTCGGCTTTTTTAGTGGGATTGCTTTTTAAAAAAGCCACCAAATTTAATTCAATTTTATTAACTACCAGGCAAATCAACGATTATCATTTCTGAGCCATTTACTGCGTCATTCCTTGTCTCATCAATATAAATATCTAATGTAGCACTTGTACTCATTGAAGTTAAAAGTAATGTAAGCATAGCTCCATATGCTGGATTATCAAGTTTTACATAAAAATATACATTTGTCCCACATGGCGTTACAGGCTGAATGATTAATTTTTGGGCATGGGTTAGCCCGTCCGGGCTATCATTACGGTTTCCTTCTGCATACAGATGAGCTATTTTAACATTTTTACAATGTTTCAACGTCCCCGCAAATGCATTTCCTGGACTACACCCGATTTAGGGGTATTATCTATTCATTGGTGATCCACTACTCCTACTTTCATTTTGAGAATATATTTGATGATCCGGATCAATCACTCTGTGCATTTTTTCTTGATAGTGGGTGAGTAGGTGTGGTTATTTTTTAAATTCCTATAGAACCAAAGGGCCTATACACTAGTATGGGTTCTTTGGTTCTATAGGAGTGATGAATAAACAATTGTATCAGACTTTAGTTCATACACAATCGCTATTTATATCCAATTACTTGAATTTCTGCTGATCTAAGAGTGTTTTCATCATTGGAAACATTATCCACTAATACTGAAATTGTACCTCCAGTATTTTTCGCATTTAGAATAAGTGTTAACATCGAACTATACGATGGGTTATTGTATTCAACGAAAAAATATTGATTTATTCCGCATTTTACTTTTGGCTCAACAATAAGCTTTTGAGAATGAGATTCATATGTATCATCTCTGTTTCCGGTTGCATATATATTCATAATTTCAACATCATTGCACCACATTTTCTCTGCAAAACTATTTCCCGGAAATAAACTTCCAAGAAGAACTGCACTAATAATTAATTGTTGTATATTTTTCATAATAATTTCCTTTTAATTTAAGATATTAGTAAATCACATTTTGTATCGTTAAGTAGCTATACACAGCAAAATATAGTACTGCACAAGTCTTGTATTTTTAGTGGCCCCATACATACTAAGTATTTGAAAACACATATATGTCGGAGACTCGCTAAGATTCCATATCTCTATTTCGTTACACCTATTTAAACGGCTCAATACAAAATTGGGGACCTATTTTTTTATTTTTTCTTATGTTAATTTAAATGGTAACCATGATTCTTAATGACTTTGAAAATATTGATCAATGTAATACACAAGGTCCCTCTTAATTAGCACCATTGTATTGAATGAACTAGAGGTCTGCGTGGCGTGAACTAAAAAATAGACTTCAGGTCGATTTGTTTGTCGAAAAAATTAAAGCATTAGTCATACAACGAGACAGATAACACTTTAAACTAGTTATGTTTCCACAATTATCAGTCATGTAATCTGCTTTTTGACTCAAAAATTCATTGATATTAATGTAAATGGAGAGGCTACTCAATACATGAATGTGGACGTCGTATATTGAAATCTATGAATGTTTTACGGATACTTTGGTACTATAATTATTTTTTGAGTGTGATTTTTTTGGGGGGATTAAAAAATAAATCCCCTAAATCTACCGCATCTTCGTTTAAATTATATGAAGAAATTAATAACAGGTACTCATATGATAAAATATATAATAATTCTATTGATTGCATTGAATAGCGCAATTGTATCATGCTCTTCTGACGGAGTGGCCACAACCACACCAGACCTCAAGAATGAAGAATCAATTGACTCAAGTGAAAATTCAATTACTGTCAATCCTACAAATAATAATAATAATAATAATAATAATGATAATGATAATACACCAATAACAACCCAGGATCTGGAGTTCAGAATAGTAAACCAAAACATTCAAACTTTTAGAGTTGATAGCGTAACTGTGGTATTGTCAAATGTTGATTTAGGTACCTCTTTGGTAGGAACCGGTTTAATATCCAATGATTCTGTGATTGCCCTTGTACCTGATGTACCTACAGGATCCAATTATGTAATGACCTTAACACTACTCAACGGCCCGGATACCGTTGCCAGCATAAAGAAAACTGACGTAGCAGCCTATGATATGGGCAATAAAAGTTCAACAACCTTGGAAAATATTAATTTCCCCTCCACTGTACTTATTAACGAGGTGAAGGCCGGGGTTGAAGATTGGATTGAACTTGTTAATCTAGCACCAGTGAGTATAAACCTTAACGGGTGGACCCTAAATTACAAAGGATATAACACCAGAACGTCCTATAACACATCGCAATCTTTTACTTTAAATGACGATATCATTATTCCAAAAGGTGGAGTTATTGTAATTGAGTCAGGTGAGGGGGTGAATACGAGTGAAACTATTTATATTAATGATAATTTCATGTGGACTACAAGTACATCCTCTAACGGAAATATATCAAACGGTGGAAATGGATCAATTATAATCATTGACCCGGATAGTCAAAATACCAGTGTAGAAAACGTTAATCAGGGGGCAATAGAAATATTAAATGCAACCGGTACAAGTATCGATTTTTTGTGTTGGGTAAACTTACCAACAGGTTCGATGAGCCCAGAAAAATGGAATTCTAGTGCTATACAAGAATTTACTTCAAATAAAAGTATCAGTAGATCATCATTAATTGATTCAAATACTGATAAAGATTGGACTCTCACTGAGCCTACTAAATGGGTGCAATAACATAAAATAAACATAGTCCTAGACTTATTGTAGTCTATTGTTTGAAACAAATACAAAATTCAGGTTCAATGATATGTTTATCATTGAACCTGAATTTTCTTACTAAGTAGAACAAACTCCTGATTAAATAATTACGATTTTATTAAAGTAAGGTGCAATACATTTTAAATACCCCAACTCATAAAATGAATATCTGGAATTCTGGTTTGTAAAATTAATCCCATCTACCGGTTGTTCCTAACCGTTTAAATAGCTGGGCGTGAATTTTACTTATTGAACTATCAAACGGGCGAATGGATTGAGACCGGTGCTCGCTTTAATCAAACACGCGGTATTGGCAAATTAGATTGGCCTGCAAAAGCTTCTGCAGGAGGTTCTGTGATCTACTGGGCACAACATTTATCAATTGGATTTTGTTGTTGGCGCAAACCAACAATGGTCTATCTCACCTATCTCATAATCATACTTCACTATTGGGAGCGCAATGAAGTAAAAAATTATCGATGTTGCAGCATGTTAATTGGATAATGGTGAGATCATTCACCAGTGGGACTTTGTGAATGGTGATAATCAATTGTGGGACTTTGTGAATGGTGATAATCAATTGTGGGAAATTGTTATAAACTAATTGTGTAGAAGTAATTTGTTAGTTTAATTTATAAGCCGAGCGTATTGCTCGGCTTACAATGTATAAATTTCACATAATACAGTTCAGACTTAAATTCAACATCTAATTATATAAATATCGAGGGATGAAATTTCTATATTTTTATTTTGTTAAACGAACATTAACTATTTCAGAAGCCCCGGGTATACCGGCCCCATCATTATTGATATAGATATTCATCTTTGTCCCAGTGTTCATCGCATTAAGCATGAGAGTGAGCATCGCACTGTATCCTGGATTGTCATATCCAATATAAAAATGAGGTTTATTTCCACATAATTCCCTTGGGGTTACAACAATAGTTTTAGCATACAACTTACCATCAACATCATATCTATTCCCATTTGCATACAAATCTTTAATTTCAACATTATCGCAGACGTGCAATGTACTAGAAAAAGCATTCCCCGCAAAAACACTCGCAAGAAGAACTGCTCCGACCATTATTTGTTTTAACATTTTCATTATTATTTCCTTTTTATATTTTAGTTGCTGTTTGTTGAATTATTAAGGTTGTGGTAAAAAAAGTTTTGCATGATGTGTGTCTTAAGGGCTGTATTATTTTGTAAGTGTTACTTATACATTCCTATGCATATCCCTATTATGATAAATCACGAAAGGTCAAGGCAATCAAAAAATCAGGTCTTAACCGATCGAACTAACTCCACAATTTATTCAACTTATCTATTAGCACTCACATAGAGAATTTCAGATGAACCTACAAACTTCTCATCTTTTTTGACAAAAAAGCCTAATTTCTTTCCTGTGTTTTGAGCATTCATTATCAAAGTTAACATTGAACTATATGCTGGATTATTAAAATCAACATAAAGAAATGTTGAATTATTACAAAGCACTGTTGTTCGTATGATTAGCTTTTGAGTGTGTGCAGCATAGTCGCCCGACCGATTTCCTGATGCATAAATAACATCTATTGTTACATCTGCGCAGTAAGAACCTTCTTCCGCAAAACTATTAGATGCAAACACACTCGTAAGAAGCAGTGCACCGATCATTAATTGTTTTAACATTTTCATAATTATTTCCTTTTTCTCTGTTTATTTGTTGTTTTATCTTAAAACTTAAGACATTGATTCAATGACATTTTTCATTATGTGTGGTTGAATTGTAATACGAAGAATTACATTTTCTATGTAACTGCAAAATAGTTCATTGCAATTGGAGGCAATATTATTTAATCTATACCAACAAGGTCAATTTCTCTCCAATTCGAAATATTACTAAGTCCACTATCAATATCATACCAAAAGGACATATTTGATGTTGTATTTTTAGCATTAAGTATGACAGTAAGCATAGCACCATAAGCTGGTTCATTGAGTGGAACATAAAAATTCGTAAATCCATCACAAGCTTCAGCAATGGTAATTACAATTTTATTCGCGGCATCTTTACCGTATAAGCCGTCATCTCTCGCACCTTCAACATATAAATTTTTTATTTGAATATTTGCACATTTTTTTATTTCACCAGCAAACCCTTTCCCCACAAACACACTCCCAAGAAGCAGTGCACTGATCATCATTTGTTTTAACATTTTCATAATTTTTCCTTTTTTATTTTTGTTTATTCATAAAGTTTAAGATATTGGTAAAATCACATTCTGCAATATGTGTCATTAAGTAGAGACACTCAGCATAAGAGTCTAACTCACCCTACACCTTACATATCTAGTAGTTGTAAATAGAGGTCAAACCCAGGGCCTTCCAAGAAATAAATAGCTTTTGAAGAGCATTTACATATAAACCGTTGAACATAATTATTTACCTAATCAGTAATAACTTTGATAAGCTTCCAGGTAGGCAATGTAGGTAAACCGCTATCTTCATCATACGATATAGTGATACTTCTAGCTGAGTTTTTTGCTGACATAAGCATTGTTAGCATTGCACTATATGATATATCACTCAAACTTAAGTATAGTACATCGACACCATAACATGATGTTTTAGGGATCAGTGCTATTTTATTACTTACATCTGGTCCGTGGGGCAAATCGTCTCTATCACCATACGAGATCAAATGGTCTATTTGAAGATTTGGACATTGCTTTAAGTTACCGGCAAAACTATTCCCCGCAAACACACTCGCAATAAGTACTACACTGATCATCATTTGTTTTAACATTTTCATAAACATTCCTTTTTTATTTTAGTTGTTGTTTGTTGAGATTTCTTAAGGCATTGGTAATATCACGTTTTGCATTATGTGTGGCTGTATGGCAACACTGGGCATCAGAGTTTGATTCATAAGACTGCTGTTCATGGTTGTACCATACATTCCGAGTATTTGTGAATACAGATGAGTTAGCGATTCATCAAAAATTTCGATTTCAATTTCATGACATCCAATATTAGCATTATGATCAGCTGCGCATATACTCACGGTATAGGCCCCAGGACTTGAATATGAATGAGAAAACTGTTGTTCAACATAATTTTCAAATGAATCACTCATCGAATTATCTGTATCGTCACCATAATCAATATTAATGACATGTATATTAGTTTTAGCCTTAACAGCAAAGTCAAATTCAATTTTGTTACCTACATACATGCCGTTTTCTGCATTTACATCCAATGTTGGAAATATTGGGTATGGTGATTCTTTTAAAATTATTCCTTTACTTAAATAACTTATACATTCACCATCTGAGTCTCGCTGACACGATTCAGAGCTTTCATCAAGAAAACTAATCTTATGCTCGTAGATCCGTTTTTGATTATCTACATAGGTAACTATGAGAGAGAATGCAAATGAAGTCAACGAAGTACTTTCAAGGTCCATATTAAAACCTTGCCAAATAGATGAATCATCTAATTGCCCATCCCCGAATTGATTGAGTGATGCCCAAGAATATACAGGTGTTTTTCCCGAACTACACGTAAAAGAGCACGTATAATAATCCATATATTGCAACTCCACTGACTTTATAGAGCTTTCAGGAACATTAATTATCTTTACTTGAAACTCATTTAAATTTACTGAATTTAGTTGACGTGTTACATCATATGCTAATTCGAACTCAGGAGTCGAGATATAACTACCTTCGTCTATTTTTACTTTTTCAGAAGTGGATTGTTCATACTCAATTTCAAAGGTGTGAAATGAGTAAAAGCTGGTTTCTCTCAATCCAAAAATACGTCCATAATATCTTCGGCCCGCACTATGCTTAAGTAACACCTCTTGCTGACTTCCCCATTTAGTGGTAAAACGAACAATCACATCACCATGAGCATTGCCCAGATTACTAACCCCCAATAAATCCACATTGAAACTCACATAAGGCTCAGCATAGGACGTATAATTATACGAACTTCCATCTTGTCGATACTTCTTTGTTGTTACATCTTCTGTGCCAAATTGAACGACAATATGTTTATTTGTTGCATGCTTGACATATGTAATATCATCAATCCTTAATTCCGTCTGCGTACTCGCCCCTAGAGGTTCGACTAAGAGTAATTGTTGTATCGATTTCTTGTCTAATGAAAATCCAGGTACGCTTATTGGCAATTCATATACCTGAAATTTAGATTCTACTTCTATGACAGAAGAGATATAGCCACCGCTATTATCTTTCACCTTGATAGCTACTGGGTGGACGCCTCCGCTACTTTTCATAGCGAAACGAACATAGCTATATTCACTCATGTCCACGCCATGCGCCTCTGGACTCTGTATGTACAGATAGTCACCAATACTCCAATTCTGAATTAGAATATTTGTAGGTGAATTAAAATAATCTTCATACCTCCCTTGCTCCCAGTGATAGTCTATGGTTGGAGTTTTATTATCGGTATTACCTATTTTTATTGGACTTTCAAAAGTTAAATTGTCGTTTTCACTCTCAACTACAATACTCGGGGGCAGTCCACCCGTGTAACTTATTGGAATTGATTTCTCTGTATCATCAATAGGTTCATCTATTATTTTATAATCATAATACGATAGGTCGAGGGTTATGATTGGTACTTCAATCTCAGATGCCTCTATTGATTTTTCTGATTCTATTCTTATAATATGTTCTCTGCTCGGGTCAACAAAAATAGTTGGGTTGCTCTTATCCACCCAATCATTTGCAGTTTTACAGAATTGTTCCTCTCTATCTATTATAAGACATACCTTATTATTAATGGGCATGGTGTTTAAAAAATTGAGTTTTATGGATTCAAGATTTTTAACCGTGGTTTGTATCCAGGTTTTACCATACTCTCGAATTGCCACTCCCTTTAAGGATACATTAGGCGACACACCACTTTCTGAATCAATGTCTTGTATTTGTGACAATTGAGATACCCAGTACCCAAACATCCAATTGCCATAGGTGTAATCAAATTCTCCAATATATTTTGTTTGATCAGCACGAACAAATGTACATTCAGTCCAATCTAATGGATCTATCCCTAAAGCCTGACTAATCACATTAGAATGATTTTTCCCAATAGATGTATATTTTTCAGTATTATTACATTTTTCTGAATTTACTTTAAATTCAGATATATATGCTTTAAACTCGCTCGGAGGATAAGTATACTCAGCATATTGATCATGTTGAGCTTGTACGGTACTTCGATCGTTAACAAATACAATTCTGATGTCATTTCGTTGTTTACTTATTGGTACAGATACAAATTTAGGCATGTGAACATCACCTTTTGAATCTAGAATCCCATCACTTGGCTGGATAAGTCTTGGTAGA
The DNA here is from genome assembly GCA_051532055.1 of Fibrobacterales bacterium. GTDB lineage: Bacteria > Fibrobacterota > Fibrobacteria > Fibrobacterales > JAOPTW01 > JAOPTW01. Next base: position 68,458 of record JAOPTX010000042.1, on the reverse strand, counting down.
GCTGATTGAATATCCGTAAATACATCATTTTTATAAAACGCATCTACTGACTCAACTCTTGTTCCATTTACAAACACATCTAATCTTCCCCCATGTTGTACCTGTGCATAAAATGAGAAACTAGAAGCATTGACTATTTCTGTAGATAGTGTAATATCTCTATAAAAATCGCTATCTAATGTAGCAACCATTGAATTAGAGATCTCTCCAGAAATTTTCCAATAGTGCCCATCTTCACCTTGAGTACTCCATTCTCCAATATAATCACTAGGATCAATCACTTTTTCTATATATTCATGCCAACCAGGAGCAAGTTCTTTATTTTTAATAATTTCTACGGGCATATTTGGATCTCGATCAATTTGATCTGTTTCAACCAGAAAATAATATATTAAGCCAGCGGCTGCTCTCACTGCATAGGTATAGGAGACATCTCTGATAGTAGATAAATCTCCGTCATCATCATTTCCGCCATTATCAGTGTTATCATGATCAGTGTGACCATCACCACCACCCCAACAATCATTATATTCTTCAAATGATGTTAAATAGGCTAACCCACTAAACACAATATCTACTTCTTCGCATTGTGACCCAACGTATGGTCCCCAATATTTTGTTCCTAGGGGGCCATTTACCCATCCCCATTTTGCAACGGCAAAATCCTTTACTTCATCTTTATTGAGGTCTCTTTTTCCTCGAGGGTGCTCCGGTAACGAGTTAAAGTCATTGAGAAAACTATTTTCATAATGGGGTGAGTCGCCTCCAAGTGATGGGTTACCCCCTTTTCCCATATAGTATACATTTTCACCTGAGGTTAAAGTTTTAGCAGCAAGTAATCCCTCTTGAGCAAAGAATGCAAGAAGTCCGTCATTATCAGTTTTCGCAGTAGATACCCATGGAAATCTATTGGCAATTTGAGCAGTACTATATGCCAAAAAACGAATTTCATCACCCTTAGCATATTTATATGGATTTACAATCCCTTCACTTTTTGCTAACTCAAAATCCCAATCATAAACGTGTTTATCCATCCAATCATGATAGGCAGATCCCGTTAATCCATGGACATTTTCATCATTTACATGCGAAGGAACAGATAAATCACCAATTAAATGTATAGCCTGCCCTAATAGCCAATACGCCCCTTGGAGGTATATATTATCTTCTAAATTTTTCCCAGCTTCAAAATGCTGAATTGCACCATTTTGTAACTTATTATATCTTAAATTCATAATATGTTTATCCGAATTTCCATTCATCAAAACATTTATTTTATTCATTGCACTCGGATGGTTTTCTGTCTCATTAGTCAGTAATAAGCCAGCTAAAAACTGAGTGAAATCGATTATGTCTTTATTTTCTTTATAACCACTATGAAAAAAGCTCGAGTTTAACCCATCACCATCATCATTGTCAACTATCCAAAAGTGAGAATCAAACACATCCTCGGTTGTAAAGCCATATGCAACATCCCATTCATCACAATCACTTGCTCCATCAAGCATATTCATCTTTGTAAAATTATAATAATCAGGACTCGTATATGTCTGAGTGCCACCTCTTGATTCCCATGTAGAGGTGTGACTGGGTGCAATATATTTATTCTTTAATTCTTGAAGATAATCCTTAGTAAAGTATTCAGGTATCAAAGATTCATTTAAGTCTGAAGATGTAAATGCATCTGACACATTAGAACGAGGCCATAAAGCATACTGCTCAATATCCCCTTCAATCATCAACCCATTTTTAATTTCATCCGGTAATAGATCAATGTTCCCCATTTTATTTATTTCCGCAATCAATAAAGCTACCGCATCTTTAACTATCTTCCTATGCACATTCTGAGCATACTGTACCACATATGTTCCATCTTCCAGACGGTTATGATTATCGCGGTATCGTGATAGTACTCTATCATCTTTTTTGAGGGTCAGGTCTATGGTTAACTTCTTCTCCCAATGAAGCACACTATCCAGCTTCACCGGAACGGTAACTATTTTTCGTTCTCCTTTCTTAATATCAAAGGAGAAATCATTCAATTTCTGTTGCAGAAAATACGCATCGGGACGTTCATGAAAATACGGCATGATATCTATCTGTCCATTTACATCTTTAAGGTCTTTATTTCCCGTATTTCTGAGGAGAATGCTGAACTCATTTTGTTCATAATTGAGCCACATAGAGAAAGCCAATACCTTAGGATATACTTTTTCAGTCGCAAAAATTGAGAGCTCGTTATTGTCAATAAAACTCTTATTTGGTGAAACCATTTTAAGGTGTACTGGAGTGAAATCATTAATCAGCACTGAATCATTCAGATGATCTTTTAACATAATTTGAAATGAGTTTTTCACCACACCATTGACTTTTAATTTTTTAATGTTATCAACAGGAACAGCTACACTCTTCTCCCCTACAATTATGTGAAGCTCCATAGCTACTGACTTTATTTTTTTTAGTCCGGTATTTTCTACAACATACTCAATGGTTATTGCTTCATCTGGCTGAACCATGTTATACTGAGTAGTAAGTTGGGTTACCTCGAATTGTTGTAGTTCCTCACCATTCAAATCGTTCATTAGTTTTTCAACATTCAATTCTTTATGGGGGTCTTCTGTTGGTGAATGAATACTATAGCGCTCAGATACATAATTCTTTAACTTTCGTTGAAATCCTTTTTTTGAAAACTTTTCATTAATTGCAAATGCCGCAACTCCCGTTACAAATGCAGTAGCTGCACTGGTTCCGGTAAATCCCGAATAAGGATTTTTATTATTCACTGAAGTATTGGTTGATCGCAACCCTTTTCCTAGGGCATATATGTCAACATCGGGACCCCAGTTAGAAAACCGACTGATCCAATGGCTCTCATCATGACTCCCCACACACAATACCTCTTCGTATCGTCCTGGATACATTGCATCTCCAGAATAGTCATTACCCGAAGACGCAATAAGAATCATTCCTGTTGCTCTTGCTCTATTAACCACTTCTTCGAGCAGTGCAGAATATTGGTACGTTCCGAATGACATATTTAGAATGTCTATCTTATGTTCTATCGCCCATTCAATCCCTTGGATAACTTCTGAAAGATATCCTATGCCATTTTCATCAAAGGCCTTTATACCAAAAACCTTAACCTCTTGATCAAGACCCGTAATACCAAAATCATTGTCATTAGCGGCAACAACACCAGCCACCATGGTACCATGACCGTTGTAATCCATTTCCGTATTATCTTGTGACTCTTTTGTTTTTGTGGTATCTTCAGAGTTATAAAGTAGATTTACTCCTGGGCCGGTACGTCCTTCTAAATCAGGATGATTAAAATCAAGGCCCGTGTCGAGTATCCCCACTTTAAGCGTTTTACCCTTTCTTCCTTTCTTTCTTTTTTTGCGTAACTTTTTAATTCTCTTAAGATGCTTTTTAATCTTATTCTGAGGAGACTTGTATTTACGCTCATGATCATGACCGTGCCCCAAGGATTTAACCAATAAATTAGGTTCTATGAGGTCTATATCTTGATCCTGTTTGAGACTATCGGTAATATCTGAATATTCACGTTTGGACTCATCAAATTCAACAAGAGCTAATCTATTCTTTAGTTTTTTAGTCTTACGGGTGCCTTTGAGATTACCCTTAACCGTTTTTTTAAAGCGTACTAAAAATTCACCTTCTGTTCGCTTTGCACGGTTATTACGGCGAAGTTTTTTACTCTTCTTACGTAGCTTTTTCTCTTTTTTATGCTTTTTTACTGAATGTTCGTGGGAGTGTTTTCCCTTGTGTTTTTGAGGCAATCGTTGTGCCTGACTCACCCCTGACAATAATATAATCGCCATTATTAATATATAGGTTATTTTAGTTTTCACTGTATTCTCTCTCAATTATTATGAATCTACTTTGTTCGTTATATCTATTTAAACGGGGTAAAATTACTTTTGGGGACTTTATATAGATAAATTTTTAATAAGGGAATTAAATAGGGCTAAGCTTTAATCATGGGGCAGATATTAGTATATCAGAAGCTGTTATATTCAAACCCTATTGCAAATATTGGATACATCCACCACATGAAAAAAGACCTGCTTAAGCAGGCCCTTCATTTCAATTTTACGTTGATCAAATAATTAATGCTGATGACAGTTTTGACTATTTTAATTCAATACAACAATATCTATTTCTCTCCAACCGGTCGCCCCTTCAATTGAAGAATCAACATCATAATATAAATCTAGTTCAGTTGCTGTATTTTTTGCATTTAATATAGTTGTTAGCATTGCACTATAAGATGGATTTTTTAATCGAATATAAAACAACCTAAATCCATCACATACATCAGTCCGAGTCTCTAGTACTACCATATTTGAAACATTGCTACCCACCTGAGAATCATCTCTCTCACCTTCAATATGTATTTTACTTATTTGAATATTTTCACATTTTTTTATTGCACCAGCAAACCCATTCCCCACAAAAACACTCCCAAGAAGAACTGCACCGATCATTAATGGTTTTAAGATTTTCATTATTTTTTCCTTTTTTATTATTGTTAGTTGTCCTTAAAATTTAAGGCATTGATAAAATGACATTTTACATTATGTGAGACTGGCTAGCGTTGCCAGTCTCATGACCAAATTCATGAGACTGGCATTCACATTGTGCCATACCTACTGATTATTATGGATAAGAGATAGATTAAAGATCCACCTAAGAGATTAACAACCACAATTTCGACATGAGCTTAGCATAAGATCACTACTAGAATCAGTGTACCTACTCATGAGAAAAACTGTGCTATATACAATTCCATTATTTTTTTAATCTTACATAAATCATTCTAGATGATTGAAACGTTGAATTATCTTCCTCATCAATTGCAATATCTAAACCTTGTCCTGAACTCATAGATGTCAATAGCATAGTCAACATAGCTCCATAAGCTGGTTTATCAAGTCCAACATAAAAATACTTCTTAGCTCCACATTGCTCAACAGGCTCTACTACCAACTTATTCGAAAGTGTTTTCGCGTCATCATATCGATCACTTTCAGCATAGATATTTTTTATAATGACATTTGAACATAAAGCAGCATTAACTGAAATCAGTGAACCTAATAGACCCATTACAATCATCATTTGTTTTAACATTTTCATAATTATTCCATTTAAATATTTGTTATTATTACATCTTAATGTATGACATTTGACAATATCCTGAAACAAGCTTAGCTGGATCTGTGAATACAGTTACTTTCTGTTCAGTTACTTTAGCTGTTAAAAGTAGTCCAAGTACTTCCTTGTCCGCATTAGAAACTCCTAGTAAAGCACCACCACCACTAACACTAGGACAATCTGCAATTTCTGTATCAATTGAAAACCAATATTTACCATTCCAATCTAGGTTTTCATAGTGACCTGTATCTTTAGTGTGGTATGTAATATTTTTAATATTTGAAGAAGCAGAACCTACAGTACCAGCATTAATAGTTCCGAAAAGTACACAGGTAGCAATTGTTGTTCTAATGATATTTGTTAGTATTTTCATTATTTATCCTTTTAATTTAATTTCTTATTTGGTAACAGATTTTTAATAATTGATAATGGAATTTAAGGCATTGGTAGAATTACGTTCTGCATAATATGTGGTTGGATAGTAACACTGGGCATTATGACCTGATTCATGATGCTATTGTTCATGGTTGTGCCATACATACCGAGTATTTGTGAGTAGAGGTGAGTGAGGGGTTCATCTTTTATTTCAATCTCCATAATTTGATGACTTTTTCTACCATCCTCAAAATATGTTGTGACAGTCACATTATATTTTCCGCTTTCATTATATTTATGTGATAGTACATGATCTAGATCTTCTATCGTAGAAAGGTCTATATTTTCAAAAGTACCATCTCCAAATTCAAACCCTATATGAGTGATATTTTCATCGGATATTTTTGATACATTAAACTCAATCGCAGTACCTGTAGTCAAAAACTCTTTATTGTGTTCTGGCATTGTAACTTCAAGGGGAGAAGTATTTGATGATTTAATAAAAATGTCTTTACATATTTGGGTTAACAGATAGTCCTTAGTACACACTTTAGCACTATAGTTACCTGATGTATTGTAGTAATGATCTAAAGAAAATTTAGCTAAGTTAGATTTTTCATTTCTAACTATATTCTTATTTGTAACGAAAAACCCTAGAGGGATTCTTGTATCATCACTAAATTGAATCCATGCATCATTCAAAGGTAGGGTATGAGGAAGAAGTAAAGTTATTTCAAATGTTGCTGTACTCGAATTGTTTTCCACTCTTGATTCAAGTAATTTAATGCCTGGAAGATTTGCTATTACTTCCCCCTCTAATAGCCAATCATGACCACCTCTATTAAAAGCTTTATCTCTTAGAGATATCTCATATTGAAATCTACCAGGGGTATTAAATTTAAGTAACCTAGTTGATGCTATATTTTGATGAGGTCGAATCATTCCTTCAAAATGAGTACCCTTCCATCGATCAAATACAATGTTTTCAGATGCTACCGGTGAGTAGATGGGTAAATAATCTAGTAGCCTAGTAGATTTAGAGCCAATTTCAAGATTGGTGCCATTTAGTTGTATTCTTCGGGTTTCCAAAGTGACCACTGCTTCTGATACTTGAGGCGTTCCACCTTCTCCCCATTCCTTATAACTATATTTACTATGCATTGCATACATCCCTCCACACTCACCAATCACAATAGACCCTAGGTTATTATTTTTTTGATTTTCTATAACTATTGTGTTACCTTCGCCATTAAATGAATTTGTAAATTTAGAGCTTAAAACATCACTATTCACCGAATAATTCTTTTGACACAACAAATCATCAATAATGCTGCTTCCACAACCATCATCAGATCCCGTCTGTACTCTTACATTTCCGATAAGCGGAACTTTTTCAGGATAACCCGGAAGTAATCCACCCAAAACGGTATATTCTAAGCAACGATACGGGGAGACTTGAATATCATAATCAACAACAATTTCCTTATTATTACACACATAGTGATCAAATATGTTCGATACACATAGCTTTATATTATGTGTACCTGTTGAAGTCAATTCAAATGGTTGCTTTGAATTTATATAAGGCACTAACTCAATTTCTCCACTCGGTTTTTCCCAAATCCAATCTCTAGACTTTATTTGGGAATTTGGAAATCCATAATCGCTCACTAACCCTTCTATAAGATGAGTTCCTGTAATTCCAGTTTGTGGAAAGTCACTTTCCCAAATTTGATTTATAGTGATATATTTTTGATCAGGAGGTGTTCTTTCAACAGGTTCTGTTGATTCCTCTGAACTCAATTGTTCATCTAAGACTTCTGGTAGGGGGTCTACCTCATTCATTTCCTCAACAAAAGTTCCAGTCAACACTTCAATTTCTTTTTCTGTACACACATCTTCTAAACCTTTTTCAGATACACATATTTTTACTGTGTATGTTCCCTCAGTAACAAACTCATATTTGTATTTATGCAATAGATAATAAAGCCTAGGGTCACTACTAGAGTAATAGTCATCATCAATCTCCTCACCATCTCTTTCCAGAGTCCATGTAACACCATAGCTATTACCTTCAATATCGTTGATAAGAGATTGAAATTCTAATTCCTGGCCTACTTGGAAGGTCCCACCTTCCATGATCAAATTACTACCACTTTCTTTTATTTCAATGGCACCAACGGTCACTGGTAAATTTGTTACTTGCCAAACCACTGGTGTGGTACGCTTTGTGATAAGGTATTCCTCATCAACGTATGTACGTTCAACAATACTTCCAATACATAATACATTAGTAGCTTCTCTTCCAGTAACTGCATACACACCATTAGCCAGATTATTCCATGGAATATACTCCGCTGGCCAAGGTTGAAGGTATTTAAGATAGGGTGCCCAATCACTTTTAGCGACACATATTTTTTCAAACATTATTTCTTCATTAACTACAAGGTCACCGTCCAACCCATCAGCCCAATCATTCGCTAATGCATGCACATTCAATTTTAGACCTGTATAGATCTGACCCAATGGTACTTGTGGTATTATAAAATCATAAGCCCCTTTAAAGGTGTGTTGTATACCATTTAAATCGGGTACTTTACTAACCATCGCCTCTAACTCTTGTATAAATTGTCCACCTATACCTTCAGAGCCAAAAAGTTGCTCAAATAATCTAACATCACCACCTACCATTTTTGTTGTCCAATAAACAAATTTTCCATGTAAATCAAAATCAACAAAACTTTTCACTGAAGTTACATCCCACCCAATATAGCCCTGTAGATTAAATTCGACATTTTCTAATAGAGTTGATTTCTGTATACATTCCCGGGAAAGTGGTATAACAATTCCATCACACTCATTTCCATCATCATCAACCCCTCCGCCGTATTGCAGAACAAAATCCATCAAATTTGGAAGCGACCATCTATCTCCGTCCTTCGGGATAGGTAAATCCTTCAATACTGTTTCTAAAATTCTCACACACCCATCAGCTACATCCCCATATTCTTCAAAATCTAAATCAGGAAAGCATCCTGCTTCCTTCGAAAACTCTTTAGATGCGTGATCGTGACTTACACCAACAAAACATTTTAACTGAGGGTCACATTCTTTACTATATATAGACAATGCAAAAAGTAGTAGCATCATTATAATTTTCATCATTCATTCCTTTTTTGACATTCAATTTAATCACAGGCAAAAATTTGATATATACCGATTCAAATAGCGTTTTTTAGCACAACGAAAAAAGTAATATCATGCTTTTTATACATAAAATCATATAGACTATCGTTGATCTACACCTAATTAAACGGGCCAAAATAAAATTGGGGACTTATTTTAAAGAATTTTCAAATTAATTTTTAATAAGCACATAAAGATCTGTATGAATAATAATCTCAGAGTACAATACACACCAAATTCCTAACGGCATCAGCTGAATCGTTTACACAAAACAAAATATCGAATAACCTGAAATTAAATATGAACTCATTGTAAGTTAACAATAGCGATATTAAAACATAACCCCAAGAGAAACCATTGGCGCACCATTAAAGGTAACCGCATACTCCCCCGCATATTCTTTAAAAAGAGAAGCCGAAACAGTATACCCAACCGTAGCCCACAATCCAAAAGGCAAATACAGATCCCATTCAAGAGGTATGCCCCCTTGCAGTATCCACGCCTGACTATTAGTACGCTGATTAACATTAGAGACATTGATCTCATCAAAGCGTGCGTCATAGGTCTCTTGTAACAGATGTACATAGGAAAGCCGCCCTCCTATCAGAAGGTCACCATAGCGTACCGTATAGAGAGATTGAGAAAGACCATACCCCAGAGATAGAAACTGCCGATCGAGCGTTACCAAGGGCGATTGTAATTGATCACTTCCATACCCCACAGTGATTCTATGAGTAAAACGATTCGTACGAAGCACCCCAGACAGAGAATAATGATACAGGGGTGACGCCACTCCAAATTGATGAACATGACTGTTTGTAGGGTCGGCACCACCTACTGACACCTGTATGCCATAGGGAGCAAGAAGATAATGACTTCCTCCTTTGGCCGCAAAGAGAGTAATAGGATAACTTTTAAAATCACTGGGGACTACCTGTGCTTGGTTTGACCAGGTTAAATCGATGCGGGCAGCTTCGCTATAATTGCCCCGATCAATTGCAACCACATAACTCCCGGTGGGGAGTCGAAACCGTACTTGTTGTTTTCCCGGCAATAACACTCTACTGTAGAGTTCCATAGTCTGACTTTTATAAATACGAACCGGGACTGCAGAAAAACCATTAAACACCACTTCCGCATAACTATCATTCAGTTGCGCAAGGGAGATATCGGACTCACCGACAACATCAAAGTCAAAGGAGGGATTTTGCTGAGATGCCTGACGAATAATATTATCCGCATGGGTACTGGTTTGGGCATAATTAAATGCTTCCCATAATCCAATTTCCCGGTCATTGTTATAATCCGCCAACCCCTGTAACCCATTAATGAGATGATGCGTGAAGACCGCACCTTTGTACTCTTCTGATTCCAGAGAAATTTCATCAACACCACTTGAGGTGAATACCACTGTTCCTTTACTCTTAAGAGAATCAACTTGAACCACCTTGATGGCATCAACAATTAAGCCACCCTTTTTTCTCAATAACTTCCCCGATTCACACGCATCTACAATCAACACTTTTACATCAGCGCCAACCATTTCAATTCTTGTAAAGAGATCTGTTTTGTTCAGGTGCTCACCTTTGATATGGAGATCGTCAACACTTCCATGTCCTGAGAAATAGAAGAGAAGCAAACTTTGAATCCCTTGATCTTTCAGTAATGACACCTGCCTTCCCACATTCTGTAGAGTATTAAAAAGTTGATCAGAAGATGCATTCTCCAAAAGAAAAATATTATTTCCGTCTACGTTTTTAGATTCTTGAAATTGAGCAGCCATACGGCGAGCATCATTATCGGCATACTTTAAATCTTTTTCAGTTATCAAACCCTGATTGTTGCCCACAAAAATCCCAATGCGTTCAACTGACGCGCAGAGAGTCGCTATTGAGAGCAATAGTATGGGTATTAAAAATTTCATAGATTTATCGTTGCATGATGAGTTGGTATGTTTTGAGAGTTATGGCAGATTGACCAGATGGGTTGTGTATGAGCTGACCAACCTCACTAAAGGTAAAGGGTACATCTGATACCGCAATCCACAACTGCTCTTTGGTAAAATCATCCTGGAGCTTTATTGCCTTGGGATAGGTTACAGGTTTTAAAGAAAAGGGAACCACTACCGCCTGATTCTCTTGTGCAATGTAACGCTGGAGCGGACCAGCATCATCTTTATAAAGAATCATAGCGTAAAAATCATCACTGTTTTTATATTGCAGGGTTAATAGAGTCCCAGGCCGCACCGCCCTTGTACTCTTTTCTGTAACACGTTCATCATTCAGGAACAGAAAAAAATTAATGTCACCCTTAGCTAACACCTTTATGCTTTTTTCACCATTTTGAGTGGATTGCACAACATAAAGAGTGGTGAATCCAACAATGAGAAGTGCCGTTACCGCTCCTGCTAATTGCCTGTAGAATGGAGCCGCTAAAAAATCCATAAGCCTATTCAATAAATCAACCGCTTGATTCTGAGGTGCACGTTGAGCCACTCTTTCTGAAGAGGTTTCATTTTGAAAGTGGGCGAATACCTCCGAAAAAGACTGAGGGTTCTCCTTACTTTTTAACGTTTCTATATATTGATTAAAATGGGGATTCTTATCTGAAAGTTTTTCAATACGAGAAACGGTATCAGAATCCAACTCACCTACTAGGTATAACTCAATGTTCTTGGTTGAAAAAGGGTGGTGCGCAAATCTATCTCTATTATCGTTATTAGCCATTAATATCGTCTCCTATAGAAATTAAACGGACGATCATCATAAAAAGGGAAAAGAAACTGCCTAAAAACAATCCAATGGAGAGAAATACCCCACCTTTAGAGAGAGAATCTTCATCATTTTTTAGTTTCTTTTGCCATATGCGGATTTTTTTTGATATGGTTGACCGATCTTTTCCCAAGGTATCTGCAATCTCCTGATGGGAGTACCCCTCTAAAAAGGAGAGGATTACAATCTCGCGCATTTCATCATCAAGAGATTTAAATATCTTTTCCAACTGCACGGCTGAGACCGGATCTGAATGGGGTACTTGAGAATCGGCTACAAACCGTTCTTCAAGATACTCAATCGGTTCTTCGGTAATACCTCTGTTTTTCCGATAAAAATCAATACACCGGTTCACCGCAATTCTATGAATCCAAGTACCATATTCGTATTGTTGGTCGAAACGCTCATAATTCTGAAAAACTTTGCAGAAAATATCTTGAGAGAGTTCTTGCTTTATTTCAGCATCTCTAGTATAGCGAGAACAGACATGATATACCATATTTGCGTATTTCTCATACAAGATTTCAAATGAAGGTCTATCCAATGTGTAACTACCTGTTCTCTCAATTGCTGGTAAAGATAGCTATTTTTAAATCAAAAGTATATTTGTAAGATAATATTTACGCTCATTACAGAAGGTTAAGGATACCGTCAGCCCCTCAACAACCTCAAAGAGATTGAGCAATTTGAGGTGAAATGGTAAAAAAATAGTAGACGTCCACCACTATCCTCACGTGAAAAAATATTCCCTTATTTGAAAATGTACATTTAGGGCCACACCCCTAATAGCAGACATACATCATGATAATCCTTCTCCTTTTATTCCTTCTCACCGGATGTTTTTCCACAAATTCGGGTGTGATTACCCAACCTGAAAAAACAGCAGAACCTTTACTCACATTTAACGGAAAGGCACTTATTGAACTGGGGAGATTTTCGCGTCTTGATGAAATGAGCAATCCAAAAGTATCTATTGTTTGGAATGAAATGGACCAATCAAGTATATCTCGATACTCTATTCCATTAAACAGTACTACTCATCAAGTTTTCCCTTTTCCCTTTTCAACAACACTTTCTGAAAACCCACCACTTTCACTGAACAATCCACTCAATATAATACTGGGGAACATCTATCTCTATGATGATGTTAACGGAAATGGCGCACTTGACGATGAAATTCACCCAGAGCTCATTCACTTTCGGGATAGCTTAAAACAGTCCAAACAAACCCTTCTTCTTGCATTACAAGCGTTAACTGAAGTATCAGACATACAGCACTATTCTATGCAAACCGACTCTTATTTCTGGGATACCCCTCATGACATCAGTTTTATGCACTCAGACTCTTCAATTGATTCTAGCTGGTCCTCACTTATCGATTACCACCACCTAACTCCTTTAAACCTAGCGAGTGAACGCCGGTGGGTACTCCGTTTTTCAAACAAATGGGAGCAGTTTCTCTATAAAAGAGCAAATATTACGTTAGTTGAATCTGATACGACTTTTTCCTCAAATGGAAGAATAACAATACAGGATACCTACAACCGGAGACTCTATCCTAAAACAGGATATGAATCACCATTCGAAGAACGCCTCAAACAAGCAACCATCGCAAGTGCCCACTACCAGCGCCTCACTAAGACCATTCATAATCTCCGCCTTGAAAATCGCTGGAATGAGCATATCTATACACCAAATGACACCCATGACTGGATTGCCGGCATGTCTCTCAACAGCTTTGTCTTCTTCTTGTTCGACCAAAATGAACACGACCAATTAACCCAACTCAATGCCCTCAGTTCGCTCCTTGGAAATCCCCTCATATCAAATATCGAATCACTCACACTCGGATATAATATCCTCTCCTGTAATGAGAATTATCTTTGTAGTGTTTTAACCGAAACTGACTCTGTAAACATACATCTCGGTGACTCCCCCTGTTATCTAGAAGGGTGTCAACGTCCTATCGACACCCCTCTTACACAATCTGAACTCTCCTTAGATTCATCATTCCTGAGTATCTATACCGGTATGTACACCTCCCCTCTCTCCTCAGATTCTCTCACCCTTATTGCACATAATGATGCATTATGGATTATTACACCTCTAAAAGAGAGTATTAAACTCAGCTCAACTGATTCAATCAACTTTTCAAACACCCTCTTTTCAATTAACTGCACCTTCGACAAAACGACAGACCCTCTATCGATTGTGTATACTACCGCAGAGGCCTCTCACACCATAACTAAACAGAGGGAAACCATAGATCATGACACCCGTCTTCTTGACAGTATTAACACCTATACCCCCACTTCCCTTACAGAGAGTGAATTACAAGATTATACCGGACGCTACACTCTCGACTCTGCGCATGCCCTAATAATTGCTGTTCAAGATAGTCAACTCGTTGTATCGATAACCGGACAAGGTTTTTTCTCTATTCAACCCATCAGTACCGACCTCTTTCGGCATACTGAGAGTTCTGCTCATATCAGGTTTGACCGCTCTACCAGCGGCGACATTACTAAAGTAACGTTTGAATCTGTCAGTCGTTATTTCACTGCACCATCAGAAACGTACACTCCAAAATCTGCGGCTGAATTTTCATATGATCTTTCATACAGTGCCGTACCACTCCACTCAATGTCTCACGGAAGCTCAATGAATACTTCTAAAAAATACAATTGTCTGACTGATTTACTCTCTCTCGATACTGCTGATTTTTATAGTACCACTCAACAGTCTACCGCTGAACCATTACTGTGGGGGAAGACAAAGTCCTCCTTTACTCTTAAAGTTGATTCGGTAGATAAGTTCTATGTATCATTACATGGCTGTCCCAATAACCTTACAGACAGTACTCAGGTCCGTATGCGCATAACCACCGGAACATCACCAGAGACCATTGAAACGTTTGTTGAAGATGAGATGACTGTAACCTTTTATAAAAATGGTTCATACAAAAACATCAACCCTATACTCTCACATGGGGTGTCTCCATTCTATGTAAAAGTCAGCTTTTTTCCACTCTATGGAAATAATGCACCAATCATATTTGATTCATATTCTATTTATTCAGAAGATCATATCGATTATTAACGACCCTTAGGCCGCTTCATTATAACAAGTAGTCTTTGAAGGGAATAAATCCCTAATTGAGGGCATTCAATAAACATTTTTCTGTTTATTTATGATAGTCAAAATTTGCTCCAACAATATAGANNTCTATATTGTTGGAGCAAATTTGGGGGCTCATTTCAATAGAGCCCCCTTTATTATTAATACCCTAAAGTATTTTAATTGAATGAATATTACAGTTAATACAAAACAGGTGCAGTATTATTTCCAGCATCTTTTATAATCATGTCCATTAATTCCATAACTTTCACAGGTCATCCCAATGGTATTTTCAATAAAACCGATATGACGACTCAATGGAGTGGCATACTCTTTTCCATTGTTTTTAGAGCATTTACCATTCGCATCACCCATAACCCTTGATGATACACCTAAAACAATATCAGAGCGCCCTATGGAAGAACGTTGTGATATCCAAGGTCCACCAGAATCACCTATACAAAGATATCCATTATTTCCACCTGTCGCCCCTCCCCCCTGTTTTAACAGCTGATATAGCTAGAAGATTCTAAGAATAGAAAAGGTTGTGTATCGGGAGTATTACAGGGAATCTCACCCTTTTACAGTAAATAAATGACTTTTAGGCTACGATTGAAGGATTATTGATACATCTAGGCTACGGTACTACCCCATTCTTCCAATTGTTAAGGCACCCTTATAATTTCTCGGTAACAATTTTGCCATATACCCAATCCGGAAGCCGATATCACCTACCATTGAGGCCAGTACTCAAATCCGGAAGCCGATATCACCTACCATTGAGGCCAGAACTCAAATCCGGAAGCCGATATCACCAACCATTGAGGCCAGAACTCAACTCCGGAAGCCGATATCACTAACCATTTAGACTCACACTACAATTCCATGTGCTCTATATAAAGGGGATCATAGTTTTTGTGTAAATAAATGCATTCCACAGGGACCCTATCCCCGAAACGTATCATTAATTCTTGCCCAATCACAAAGAGAGCTGGCCTCACATCTTTGCCGAAGCTAAAACGTTGAGAACTCGGTTACTCAGTCGCGTTAAAATTGTGTGTGCCAATGACGCCAATCGAAAAGAGATAGTTCGTAAAATATCTGATGGGAGCAGAATCAGTGATACCATTCAAGATCTTTTTGACCTCGGTAGAATTGGTAAACAGATTATTTCTGAGTTAGCAGAGGTAAAGGTTGCCGTGCAAGAACTAGATCGTGCTATTGAGCTTGGGTCTGTACTTGGGAGAAAGCATAAGAGTTCAACAATTGATGGTACTACTTATTCTGAACCCCGTATCATCAGAGATACTACAGTTACCCTATTGGAAGAGTCAATTAAATATCTTCGTACCTGGGTAGAGATGGTCTATATCGAGGACAAAGAAACAAAGAGTCAATTTTACAGCAAACAAAGCCGCTTAAATGCAAAGTCACAAAAATCAAAAACAAGCGTAACAGAACATTCGTTTGAAGGTTCAATGTCTGAAGAAGAAGTCGATACTTTAATTCCTAAGCATACTCATTCAGAATTTGATACGGATATCGAAACAAACCCTGAGGAAGCATCGGACGCAGCATAATCGGTCGTTTAACTGTGTATACTATTAAACGCACCATAAAAAAGGTGAGGACTGGTCTGCCCCTCACCTTTTTTTATTCACCTTTTGATTATATCATCACCAACTCATCAATATCTACACAATGCAACATATAGTTGATGTATCTGGTGATCAAGTTTAAAGAGCCCTATCACTACCATCGGGTATATAGTTTTCCAATATGGACTCGACCTGTTTAAAAGAAACTAACAGTATAAAATTAAAAGAGTATTTCAATTGGAATGACCTTTTCTAGTGTTGTACCATCACCAAGTTGACCATTTTCATTACGTCCAGTTGCCCATAACGTGCCATCTGTTTGTAAAATCATTGTGTGAAATGCCCCCGCAGAAACACTCGCAACATCGGTCATAACCTGAACGGGAGTACTTTTATCTCCAGCTGTACCATCACCAAGTTGACCATAATAACCCCACCCAGTAGCCCATAAAGTGCCATCTGTCTGTAATATCATTGTATGATTAAGGTGTGTAGAGATACTCGCAACACCACTCATAACTTGAACGGGGCTATTTTTT
Source organism: Fibrobacterales bacterium (assembly GCA_051532055.1). GTDB lineage: Bacteria > Fibrobacterota > Fibrobacteria > Fibrobacterales > JAOPTW01 > JAOPTW01. The sequence continues at coordinate 51,697 of JAOPTX010000042.1, read as the reverse complement.
TCTACAGTCGTACCATCACCAAGTTGACCATCAGCATTATATCCAGTAGCCCATAAAGTGCCATCTGTTTGTAATATCATTGTGTGACTAAATCCTGCAGAAGCCTCCGCAACACCGGTCATAATCTGAACGGGGGTACTTTTTTGTTCAGTGGTGCCATCACCATGTTCACCAGTATTATTACGCCCAGTAGCCCATAAAGTGCCATCTGTTTGTAATATCATTGTGTGATATAGCCCTGCAGACACACTCACAACACCACTCCTAACCTGAATGGGAGAACTTCTCATTACCGTTGCGCCATTACCAAATGTACCAAGACCATTATTCCCAGTAGCCCATAAAGTGCCATCTGTTTTTACTATCATTGTATGATCCCCTCCTGAAGCAACACTTGCAACACCGGCCAAAACCTGAACGGGGGTACTTTTATCTACAGTAGTACCATCGCCAAGTTGACCATATCTATTACGCCCAGTAGCCCATAATGTACCATCTGTTTTTAATATTAATGTGTGAAATGCCCCTGCAGAAACACTCGCAACACTGGCCATAATCCGAACGGGAGTACTTCTATCTACAGCCGTGCCATTACCAAGTTGACCATAACTATTACCCCCAGTAGCCCATAACATACCATTTTCTTCTAATATCATTGTGTGAAACCTTCCGGAAGAAACACTCGCAACAGAGTACCTTTCAAACTCCGCTTGAATATATCCATTTTCATCATTACAGGTCACCGTTAATGATATTTGATCATTGATCACACAGCCATCATACCCAACCCATTTTAAATGGTATCCAAATTTGGGAGTTGCTACAACAGTAAGGCCAGTAGCCTCACCATGGCTTAAAGGTGCACTTGTAGGGCTTACTGTACCATTCCCCCCTGATTGCACAGGAATTACATATTCTTTTCTCGTATAATTAACAATAACCACACCACTTCCGGAGGAGTTATAACTAATGGTATTTCCATTAGTTATAACTTTAGAGCCAACACTTATTTCACCAAAATCATACCCTGTTTTTGGTGATGGCGTAAATGTATAAGGACCACTCTCCTCTGTTAAAACAATAGTATTGAGTGTTGCCGTGTGAACTTCGCCACAATTGATACTGGTTCCATTTAGATAGCACGCAAAGCTAATATCAACTTGGGGTACAGCAACCTTTTCAAAAGCAACCATAACATTAAAGGCGTTACCGTTCGGGTTAAAATTCCCGGCCTTAATTCCTGTTACAGAATAGGTACTTCCATTTTGAGTTATTTCTAAACCTGTTGATGATACGCTTGATACCGTACAATAGTCTCCCTCAGTAATACTGAGCAGTACCGCACCTGCTCCAACAGAATAATTATAGGGCCCTGTTCCAACGGTCCCACAAGCTCCAGTTTTAGTGACCGTAATGGTGTACTCTATTTTCTCAAATTTTGCATAGAGTATACTTGACTTGCTACAGGTAATATTAAGCGGTTCTCTATTATTAACGGTACACTCTCCCGATGTAGGAACCCACTCACTCAATGCATACCCATCAGCAGGGTTTAGAGTAACACCAGGCACTTGTGCTGCCACTCCGGCAATTGCTTCAAAAGGGGCAGTAGAAACGGTACCATTTCCAAAAGATTGAAAAATAATAGTATGAATTTGTTGCACACTCGATGATGATGATACAGATGAAGAGGAGGATGGCGATGATGAAGATGATATCGATGATGAAGATAACGATGATGAAGATGATAACGACGAAGAAGATAACGATGATGATGATGATAAAGAAGAGGATAACGACGATGAAGATGATGATAAAGAAGAGGATGACGAAGATAAAGAAGATGAGGATGAGGGTGACGATGAAGAAGATAAAGAGGATGAAGCTTGACTCGACTTATCCTCTTCACTAGAACTCACTACAATCTCTATGGAACTAGACGGGGTTTCAACACCCCCCGCCACATTTTCACCCGAATTAATGACAGTGACCGTATCACTATACAGCGAAACATACCCAAGAATCTCTAACTCAGAAACCCCGATAATTGACTCAAGGGTTACCGCAGCAGAATTCACCCCTCTTTCCGAAAGGGTATCCGTGAGAACGGTCACTAAAAATGCAACATCGACCCCCTCTTTTAAGCTATAAGTTTCAAAAAGGGTTAACACCGTTGGGTCAACCTGAGTGGTATCATTTTTAAACAAGATATAGTCAACAAAAAGTGAGTCAAAAACACTTGCACGACCAGAACTATCAAGAGTTGCATCGGTAGTAATGCGTCTCTGAAATTCCCCAAGAAGAGATACTGTTTGAGGATTTATCCCACCGCGTACTTGACCTTCTGCTTCTGTATATTGAAACGACCGGCCTTTATCAATAACCGGAAGCCCATATGAATAACATCGATAGTCAACGGTTACCGAAACATTTACATCGGATGCAATAGGGAACGAAATTTTTACAAGGGGTGCAAGACCATCATAATCTTCACTATGCGCATACGTCAATGTATCAACGTTACCACCTACATTTCGATTCACCACAATACTATCAATCATCAGAAGCTTGCTATTTTCTATAGAAATCACATAATCTCTTGAATCTGATACATTGGTTGTTAAACAACCAAACAAAATAAATGATATCGTTATTGTAAAAACAAGAATTAATTTTTTCATAATCGTCTCTCTAGGGGTATAAAGGTTGTGTCTCTTATATAGGCAAAATCTATCTGATCAATGGTATCGAGTAGAGGTACTATTGTATGTATTCACTGGCATAGTCACAAATATATGACGCGTATCATTTCACGTATAATTAAATGCACAAATCACTCTAAATAACCCTAAAAAAACCTGACTGAGTGCACATATTTGATTGAAACAATATATTGAGTGCACAAATGTTGCTGCTGATATGAGCCCCCAAATTTTAGACACTATATAAAGACGCTATCTTTTAATTAAGGTAGCGTCTTTTATTGGAAATATTGAGTATTGTGAACACCTGTAATAAAATAATGATGAGAGAGTCTCCATTGAGAAGTCTTAACGGACAAACAAATATCGATACACTGATACAATGTAAAACTCGCTACATCACAGATACATTTTCATCCAGTCAAAAGAACTCCGTAATTAGGGCAAGATTTTAGAGGCACGACCCTATTTACAATTATTAACACAGATATGTGTTAGTTACAACGTATAGTAATAAAGCTCTAGACTTATTTAATACCCATTTGCAACTCAATCACATTCTCATCAGATTCTGGGCCAGCCCAATTGGTATAGACCTCACGACAGACGTCCGTTACCGATGCGCCATCCTGCATAATCGCGCCCATAAATGGCATCCATCCCTTTGGCCCTAAGTCTTGCATACTGCCGGTATAGTTGGTCTCTAAACAATCAAAGGGTTTAGTGGTAACTAAATCATAGGTGCCTTCGTATGTACTGTCAGCAGCTACAGGAAAACAGATATAGAGAGTGAACTCTTTTTCAAGGTCATCCGTACAACCCACATATTCAAATACCGCAGGACCCGAAGCAACAAGACCTTTCGCCTCTATCTCCTCCATAATTTCACAGGGGATATTGCCAATATTTTGTACGAGGGTGTTCAAGGTCGTAGTAATCGTTGCGGCTAAAAGAGTAAGAGGGGCAATGCATTTTTTTTCGATAGTAAGTTGTGACATAAGGCTTTCCTTGTGTATTGTGTGTGGCGACCACCATGATCACCTATATACAATCATACAAACCCGGAGTGACAACCCTATGTCAGCATGTTTTGATCCTTATACATAAGGCTTAGATGGGTAGGCAACCTAAATAACACAAAATCCTATTCAGAATAGTGGTCTGAGAGCTCGAGTGCAAGCCCTCGCACCTTGGTAAGTAAGCTTGATGGAGAGACTATTGATACCCTATTAGTAAAACTGATAACCCAGTGGGCAAAATAGGTGAAATCAGAGGTGTAGAACGTCAACTCTGTGGTTGCGCCCTTTCTTTCTTCTGAATGATATCCAAAATAGTATTTACTACTGTCCATCATACTTGCATCGGAACTCTTAATGGTAAGTACTGCTTTTTCGAGTGAGACGTCACTCTCATACTCAGTAAGATACTCATTGAGGGTTAAACGGTTTTGTTTATTAAAACGCTCTTTTAAAATGGCGATGGAACTAATGCGGTCACTTCTGAAATCGCGATAATCATTACGAAGCTTACAATACCCTATAAGATGCCAATGACTCATATAATAGATAAGACCCACAGGCTCTAACGTCCGTTTTGTTACATCCCCTTTTTGTGAAGTATATTCAATACTCAACATATGAGAATCAGCAATGGCCCGTTGTATCTGTTCAATTGCTTTCACGGCAGTATCGGGCTCAAAGTTTTCACTGCGCTGTACCGCTATGGTACTATTGAGTTGCTCAAGAAAATCTTTTTCTGTCTCAGGGAGTACCGACTTTATTTTAAACATTGCAGAGCGATAGGTTTGTTGCGTTGCACTATCAGTCATTTTCTCTACAAACTTTTCACCAATAAGAAGAGCACCGGCCTCCTCTTTGGTGAATTGTACGGGAGGCAGACAATAACCTGGCATGAGATAATACCCAACCCCCGCTTCAGCACCTATGGGTACACCCGCCTCTTCGAGAGTGCGAATATCGCGATATACGGTACGAATACTTATCTCAAAACGTTCTGCAATTTCTTGCGCAGTCACAATCCGTTTGGACTGCAGTTGTATGAGGATAGCTGCTATGCGGTCAATTCTGTTCATGGAGTAATAATAGAAACAATAAGTTATAGATGGGAGCATCCTGTTAGGCAAATGGTATCTCGTAATCCGGGCCTGTAATTCCGACCAGGATTTGTGCACTTAAATAATTTCATCAGTCCAATAAGTGCACTAATTCCCTCTTTTAACAGCCTATACAGATTTTTAGTGCACCAAGTAGTGCACTTAATTGTAGACTTCTTATATTTGCCTCTATGCATGTGAATATATACAACTATCTCGACTACAGTCTCTACATCCGTGAGTGGTACAAACAGAAAAAAGTTACTACCCCCGGTACAACGCTAGAGAACCTTGCACAGACAATCGATATTTCATCAAAAAGTTATTTGTCGAGAATTTTCAACGGCTCGAACACCCTATCACATCGCTCTCTTAAAACGATCCTTCCTCTTTTTGAGCTTTCTCCCCCAGAATGTGAATATTTTTATCAACTCCTTTCTCTCAAGCACGCTCAAAGCGATAGAGAGAAAGAGAATGCTTTGACTATATTGGAGAGCATTCAAAATCCAGAAACCTCTAAGATCCAATCAAAGAAGTACCATTATTTTAGAAAATGGTACACACCGGTCATACGGGAACTCGCCTGTTCTTCCCTCTTTAAGGGCAGACTCGATGACCTCAGATACTCTATTACTCCAACTATTTCACATGAAGAGATACGGAAATCTATTGAGTTATTGCTCCAACTGAATCTTATTAAAAAAGATGGCGACCAATATACTCAGACAGACACGGTTATTGCCGCTACAGACCCCGAAGACTATGTTGCCCTCCGAAAACATCAAAAAGATATGATGGGTATGGGAATAGAAGCACTTGAACGCATACCTGCAGAAGAACGGAATATTCTAACCTGCACTGCGGGTGTATCACATGAAGGATATACCGAGATTGAACAAGCGGTAGCCCAATTTCAAAATACCCTTGCCGATATTCTCCAAAGACAACATCGCGTAGAAAAATGCTTTCAAGTCAACCTTCAGTTTTTTCCTCTCTCCCGTTCTTTATCCAAGGGGAAAGGGACGTCATGAAAAGCTTTTTAAGTCTCATTATAATGCTGTTGTTATCCATAGGCTGTTTTTTAATTGGTTGTTCAGTTTCTGTAGACTCAGATAATGGAACCGGGCGCATAACCGGTGGTACTATCATCACCAATACTGTTTCACTCTTAAAAGCGAGCACTGCAGATAAGGCTCCCCTTATTATTAACTTGTATCGTACGGATGAGCCTCACACCATTGTTCAATCAACAACGCCTGATCACACCGGGCAATTTGTATTCGACAATCTCCCCCTTACACGCTACGATATCCTTTCGAAAAGCAGTGCCCTCGGTACGCTCTTTCCTAATATATCCCTTACTGATACCGTCCCCTTTGTTCACATTGACTCACTCGTTTACTACCCCGTGACTCCTGTCTCGATACTTCCAGGATCGCGCCCGATACATGCTCTCCTGTTTTATAGCGACACCCTTATGGTAGACAGTAATGGGACTTATCACTTTGATGTTATACAGTTTGATACAACAAAAGATTCCGTTCCTGATCAAAGCCTTATTGTCATAGAATCTGTAGGGACCGAATTAACCGAAACCTCTATTTCTGTACCACTCAATATAACGACCTTTACCCTTTCATCGAGCGATACTATCGATACTAGTGACGATAAAAATGACGACAATAGTGTTGATGGTTCTGAAGAAGCAAGTAATAGTAGTAGCACTATTTCAAGTGCTGATACAGCCAATGAAAGCAGCACAGTGAGTAGTGCACATGCAAGTTCGTCTTCATTCATACTATCGAGCACTCCAGAAGTGTTACTCTCCTCTAGTGAACCAGTATTGAGCTCTTCATCAATTGATACGGTTACTGATCCCCCTCAAACCGAGACTCCTTCTGTTCCTATTTTGTCAGAAAAGATATATGGTGACTTTAAAGTAACTACAAGAATACCAGACAATACTTTCGCCATGATTGACTCAATACCCATAACAGTCACCCTTACGAATATCAATCAAACTGCAGTACAATTCTATGCAATAGGGAGCAGCCCCCAAGAATGGTTGATGCTTTCATTTCTCGATTTAGATTCCACTCCTCTTGGTATACTCTATTCTCATGGTGATAATGAAGTAATGAACCTCCACAGCGTAGAGTTCTTGGATACGCTTGTTCAAATAGGGTATTGGGACAAGACTGACTTTAGCTATGCAGATGGGAGAACCGTCACTACAATTCCAGCCGGCACATATCCGATTATTACCTCTGTCCCTTTGTTAGATACTGTAAATCAGAACTCTTTTAGTTATATAAAAGATACGACGTTTATTACCATCACCGATGTCACCACTATGGGTATTACCCCTTAGTGTGATATTCTAATCTTAAATACCTTCTTAAACGATAACATGTCCCGTAGCCACAATTCAGGTTATGAACGGTGTTAAGGCTCTTTAGTTCAGCCAATGAGAATTCGCCAACAAAAAAGCACCCATCCAGAAAGATGAGTGCTTAATAATAAGAGAGGGCGCATAACGATACGTGAAGCTCCCAAAGAGTGAAATATTAGCCTATATTAACCTATACGATCCAGTATCTCAGTAAACAAAGCACTCGGACGCATTGCCTGAGCAAGTTTCTCTTCACTCGGAAGATAATACCCACCAAGATCAATTGCTCTCCCTTGAGTACTATTCAGCTGTTGTACTATCTCAGTTTCCTGTTCAGTAAGTGCTTTAGCAATAGGAGCAAAGAGCGCCTGTAGTTCTGCACTTGCCTCTTGAGCTGCCAATGCCTCTGCCCAATACAGAGTCACATAATAGTGTGAAGTACGGGTATCCATATCATTCACCTTTGGCTTGGGTGATCTGTTTTCGGCGAGGTATTTTTCGTTCGCCTTATTCAGCGCTTCTCCCAATACTTTCGCATTAGCGTTATTCTGATCCGCACCAAAGGTTTCTAACGACACTGCAAGTGCTAAATACTCACCGAGAGAATCCCAACGCAAGTGTCCTTCTTTGATCAACTGCTGTATGTGTTTTGGTGCACTCCCGCCCGCTCCAGTCTCGAATAGTGTTCCCCCTTCGAGGAGTGGCACAATTGAAAGCATTTTTGCACTGGTCCCTACTTCCAATATAGGAAACAGATCGGTTAAGTAATCACGGAGTACATTGCCGGTAACTGAAATGGTATCTTCACCCTTGTGACAACGCTCTAATGAAAAGCGACAGGCTTCTTCTGGTGATTTAATGCTGATATCAGCACCATTGAGGTCGGTTTGATCAAGGTGTTTTTGAACCATAGTTATGAGGTTTTTATCGTGTGCTCTCTCAGAGCTTAACCAGAATACTGTAGGAGTACCTGTTGCTTGAGCACGTTTTACTGCATATTGAATCCAGTCTTGTATGGCCTCATCTTTGGTCTGACACATTCTCCAGATATCACCATCTTCAATATTATTTTCTAACAGTACTGCACCATTGCCATCGACAACACGAACCGTACCGTTTCCAGAAATCTTAAATGTTTTGTCATGAGACCCGTATTCTTCTGCCTTTTTCGCCATAAGGCCAAGGTTTGAAACACTGCCCATTGTGGTTACATCAAATGCGCCATGCTCTTTACAGAAGTCTATCACTTCTTGAAAGATGCCCGCATAACATGCGTCCGGTATAAGTGCTTTTGTTTCTTGAAGTGCGCCGTCTGGCCCCCACATTTTGCCCCCTGCACGAATCATAGCAGGCATTGAGGCATCAATAATGACATCACTCGGTACGTCGAGATTAGTTATTCCACGGTCTGAATCGACCATCGCAAGGTCAGGACCCTGCTCAAGGCACTGTGCAATACCTTTTTCAATAGCAATTCTCTTATCATCAGGGAGATCCTGAATTTTATTTTTTATATCACCAAAACCAAGAGAGGGGCTGATTCCGAGCTCTTTAAATTCTGCGGCATGCTCTGTAAAGAGACTTTCAAAATAGGTGGTTACTGCATGACCAAAAATAATTGGGTCAGACACCTTCATCATGGTCGCTTTTAAATGTACCGACGCGAGTAATCCTTTCGACTTGGCATCAGCAAACTCTTTTTCAAAAAAGCTATCGAGGGCCTGACTGCTCAAATAACTAATGTCTATCACCTCTTTCTCAAGAAGCGGTAATTCTTTTTTGAGCACCGTTACAGAACCATCTTGCTTGATATGCTCTATTGAGGCAACGGTATCTTGAGCAACAACTAACGACTGTTCATTCGAGAAGAAATCACCCGTGCCCATAGTAGCAACATGACTCTGAGTTTCAGCGCTCCATGCTCCCATTGAGTGTGGATGTGTTTGAGCATAGGATTTTACCGCACTTGGTACTCGTCTATCAGAGTTACCCTCACGAAGTACCGGATTTACCGCACTCCCTAACACCGCTGTGTAAGAATCTTTAATGCTTTTTTCAGTATCATTTTGAGGTGCGTCAGGATACAAAGGTACCGCATAACCAGCCGCCTGTAGTTCAGCAATAGCCGCTTTAAGTTGAGGAATGGATGCGCTGATATTAGGTAACTTAATAACATTGGCACCTGGTTGCTTTACCAGTTTACCAAGTTCACCCAAGGCATCTTCAATGACCTGCTCAGGCTTCAGTAATTCAGGGAATTTTGCAATGATTCTACTCGCAAGAGAGATATCTTTTAACACTAATGGAATACCCGCAGATTTTAAAAACGCTTCGATAACCGGTAAAAACGATATGGTTCCGAGGAAGGGCGCTTCATCTGTTTTGGTATAATAAATTTTTGATTGTTCACTCATAGTATCTCTTAGTTCTTTTTCGTATTTGTGTTTAAATATAAGAACTCATAGAGAGATTTTAATCGAAGAGTGTGCCCTTTTGACGAAATTCCACACTTATCATCTGTTAATTATTAACAAGATAGGGTTTCAGAGACCTCTGAGGGTGTTTTTATAAAAATAGGCTTCCATTCCGGAGGAAATAACTCCGAATATTCACATCGTGAAAACCGAGAATCTATGAGCAAAACCGTCCCTCTATCACTCATTGTACGAATAACTCTTCCTGCCGCCTGTAACACTTTATTCATTCCAGGATACATATACGCATACTCAAATCCCACACGATGGGTATCAAAGTAATCTTTGACCAAATTCCGTTCGGTAGAAATGCCTGGAAGACCAACACCAACTATTGCCACTCCCGAAAGGCGATCCCCTATCAGGTCTACCCCTTCGCTAAATACTCCGCCCATTACTGCAAATCCTACCAGACTTTGAGGGTTTTGGGCGTTGCGTTCTTCTGCAAACTCATGAAAATGTTCTATAAATGCGGTCCGTTCATCTTCTGCCATCCCCGACTCTTGCACGACTGTTTTCACATGGGGGTTTTGAGATATAAACTGCTCAACTCCATGATTCATATAGGCATATGAAGGAAAGTAGACCATATAGTTACCCGGCTTTGCATTCACCAATGCATCAATAGAATCAACAACACTTCCCAGAGAGGCATTCCGTTGTTTATAGGTTGTCTCAATGGTATCTGCAATGAGTACTTTGAGGTTCTCAGTAGGAAAAGGAGAAGGAAGCGCCCCCACTTGTGCATCCGAATCTACCCCCAACAACTGTTTATAGTAGTGCATAGGAGATAGTGTGGCTGAAAAAACAGCTGTAGATGTGCCATACATCAATGCTTTGTGGAGTTGCTCAGAAGGATCTATGCAATACAGCTTCAACACAAGGTTCTTTGCATCAGGGGTATAGATACAGCGAAACCGTTCATTATATAATTCGGCTATCGTTACAAATTTCTTAATAGTATAATAGGTGTCCAAGAGTACCTTTTTATACGGCCCCCCTTTATTGAGATCGAGCCAATCATCTGTTGCACGAACCACAGCTCTCAGCCTCCAGAGAAGCTCTTCGGGAAACTCTCGTTCTATGAACTCCGTGGTTGTGCTCCTTTTTTCTTTACGCTTATTTAAAAACCAAGTATTAACCTTACCGAGGTCACGATAGATATACTTTACCGAATCTTTATAGGGCTTGAGTTCTCGGCGAATGGCCAATATATCTGCCTTATCAAGTTCAGCAGAATACATATCTCGCCCTCGATCAACCAGATTATGCGCTTCATCTACGAGAAAGTGATATTCCCCTCCGTTACTCCCAAAATACCGCTTGAGGGATACAAAGGGATCAAACAGATAATTGAAATCACATATAACGACATCACACAGCATGGATATATCAAGAGAGAATTCAAAGGGGCAGATACCAAACTTTTCAGAAACCTCTTCAACTACTTCACGAGTAAGAGCATCCTTTTGCCTCCCTTCGATTAAGGCGGGATTGAGCCGTTCATAATAGCCTTTAGCGTATTTACAGGTATCACAGCTTTTGGGATTGTCTTTTATAAAGCAAATCTTCTCTTTTGAGACGATGGTAACGGACTTGATACGTAATCCCCGATCACGCAATATTGTTAATGCATTTTCTGCAATCTCGCGACCTGTTGTCCGAGCCGTGAGATAAAATATTTTCTCTGTGAACCCAGCTTCCAAGCTCTTAATTGCCGGAAAAAGTGACGCGAGGGTTTTCCCTATCCCCGTTGGTGCCTGAACCAGTACTTGACCTTTATTCTTTGCTGCAGTATATATTTCTGCCATCATCTCTCGCTGCCCTTTTCTAAAAGGGGCAAAGGGGAAATCACTCTCGGCTATTGATTCGTTCCGTACCGACATCCAGTAGATACTATTTTTACTCACCTCAAGATAGAGCTGTACTTGGTCTTCAAAGAAGGTTTCAAGCTCTGAGAGTGAATATATAGCAGATTCACTATGACTGAATACACCATCTAATGAATACCAATTAATGACACCCTCAACTTGATGGTACTCTTCGGTTTTGCCATAGAGGTAGGCAAGTGTTTTACAAATAAGATGAGCTGCATCGATATTACGTGGATCATGTATCGCAACAGTCTCTATCAAGGGTAATTGATCATCGTGGGTCAGAGCCGTGATCGTTCCTTCAAAGAGAAACGTTAGATCATCCCGTTTATAGTGATAGCCAACCGGATAATTGATGGTTTTGTCGGTCTGTTCTACCGTGAATGATCGTACTGCTTCTTTCTCTGCCCTATCGAGGCTATAGGTACTTTCATTAAGATCGATGCCACGGCAAAGGACCGATACAAACGTATCGACAGAAATGATCTTCTGTGGTATTGTGGGTTCTGCTGGTGGATGTGATTGACTCATGAGCCAAAGATAGAAAAATCAGTGATATACGGTGGCTGATTCAGGCACAAAAAAAGGCAGTGGAAAATCCCACTGCCTTTAAAATATTGAGTCAAACTCAAGTGTATAGCGCTCTTATGGGAGCTTTACTACTTGAATATCAGAGATATTGATGTCGTTGCTGTTACTACCCAAATTAAAGGTAACACGAGCATCATTGTCTGAACCACTCATAGTGAATTCATACTCAAAATCTTTAGTAATTGGCGAAAGTGCTACACTCGCAGCTCCACCATAGAAACTCCATGGAGATGATGCTTTCTCAAGTGTTGCGCTTATCGTTCTATTATCAACAGTACTTGCCGAAAAGCTAAAGCGGTATGTTTCACCGTCTTCGAGGTTTACACCAATCTGATTCAGCTGAATGTTCCATTGAGCTGTTCCACCATTAGAGATAGCAATAGTTCCTATAGAACCATTCACCGAACGAGTAGCAGATGCAGTTGAATAGATACCCATGTCCCAGTTAGACCAACCGTTTGATAGGTCACCATTAACAAGCATGTTCACTGCAACAAAGTCAGTCACTACAACAGCAATTGCGCGTACTAACATTTGTGTATTACCAGGGTGATTTGGTGTGATATCAACACGAGGTGAACACAGGTTTCCCGCTGATACTTGAGTAGCAGTGAATAAACCAGTATTACTCATCGTTCCACAGTCTCCTTGCATAATCCATTCGTAGGTGACATCATGAAATGCGTTACCATACTGATCGAGCGCTTGAGCCGTAAATTGTATTGATTCACCAATTAATACATCTTCTAAAGTTGTAGGATTGAATAATACACCATCAAGTTCAGGAGCTGCGTTAACCGTTATTGTTGCCGTCGCTGATATACCTTCAGCTTCTGCAGTAATTACGAATGACCCAAGTTCAGTAGCAGTGAATAAACCTGATACTGAAATAGTACCACCTGTTGTTGAATAGGTAATAACAGCAGCAATTGGCGCACCGTATTGATCAATTCCCGTTGCTGCAAAGGGAACAACTTCACCAACAATAACTGAAGGTACTGTTGGTGGAAATTGAATGTGGTCGAGTACCGGAGGAAGTGCTACTGAAGGTGATCCCATTACTTGGAAATCATAGAGAGAAAAGCCATAGATTGTAGTACGAGTGTTGCCATACATTCTAATGTCCGTTACGCGACTCGCAGATACATCAAAGTTTTCTATGCCACCATTACCATTTGTTTCACTATAAATAGTTGTCCATGTGGTATTGTCAGCAGTTTTGACTTGAATATCATACGATTCACCAGCAGCGGCTTCCCAGTTTAATTCAACAGAGCTGATGTCAAATTCTCCACCGAGGTCGATAGCGATCCATTGATTGTTTGAGTGTAGACTCGACCAACGAGTTTCTGTCGATGGGTCTACAGCGAAAGAAGATGCTTGGTTACCGCTTTCTATAGATGAAGCAGTCGTTGGTTTATTGAGTGCAATATTTTGAGGAGCATCTGAAACAATGATTGTCGCTTCAGTGACCAGTCCGCCAGTTTCAGCAGAAATTATAAATGAACCAGCTGTTGTTGCTGTAAACAAACCAGATGTACTTATAATCCCACCACTTGCATTCCAATTATATGTTACATCCAAAACAGCACCGTTTTGATCCAGGGCTTGAGCAGTGTATTGTTGCGTTTCGCCAATTGAAATACTTGCCGTTCTTGGAGTTAGAGTCATTGAGGTTAAAACAGGTTCATCATTTACCGTAATAGTTACCGTAGTAGAAACTGCCCCAGATGTTGCAGTTACCGTTGTTACACCTTCTACAACTCCAACAAACAGACCATTAGGATCTATGGTACAGTGTTCAGTAGTCCATGTGATTACAGCTGCAATTGAATTACCAAATTGATCAAATCCTGCGGCAGTGAATTGTTGGGTTTCACCAAAATTAACAGTACTTGTTAACGGGGATACTGTAATGGTAGTCAGTACTGGTGCATCACTTACCGTTACTATAGCGCTCCCAGAAATAGATCCAGAAGTTGCAGTGATAGTTGCATCACCTTCTACTGAACTAGTAAAAAGACCATTTATATCAATCGTTCCATTTGTAGCAGTCCAAACAAATTGACCAGGAACCGCATTGTGACTCATGTCAAACGCCTGAGCAGAAAACTGTTGAGTGCCACCAAAAGCAATAGTTGTATTAGTTGGTGTTACTTCAATAGATCTAATTACCGGTGCATTTACCGTAATACTTGCAGTCTGAGAAATCCCCGAAGCAGTTGCGGTAATAACTTGAGCGCCAGGTTCAGTACCGGTATATTCACCTGTTGTTACGTCAATTTCACCACCCGTTGCTGACCAAGTAAAATCTGTAGGTATTGTTGTACCATACTGATCGCGAAGTATTGCGTGCATAGACATTGTTACATTATACCCAATAGTACCACTTGATGGAGATATCGAAATAGTTGTTGGAACCGGTGTAGGATTTATTTCTGGATATGAATATATTGTTAATGCATCAGCAGTCACTGAAAACTGAGCAGTACCTTCTGAAATGGCAGTTAATAGACCATTTGCATCAACGGTTGCAATTGCATCTCTATAGCTCGTCCAGATAAAATCAACGCCTTCAATAACCGAACCATCGCGACCTTTTGCAAGAGCCTGTAATTGTACTGACTCACCTGCTTTAAGCTCACTAACATTAGGAACAATAACTATTTGGGTAACAGCTTGTCCAAAAGAAACAGTAAATGTTGCTGTAGCAGACACTGCTCCTGACTGTACCGTTACAGTTTTTTCTTCAGGAGATTCACCATACGCTCGAGCAGTATTGTTTTCTAGTGGGAACACATGTACCTGGCTTCCGGCAACCCACTCAGCATTAAAAGCAATAACTCTTCCGTACTGGTCATACCCAATAGCTTCAAAATAAACAAATTGACGAGGGCGAACGGGCCCTTGAGTATCTTGACTTATTGCAATGGTAGTGAGTACAGGATTTGGAAATTCAGCAACTTCAACAATCTTAATGTTATTGAGCGTTACATCTGAGTTAATACCGCCAACATTAAACACTAAACGTGCATCAAGGTCTGTTTCTTGAGCAACAAACTCAAATGAGTAGTTTGTCATAACTGTGGTGATTGGCACTTCAGTTAGGTTTGCATAGTTTGTCCATGGGCTTCCATCAGTTTCAATTTGAGTGCTGAGGCTTCTATCAGATTCCGCTTTCGCATCAAAGCTATAGCGGTATTTTTTACCTACTTCAATAGGGATATGCAGTTGTCCAAATTGAATGTTCCAGTGTGCAGATCCAGGAGTAATGATGTCGATAACTACTTCACCATCTCCATTAACAGTACTTGTAGCATTGCTCGGGTTATAGAGATCGAGGTACCAGTCTGTGAGGCCATTAGAGAAATCACCATTTTGAACAAGGTTCACTTCAGAAACAACCACTGCAGCAGTAGCGATAACTGCATCAGTTTCAGCTGTCACTGTGTAATCTCCGCTTAATGCAGCACTAAATAGACCAGTCGTAGTAATAGTAGCATTACCAGTAGTGCTCCATACAATATTTGAAGTTACTTCTGAGCCATATTGGTCAAATGCGACAGCAGTAAACTGTTGTGACTCACCGATTGCAATATCAGCTGATCCAGGAGTGATTTCAATCGTAGTCAATACAGGGAGACTAATAACGTTGATTTCTGTAACTCCAGAGATAAGCCCATCAGTAGCAGTTACGGTATGGGTACCAAGGTCATAGGCGATATATGTTCCATCAGAAAGAATTTCACCAGCAGTAGCAGTCCAATCAACGTCAACACTTACTTCAACACCAAATTGGTCATATCCACGAGCTATAAATTGCTGAGGTCCGCCATGGAAAATTGTTGATGCTGCAGGTGAAACTTCTATAGTAGTGAGAACAGGTATTTCTCTTATAGTAAGCTGAGTAGTAGCACTCAAACCTAACGATGTTACTGTTACCGAAGCTATCCCCGCTTCAATTGTTGTAACAAGACCATTTCCATCAATCGTACTGTTACCTGATATATTCCAAGAATAGTCTGCATCTATAGGGTTACCATGTTGATCAAAACCTTCCGCAGTATATTGTTGTGTTTCACCAACCGTAACTGTTGTTGCAAGAGGTGTGAGAGTTATAGACGAAAGTACAGGGAATGTAATAGTTTTTGTTCCCCATGCTTCGAATGACCAGAGTGAGTTGCCCCACTGCGTCGCTCTTGTAATTCCATACATACGGACATAACGAGCAGAAACGGGAGCAATTGATATAACATCTCTGCCAGCATCGCCATTTGTTTCTGTAAATACTGTTGTCCAGTCTGTCCCGTTGTCAGAGACTTGGATTTCGTAGTGTTTTGACGCAGCAGCTTCCCACTCGAGAACGACTTCTGAAATGTCATACGCATCAAGAAGATTTACCATAATCCATTGGTCATCTTTAAATTGTGAAGACCAACGAGTAGTTCCGTCAAAATCAACCGCAAATTCTGGAGCTAAATTAGAAGCTTCTGAGGTCGAAGCAGTGGCAGGTTTACCCGCCGCAACATTAATCAAAGTAGCAGTTACTGTAATTTGAGTATTATCTGAAAATGTTCCTGCAGATGCAGTGACACTATGTTGGCCTGCTGTAGTAGCAGTATATAAGCCTGTAGAAGTGAGATGGCCTGTACCGATTGCCGCCCAAATAACTTCAGTATCATAGGGGTTTCCATATTGGTCTAACGCTGTTGCAGTAAACTGTTGAGTAGTACCGATTTCTAAGGAGATCCCTGTAGCGGGAGCTATAGAGAAGCTTGTCAGTACAGAAGCGGCAAGAACTTCAACTTGCGCAACAGCAGATTGACCTTCAGCCTCTACCGTTACAACATATATTCCTTCTTCAGAAGCGGTAAATACGCCATCTACAATAGAAGCAGTCCCTGTGGTAGTCCATGTGTAATTCGCAGTATAAGGAGTTCCATATTGGTTAGTCGCAGAAGCTACAAGAGTAACCGATGCACCTGCACCAATAGTTGATTCAACCGGCGATACTGCAATTGTTACTAAAACAGGAACGTCTGCAGGGTTTTCAAATCCTGGGGTTCCGTGAAGAACATATGAAGCCGTCCAGTTAGATGCATCATCAGAGTTGGTGGTAGCAGTAAGATTTAAGATATTGAGTGATGGTCCATCACCGTCGGGTGATTCTGGCCATTCGCCTTCATCTGCATAGGTAACGTTATCAATTCGTTGACCAAATGCATCAACCATTTCAACTTGTTCGTCACCATTATCAAGTTCATCAGAGTAGTGTCCATTGGGCATGTATCCATAACGACGAGTAAACTCACCTGGATTTTTAGCAATAACATAATACTCACCCGCTTGAAGAATTGTTTCTGCGGGGAAAGTATATAACACACCTTTACTAAATTTGGCGCCAGCCATACTTACAGCATGGTCACTTGCATTTGTAATTTCAATAAACTCTAATGCGTTTTCATCGATATCACCATCAAGTTCATCGGGTTTGTAGTGGATTTCAGAAAACTTAACTACGTTCTCACCAATTGATTCAGTGAAGAAGATTTCTCTGACCGGACTCCATGCACCATCAGTTTGACGATTACGAGCCTTAATAACCTTTGCGCCAACAACTGTTGCAAAGTTTCCACCAAATTGAGCTGTAGCTGAAACAGAACCACCAGGGGCACGTGGATCAGTGCCATCAATAGTATAGTATACTGTTGTATTTACTGCATTAGGATCAAGCTCGACAACGTTATCACCATTAGAAGGGATAAAACGGTCATTAATCAATGCACCTGATGCATCAAGAGTCGCAACAGGAGGTTTACGATCAGTGAACCAACCAATATCATTCAATTGTTGTTTCACAACATTCGTTCTGTTGGTAACAAAGTTCTGTAGATTAGATACCGCACTCCACCAAGTAGTTTTTGTACGTGGGATTGTGCTTTTTTGGTCGCCCCAACGAGCTGATTCCGCGGTAATAGGACCTTCTGTGTCGTTAATGCGACGAGAAAGCATGCTCTGAACAGAATCAGTAGTCATCGGTCCATTGTTATAGAAGTTACGATACGCTAGGTCTCTAAAGAGCATTTTGTATTCATCATTACTTATAAGCTTCTCATGCAGTGTTTGTGGATTAAAATACTCTCTACCATTAAGGTCATACGGACCGACACGGTTCTCTTCACCAACATCAAATGAATGTTCTGCATCGTGACGCACCCACTGGAACCCTTCAGGATTCACTTGGCTAATAATACCATAGAAATTATTAAGGTATGCGTTGTTGTGCCATGAAGAAATAGGAGCATCCTTGTCACCCGTGTAGTAAATAGCGAGCATGTAGTCGATCAAGTTAGCGGCATCAAGATAATGAAACTGTGATGGGTCTTTGTCTGTACCGTTAGAAGCAAGTCCTTGGAGTGCATAATACTCAGCATCGGTTAGGTTACCCGATTTTACTTTTTCGTACAACTCATAATAAATATCGAGTGAACCATCAGTAGCATCGGCTTTGCCACCTTCAGTATTGATGACATCATAAAAATCTTTGTCTTCACCAAGGTATTGTGTTGCAAATTTTGCACTAGCAGCCTCTTGAACCATGAACAAGCCCCAATAGACACCATTTACATACAAGTGAAAGTTAAAGCTTTTTGCGTGGAGACGGCCTTGAGCTCGTTGAATATCACGAGCAAGTGGTTCACGGAGAAAGGTGTTTTTCCGACTGTCATCACCCTCATCACCCCACATGTTCCATGAGTAGTTTTGTGCAGTACGAAAACCAATTTTACGGTATTTCTGAACGCCTTCATCACCAAAAAGCGGGAACTCAAGGTATTTTGGACCGTAGTCTTTGTCAAAGTATACTTTAAAAGAGTGCTTAGGATTCCAGTCACTGCGGCTATACCCACCACGAAGGCGGATACCACAATTCTGTTGAAAACCATCATCACCATTAGGATTAATCAGTTCAATAGAACCAGGACGCTCCCATTTATTACCAAAAGGATCATCTGCCTTTGCAGCAGTTGCATTCTCGTACACACCAAAACCTGGATCAAAGAGGTTAGGAAGCTCTGTTACCATAGATATTGTTGGTACAGAAAGAAGTGAGTTTCTTATTTCGCTGAGAGGTGCAACACTTCCATCCATGCCGTAGTCATAGTGCTGACCCGAACCGGTGTTCGGTGACGGCCAGCCTGTCCCAGGAGTATTAGATGATTGCTGTACAATTTCATCAATAAAAAGGTAGGTAGAAACAGCGATGTCACTGTCGTCATCCTCAGAAGGTGCTGAACCGCATGCTTTAAGCGTTACCGCTGGAGTTATTGGGCGAAGTCCGCCATACGTTGAACTTGGATCAACGGTCACTGTAACAGGAGTTAATCCTGATTGTGCCGTTGCAGATCCACAAGGGTCGCTGCCATCAAGCGTATAAAAGATCGTTGCATCTGATGTTTCAGTACTGAGTACTACATCAAAAGGATTGTCGTAGAAACCCCGTTCTACAGAAAAATCTATGTCATCCACAGAGCCTGCCCATAGGGGTATGCTAGTGGTAAGTAAGAAAATCAGAAATGTGTACGTGCGTACGGAAACATGACTTATCATGTGATTGTGCCCTCTCATCATGTGGGTCCTTCATTGGTATATGTATGTATGTATGTATGTATGTAATGTTATTTGCTCGGCAAAAATAACTATAATCCTCAATAAACACATTCTGTGTTCAAAAACTGTTGTTGATATTGTCTTTTATTCCATGGATGACTAAGATTTTATATAAGGGCACATTTACAATAAGATGAGATGTAAGGGATACTTTGGTTTTTTGTTACAGGTATTAGTACTGAGTATGCTCTATATACTTCAAACTAGAAAAACTGGATTATTGAAAAACAAGTTTCACCGGTAATCAATTGAATATGCTGGGGTTGAGTTTAATTTTCGAACAGAGAATCAATCCAATGGCTGAGTCCCTTTATCCTAGCAATTCAATATTCGGCTTGCCACATCTGGGGAAATGATTTTATGTCGCTGACTCAGTATCTCATCTTCTTGGAGTCGTTTGAGCATAAAAGCCCGTTGCTCAAGAGTCTGAAACTCTAACCCAACAAGGGCACGGCCAACACGTTCTCCGGTATAGAGATAGTTGAAATAACAAATATTAGCAGAATCTTTTATGCTCTCTAAAAACTCGTGAAGCGCACCGACACGCTCAGGAAATTCATAGTGTATCATCAAGGGTTGAGTAAAGAGCTCGACACTGTACTGTATTACTCTAAAATGTATATCTTCACTTTTTGAGACGTCATCCACACCAATGCCATTTTCTTCACATCGTTGTTTTACCAACTCAAGCTTCTCCGATGATCCATCAAAACCAATCACGGGAAAGGCTTTTGACTCATGTGATTTTCCATATTGAAACTCTACAATGTTACAGTCATGTAATACATCTCCCATCAATGTTAGGAGTGCGCCTTCTTTTTCAGTAATACTAAAACGAAGGTGATGACGGGTTTCTCCATCGATGCCAGCCTCTGCAGCAATAACTGCTAACTGAGAGAAATCCATGTTTGCACCACAGGTAACGACTAAGGCACGTTTATCCTCAAGGCGTTCTTTTTGTGATAAGAGACCCGCGAGCCCCAGAGCGCCAGCCGGCTCAACAATACGACGGCGCCAATTCCAAAAACTACGTATAGCGGTAGAGACCTCTGCGTTGCTCACGGTTATAAATTCATCAATGAGTTCTTTACAGAGGGGGTACGTAAGGTCACCCGTACGTTGCACAGCGGTACCGTCACAAAAAATATCAAGCTCGTTGAGGGTCACCGGTTCGCCATGATCTATAGCAGCCTTCATAGAAGCTTGTCCTTCAGCCTCTACCCCTACTATATGTATATTGGGCATGAAATGCTTAAGCCAGCAGGCGACTGATGCTGCCATGCCTCCACCACCAATCTGGAGATAGACGATATCGAAATCGCCAGTTCCTGACATTACTACTTCGTCAGCAATAGTTCCCTGCCCACCCATTGTCGCTAAATCATCATAAGGATGTACAAAGACACTATTCTCTTCTTGAGCAAATTGTTTCGCAGCTTGATAGGCTTGATCATAAGTATCACCAACGAGTCGTATGGTTACATGATCGCCCCCATGTTTAGCCACTGCAGTTCGTTTCATTGTTGGCGTTGGTCTGGGCATAAAAATAGTCGCCGTACAATTGAGCTTAGCTGCCGACAGTGCAACTCCTTGAGCATGATTCCCTGCTGAGGCACACACCACACCGCGCTGTCGCTCTTCTTCGGTAAGAGTAGCCATCTTATTATACGCACCACGCCACTTATAGGCATAAATGGGGATTTTATCCTCCCGCTTTACCCACACATCTGCACCGGTTCCAATATCAAGTTTTTCCAAAGGGGTTGGCTTACGCACTTCGTAGACTCGTTGTCGTGCAAGAAGAATTTCATTAAAAAGTTGTTCGCGTAAGGTTGGATTGCTCATAGTGGGCCCTTTGGACTTTATTCGGTAGGTATTCTTATGCTGCGCTTGTATTAAATTCACATTTACAGTGAGTATAGTAACAAAGTATTAATTATACCAAGGTATACTCGAATTACCAAGTCTGTTCTCCATTTAGAAAAACTCTATTTTTAGGATAACTAATACGAGTAAAACCGTGAATGTATGAAGGTACCCAGGCATTCATTTTTTTATCAATCACAATTGCTCTCGCTGAAGAGTCTATATCAAATAAGTGGGTAAGAACATCATCATTGTAAATAAATATTGAAATCCCTATACTTAACCAGATTTGTCCACTACGGTCTTCTTGTATGACAGAAACACCCTTTCCTTTAAAAAGTTCACTATTAAAACAAGTAATATTTTGATCTTTTAGCATACAAAGTTCACCGTCATTATAACCCGGCTGTTCATATAGACCTATCCATAGCACCCCTTTAGAGGAATATTCTAAGCTGAGAATCTTGTCATGGGGCAAATTTGAATTAGTGGAGTTATAGACCTCACCAATGGAATCTCCAATTAATTGAGCGATTCCCATTGATTGAGTTGATACACTGTAACCGCCAGCAATCCAAAACTCACCCTCATCAGCTTCTACTATTGCTGTAATACTAGAATGAGTCAATTTATTTGTATTTTCTGTATTAAAAACAGTCCATGCCTTGTTAAAATATCGAGCGAATCCTTCGTCAGTCAAAAACCATACTGACCCGTCATTTGCGGTATAAATTTGTTCAATCTCATATTCAAATAACGAAACAACATCACTACCATAAGTTGTAAAATCAAGGCCATCAAACTTGACTACATATCGATCAGTAGATACGCCATCAAAAGGTTCCGAATTAAACCATGAGTTTCCTTCAGAATCAACCTGTAACCTGCGCATGGTTCTGAGTCTCTCACTCTCATAGTTGTGATAACTTGAATCAATTACAAATGAACCCGAGTGGTGAATCATGGTCTTTTCAAAACCAACAAGTAATTGGTCATTGGTGTCTAAGGCAACATCATGAATAAACATATTATCAAAACCAAAATGATATTCTTCAAATTTTTTAAGAGTACTATACTGCCCCTTTTTTGCATCTACCCATATACAGTTTCCTCCATTTACGAACCCTTGCTTTGTATATGCATTATAGAGATACCTAATCATATATTCGCCAGGTATGTATTGATACCCTAAGCTATCTTCTTGAACCCATTCTACGGAGTCGAGGCTAAAGAACTCATTTGAATCCAGGTATTTGAAGGTGCGATTTTTAAATTGCCCAGATTTTGTAAATGTCTCAACAACGAGTGTATTTCTCATTACAGCTAACGTATCAAATTCTATGAGGGTATCAGGACAATTATCTTTGAGCAAAAGTAAATTAACTAACTGGCTTTCTGAAGATTGTGTATCAGGCACCTCACTACTGCTTGTACTTTCGGAACTAAGTTCATCAATGTGACTACTGCTAAAATCATCAACCTTCGATGAACTCAACCTATCATCAGAACTAATTATAAATTCAGGATTGATCTCAATAAGGGTAATCTCATCAAAAGTATCCTCAAAACCTACTCTATAAGTTCCTGTAAAATAGTTACCATTTGTATGGTATAGTTGGTAAACCAAGTGAGGACTAGCTCCTACTGGATAGCTGTAATCAATAAGTAACCGAAGTTCTTCTATTGAATGATACTCCAAATTAAATTGCCGTTTATTAGTAGTCTTCTTAACACTCTTTTTATCATACTTTAGTAGTGTTACAACGCTATCAATATCACCAATTGGAATCGTGTTTGGTATTAGAATGTGAAAAATACCGTTAATTTCTGTAGCCTTTTCATCAAATACACAATTTTGTACAGCTAAAGCAGAGAAAACGATAAAAAAGATTAGATATTGAAGGTTTTTTTTGGCCATAATTACCACGAACTCGAACCATCTAAATAATGAGTTATTCTAGAATATTCCGTTGTTGTTACTAAATTACTTGCCCCATGAGTTACCCAAATAACACCTTCTTTATCTACAGCTATATCTCTTGGATTAGTTTCATAATCGTGTATAAATTCAAATGTGTTGTTGATATAGCGATAGAGCTTTGTGTCAATTGATACCCATACTGTTCCCCAGTAATCTTGATGCACTAGACCAAAATGCTCTATATTCACATCGCCTTCTTCGAAGCAATGTATACTACCGTTTTTTAATCGACAAATCGTACCAATAGAGTCAACAGAATCACTTGAGTATCCAATTAGTGTAATCCAAACAGTACTATCATTTGAAAGTATTAAACTACTTATAGAAGCATTGGGAAGGTTAGAATTTTGTGGATCATATACTTCGGTTATTTCATCTTCTTTTAATAAATAGATACCACCTACTCCCTTTGTATTTGAAACGGCAACCCAATATTCATCGGTAGCAATCTGAACAATACTGGTAATCCCTCCTTTTTCTAAATCTGAGTTTGAAGTATTCCAAGTATGCCACCCGTCTTTATTTAGTCTCTTTAATCCAGAGTAATTACTGAACCATGGAGTATCATTATTATCAATATACAACCTTTGCGTATCGTCGTTGTCTAAAGGGGAATTTGAACTATTATATTCAGTAAAAATTGATCCATCATAAAAGGTTGCCCATTTTAATCTCTCGAGACTATTCCCGCCCATTTCATGTGAAATGATCCAAAGGCCTCCATCTGAGGTAAATTTGAAGTCTTTAATATGACGATCTGTATCAGCTGCATAATCACTAAAAAATGTATGGATCTGTGCACCTTCACTAAATTCGATAAGTTTTTCACCTAATGATACCCATGCAGATCCTTGATTATCCAATTCAACAGATGTAGTATACGTACTACCACCGCCGTATGGGTCTCCTTCGCCATAAGTACTTTTTAAATAATTCTTAGACTCACTGGTAGTTGATACTTCTACGTTGGCAATAGAACACCCAATAACTACAATAGTGTCAGGGACCACCTCCCTAACATACCAATATTTTAATTGATACTCACCAGGTCCTAATAAATATCCAAGAGAATCTTGTTGATTCCAACTAATTTTTGACAAATCTACAGTATTCAAAGAACCAACGGCTATACTATAGTTCGTAATAAATGTGTTATCATCTGAAAATGACTCTATATACAATTTACCAATAACAATAGACTCAACATCATTTAACGTGACTTCTTCATTACACACATTTTTATTAACTTCATAAATGACAATGGGTGTGTAGTGTTCTGAACTATTAGACAAAGCACTACTATTCAGATTCTCTTCTATTCTACTGACAGAGGAATCGTCATTTCCATTTCGCACTGATGAAACAGATTCAACAACGCTGTCTGATGAACTATAATTTCCGATTCCCCCCAAGGATTCACCACTTCCGATGGAATATATTTTAGTAAAAGAAACGCCGCTTTTTAGAACAACGGTATATTCAACATCAGGCATTTTATCTTCTATGAGTGATAATGAGACAATCATATTTTTAGTTGTATCATTAGGGTATTCAAATAGAATATTGTCCATGGTTATCACATATTCATCTATGTAATCATCATAAATCACATTAACCTCACAGCTTCTTATCTCTGATTCATCTACAGATTGAGCTATAGGAATATGAAAAACCGCATTAGATTCATTTGAAGTAGGGCTATCAGAGCAATTAACAACCCAAAGAGAAGGCATTAGCCCGAATACAACAGCGAATAAATACCTAATATTAATAATAATGCACCTCTTGTTGCTCAGGCTCATTATTAAGAAGTATATACACTATTACACCCCCTACTATTGCAACACCACTAGCGACCCAAGTCCAAACAGGGATTGTTACATCATTCTCTGGCTCCCTGCCATTCACAACCATATACGCTAACCGTTTACAACCCGTGAGTAATACATTTTCGACAGTACCACGCATATCATCTGAAAAGTGTGATTTTATTATACCTGTTTCTACATCAATTATTTTTAAGGAGATTGTATATAAGTCTCCAACCTTGCCTATAGAGGCTGTAATAATATAGTCGACACCAAGAAGTTGACCAACTTCTACATGGCACCCTTTAGTATCACAGGCGCCTGAAGTTTGAAAGCCCTGTTCCTCAAGTATCAAATTAATTTGGTTTCGTTCAATTAACACAAGAGTGTTCAGTTTATGGAGTTCACTCTGAAATCTATCAGTGATGCTCTGAGCATCATCTAGTGTTACTGCGCCTGTTGAAGTAAATGTTAGTATTGCATAGTTTTTTTTACGGTCACTCCCTTCTATAGGAGAGTCAACGTTGCTCGTAGAATCATTGGGTAAGCTATTTGATAGTGCTATTGTTGGCTGTAATAAGAATAATACCCAAACAACATACTTAAGTATAGTCATTAATGCTCTCATCGTTATTATCAATGCGTTAAATATAGTAAATCTAAAATTGCATTTAAAATGAAGCAACGCCTCCTAACACCAATAGCATCAAAATCACCCTCAAGCTCCTCAAATTGGGGTTAATAATACCTATTCACACACGTCCACATTTAGAACATGATAATTATATACATCCAAAACGGCTTTATGGACATTATCGATACACATATCATTCTTTCCAGGTAAATACATTCTAGCTCAACCAGAGAAATGATGGGCTCTATTGATTCAGGGGTTTCTCTACTAAAAACAGTAACATTTCGATTGGATTTACTCAATTGAGTGAGGGTGTTTAAATAGAAGTTCATATGAGCAGACTCCATAAATCCACCTTATTCTGCTAGATATAGCTCCGCCCCCACCCACCTCACAAATTTCGGTACGCTTTGGGTACGCTTAATTGTGCACCAGTCAGTAAGCACATTATCATGTTCTCACTATTACTATCCTTAGTATTACAGAAACGATGGGCGTTTTCTGTATTGTTTACCCTTAATTAAGGACACATATGAAATTATCATTACTACTTACTGTTGCTGCAGTGCTCGGATGCGCTTCATTCGCATCAGCAGGCTACATTAACATCGATAAATCATCTCAAAAAATTCATGGCATTACTGCAACGGCACCACTCGGGTCAGAATCGGGTTACCCTGCTGAAAATGTCATTGATGGCGATATGAGTACTCGTTGGGCGTCAAACTTTGCTGATAACCAAGAACTGATTCTAGATCTTCAACAAGAAATATTGGTACATAAAATCGTACTCGCATGGGAAAATGCCTATGCAACAAATTATCAAGTTTCTCGATCAGTTGACGGGGTAACTTGGGAAGATACTTATTACCAAGGTCGTACTGGAACTGGTGGAATCGAGGTACTTGAATATATGTTTGGAAATGCACGCTACATCAAATTAAAACTGAACACACGCGCAACTCAATACGGTTTTTCCCTCTATGAAGTAGAAGTATTTACTCAAGAGATCGCCCCTAAAGCGGTAAGACTTCAAGGAATCAGCGATAGAGATCGTCCTGAATGTAACTACCGAACTGCAGGACAAATGATTAACTATACTCCATATATTGGAAGTCATAATTTCGTAAACTATATCCAAGTATGTGTTGGTGAGTCTGACCCAGGGCCAAACCCAAATTTTGGTTGGGTAACTATTGCATCACCAAGTATGATCGAGTAATAGTATTGTTAGGTGATTAAATAGAGCCCCCTAAACTCTTGGTTTTAGGGGGCTCTTATTTTATAAACACCTATCTCTCTCACTATTTTGTGGAATAGCCTCTCCTACAAAATACTCTTTGGAACTACCCGCCTAAACCAGGTATTAATTCTTTTTAATAATGGAACTTCAGAATCAGGATTAAACTCAAGAGTTGTTTCCCATGAATTTTCAGGCTTAAACTCCTCTTCGATTCCGAACATTACTTTCTTCGCTACCATTTTAGAGTGTATAATAACCACACATTCAGTATTGAGATCAGCGCTCCGCGGATCAAGATTAAAAGTACCAATAACGGTAATACTATCATCTATTACCATTGTCTTAGCATGATGTCCAAATATTGGGGTATAATTAAGCGTTTTTTGTAACGCACCGGTCAGTATCTTTTTCCTAATTTTGGCATCGGGTCGAAACTCAAAAACCCGTATTCCTGTCTCTAAGAGTGTTTCCCTATCTCGTTGATACCCATTGAATGCATCCAAGTTGTCTGTTGAGGCCAAGCTATTGGTTAAGACCCTCACCGTTACCCCTTTATCAGAAATAGCTTTGAAAAGCTCTTGTCCACGACTCGTAGTCACCAGATATGGTGACTGAATTGCAATTGAGTACTGTGCATTTTGCATGAGGCTCATAAGCGCGTCTGTTGATGTTCCTCCCCCTAAAAGCATGTCATCACTATCATTCTTACCTGGCTCATCCGAAACAAATTCCACATGTTCAATCCAAAGAAGGTTCTCAGACTCAATGGTTTCTTTAAATACTTGGGGGAAATTATTCATGTGCGAACGTATTTGAGGCCAATAGTTATTGGGGTTACATGCATAGTTATGCAGACCATCAAATCGATTTTCATTAGTATTTGTATAGACTGTATCACTTAAATCAAGAATAGGAACACTGAGATCATTACTCCAAAAAGTTTCAAATGATTGATCAATTTCATGTGTCATGCCTCCGAGCAATAACACATCCCTATCTCGAAAATTGTATTCATGGTCAAAATCAAAATATTCATCGGCAATATTTCTTCCGCCGGTAATAACTACTTTTTTATCGACAATAAATGTTTTGTTATGCATCCTCTGATTGCTACCCTTAAAATCAGTGATGAGTTTTTTGACGGTACCCAATAAATTTTTACCAATAGTAATTCCTGGGTTATAGATCTTTATGCTGATATTGGGGTGAGAGTCGAGTAACAAAATATCTTCAAGTTTTGTATCTACCATAAAGTCATCTACAAGCAACCGGATTTTCACCCCTCTGTCAGCAGCTCGAACGAGGTAATCACAGGCAATGAGACCTATATTATCAGTTGAAAAAATAAAGTACTGTATGTCTATGGAGTGCTCAGCCGTATGAGTAAACCACGCACGATGCATCATTGAGCTCGCGCCATCCTCTAAAACAAAAACTCCCGTCCGTCGTTTCATTTGACCGTCTATGTCAGTAAGTGCTTCGGTAAGACCCCCTCCTTTGTTACTTGTATCAGTTACACACGGTATTTTTTCATTGGTTAGGGCTGATTCTTTTGCGGTTACGCCCTTACAAGAGAGCAAAACTGTGATCATAAGGTTAAGCACAACGAAAGCTATATACATGTTCATCTTTTTCATATTGTGGATTTCACTATTATACACGGTGTGTGTACTCATATTTATTTCATGAGAAATATAGTTAAGGACAAGTATTATGGATGTGATAGAAGTCACATATGAAACTCACTCATCCTTGCATCATCACCGCATTCACCCGCGGCACGTTTATGTTTAGGTATTTACTGATCCTCAACGCAGCGAACAGAAAAACCATAGGTGTTTATACCATCATATTCTCTCACAGCACTATTGTTATTTTCAAATACTATTGACCAATGCCTATGCACGCCCCCTGCAATCCCTGCATAATCAGAAGTCCATAATAATGCATTTGAACCTAATGCGTCATTACATGCATTTTCACTAACACAGTTTCCACCAGGAAGTATTGAAAAGCCGTAGGTATCAATGCCACCTTCACCAAATGCCCATACTTCTTTTGACTTTAAATGCTCATTATTTGAATATGTTGGATCTTCTGTACTTACAAAATTATACGTATGACGCCACTCGGCGAGAGTCGGCAATCTCCATCCCATTGGGCACACATCTTTTCCATTTACATGATCATTCGATACCGTTACAGCGTTATTGTAAAGCCTCCCGTATGTACCACAATTCACCGCTTTTATTGAGTCTTTATGTGCTTCTGTATGGGTACTCCCCGGAACATCAAAGTAAAAACAATAGGAGCCCTCTCCGGCGTCGTAGTCTAAATTTTCGGCCATCCAATGAAGGGTATCTATCGATACAGCTCTATACTGCCTACCATCTCTGTTGTCTATCAATCCATCAGTTACATTTACCGTAAGGGTATCGAAATTTACAAAACCGTCGTCATCAGTGACCCTTAACACAATAGGGTAATTGGAGTTCGGTGTTTCGGGAAGAACAAAGGTTGTATCCCCGGCATCATGACCCACTGGTGTAAAAGGCAATCCACCGGCACTCCACGCAAACTCTACAATATGACCAATGCCATCAATAGATTGTGAGCCACTTACGGTGATGTGTTCAGTAGTAACGCTGCCTAAGTCAAACATCTCTGCCTTTGCCACTGGTGCGTCTTGAATAATGGGCACGATAATAGATTTATTTGTTCTGTTCCCTACTGAATCTTGAATATATACCTGTACCGTATGCTCACCTACTGTTGAAAATGATTGAGTAATTTCTTCATTAGCATTAGAGGTCGTCTCATAAAAACCATCATTATTAAAATCCCACCAAACCGTATCCACAAGATCACTTTCAGCATCATTTGGATTTAACCCAAAAGTAATGAGGTCATTTATAGTGAGATCATGTAAATCGACAATAATATTACCCGTGACTGGAGCGGTGAAGCCAGTTACGACTGCAGATACTTCTGAAATAACTTCAATACCTTTGGGTACACCTCCACTGAGGGCAACGGGAATAACACCCACACTTATTTTTTTACCTTTATCTGGATGTTGGATATTGTATGTCGGTTCGTTTGCAAGAACTAACGCTTCACCGTCTGAGTACCACTGAATAATTGAAGCGCCTTCTGGATCTCCTAAAAAATCAGAATAGGTATAATTGACTGTAAGGGTGTTTCCTTGATGAGGTGTGCCTGTAATAGTTACAGTACTTATGAGTGGCGGGTCTTCTATGACCGTAACGGTGAGGGTATCGTAGACCACATTTGCATCATCATCAATAGCTTTTAAAATGTAATTGAATGAACCTGCTTCGTTTAGACTTCTGATTCCAAGAGAATTACTTTGACTTACATTGAGCCATTTCATATCCTTTTCAGCGGCTAATTCATAGGTTACAATAGTTCCAAAGTGATCACTTCCCGTCCAATCAAAATAAATAGAGTCTGCAACATCATAAAGCGCATCTCTTGCAGCTAAATTAATAGTAGGTAAATCACTCACTACTGTTATATAAAGAGAATCGACTGTTACATTAGAGTCGTTGTCCATAACTCTGATATACAATGGATAATTCAAAGCTTCTGTGTCAGGGGCTGTAAACGTAACGACTTCACCGCTTACCAACACCCATGTTCCCTCTCCTTGTCGATATTCAGTAGTTATGAGGGTTCCCGCATGTATTGAATCACCTGCACTGTAGCTCATTTCATGAGTATCATTAATGGATACTGGCTGTATGCCAGGGATTGACACCCATGGTTTTGCGTTCCAAGGATCAAACTGTGGGAGTTCAATAGAGCGAGATAAAAAAGTAAAATCTTTTGTATTAAACCCTGTTAAGTACCCATTGTGATCGAACACCTGTATTGCTATAGTAAAGGTATTGCTCATTTCTAAGAGTTCTATATACCCAGAATACTCACCCATTGTAGAATCATAATCAACGTGAATCGTAATAGGTTCAGGGAAATTATCACCAGACATACTTAAGATGACTGTCGCTACTTCTTTTGTGTGTGCCGTAAAAGTACCTGAGAAAATGAGTGGTTCTGGGGTATTTAACACTGCCGCAAGTATCGGTTCAGGAAGTTCCTTATAAATGATCATAGGCGCTTGCGAAGCGACACGTTTTTCGATCTCTAACAAGGTTTGATGTATAAAGTTCGTCGTATCAACGCCTTCACGTAACTTGTAATAATCATAATATCTATCAGGGTTAGTATTACTCGTATCAAGCATATAGTGTATGAAGAGAGAATCAAATAAGAATGCATTAACCGCGACATCAACACCCACTAGTTGTTGATACTCTTCTAGGGTCTCAATCATCAAAGAATCAATAAAAACATCTGACTCAGGTGTATCATCGGTAATGGTAAATCGGTTCTTTTTGGTAATAATGGGGATATCTTCAACATAGCAGGTATATTCTACACTGATATGTTGGCTCTTTTGAGCTTCTACGTCAAAAGTTATCTTCAGTGTTCTTTCGGTTGAGTCTTCGTAAATGAGGCTCATATCATCTGAAGCATAATGGGTCAATACGGTATCGCTACTAATAATTGTAGAGACCACAACACTGTCTAGTTTGATAGTATTCGGCGTTTTAACATTGACTTCGTATGCTCGAGAATTGACTTGAGTACTGTTTTCGCAAGAGCATACTACCACGACAAATGCTGTAATGAGTAATAATAGTTGGTATCTCATAGAGGGCTTCGCTTGTTTTAGAGACTGGATTACATAGTTGTAATTTTGGCTCAATATAGCAAATATGGGCCTTCTTTCAATTCTTCTGAACAAATTACTATGTGTTCAAGGAGCTACTCTTTCATTGCCGTTGTAAATTAATCTATACCAGTGAGTACACAATAATGCTAGAGCATCGAATTATAGTCTAATCATTGGCCGAATACTATGAGAGCACACTACCTTTGATTCGCTAAACCTTGGTGTGTGTCGTATAAGGGAGAATAATTTTAAACGTCGTCTTTTCTCCTTCTACCGAATCAACGACTAAATCTCCACCATGATTATCTCTGATTATAAAATATGAAACACTTAACCCGAGCCCAGTACCAATCCCCACAGATTTGGTAGTGAAGAATGGTTCAAATATTCTTTTACGGACATTTTCCGGCATACCTGGACCATTATCTTCTATGCTAATCTCTAGATTATTATCGGTATCATTATTTAATCGAATAATAAAACGTGGGGGGCGATTCATACGACCCTGTTCGTTAAGAGTATTTAAATTTTCGAACATAGCGTGTGCACCATTGCGAAAAATATTGAGGACTACCTGTTGTATCAGGGAACGCTCACAAATTATAGGCTGTATTGAACTACTATACTCTCTGACTATTTCTATAGACTTAAAATCATAATTATTATTGATATCAAAATCAGTTGATGCAATTAAAATAATAGAATCTATCAATTCTGAAATATCATTTTCTGTTTTTTCGTGAGTATCTTTACGCGAAAAATCAAGCATATTAGATATAATTTCAGCTGCTCGTTTTCCTGAAGAGTCAATATCATTGAGAATTCTTAAGATCTTTCTTTCGTCCAGGTATTGTATTAGGCTTTGGGGATTCAGCTGTAGTTTTTTTGCAATTTCCTTATTTTTAGTGAGATCAAAATTAGTTAACCTATTTTTTAAATTTATGATGCCTTGTATAATTCCGCCAAGAGGATTATTGAGTTCATGAGCCATGCCCGCTGCCAAGCCACCGACAGAGAGCATTTTTTCACTTTGAACCAACGTTTCATCCATTTTAACCTTTTCAGAAACATCATCTATTCTAATAACTGCACCAGAAGCACCCTCTCCTATTAATGGAAATACGGTAACATCTTCTATTACAGTCCCTTCCTCTCTCTCACTCCGTACTCGTAAAGTCTGAATTTCGTTTTTAATAATACCATTTTTAATCAATGTTAAATCAGGAAAATACTTCGCGAGGACTAATGTACAATTATTGCCATACGCTACGGATGCATTGATACCCAACACGATCTCAGCCTGATTATTCCAGAGCGTTATTTCTTCATGAGCATTAACTCCTATAATTATTGAGGGCATCGAATCAATAGTATTAGCTAATATGTTTTGAAACTGTTTAAGCTCAATTTCTGCATTGTCTCGCTCTTTAGAACGCACATTAATTTGATTAAGCATTTCTAAAAAACCATCATACAACATCCCAATTTCTCCGGAATAATTGTGTTCAAGGTTCATAGAGTAATCTCCTGTTTCAGATACTTGGGAAGTAACGCCAGCGAGTCTTATTATCGGTTGGGAAATAATGCCTTGCGTGCTCTTAGCCATAGCGTATGCAATAGCGATTACCACTACACAGACCATAAGCGTAGTAAAAATATGGGATATGATTTCAGAATATATTTCTGCTGTTGTTACTCTAAAATAGAGTTGTCCTTTGTATTCTCCATTATAGGTTATTTTGTAAAACAAGTGGAGCCACTCTTTATCAAATACTATTGTTCGATTATCGTAGTCTGGTATAATAGGTTCAAACGCCCCCCCTCTATGATATGCGCTTATAATAGCCCCATGAGTGTTATACACGATCGCATCTGATATATTGGGAACTTCCTTAAGTTTATAAATAACGTCTGTCACTTCATCAGTGTACCCAAAATCAAGAGGAGTAATAAGGTATTCACTTATGAGATGTACTTGAAGCTGAGCATTATTTGCCAGATTATATTTACTCGTAATGAAACTAGTGATACTATAAAATGCACTTAACGCGAGGATTGAAAAGAGAGTTACAGACAAAATAATTTTTATTAATGTTCTTTGAATGGTATGGGCCGATCGAAATATCATTGACCCTCCAATGCTTTAGAATCTATCAATCGTGCTATTTTTTTAAGCCGATAATCAACGGTTATTCCTGCACCATTCAAGGCTGATTCATTCAATTCAAACCGGACGGTTTCATTCTCTACATAAAAATTAATATGTATACCTTGTTTGGTAAAAGCTGGACTATCCCCCATTAATAGAACTGACTTTTTGTTCCAATGCTTAATCATTCCCTGCAATGTATTAAAATCACTACAAACAAAAATAAGATCACTCTCTTCCATTCCCGAATATGGAATACTTTTAACGTTTACCTTTCGTCCCTTCATTTTTTTATTTTTTGACAGTCTATGCAGTAAATCATTAAAAGCGCAATCTCCATACACAGAAAACACTATAGAATCGTTATCAATTTTCGGCCATGTAATATATGAAACTAATCGCCATATAAAAACAGCCTTAACTTCATTGATGTTTTTTTGTCCAAAACAAATGGATATCAATAATGATATACAAACACATATATTTACAAAACGAACCATTATCAATTCTGTGTTACAGTGTTAAGTCACTTAGCTTAAGTGTACAACTTATATAGCTTAGAGTCAATACTGCTTATATGGCACTTTTTTAATTAAAATCGGGACATTTTCATAATTATACTTTATAATAATGAAGTGGATACGTAGAATAAATGACGAACAAAGCTGGTTCCATTATGGTATCAAAGAGAATATTAACCAAACTGCAGCGTTCATGCAACAGTACTCTTCTAATACTTATCTATAGTGTTTGCCTAGTGATTCCAGCAAGTGCAAATAATACAGCTCTCGATTCACTCTTTACCATTCCCTTTGAAGAGCTTCTTAATGTAAAGGTCTATAGCCCTACAAAACAACACCAGTATATCAGTACTGTCCCAGGGATAATTTCAATTATAACTCGAGAAGAACTCCAACTTTTTGGAGCACATACTGTATTCGAGGCCCTTAACAGGCTTCCTAATGTAATGAGTAATATCGGACATTCAATTAATACTGTATCTATACGAGGAAGTGAATTTAATTTTTTAAAGGGGAATATATCTTACCTCATTGATGGGCTCCCTATACGGAATATTGGAGGCAACGGAACGTATTATAATTATCTGTATACCTTCCCTATTAACCGTGTAAAGCAAATTGAAGTTATACGAGGTCCAGGTTCAGTCCAATACGGTAATAACGCTTTTGACGGTGTTATTAACATCATTACTGAAGATGCCGTTCCTGAATATAACGTACAAACAAATCTTCAAATTGGAGAATACAATACTCGTCATTATGGTATTGATGCCTGGGAACAGTTTGGCGATGTTATCGTACATGGCAACTATCTGTTGGCCTCAAGTGATGGCATAGCGCTCAAATCAAATGGAAATCATACCCTACCCTTGGAGCCAGCAAATCCAGCTGGTACGATAACGGATTCACCCTTCGAAATACAGACGCCAGAAAATAAAGATTATTATTTTGCAGAGATACGGTATAAATCAATTACACTATTCTACCAAAATGCTTATTCAAATAAATTCATATCTCATCTCTTTAATCCTTCATTTCAACAAGTATTTACTGAACCCAATGCTATATATACGCAGCTCAATTATACAAGTCTTTCTCAAATGCTCGGCGCTACTATCAAGTACCAGTTGAATAAAAACCTTTCGGTTGACGGTTCGTTCTTTAGACATAGAGAAATATTTAAATGGATTCTGGGTTCTAATACTCTGATCCATACAGAAGGAATAGAATACAACAGTGACGCCAGAATACACTATATCATAAACAAAGATATTTCTATTCAATCAGGGTTGCATTATCGAAGACTTAAATCAGACAAGAACACTTTAACGATCCCTTATGATTTTCAATATCTCTCATTTATGACAGAACTTGATGTTGTATTTGATAAACTAGCATTCTATGTGGGGTTTCAATACAATAAGCCCTTTAAATATACTGCGGCACTGGTACCGAGATTTGCAACTCTCTACAATCTAACCAACAAATTTACCATCAAATACTCTTTGGCTCAAGCATTTCGGACACCCAACCCACCTGAGTATTTATATAATAATTTCATCACTAGCCCTACAGATTCTTCTATTGTATACTTGGACAAAGGGAACCCCGAACTGAAGCCTGAAATCATAACTACGAATGACTTTCAACTCCTGTATTCAACTTCAAAAATTGTATCGTCACTCACGGGCTACTATGCTATAGCAGAAAATCTCATTAGCTCACACCCCAAAGAAGTGACAATTGGAGATACTGTTGTTACCTATTCAAATTTTAAAGACAATCTGGATGAACGAGTATCGTATGGCGTTGAGTATGAAGGTAAATTCACATTGTATAACAATTGGTTTAGTACCAATTCAATAACCTGGAATCAAAATGTTTTCAATGATTCAATTACAAATTTTACTCTCAGTCCCAATTACCAAATAAAGTGTGGAATCTCTTATAAAGTCCCAATGTTTTCCTTATCATCTTTTGTTATTTATTCAGATAGTTACAAAGCGATTCCAGACGACCGTACGCCTGTTGATGTCCTCCCGCTCAACCCTTCACCTAACGCGTTTATTGATGTCTCAGCCCATTTACAATTAAATATACACACCATATTTTCTTTACCATATCCTGAAATTAAAATACAAGTATATGGAAGGAACCTACTTGATTATAAACACTGGCAACCAGACCTACATAGTTACCTTTACAATAGCTTACCCGGTATGGAAGGAAGAAATTTCTTGATCCAACTCATTACTTCGTTTTAATTGTGAATATTCTCTGATACTCATCAGTAAAGTCAACGCCAACAAAATTTACAGCGAGTAATAGCTTAAACAACGAGAGACTTATAGGAATAGAAAGAGTGGATTTTAAGGAGGCTTACAATCTCTCCTTCATCCAGAGCCAACATATTTTGATTTATTTCCACAGAGGCCATTATCGCAAGGGACTAATACTTATGGGAGTGTGAAATGGTGTTATGAGCGCATCTTGATCCCATCGATAGAATCGCACCCAGTCAAACTCGGCAACCAGAGGGAACTCAGATTCATCGGGTATTTGGCTAAATGAGGGGAGCCAGTAATTCACGAGAAACGTACTGTAATCATCGGGGATCTGTACAATATTGCCTTCCATATTAGCCACATCTTCTCTATAGGTTCTCACCAAAACGTCATCAATAGACCAGCTTACACTATCGGGTAACCACTGAATAGTATAGGTATGCCATTCACCATCATTGGGCGACCAATCCTGTAATTCACTATAGTCATTATCACCACTCCCCGGATAAATTGTAGCAAAAGCCATATCAAAACTAATATTGGTATCAGGGTATATATCGGTGTTATTAATGATACCGGACAGAATATCACCAGGATTGAAATCATGATTAGGAACATAATCAAAATAGACTTCTCTCATACCAATACCTGGAGAATGTCGGACAGCCCCAAAGGTATTGAATGTAGAATGAGTGACCGGTGGAATTTTCATGCGTACCTTATAGATACCATATCTAAAATCATTGTAATTGGATCGTAATTCACCCCCAGAAAACAATTGTTCTGCAATTATTTCGGATTGTATAAGAGAATTGGAACTCGGTATGGTTTCATCTCTCAGGGTTAATTTCATAGTGCTATCACCAAAACTGATATTGTTTTTGGTATAGCGTGAATAACTCCCCGTGATTGCCCCATCTCCCCAAGTCCAAATGGGGTGAGCGGGTGTTAAGGATGAAGGGCCCATTGAAATGGGCGTACTGAATTCTTCATTTAAATAAAGGGTAAAGCCCGTAAAGTTTTCAATTTCAGCAACTTTAACTGTTGCCGTATTGGCACCTTTATTTCCATCATCATCTATTGCTATTACCATAATTTGATATGTACCAAATGTGGGGAAAACATGGCTTGTCGTACTGAGGGTTTTCGAAGAGTCGTCGTATACACCATCCATATCAAAATCCCATAAATAGCCTTCTATTGTACCCAGTTCCTCTGTTACAACCGCCTCAAAAACACCGGTAAAGCTGGTACTATTAACCATACGTATGATAATATTCACTGTGGGTACATCATTGATTACCTCGACGGTAACAGTATCGAACACCACAACTGAATCATCATCAATAGTTCGTATCACAAAAGGGTGTGCTGCAGCTTGCGCTGGAGCCACTACATTAAAGGCTGTATCTGGGGTGCACGCAACAAAGCTGCCAACAAAACCTGATTTCCACGCCATTGAAACAATGGTCCCTAACGTATCACGGGCTACAGTTTCTATGGTAATAGCATCATTGATCGTTACGGTATCATTGTTCACTATGACCGAAACATCAGGAATACCTGATAAGACTTCAACCATGAGCGAATCAAATACAACATTTGAATCATCATCAACCCCTCTCACGTATATTGCATGCATACCTACTTGAGTTAACGGTGCAATAGTGATTGATGTATCAGTACCTGCATCTATCCAATCCATGGTATTTGTTGATAAGGCATAGTTAATAATACTCCCATTTTTATCGGTACCATTCCATTCTAAATAGAGAGAATCATGGGTATCAACAACAGGTGGAGTAGTGGTAAATGCTACATCAGGGAGTCCCGCTACTACTATAATCTGAGTTGAATCAAGACTGATGTTACCATCACCATCGGTTACTTTTAGCCGAACAAAAACATTGTTTTGAGGTTGACTCGGTAACTGAAAGGACACAATGGTATCTTCTAAGACACTAAAA
Organism: Fibrobacterales bacterium; assembly: GCA_051532055.1. GTDB lineage: Bacteria > Fibrobacterota > Fibrobacteria > Fibrobacterales > JAOPTW01 > JAOPTW01. The sequence continues at coordinate 12,670 of JAOPTX010000042.1, read as the reverse complement.
GGGCCTGTGCCATATTGTACTTCTATCGTATGACCTGCACGGTTATTATATCGATCTACTATTTGGTATTCTAAATGAACCGTATCGTTAATATATCCCGCTGTTAATTTAGCAAGAGTAACCTTTGGGAGTGCATTGGTGATATCAACATGAGGAAAGGTAATGTGTGCTTCGCTATCGAGAGCAATAGAATCAATGTAAATCCCCGTAACCTTCTCATTAAGATCATATACGAGAACGGTAACTTCGTGTGGTCCCATAATGCGGGAAATATCGATGACTTGTTGTGCGGTGAACAGTCCATTGGTAGAATTCAACTGGGTCTCAATATGAAGGGTATCAATTGAGCTGGCACCAAGGAATTGAAGATCAATGTGTGATACATTTAATAGGTTACCAATCACCGAGCCTTTAAAGTGAAATTTCTTTTTACCAAAAACAGCATACTGTTCATTGGTTACTTCGGGGTTATTGAGTACGGTCTCTTGTAGGTCGAGTTCTGGCGGGAGCATTGCTTCTAGAGTAGTGTGTGCATGAGCATCTCCACGACTTACCAAAGTATCCAGTAGGCTCGTAATAAGAATCGTGGTATCAGTATCTATTTTAGATCGATATGCTGAATAGAATTGATGTGACAAGTCTCTCCCCTGCAGAAGCATGTGATCAATAAAAAGAGAATCGAATAAGACGGCATTAGCCGAATCATTGGCTCCCTTTTTACTATGATAATCGACCATAGTTTGGGTAACCGCATAATCTTTATGGTCTGAAACCACGGCTACATCATAAGAAAAACCCGTATATTCTATAGCAGGTAATTCATTATGGAGTGAAGCTGTAGGGATCGGAATTGTAACCATAGACAGGGAACTGTCTGATTCGATAATAGAGAATTCTGAATCGTAGTATCGGGTCGTGATTATTGAATCGCCCGAAACCTGTTCGACAACCACGCTATCAATATGCAAGTTTTTTGGAATTGCTATTTCGAGTGTATAGATATTTTCTGTATCGTTACCCGATAGTGCATCTGTTTCACTACAGCCTAAAAAAATAAATAGTGCAGTGAGTAATAGCGTAATTTTTAATAGATTCAAAAGATGCCCTCTTTCTTATTTAATGGTGTCAGAAAAATAGCTATTAATACTCATCTATATAGGGTGTGTAAGCACATCTAGTGGTAATTGAGTCTATAATATTCCACATGTTTACCCTAGGTAAGCAAAGGAGAGCTATCGACTTACGTCGATCTTTTACTGGCAACAATGAAAGGTCGTTTTGGAATGACTACGAGGAGTGTCAAATCCTAAGGTCTTCGGCGCCTGGAAAGGTAATTACGCTGTAAGTAGCACTGAATTTATGTTTATTACCCCCCGAGCCGTTCCCTGATAAAAACATTAACGCCAACTCTTCACAACTTGATACCCCTGTTCAAGTTGATTTTTCATTGCCGTCACACTGCTTTGCCATTCTTCATAGGTAAGGGCTCCTGTATTTGGAAATGACCCGGGTTGAGCAGCGCGGACCTCATCATGCGCATCGGTAATCTGCGCCACCCATGTATCAATCTTACCGTTTATCTGAGGATACACCTCATACAAAAGTTTATCAAGTGCCGCATTAGTCTCATCGGGAAAGCAAAGCCAATATTTTGCCATTTTGTTAGTACGCCCCGAGTTACACTGTAGTGCATTACGGATTTCATCTGCCTTATTAAAGTTCACATACTCGTTTCCCTCACCTGCTTTAAAAGAAGCATTATCCATATCCCATGGAATTGCAAACAACTTACCTTCAGTAGTATCTGCGTACCAATATGAGTTATGGCCATTATCCCTATAGAATGGGCTATCCCAATGGTCTATCGCTGCAGAAGTGAGCACCGTATTAACCAGCTCATCAACATTAAACCATTTTCTCAATACATCTTTAACCGCCTCGGCTCCATGTGCGTTCAAAAGATCTCCTTCGAGCCCTTGCCATATAGTATGTGTTGGATTTTCATCTTCGTTTGTTTTCAGTTTTTCGTTCAACGCTTCATTAGACTGTACTTTATTAGATATAAACGGCATGGCTTCTTTATACACATTCCCTTCCCCGTCATCCCAATGGGCACGGGTAAACCATCCATCAATATTTTCGATCATAGCAAAAAGCCCTACAAGCTCATCATTAATTTTAACCTTGGCATGCACCACTCGGGGAGCCGCATGGCCCATTTCTCTATGCATCCAATAGGCAAGCCTATCTCTGAGTTGATCTTTATAGAAGTGCATATGGTAAAATGCAATCTTTTTCATACCAAAAAATTTTCTCTCAGGATCTAAATCTGTATTGAACTTAATTTTCATCGAAAGTTTAACACAGGTTTTTGCCCCATTATTATCCCATCCCTCGCCGTCAGTGCAAAAAATCCATGCTCCATAACTTCCTTTATAGCGCACTTCAATCTCTTGAATAGTATCGTTTTCAAAAACCAAGTGACCGGGGTAATAGACCTCTTGTTTGGGCGCTGCATCCATAGCAGAAAGATCTGCTGGGTCTATCAGAATATTAAATGTTTTTGGTTCGCTCTCATCGTTAAAGACATAATCAATTGCATCATTGAGTATCGCCCGCTTTTCTGCTGCTGTAGCCTCATGAGATGAAGAGCTGAGCGCGATGCTCGAACTTGATACTCCTTCATTACTACTGAAAATGACACTACTGGATGTCAGAGTGTTTTCTGAAGACACGGTTATGGAATCAGTTGATACGTCACTACTAAAGGCACTCTGCGTATAACCTGTTATATCTTTAGGATCAACAAGCGAATAACTTTCAAAAGGCTCTTCAACAGAAGAATCGACCATTTGAATTTTTCCTGAACTACTCATGGTCTCATCTGAAGATTCCAAAGTAGAAATGTCACCAATTGCCTCTGAACATGCCGTTAAAAAAAACGTTATATATATTGATACGAGAATAACAGATCTCAATGCTATCAAAACTCCCCCCCCTAAACGTAAATAATACAGATTTTAGTCCTAAGAACTTTGCCCTATTTCTATAGAGATAATATATACTGTAATTGTGGTGATAACTTGAAGAGGAGTTCCTATTTACATTCATTTACCCTGGAGAACGGGTCGAGAACAGCAATAACCCATGGTTATAGTACTTTTTCTCAGGTCAAAATAACCAATGAGTAAAATTGATGCCACGCATTATTACAGGGGTTTGTTATTGGTTATACTTGCTAACTATTAGGGCTGAGGCGCGCGGCATAAGCCCGAGCCCCCTCCACCTACTTAACTGATATCAATCGTCTCTGACTATACCCAGAGGTGATTGATTCAAAAACTAACACATATACCGACTCTGTTAATGTTTCGCGGTTATAAAAGTTACGCGGACCAGTACCTGACACTTCCATAACTAGATTCCCTAGTATTGTATAGATTTTTACGTGGTAGTCACCTTGAGCCTCTATGGAAAAAACACTTCTGTTCAACTGATATGAAAAGATCCCTAAGCGTGAGTTGTTAATAGAAAGATGCACAGTAGTATCCCCCACAATCAAATCTTTGGATTGAGAAGAACCTGAAAGCACTTCACCGCCACTACTCAAAGAAACATCGGATGTCGGTATAATAATAGTTACCTCAGTAGTATCACTTGTAAACTCAGTAATCCCAATAAGTATTACATTCAATGTATCACCATTTTCTGGAGGTACATAGCTATCAGCCAAATAGAGTTGATTATCGATAATCTTTATACTCCCCCTATCAATACCTGCGACGTCATAGGTAATAGGGTCACGGTCTATGTCATCAGCAACAATTGTTAAAATTGGCTCACCCAAACTCTTTTTTGGGTAATACACGATTTCAGCAGGAAGCTCCCCGATGAGTATAGGGTCATCAACAGGGAGTACTGTAACTACCACTTGTGCCGTATCAAAGTATTCCCCATCAGATATAGAATAAATAATAGTATCGGTACCATTCCAATCTGGAGATGGCTCATAGTATATTCCCCATGATGACCAACGGCATTCACCATTACTCGGTTCTCCAATTACCTTGAAAGACAAACTGTCTAAATCTACATCACTATCATTTTCCAAAAAAGAATCACGTTCAATTGCAAGTACATCATCTTCATTCATACTGTAACTATCATCATGAGCTATAGGACGATCATTGATATGGTTCGTAAGCTCTGCAAACGCTTGATTGCCCCATAAAGTATCGCCATTAGACAATATCGTACCTGCTCGGTATATTACAGAGGCGGTTACCTTATCTATATTCTCAGTAAAGGAAAAAAGAGTATCATCTTTAATTGAGCCCGCACCTTTTATTGAATCGATAGAAATAATAGCAGGTAGAGAATTTAAAGTAAAATCAAAATCGTTATGTAAAAAGACAGTAATAGCAGTTTCTTTTTTTATTACTAATGAATCTTCTACTGCAATAGGTGCATTTACCATATTTCTTAGATAGGGATAACTAACGTCTTGTTTTATTCCCCAAATATCTGTAAAATCCCATTTTTCATATGAGCCTTCTTGTTTCATTTTAGATGAGGTCAAGCTGGTTCCACTATGTGCCACATTACTTTTAGAAAGAGCTATGTTCCAATAGGAATGAGGGTCTGTAGGCCCATAGTTATCGCCAAACACCCCACCAGCATCATCCCCTGTCAACCTACCAATACTATAACTTTTTGTAGCAATTCCAGGCGGATCCCCAAACAACCCTCCAACATAAGTATTACCTTTTACAATACCAGTATTATAAGAGTTATATGATGGTGTCTGTGAATTACCCACCAAACCACCCACATACTTCTTTCCTGTTATCGTTGCTGAATTATATACATTAGACAATAAATATCTATGACGTTGTGATTCACCGGCTAGCGCCCCTACATAGTTCCGGCCTGTTATAGACCCTGAGATTCCTACATTACTCACTTCTCCTATCCCATTAATATCCCGAAATAAACCCACACGGTCTTCATCAGGCCTATTGATATACAAATTATAGATCACGTGGCCATTACCATTTAAAGAGCCCATAAAGGCTCCAGAGACAGTGTCAGAAAGAACAGAGTCAAGCTGAGCATTACCTATTGGTAAAAATCCTTTACCATCTGCCTCATATCTAGAATTGATGGCATTGATATTCTGAGTTAGTTTATACACTCCATTTAGAGGATAATTCCAATGATTCCCAATCTTTTTTAAATCTTCATAGGAGCTGATCTCCATAGTATCCCAAGGAGCAATAGCATAACTCATTCCTCCCCACAACGTATCACCTTCTTTTAATACTGAGCCAGGCCGGTACAATAAACTGAGTGAGTCTCTAGTACTGTTTAAATAAGAATAACCCATAAATTGAGCGGTATGTATCGAATCATTCTCAGCATCATAGTCATTCACAAGAACGTCTTCTAAATCGGTATTTACATGATAGGTTGCAAATCTATCAGGTACTCCCATGGGTGGATCGTTAACCGCTTTTAATGACGGAAAATACCCTTGCTCAAGATCCCAGGAAATTGAATCCCTAGTTAAATGATTTTTTATTGAAAGTGTATCTTCGAGCTCAATACTAGTAGGCCCTTCAGAAGTATATTTATATAAACAATAATCAGTCCTATCAAATCTATAATACTTATCAAATATAATGTTATAACTAAGAGCAAAAACATTAGTTACTACAGGGCTGAGTTTTCGCAGTACATCGCTACTTGTATGCTCCAATTCCCCTGCTGAAAAACTGAACTCCTCCATCTCATTGTAATTATTAACGTGAGTTTTCATAAGAAGGGCTGTACTATAACTATCCTGTATTTTAACACCACTTACTGGAGTTTCCCCAACAAATCTCCCAACGTCATAGCCATCATTATCTGTACGCCCCCTTGCCATTACTTTACCGTTCGTATAAGTGTTTTTTATAGTAATGGTATCCCCAATTTCTGTACTATAGGAGCCTGCAAGGATTCCTACAGAATTTCTACCAGTAATATCACCATCGATGCCAATATTCATAATTGTTGCATTTCTGCTTAACACACTAAATAAGCCTACACCTCTTTTAGTTGGTCTATTTATATACAGATTATAAATTCTGTAACCTGCACCATCAAAAGTGCCTTCAAACTTACCTTCAAAAGACCCTATTGGCTCAAACCCTAATCCAGAATTTTCATATTTTGAATCGCGTGCATTAATGTCATTGGTAAGGGTGTATTTTCCGTTGAGAGGGTACTTCCAGTCGTTACCTATTTTTTTCAAATCGTCATAGGATGAAAGAGTGATCTCATTATCAAAGGGACTGGTAATATACGCTGCACCTCCCCACACGGTATCATTATTTGAATATATTACCCCAGGCCTATACAGAATCATGATATCATCATTCGAACCCGGTATTTCAGAATACCCAGTTAATTGATACACTGTTATTGGAACCTCATCTGCCATGATATCATTTGAAAGATACCCTGTAAAACTACTATTATCTGTAAATTCTGATGAGGTATCATTAATCCCAAAAGGAGCATTTGTTAAACCACGAAGCTCAGGAAAACCCGTGCCTTCTTTCATGACCCATATTGAGTCAAAATCAAATTCTTTAAAAGAACTCTTGAGAGAAAATTGATCTTTGGACAAATCGGTTGTGATAGTATCCCAATATATACCTGTATTTGAGTACCATGCCCAAGAGGCAATTTCTGAACTCCAATACACACCTTCAACCTTACATTTGTCAACATCATAATATGCATGTCCGTGCGCCGCTCCCATAGTTGCCCAGCCCATTTCAATATACCGGCTTCGGCTAACCGTATAACTTGATTTTACGACACCAGAATAGAAAGTGCCAATAAGTCCACCGGCATAACTGGCGTCAACAAATCCAGAGCTATAACAATTTTCAATAGTTCCTCTATATTGGAACCCAACAAGTCCCCCAACATTTCCTCCACCTTTAACTGTCGCGCTGCTGAATGATTTATTAATACGAGCTTCATTCCAACCCACGAGCCCACCAACTTGTGCACGTCCATCTACAGATCCAGTACTTGAAGTGAGAACAATAGAACCTTTATTTATTCCCGCTATCCCTCCAATATTATGGACCCCATCCACCTTAGCATAACTTACCGATTCTTCAATGGTTTGTTTATTAATTCCCGTTATTCCACCGACAATACTATCAGCACCAAAAACCATGCCTTTACTGTGACTGTTCGTTATAAGCCCATCATTGACTCCAACAAAAATTCCTACAGTATGATTTCCTTTAATAGTAGCATGAACAACACTATTAGATATTGTTCCATTATTAACAGCAGCTATACCGCCAACAATTGAGTCACCCTCTATCTCTACATGGAGAAGAATACTATCGACAACGCCTGAGGTATCTATATGTTTGAATAGACCTATTGAATCCGGTGATACAGTACCTTTAATAATGAGATGAGTTATAGAAAAGCCACCACCCTCTAAAGAACCCTGAAAACGAGCCTTCTCTCCAATAGGTATAAAGCCACCACTCTGAGATACAGAAGCATCAATGTCATTAACGATTCTATAATGAGCTGTTAGATCTGATTCTATATTTTGTAAATCGGTATAGTTTTTGACTTGGTAAGGGTCACTGATTGTCCCTGTACCAGAAAAAGTTCCTGCCATTGCGGTACTCCATGCAATAGCTAGATATAGTCCCATAAGTTTAAAGATTTTATTCATAAAGGCCCTCGAATAAAGACTAAAATATATTAAAATTGGAACAGCAATTGGCCCTACGGGCCTCTGTTTATCATGTTAGAAAATGATTTATGCTTACGTATCGTAAGCAAGGCGAGCTAACGACATCTCTTTGGTTGGTATATGGGTTCAGTCACTATAAGGTACCAACTTAATTATATTTGGAGAGACGAATGAAACCTCAAGTAATATGCTCCGACTTTTTATCATAGTGCCACTTTTATTTTTAACATCTGTTTCGGCAATAACTCTGACTGGTGACGAGTCTAAGTCTCGATGGCAACGTTATGAACGTTCAAAAGAAAAAATTGATTTTGGTATTAATATTGGGTTCCTAGTTGTAATTCCCCCCAATACTGATGAGGATGAAGCTAATACCGTTCATGAAGCTATGTTTGAACCAATAAAGGTAAACATTGACCTTTCAGATATAGCTGAAATAAAGCAGTTCCCCATTAGTTATGAATTCTATATCCACTGGGGCCGTTTTCTTAAACTTGGTGTAGAATATTCTCAATTTGAATATCGTGTAAATAACGACTTGTTTAATGGTTCACCCCAGACTATCAATAAGTATACAATTACCATTGATCAATTTCTTGCATACTTTTCCCTAGGCAAACAAATCCTTTTTCAAAATGGAACAGAACAATTTCCTTATTTTAAAATTGGTTATGGTACCCAAAAATTTAGTGATAAAATTTCTACAACTCCAGAAATGCCAGTTTCTGACATCACACTTTTAAAAGATGGTCCAATTGTCAATATCGCCTTGGGGAACGAATGTCGATTATTCAATGTAGCCTCTATTAATACGGAACTGGGTATGACATTGGGAACGTTTCATTTCAATGACCCTACATTAGATAATTCTATAAAAAACAACCGAGGCTCTACAGGGCATTTATACTTTAAACTTTCACTCTCACTCTTTTATAGACTGGAGATGTTCTAATGCGCTTTCAATGGATACTTTTTTTATTCTTTTGTTCATGTAGCACTTTGGTTACCACAAGGCTCTCTACTGAAACACTTTCAGCTAGTGAAACAATTATTTATGGCGAATTTATTCATGTGAACGAATTACAAGCTGAAATAGCGCTCCTCTATACGCATATACAAAGTCCTGACTCAACAGTCCTCTATACCCCTAACGCAACAAAAAATATTATCATAAAACCATCAAATCACGGCATAAGCTCTGGTTATTTCCTTGATATCATTTCTGGGAGTTCTAAAACGATAATAGGTATTTCATTTAAATATCCTTCAACTAATAACACCAAAGCAAAGACAGTCACTGTTCCTATTGCTCCATTGAACATTGAGTCTGGAATTGATTTTCTCTATCTGGGTTCATTCAAATGCTACACACTCATGGACACCATTATAGATGCCACTGCTCCACAATACAGGGCACGTAATAATAAAACCCGTGCAGACCTTCGTCTCCAACCATTTTTCAATAACCTTATATTTGATAATGCACTCGAAGAGTCACTCGTTTTTATGAATGGACAAAAAAATGTATGGTAACCGAGCATTATTAACCATACAGTTGGTAGACGTTTGAGAGCCTATTTGATTTGACCTGTAATTATCTAACGTGCTTCACATCCCTCTAAGCAACCCCCTCGTTACATTCCTATATGAGCAACCGAAAAAGCAAGTCTATCTCCGGAAATAGTTTCGACTTGCTTTTTGTATATGGCGTGTCTCTTTTGTTTTTAGCTAATCTTTTAGAGTTGGTTGATAAGCTGAGCAGCGGATATGTATTTTTGTATTTCTACCACCGGATACGATTTCTTGCATACGAGGGAGGAGGTCGGTGTGATCAGTGTCCCATCTGTTTGCGTTTCTTGAATCTTCGTCATCAATATAAATGTAGCCCCTTCCAAAGTCTGTGTCATCACCAACTCCCAAAATTAGATTACTAGTACCAAAATGGTATGGTGACTTGGACCTACTATCTGGGTCAGCTAAAACTAAACAAAAGGAGATATACGTGTTTCCTGGTGTTTGCCAAATGTTTTCAAAATCTCCAGAAATTGAGTTTTTGTTATTATAATCTTGATTGTCAAAATAACGGGTAAATTTATATCCATTGGTTGGACAATCGCCAGATACCGATAAGACTGCATAGTCCTGATTTATTCTTTCTAATTCAGAAACTTCATAGGTGTTGAACGTTATTGTTGTTTGTTCTAAAAACCCTCCGATTTGTCTGAAAGCAGTTTCTTCAGACCTTGCCTCGCTACTCCAAATCATTTCACTAGCATTTTTATAGTCTTCATCATCCATATTTATTGAGTGATCACCAATATTTCTACCTACATATCCAATAACTGGTAATTGCTCACTGGTACCTTTTTTTACAATAGATGGTGTTGTCATCTCTTCAATAGCATGTGTATTATCATTTTTGGTATAACCTTCTTGAATAGAGGTTTCTACTTTTTCATTAGAATCTGTACTTATTGATGATAGAGGAGAGTCAGTGCATGCACTAAAAAACATGAGTGCTGCGCTAAAAGTTGTAACCCCTAAAAGTGTCTTGTTTTTAAATATTGACATTGTGTTCCTTATGTATTTGATTAGAAAATGAGCATAACTGTATGGGTAATAAAAATTATTACGTTACATTGGCAAATGTATTTTATGCATTTCTTGTTAAAAAGGAATGGTATGAATTCTCTTTAAGTAATGTTCACCAACGATAAACAAATATTGATTGCAACAAAATTATAAGTCTTGACAAAATTAAGGTTTATATTTTAGAAATCACTTTTTCAATATTCTCAGCAAACCCGGGAGATAGAGGCCTTCATTTACAAACATAACTCGCAGTGCACAAAAGTTTTACATTGAATATTCTTTATTCTTTACTTACAGATTATAGAACTCATCAGCTCACCATACAATATTATCTAAGTAGGACCCTGTAACGCTCAAGAGAGTTCTTAAATGTACACACACCACTCTAAACGAAAACCATGGGGGGTGTATCCTCTGCCCCATCCGGGATTCTTGTTATAAAAATAATAGCTTTCCCAAGTATAGAGTAATCTCAGGCTCAGCCATGAAAAAAGTCTATAGCCAATGCCACTGTGAGACTGAATCCCGTGCTTTTTATGCTTTATTGGGTTCCCTTCATTATCTTTCAATGAGAGTAGCTGCATATACCCTAAACCAAATACAATATCAAACGATTTGATAATCCAGCGATTTATAATGCCTGCACCAATAGCATGAGAGCGGACTGTACTTTCAACTGATCCGGTATGATTACTCCACCCATACCCTGAACTTATATATCGAGAACTAAGAGCTAAATGGTAGTGCTCTGTAGTCTTAAACTCATACCCTACACTGAAACTCACCCCGGGCACATACTGTGGATACACAATACGATCAGTGGTAATGGTAGTGTACTGAACACCTGGAGAGATATATAGATTACCTGCACTCCCGAGGCTTACAAGAACAAGCACTAATACAAAAAAAGATTTTATCTGCATGTATTACCATCCTTATTTAACCCGGTAATTGAATCTATAGGATAATATGCATTGTCTTCTAAGGCATGATGGAATCCATCAAAATGAATATAATTTTGAGATGTTGTTACTGCAATCAATTGATCACCCCCAATTATGGTTTCATTATTTACAGTATCAAATGTGTTGAGAACTAGATTATGTATAAACTCACCGAGGTTATTAAATACATTGATTTCATATATAAAATCTAGGGTATCTTTGTGATCTCCATACTCATCTACGGAATTACTATATCGTCGAGCGGTACTTTTATAAAAACAATACTCAATACACTCACCAGTACCATACCAATCTCTATAGCTATCTGCCTGCCAACAACCTTGTAGTTCATGGTCAGATAACAATTCAGCTCTTCCGTCGTTTTCTAGACCCAGCATATATCCACACTGAACACACAGTACAGAGAGTAGTATCAAGCATATTCTCTGTACTGTTGATTTTACTGTTATGTTACGCATTATTATATTCACATTAGGGGTTCTTCACAAAGATATAAAGGAGTACAGTTTAGTTAATGGTTACTAGCAGTAAGCGGACGCCATTATCATTCTTTAGTGTAATTACCCCCATTTCAACTGAGGGAATAATAAGAATATCCTATTTATAACATCGATAGTTTTATGGGAGGGTTACAATCCGTAGCTATCGCCAGGTTGTTCATCTCATTATTGTAAATGAAAAAAGGCTCGCCAAGTGAAGCGAGCCTTAATGATATCTGCGGTGTATTCCATTATTTAAGGAACTTCAATAACCTCGATATTGTCGAATACCACATCCGCACTGTTACCACCAAGATTGAGCACCAGTCGTGCATTCAAATCAGTAGTATTCATAGTGAAGGTGTGTTCATAGGTAGCCATTGTTGTAGTTATAGCTGTCGGTGAAAGATTACCATAGTTATCCCATGGTGACCCATCAGTTTCAAGTTTAACATCCACAGTACGATTAGACGCTGCACGTGCATCAAAACGGATGGTGTATTGTCTTCCTTGAACGAGCGAAATAGCATTTTGTTTCATCTGAATAGTCCATGCTTTAGTTCCACCATTACTAATAGCAGCAGTGTATTCGCCATTGTTTACATAGCCACTCACAGATGCACCATTGTATCCATCAATTAACCAGTTGGTTGTACCATTGTTGAAATCTCCATTAGATACGAGGTCTGTTCCAGCTTCAACAACAGTAACTGTTGCAGTTCCTGACACCGAACCAACACTCATAGTCAAAGTGTAGATCCCTGCAGTTTCAGCATTAAAATGTCCATCTTTAATCCAACCACCACCAGTGGTACTATAACTAGGCTGTGCGCCTAAATCTGACGGATTACCAA
>JAOPTX010000041.1:0-5982 GCA_051532055.1 Fibrobacterales bacterium | reverse complement strand
TCTTGGAACGGTGTACCCCAACTATCCTCTTGGGGCTGACGGCAACGCCAGAACGTATGGACGGCATAAGCCTGCTCCCTGATTTTTGCAATAAGATAGCCGCAGAAATACGACTCCCCGATGCACTCAAACTAAAACTCCTCTCTCCCTTCAACTACTTCTGTATATCCGATGCATCGGTGGACCTGAGAACGGTGCCGTGGGTAGCAGGTAAATATAAACAAGAAGAGCTGGGGCAATCACTTTCGACCCAGACACGGGTATATAGAATTGTCGAAGCTATTCGGTACTACCTGAGTGATCCCTATTTGGCCCGTGCGCTCTGCTTTTGTGTGAGTGTCTCTCACGCCGAATTTATGGCCACAGAGATGACCAAGGCGGGCTTGAGTGCACAGTGCCTGACCGGATCGACCAATCCAACTGATAGAGCCGAGTATCAGAGACAACTCAGATCAGGAGAGATTAACTTCCTCTGTGTGGTCGATATCTTTAATGAAGGGATTGATATACCAGAGATAGATACGGTTCTCTTTCTCCGGCCTACTGAGAGTCTCACAGTCTACCTCCAGCAATTAGGCAGAGGATTACGCCTTGCGGACGATAAAGAGTGCCTCACGGTACTCGACTTCGTAAATCAAGCCAATGAGAACTACAACTTCGCCGAGAAGTTTAGAGCCCTGGTAGGGAAGACCACTACCCGCATACAAGATGAGATTGAGCATAACTTTCCACACCTCCCGGCTGGCTGCATTATCAGGATGGATGAGCAGTCCGAGGAGTATATCCTAGATAGTATCAAACAACAGATATTTAACGCGCGCAGGCTTCGCCGTGAAATCAGCTTCTTTACGACACAGGTTGCAGAGCAAGAGCTGACCATTCATAATTTTATTACCCACCACAACCTCGACCTGAGGATTCTCTATAGCCAGAAGAATAGCTGGGAGATACTCAAAGAGACACGAGAACGGTTTGACCAAGCCATTAGACCGCAAGAACTGTTTCTCCTCCGTGCACTGCGCAGAATAGTCCATGTAGATGGTATGGAATACCTCACCTTTATGAGCGACTTGATTGCAGCAGACTTTGATGCACTACAGGTAAACACGAGTGAAACCTATCTCCTGACCTTCTATTACGATATCTGGCAAAAGAAGCTGAGTGATGTTGGGTTTCATTCCCTCGAAGAAGGCGTTCAGTCGCTGAATACCTATCCGCGGTTTAAACAAGAACTCTCAGAATTAGTCTATGCCCTCAAAGAAAAGGTCGATCATATTGTGAAACCCCTCGAAGATTCGAGGATTCCGGGGTTGTTTGTCCATGGGCATTATAGTAGAGAACAGCTGAAGTCACTGACTCAACTCAATAAGCCACAAAAGGCATCGAGCTGGAGAGAGGGAGTCGCTGATCTGAAAGATCAGAACGCAATGCTGCTGCTGGTGACCCTCAATAAGTCAGATAAACACTTTTCTGCCACAACCTCCTATGAGGATTATGCCATTAGCGAAAGCCTCTTTCACTGGCAAACCCAAAACGTCACCCGCCCCGAGTCTGAGAGAGGGCTGAAGTATATTAATCAGAAGGGTGATGGCAGAGATATGCTGCTGTTTGTGAGGGATTCTAATAAGGATGCGTTTGGGCTAACTGATACCTATTGGTTTTTGGGGAGGGTTGAGTATAAAGCGCATCGTGGGTCTCAGCCTATGTCAATTGAATGGTTGCTTGAGAATCCTATTCCTCCGGTGCTTTGGCAGAGTGCGGGTAAGATGGCCGTGGGGTAGGGTTGTCTTGTATGCTGATAAAGATCACAGAGTAGAGATAGGTTTTGCTTCCCCTGGGTAAACATTAACGAATTCCGTCAAATTACTACCTTTTATATACTTTAGAGGCCTGTAAAATAGGTTTCTATTTTTACATCATATTCGGGCTTAGGACTATTATGAAGATTTTATCATTTTTTACGCTGATACTTACGGCGTCACTATGTACTCATTGTTTTTTTGATTCTGGAAGTGGAGATGATACCACTGAAACTAATGGTGTTGAAATTAAGCAAGTTTCTGCTGGTGCTAATCATACCATGATAGTGAAAACAGATGGCACCTTATGGGCTACTGGATATAATGAGTATGGTCAGCTTGGTGATGGTACTGTTATAAATAGGAGTGGTGCCGTACAGGTTATGACCGATGTTACAGCTGTTTCCGCAGGATATAGATATACTATGGTAGTAAAAAACGATGGCACTTTATGGGCGACAGGTTCGAATATACAAGGTCAATTTGATGTTGACTCTATACAATCGACAAGTACCCCTTTTCAGGTCATGACCGATGTTATGAGTGTTTCAACAGGGACTAATCATACCATGATATTGAAAAATGACGGTACCTTATGGGCTACTGGATATAATGAGTATGGTCAGCTTGGCGATGGTACTACAATAAGTAAAAGTACCCCAGTTCAAATTATGACTAATGTTATGGAGGTTTCTGCTGGGGATTTTCATACGATGATAATAAAAACAGATGGTACCTTGTGGGCAACAGGATATAATCGTCATGGTCAATTTGGTAATGATTCTATCCAAAAAACAAGCACCCCATTTCAGGTAATGTCAGATGTTATGGCTGTTTCTGCTGGTAGAGATCATACCGTGATAATAAAAACTGATGGCACGTTATGGGCGATTGGGCAGAATAGTAGTGGTGAACTTGGTGATGGTACTAATGAAGGTACAAGTACGCCTGTTCAGGTTATGTCAGACGTTAAATCAGTTGATGTAGGCGCCTATTATACTATGATATTAAAAACCGATGGATCCCTATGGGCAACGGGGCTGAATCATAAAGGAGAATTTGGAGATGGAACTATGATGGGTGCCAGCACCCCATTACATGTTATGTCAGATGTAATTGCTGTTTCTATTGGTGGACGCCATACCGTTATGTTAAAAGCTGATGGTACCTTATGGGCGTCAGGGGACAATGAATATGG
This sequence comes from Fibrobacterales bacterium, assembly GCA_051532055.1. GTDB lineage: Bacteria > Fibrobacterota > Fibrobacteria > Fibrobacterales > JAOPTW01 > JAOPTW01. The sequence goes on along the minus strand of JAOPTX010000041.1, from coordinate 2,985 downwards.
TGAACTTGGTGATGGTACATCTGTAGATAAGAGTACCCCAGTACAAATTCAGTTTTTTGCTGACGATCCTACCACCAATGTTATTAAACAAATATCAGCTGGTGATGACTATTCCATGATATTAAAGTCAAATGGTAACTTATATGCAACTGGTGATAATTCTTTTTATCAACTTGGTAACGGTAAAGATAGGAATAAGTTTACTCCAGTTCCGATAATGACTGGTGTTTTAGATGTTTCTGCGGGAGGGAACCATACCATGATAGTAAAAACCGATAGATCTTTATGGGCGACTGGATATAATTATGATGGGCAACACGGTGATGACTCTACAGCAAGCAAAAGAACTCCAGAGCAAATCATGACCAATGTTACAGCTGTAACGGCAGGAGGTCAACATACTATGATATTAAAAACAAATGGTACCTTATGGGCAACGGGGGACAATGATGATGGACAACTTGGCGTTGGACTACTTGGTATTGGGGAAATAGAAAGTATAAGCACCCCATTACAGATCATGTCAGATGTTAGGGCTGTTTCAGCTGGATATGATCATACCTTGATAGTAAAGGCTGATTCTACTTTATGGACGACGGGATATAATAATAGTGGTCAACTTGGTGATGGTACTATAGAAGATAAAAGTACTCCAGTTCAGGTAATGCATAATGTTAAGAAGGTTTCTGCCGGTTCTAGTCATACTATGATATTAAAAATTGATGGCACCTTATGGGCGACTGGCTCTAATTATATCGGCCAACTTGGTGACGGTACTACAGTAGATAGATCTACTCCAGTTCAGGTAATGACTGGTGTAAGGCACATTTCTGCTGGGAGTTATCATACTATGATATTAAAAAATGATGGCACCTTATGGGCTACTGGATATAATGAGTATGGTCAGCTAGGCGATGGTACTACATTAAGTAAAAGTACCCCCATTCAGATTTTGACTAATGTTACGACCGTTTCTGCCGGTTCTAGTCATACTTTGATATTAAAAAATGATGGCACCTTATGGGCTACTGGACATAATAAGTATGGTCAGCTAGGTGATGGTGCTACTTATGATAAAACAATACCAGTCCAAATAAAATTATGAAACAAGTTTACAATACCCAAGACTATGCCACGGCAACAATAATTCAACAGCTCCTAGTGAATTCCGAAATTGAGGCTGAAGTTTTTGATGATGGAGCAGTAAGTGCTGATCCTTTTTTGATAAATGTGACACAAGGTATTAAGGTGATGGTTCGTGATGAGGATTATAAAGAATCATTGCAGATAATTGATGAACAGATGTCGAGCGAACCCGATACAAAAGATGATGATGTAGGGGCGAATGATATTTGCCCAGAGTGTAACTCAATTAATATTAAAAATGATGGTACCTTTTATAAAAATGGTTTACTCTTTATCGGCGTTGCAACTGCTGTCGTTTTTTTGAATCCTTATATGCTGATTGGCTGGCTGGTGGCACTATTTTCATTCAGATTCTTCAATTTTAAATATCGCTGCTATAGCTGTAAACATAAATGGCGCGTTTATGAGTAAGAAATATGGATGATGCAAACTTATTAAATTGAGCCTCAAGGGTAGATTCTTAAAGAGCCACGGAATACCTATGGTCCATCTCTTGACCTTCTATTATGATATCTGGCAAAAAAAGCTGAGTGATGCTGGGTTTACCAGTATGAGAGAAGCACTTAAGAACAGGGCCTCCCTGAATACCTATCCGAGGTTTAAGCAAGAACTCCAAGAACTGCTCTACGCCCTCAAAGAACGGGTTGATCATATTGTGCAGCCCTTAGGAGATTCACGGATTGCGGGGTTGTTTGTGCATGGGTATTATAGCCGTGAACAGCTCAAATCTCTGACAGGCCTGAACACACCAGAGAAAGCCTCAAGCTGGAGAGAGGGAGTCGTCGAGCTCAAAGAGCAGAATAGCATGCTGATGTTGGTGACCCTCAATAAGTCAGATAAACACTTTTCTGCCACAACCTCCTATGAGGATTATGCTATCAGCGAAAGCCTCTTTCACTGGCAAACCCAAAACGTCACCCGCCCCGAGTCTGAGAGAGGGCAAAAGTATATTAATCAGATGGGTGATGGCAGGGATATGCTGCTGTTTGTACGGGATTCTCATAAAGATGCGTTTGGGTTGACTGATACGTACTGGTTTTTGGGGAGGGTGGAGTATAAGGCGCATCGTGGGTCTCAGCCTATGTCAATTGAATGGTTGCTTGAGAATCCTATTCCTCCGGTGCTTTGGCAGAGTGCGGGTAAGATGGCCGTGGGGTGATACTCCTATGCAATAAGATGCTCATAGGGAATATTAAACTCATCATGTACCCGTTTTACCATTTTTAAATTGAGTGCTCTTTTACCTTGAAGCACCTCTGATACTCGGTTTCTACCACCGAAAACCTTGGCAAGGTCTGACTTTGTGTATCCCTCTTCTTCAATTTTAATTTTAATAGCTTCGAGAGGGGCAGGTGGGGGGACGGGGTGATGGATAGATTCGTATTTTTCTACGAGCGTAACCAGTACATCAAGTTTATCGCCTGCAGGGGTATCTTTTTTTGCATTCATCAGAGAGTCTATGAGCTCAAGGGTGTACTCATAATCTTCTTCGGTTTTAATAGGTCTGATATTCATATTATACCTCCGTTACATCTATAGAGTCATATTGTTTATGGGTTCCAATAAAGCGGATATAGACAATTTGGTAATCGTAATTTATTCTCACAACGAGTCGATATTTATTACCGCAAATATTAAACACAATTCTGCTGTCTCCGACAATACTTGCCGTTGCATACTTTGCTTTGACATCGTTAGAATTCTCCCAGTTTTCATGTGATACCTCAGAAAACCATGTACGCAGTCCCTGTTCTGAATCGAGGTATCGTTTTTGAGAGTAGAAATCAAGAAGTGTCTTTCTTTTAATTATCCTCATAATGGACTCTTATATAATATACC